>JBKQPR010000194.1:0-12112 GCA_052144935.1 Bryobacteraceae bacterium
ATACGGCATTTCGCGAATTCCTAACCGAAGGTTAGGAATTGGCGGAATTCTACAATACGCACCCAGCGCCTGTCAACACGGCGTTTGGCGGCCTCCGGGGAGGCCGGAATGCGCCGGATCCAAGTCAAACGGCCCCGGGGATTTAAACTCGCCTGACAATGGAGGAAAGTGACATGGGTGACCTTTACGTCGAGAGCTATAAGAAATCGGTCTCCAATATACTCGACTACTGGAACAAGAAGCTGGCCGATTACGCCAAGCAGCTTGATCCGATCGACGACCAAATCGCCGACCTAAGCAAGAACCGCAGCCCTAGCGATGACGACAAAAAGAAGCTCGCCGATCTCAGGAAGAAGCGCGACGACATACGCAAGCAGATAGATAACGCCTCGGCGAGCCTCAATGTAAACCTGAAGGTTATCGAGGTGGACCAAAGGGCGAAAAAAGAGGAAGTCATGAAACTTCCCGACTGGATGAAGACAATCATCAAAGACAAGGGCGTTCCCCTTGGCAAAGACGTGACCATTGTGCCGGACGTCGGCATCGATTTCAAAACATTTAAATTGACGAAATGCATCATTGTCCTTAAATGGAAGTTTTGAGCCGCGCGCGGGCCTGATCATTCCACTCGCGATGGCGACGGGCCCAGCAGCACCTTGCCGGGGGCTCCGGTGTCACTCGGCCTTGGTGCAGCACGAGTTTGCCGTTCACGATCGCTTCGCTGACACCGACCGAATACTGGTGCGGCTGTTCGTACGTGGCGCGGTCGCCGATTGGTGGCAGGGTCGTTCGTGACGGTTCGGCCAACTACTGCAAGACGCTGGCGGTGGGCGGCGGCCATGCGGCCGCGGGCCAAGGGCGTCCATGCGCGAGGCGGCCTCCGGTGCGACACCTTTGGTGGCGTGCTCCGGGTGCGGGCGGGCAGTGTGGTTGTCCGCGTGAGAGACGGCGTAGGGATCTCGGCCGACAGCGCCGGCTTCTCCGATCGCTGCCCGGCGCCCCTAACGGCCGCCAGGCCGGACCAGTCTGGCCGTTTCCGCCCGGCTTCCGACCGTCGCGGCGGGCGGCGGCCCTGCGACCGCGGGCCGAGAGCGTGCCTCCGGCGGCAGCAAGCTGGTGACGGCTCCTCGGTCTCCCGCGGCTGCCGGGGAGCCGATCCCGACGTGCGCCAAGCGGCGCGCATGACGGATGTCGGCGCGAGGGCGCGTGACGATCACTGCCCGGCGCCCACTGCCGGCCGCCAGGCCGAGCCAGTCTGGCGGTTTCGCCCGGCGTCCCGCACGCGGCGTCCGGCAAATGGTCGCCCGCGTCAAGCCGGGCGGCGCCGGCGTCCGCGCGGGAGGCCGCCCGCCGCGACGCCTTGCGGTGTGAGACGCTTTTCCGCGGAATTCGCCGGTGGGAAGCGCGACGCCCCACGAGGGGCGCACTCAACAGCGGTGGCCTCGCGCCCGGGGGCGGCGCAGAATCGAACCGCATATGATGGCATTGTGCCGGAATTTCATTTTTACGAGCCGTCGAAAGGTCACCGCCTCCCGCATGATCCCTTCAAGGCGATAATCGCGCCCCGACCGATCGGCTGGATCTCAACCCGGGATGCCGAGGGCCGCGTGAATCTTGCACCCTATAGCTTCTTCAACGCGGTCTGCGACCACCCGCCGATGGTCATGTTCAGCTCGTCGGGGTGGAAGGACACGGTGGCCAACATCAAGGCGACCGGGGAATTTGTCTGTAATCTTGTGACCCGTCCGCTGGCCGAGAAAATGAACCAGACGTCGGCCGCCTTGCCGCATGGTGCCAATGAATTCGAGTTTGCTAAGCTGGCAGCGGCCGCAAGCCGGATTGTGGCGCCGCCGCGCGTCGCAGAAGCTCCGGCGGCGCTGGAATGCAAGCTGGTGCAGATTGTCCAATTGCATGGCGCTGACGGCTCTGTGCTCGACCAGTACCTGACGATCGGAGAGGTCGTTGGCGTGCACATCGACCGCGCTTATCTCAAGGAAGGACTATTCGACCTTCTGGCTACCCATCCCGTTCAGCGCGCTGGCTACACCGCGGATTACACCGAGGCGACAACCGGTTTCAAGATGAACCGGCCGCAATGACGTTGGTCAACAACCGGGTCTCAAGTGCTCGCGACCCCGGCGCGCAGGACCGGCACCGTTAGGGACTCCGCGCCCGGTAAAGCGTCGACCGGCCCACGTCCACAAGGTCGGCCACAATTGGCGGGCTTCGCCTTTGTCGATTACCTTCGGGGGCGTGGCCGATCTGCTCGGGTGTGAGGCTCGGCTTCCGGCCAAACTCCACACCCCGGCGCTACGCTGCTTTCCGTGCAGATCCGCGGCGGCCGCGCCTATTGGCCCACGATCTGCGATTCCGGTGCCCTTCGGTCGATGCCCGACGAAGAAACCGGCCGAACCGATCTCGGGCCCAAGGGATCCAAAGGGGTCCAAAACGAGTCTTGACTCGACGTCGCGGTTCGCTGTAGACTAATTAAAGATGCGGCACTTCTTCAGTCGCGGCCTCCTATCCTACCGACTTTCAGTCGGACAGTCTTGGTGTCTCTTACTAAGTCTGTAATTCCCCTGTAAATCCATTTTACAGCTCGTGCCTGGAAGGCTCGGGTAATTGGTATCCCACTGGCCTGCTAAGCCAGGGTCCCTCGGGACATAGGCGTTCGAGTCGCCTGCCTTCCGCCAGATCTTTGACAATTCGCGTTCGGGCAGTTGGCTGAGAGGCTGAAAGCGCCGGGCTGTAGCCCCGGTAACCCTTCGGGAAACATCCAAGGTTCGAATCCTTGACTGCCCACCAATGTTCGGGTGGCGCAATTTGGCAGACGCGTGCGGTTGAGAGCCGCATGGTTGCGAGTTCGAATCTCGCCCCGAACACCATAGGCTCGTAGCCCAACCCGGCAGAGGCAACGCGCTCAGACCGCGTCCAGTGTCGGTTCGAATCCGACCGAGCCTACCATTGCGCCCGTAGTCCAACGGCAGAGGCAACCGCCTCAAAAGCGGTACAGTGCTGGTTCGAATCCAGCCGGGCGCACCACATGCCGGGACCAAAGGGCACCCCGCCGATGGTGAGGCCAGCGGATTCCAAACCCGCCATTGGGTGTTCGAATGGCCCCCGGAGTGCCAGGCGCCGCAACAGCAAGTGGTGAGCGGCCGAGCTGCAAACTCGGTGTGCGCGGTTCAAATCCGCGGCGGCGCTCCAGATCTTTCCAATGCGGAGGGGTGGACGAGTTGCTAAAGTCACCAGTCCCGAAAACTGGCGTGAGTCCGTAAGGGCCACCGAGGGTTGAATTCCCTCCTCCTCCGCCAATCAAGTGTGAGTTCAAGTTTCAGCGCTGGTCTCGGCCGGCGGCGCCGGCTTCCCCGATCGCTGCCCGGCGCCACTGGCCATTCCCATTTCATGTGCAAGTCCACTCCGCTCTTGGTGTAACGCCACATGCTAAAATTAGGAATGGAAATCGAAGCGAAAACCATTTCTGCCCTTTGGACCCACCTGACGGGCCGAGAGAGAGTCCTAATGTTTCACCTTGGAAATGTTCCGATGGCACATCTTGCCTGGGATGACTTAGATGATCGGCAAAGAGGAATCATCCTAAATGCTGGTAACATTTTCGGCCTGGACCATTCCAGACTGCCAGATCCCAGATCGCTCTCTTAAGAGGGCCGTGGGCGAAGCAAATTGTTGATCCGCGGAAATTCTGGAGACTGCGCCGGATTGTAACGATGACAACTTCGCACTCGGCTACAACGTCCGGGCGTTCTTCACTTCTTCTTGATCTTCTTACGCTTCGGGTCGCTGAAGTTCTTGCATTTTCTTGCATTATAGATGCGACGAACAAACAGGGAGATGATCCCTTCGAGCGCAGCCACATCGCCCACACTTGTCACCGGCGTCGAGTGTTTCTTTGCTGCCGTCTATTTCCATTGGAGTCCCGAATCCCGTTTCCGCTTAGATGGTTCAAGCGGCGGGCGGCGACGAAAAATCAGGAAGACCGGAACCGGCGATTAGGGGCGCTGTGGGCGTTCGCCGTGTTCCGGCCATACCGGACCTCCCCGGCGCTGTGGAGCGATTCTGCGGCGTTCCGTGGCCCCTGGCGAGGTATTCTGGCGGTAGGGTTGCCGTCGTGATCGGAGCCGCCGCCCGGAAGATCGGGACCGTTAAATTTCGGGGCGTCCGGCTGCGGCCCTCCAGGACATTGCCTGTTATCTATTGGCTGTAAACCCATCGTTACCTAATGCACCGTTGTTAATCCCCTTGGTCCCTCATATAGTACAGGCAGCAGACTTGGCCGCAATGCAGCCCCATCCAAAGCCAAGTTGCCTGAAGAGCGTAAAAAGCTGCCGCCGTTCCTCTGCTCGGCGGCTGCGCCAACTGAGCGATTCCTGCCATCGGCGATTCGCAGAGAAAGGAATTTCAATGTCCCCGATAACCGTGGATGAAGTTATCATCAGTACGCCCAAAAGGGAAGTTGGGAAGTTGGATCGAATTGTGTTTCTTGCCTTTCGGCTCGGCAGCCTTACAACTCCGAAGATAGACTTCAAGAGCTTTTGGAACAGTTGCCAAGCGTTCTGGCGGGCGGCCAGATGAGTGAAAGTGCTCCAATCAAGTGGCTGTTGGTTACCTGAGTCGCTGTAGCCCGTCAAGCCGCTCCCGAAGCTGCTTGACTTCGATTGAAGTTCCTTTTCTACATGTGCGATTGCGGCGTGCTCTGGGCGATGTTCGAGTCTTGCAAAATTGCAAAGTGGACGTTGAAAAATCCGAGCGGCCACCGGAAGCTATTTCGCCCGATGCATCCTCCGCATCACCTTCCAGGCAGCGACCAACTGTTGAACTGCGGCGGCTGGTGGGAGCCGTTTGCCATCGAAGCGGCAGTCGTTGTGGGCGGTGTTGTAGACGCCTTCGACGCCGGGAGTGGCCTGTGAGATCGGGCGATTTGGACGTTCCAAACCCGGAGTTTTCCATAGAAATTTGTACCAATTCCCGTACAACTGATTTTGGTCTGCCTCTAAGTGATTGATTATAAGTGACTTGGCTCCCCGGCATGGATTCGAACCACGATTCACGGCTCCAAAGGCCGCTGTCCTACCATTAGACGACCGGGGAATGCTCTTGTGGAACCAGTGTAGCGTCTCGCGTCGTTTCCCTGCAATGGCTAGCCGGGTATCGGCGCGCCTCCAATCGAACACCTTGTCGAGATCGGCTTCGAACTGGTGGCGCTGCAAAGTCAACTCTCCTCTTTTTCCCCTTTACGCTGCAGAAAGCGGCGCAGGTCGATGTGGCCGATGATGGCCGCCGTTTCCTGAAACCGCTTGTGCATCTCCGCCTTGCGGCGGGCCTCTTCGGCCAACTCGGCAGGGATGTGGAAAGTCTTCAACTTGCCTTCCAGTAGCACCGAAACCTGAAACTCGGAGTGCAGTTGTTTGCCATCGGCGCACCGACAAGTGGGCTTTCCACATTTGCGGTGGCGTTCGACAAACGAGCCGGGGAGCATCTCCCGCAACGCTCGACTTGGCGCAGATCAGATTGAGAACTCGCCGCAGGTTCAGTCGATTAGCGGCGATTAGCGGGGCAAGCTCAGGTACGTTGCGAAATCGCTCGCGGGTAAGGGTGCTTCAACCGGATTCGGGAAAGTCCCCACCCGCGGCGCTCCCCTGAAGACGCTGCCAAAGTTACCGATTTCGCGAGAGCGCCAGCCCCACATGTCTTGCAGGTCCTTCGGCAGCAAGATGGGACAGACGGGCCCAGGGGGCACCCCGTCTGTCAACCCGGCGATCTCAGGCGATCTCAGCGATTCTTTTCACAGCTTCGTCAGGGAGCGGCAGACGCCGCCGAACCGCAAAGTCTCGAAAACCCGCAAGCACTCCCCGATGGCCGGTGGCCGGATCACCGTTTGCGGCGCGATCTACCGTACGGTGGTCCCGAGATGCATCAAATAGTGCTCGGCAATCGGCCCGAGCGATAGGGCCGGAAGGAAGGTCAAAGTCACGAGTACGATGGTGCCGAGGAGCAAGGCGGCAAACAGCGGACCATGCGTGGGCAGGGTTCCGAAGGTGACTGCCCGACGCTTTTTCCACGTCAGGGTCCCTGCGATGGCGAGCGCTGGAATAATAACCAGGAATCGTCCGATGAGCATATCGAGGCCGAGAGTTACGTTAAACCACGGCGAATTGGCGTTGAGCCCCGCGAAAGCGCTCCCATTGGTGGCCACGGCGCTGGCGTTCGCATAGATGATCTCGCTCAGTCCGTGCGCGCCCCGATTGGTAAGGTTCTCCGTGAGGGCGCCGCCAGGATTCCAATAGCTCGACTGGGAGAAGGCCACCAGAAATGTTGCGCCGGCGAACAGCAAAATCGCGGCGCTGGTGGCCACAAACGATATCATGACCATCTTCATTTCCTTAGCCTCAATTGTTTTGCCCAGGTACTCCGGCGTTCGCCCCACCACAGGCCGGCGATGAAGATGGTCACGACCACCATGAAAATCATCGACACGAGGCCGGTTCCCACCCCTCCGAAAATGACTTCGCCGGTCGTGAGATTGAATATCTGAACCAGGCCACCCATGGGCGTGAAGCTATCGTGGGAACTGTTCACGGCGCCATCCGAGGAGGCCGTGGAGGTCACCGAAAAAAGCGCGGAGCCGGCGATGCCGAACCTGGCTTCCTTGCCCTCCATGTTCCCGCCGGGTTGGCCGTTGCCGGGCTTTGGGTCGATTCCGGCCACACGCAGGATCGGGTTGCCAGCCTGCTCACTCCACGTGGCGAACAGAGTTCCGGAGGCAAACAGCACCAGCATTACGGCGAAAAGGGTCCAGCCGTGCCGTTGCTCGTTCACCATTCGGCCAAAAGTGTAGGTTATGCCTGCCGGCACCGCGAGCATGAGCAGCATCTCGACAAGATTCGTGAGCGGCGTCGGGTTTTCGAATGGGTGGGCGGAGTTGGCATTGAAATACCCCCCGCCGTCCGAGCTGAGAAGCTTGATCGACTCCTGCGATGCCACCGGTCCCATGGGTATAACTTGTCCGGCTCCCTCCAAGGTTGTGAAGTTGCGGTAGGGCGACAGAGTTTGAATCACGCCCTGTGAGCACAGGAACAAAGCGCCCAGGAAGGAAATCGGGAGGAGTACGTACAGAGCGCTGCGCGTCAAGTCAACCCAGAAGTTGCCTGTAAAGCCGGTCCGGTCACGAACGAAAGCGAATCAGCGCCACCGCCACAGCGAGCCCGGCCGCAGCCGAAGTGAAACTCTGTACGGCGATCCCCGCCATCTGAGCGAAATAGCTGAGGGTCATCTCGCCCGGGTAGGATTGCCAACTGGTGTTAGTCATGAAACTGATAGCGATATTGAAGGCCAGGTCGGGCGTGATGGGAACACTGCCGGCCGGCGCCCGGGCGGTTCCGAACCCGGCCGGATTCAAAGGCAAGAATCCCTCCAATCGCAGCAGGGCATAGAACAAGACGAAATTGACGAGCCCGAACAGGAGGGCAGCAGCGGCATAGGCGGTCCAGGTCTGCTCGATCGCCGGGTCAATCCCGCAGGTCCGGTAAATGGCTCTTTCAATGGGAGCCAGCGCACGGGAAAGAAAGGTGCGCTCTCCCGCGAAGACGTTGGCCATGTAGGCGCCCAGAGGCTTGGTGATTGCCAACAGCGCTCCCAGAAAGACGGCGAGCTGAGCCAGAGCGGGCCAGGTCATATGTCGCGACTCGCAGGCCGGCTCCGAAACCCTCGGAGTTCCGCCCGATGCCCGGCCGCGGTTTCGTTCCCATTCGGCATCAGTTCCCGGTCGTCCTCTTCAAGACGTAGTCGAAGAACCTTTCAGTAAGGTTGTCGCTGGAGGTCCATTCCGCGCGGAGCGTCGTCCTCTTCTCCACTTTTCGCAAAGCGGAAAGGAGCGCGCGGCTCAGTTGCCTGGCACTCGCGCCTTCCATCCTGCCTTCCACAATGCAATCTTCAGCCGCTTCCTGGACAGCGCCCGTCGCGGCGAGTTGGTCAAGAACGTGCCGGATGGTCCGAGCATCCGAGCGGCTCACTCGTACCTTGAGCTTGAACTCCATCCGAGGTGTTTATTCGATAACACTCGGAATAATACCATCTCCCGGCACCCGCACCCAAACCTGTCGAGACCGATGAGACCGATGATCCCCGCCGTATAAGCATTGCCCCACCTAGCGCAGCAGATTCAGACCGTGGATGGCGGGGTCGGGCAGGTCGTCGTAGGTCAGGCGGAGTTCTCCGAAGTCCACGCGGCGGGACGTGTACAGGCCGATCCAGATAGCGACGATCGCGCCCAGAACGACGACGTAAACGATGGGCTGATACAGGCTGACCAGCAGCAGTCCGTTGACGATGGGGAAGGCCCCAATGATCCCGATACCCCAGAGCGTGAGCACCCACGCCGGAATCTTGCCGGGGAGGTGGGAGCAGGTGAAGGGCAGTTTCTGCCAGTTGGTGAAGACCCACTCGTAGCACAGCAGGCCGAAGGCTGTGAAGAGGGCCGCTTCCGCCACGGCGCGCCAGCCCAGCAGGCGCACCTCCACGGGAAGCGGGAGAGCCAGCATCAGGACGGCGCCCCAGAACAGGATGAAGCGGTCCACCGCGCGCATCCAATCCAGGCGGCCCTGGCGCTCGGCGAGCTGGAAGGTCCAGTTGGCCTTCCACTCCACCGGGATGGTGAAGAGGTGGCGCAGGCCGATGAGCAGGAAGGTCAGCAGGATCACGTGAGCGTAGACGAAGCAGGCCGCGGAGCGATCCGGCTTGGAGACGGCCTGCTGGAGGCCCAGAATGCCGGTGAGCAGAATCGCCAGGCCAAAGCCGCCGTAGCCCATCAGGATCATGCGGTGCTGGCTGCTGCGCGCGAGGGTCTTGGTCATGAAGACCAGGATGGCCTGTTGGCGCGGGTTGGGGACCAGCCACTCCAGAACGGCGCCGGTCCATTTGCGATCGCCGCGGGAGGAACTGGAGGCGCCTTCCATCAGCAGCTTGCGATGGCGCCGGTAGCTGACCACGTAGGAGAGTACGGACAGCGCCAGCGCGAGGGCCAGTCCGGCTTGGGCGCGCTGGGCCAGGGCGGCCATGGCCGGGTCGGGGTCGCCCAGCAGGTTTTGATAGAGGCCCAGGAACCAGACCGGCGGCAGCCAGGCGGAAAGCCGCGGTTGGAGTGCGGTGGCCAGAAACGGGGTGTCGATCGAGAAACTGAGCACCAGCAGGAGCAGCATGGCGGCCACCAGCAGGCCTTGCAGGTAGCCAGTGACCCTGCCGAAGAGCCGCGGCGGCAGCAGGTTCAGCAGCACACCCTGAAGGGCCAGCAATCCGAAGAAGCAGAAATAGGAAGCGGCCGCGAAGGCCATGGCCTGGACCTTCAAATGGTCCGCCATTGAGGGATTGATTTGCCAGCGGCTGGCCGAGACCAGCGGGAAGGTGAGGCAGGGCAGCGCGTCGAGCGCCACCACGGCGGCGGTGGACACCAGCAGCAGAGCCAGAAACTTGGCCTGAAAGATCTGGCGGGCGCGCAGCGGCAGAGTGCCCAGCACCTGGTAATCGCGCAGGCCGGGAAAGAGCGCCTGCCACTTGACCGCCGTCACGAGGCCGATGGCCGCCATCATCAGAGTGAGCAGCCACAGCTCATCGGCGCGCGCCGCCACCTGGTAAGGGCCGGGCGTGGCGAGCGAGGAGAAGTGGGCGTACTTGAATTTCAGCGGCTGGGCGAACAACGGGAACCAGGGCAGCAGCAGCGACAAGCCGCCGATGGCCGGCATCTTCCACTGCTCGGGCGTGGTGGTCAACTCGCTGTCGAAGAAACGGGTCACGAAGTGCCGCAGCAATTCGAAATCCGGCCCGTGCGTTTCCTTGAGCCATTCGCTCATGTCTGCATGACCTCAAGGATCTGGTTGGCCACGGCGTCGCCGTCTTCCACCTGCGCAAGCTGCGCGAAGACGCCCTCTAGCGAAGGCTGGCTCATCAATTCGCGCAGGCGGTGGATGGAGTCGTAGGCCACCACCTCGCCCTTGCGCAGGATGACGACGCTGGAGCAGACCTTCTCCACCACTTCCAGAACGTGCGAGCTGTACAGGATCATCTTGCCCTTTTCGGCGAGCGCGTGCAGCAGGCGGCGCAGCATGAGCGCGGAGGTGACGTCCAGTCCGGAGAATGGTTCGTCGAGAATCAGGATTTCGGGGTCGTGCAGCAGCGCGGCGGAGAGCAGGATTTTCTGGCGCATGCCTTTCGAGTAGGAAGAGAGCGGCGAGAGGCGGTCGCTCCAGAGGCCGAAGAGGCGGAGGAACGCATCCATCTTGAATTCCAAATAGGGCCGCGGCATGCCGCGCAGGCGCCCCACAAGCTGCAGATACTCGCGGCCGGACAGGTGCGGATACAGGTGCGGCTCCTCGGGCACGTAGCCGATCTTGCGCTGGAAGGCGGTGAAGTCGTCGTACACGGTGCGGCCCTTATAGAAGATCTGGCCCTCGGAGGGATCGATGAGGCCGGTGATCATTTTGACGGTGGTGCTCTTGCCCGCGCCATTGGGTCCCAGATAGCCGAGAATTTCACCAGGCCGAATGGTGAAGCTGACGTCTTTCACAGCGGGGGTGTGGTTATAGAACTTGGTGAGGCGGCGGGCTTCGAGCATGGCCGGAGTTCTCCGGAAGTTGGACGCCGGCCGCGCGCTGTTAGTTCCCGGCCCGCGGGGCGAAGGCTCCCGTTGGCCCGGCGCCTCGCCAGGCCGGCCAGCCCGCCGCGGGGGAATGCCCGCCACGGGCGGCCCTCACCACGCCCGCGAGAGCCAGTGGATCGTGTTCAAGACGAATTGGCGGTTGCCCGCGCGGCGCGGGTCCACGCCGGTGCGGCGGACCAGGTCGTCCGAGCGCTCCAGTTGTGCGGAGAACGCCACCACGCGGCCGCGGCCGAATTCGAGTGCGGCGGCGAGGGGCTTTCCGGATGCGCACAGGCCGGCCATGCCCGCCGGGGCCTTCAGCAGCGCGACGGCCTGGGCTGCTCCCGGAGAGGTCGCTTCGATCCAGCCGCTGGCCAGAACCGCGACGCTATGGACGCGTTCATACTCGTCGGGACGGCCGGCCAGGATGCCATGTTCCTCCAGCTCGGCTTCGGGGAGGAAGACCGGAGTGGGGCAGTCGTGAATTGCCAGGCCCAAGGCCGCCGCCAGGGCCGCCACGGCGTGTCCCGATGCCGGAGCGTTGGCTTCCAACAGCAACGAACCGCCCGCGCGCACCCAATCGCGCACCGCTTCCACCTCGTCCGGAGCGAAGACGGTCCGGCCGGACAGACCCACCGCTTCCGCCAGGCGCCCGAGACCGGCCGGATAGGGCATGGCGTTGCCAATTACCAGTATGTCGATATCTTTCAGGAATTCCGGCACTAAGTACTGCTTGGAGCGAGTTACCCGGTAGCCGTCCCAGGTTAGTAAGTCGCCGAACGCGAGAAAGCGCGCGTCGGCGGGCGAATCGTTCCAATGGCCCAGATCGATGGCAACACGCGGGCCGTGGCGGTAGACCGATCTTCGCCTGCCCCCGCCCTCGTAGGCGCGCGCGCCCGGGGCGGGCCACAGCGTCCATACCAGGCCCAGCGCCGCGATGGCCAGGCCGGCTCTGGGTGTTCCGGGTGAACGAAACCGGCAACCGCGAGTTGCTGTTGCGCGGCGTGGACCGGTTCCTGTTCTGCCTGGGGGTGGTCCCGGTGGCGCTTCTGACACTGCCGCTGGAGCTGCGGATTTTCGGGGCGGCGACGGGCGTGGCCGTGGTGCTGCTGGCGCTGGTGGCGTCGCTGACGGTGGATGAACTGCTGCTCTTCGGGTTCGACCGCATCCCGTTCACATCGTCGTATTTGCCGGGATCGAGGCCGCTCATAGAGACGGTCTGCATATACGGCGCGGCGGTGGCCGCCTATGTGCTGATTTTGAGCGGACTGATTGTGACCAGCGTGGACGAGCCATCCTATTATCTGATCGCCTTCGGGCTGATGCTGGCGGTATGGCTTGGATCCGGCGTGAAAACGCGGTTTCACGGCTGAAGGGGCTTCAATCTGGCAGCCCTGGCGAGTATCGTTTCGGCGAGGCTTTCTATCATCGGTGAAGGTCGGAGTCTGAGCACCGGACGATTTT
>JBKQPR010000195.1:0-43802 GCA_052144935.1 Bryobacteraceae bacterium
AGTTGGCCCAGAAAGTGCGCGCCATGACCGGTGAAGCCGAATCCGCATACGGCCCGCGTCGGGCCGCCTACGATCTCAAAAAACTGCGCGGCAAAGGGATGGTTCGCAAGATCGGGACCTCACGTCGATATGAGCCAGAACCGGACGGCCTGCGGGCCATGACGGCGCTGGTGGTCCTCCGAGAAAAGGTCATCAGGCCGTTGCTTGCCGCCAGCCAGCAGCCCGAGCCACAGACCAAACTGAACCATCCCACACCGATCGATCACCACTACGAACATCTGCGGGTTGGCATGCGAGACCTGTTTACCGCGCTGGGGGTCGTCGCATAAGGATCGACAATCTTTTTTTCATCTTTTCCAATAAGTTTCTATTCCTCCAGCGGCCCCGAAACAAGTGCTTGGGCATGGCAGCGCTTGGGCTTGGCTGGCCAAAGTCCGTGCTCCGGAATGCTATGTTTCGACAACCTCCGGCATTAACGCTGGTTATGGTAGAGCAACGGTACGGAATGCCCCTGGATCGAATCGGCAGGAATTGCCAAGATAGATCCTGGAGGGCCGAAAAATGACCTTGGAATGCATCGACGCCAGACCAAACGATACCGCGATAGTAATCTGCGAGGCGACCTCACGGCCGATCTCCAGCCAGCAACTGAGAGTCCAAATCGGGCTCATGTTGTTGATTGGCTGCTTTTGCCTGACCCAGGGGCTGCGCTTACTATATTTTCACGATCCCCTCGCCATCCTGACGGGATTGGCCCTCCTGCTACCCATTCCGAGCTGCTGCTATTTCGGATGGTGCGATTATCGGGCGCTGATGCAGGGCCGATCCCGCCGAGCCCTCTGCACCGTGCAATCGCGCGTTGGCGTCAGATAGCCCTGGACGATGTTGGGCGATTGGCAAGGATAGCTACCGATTTCACCAAATATCGGAAGCTACCGGCGAACGTTGGGCCTGAACATTACCGTGGCGGGCGAGTTCGCTACCTGCCTTCGGGCGCGCAAGGGATTCTTCGGCGCCGGAGGCGTTCCAGTCAGCCATGGAGGCCGACCTGGAACACAGGCGCCCGTCGGTTTCAGGTGGATGAACAATCCGGTAACCCCCCGAATCGCCTGCCAAACCCCGGCATTTTAAACTCAGGTTGGTTTTCATTGGGGTGGGTGGAGGGATTTGAACCCTCGGCCACTGGAACCACAATCCAGCGCTCTACCAACTGAGCTACACCCACCGTGAGGAACATTTCAATTTTATCAAGGGCTTGCGGAGACTGCAAACGGAACTTTGGGACGACCGAGCGTTGGGGCCGTTTGAGCGGCCGGGCCCGGCGCGGCACCCGTGGCCTACAACCCCGCCTTCCTCCATAACTCCTCGACCCGCCGCTTCACCTCCTCCTGCATGGTGATGACGCCCGGCCATGGCCGCGTGAAGCCTTCGCCGGGCCATTTGCGTCGCGTCCACCCCCATCTTCGAGCCGTAATTGGGCAGCCGGCTGGCATGATCCAGCGAATCTACCGCCCCATCGAGAATTCATCTTGCGCGCGTTGGCCGGATACGATTTCCGGATCGCCACCAGGATCAGGTTGTGGAATGCCCCCTCGGGCGGCATGGCAATGGCGGCCCGCATCGGATTTGCGTACCCGCTCCCACTACACATCCTGCGCCAGAAGTTGCTTTCGTCCGCGGGCCACGGTGCGTGGATCCAGGTGGAGCAACCCGGCCAGTTTCTGATCGCCCCCGCGTCCCAACTTTCATGAGCGCGACGGTGCGCCTGCTGCGCTCGATCTCCGGCCCTTCAGCCTGGAGACCGAGGCCTTTGTAGAAGTGGATGCGGGCGTAGCGGATGCCGGCCGCCGCCATGCGCGGGATGTTGGCGGGGTCGTGCTGCGCTTCGTAGTGCTCGACGACGTCTTCGGGATTGCCGCCGCGGCGCAGCAGGAAGGCGAGATCCTCGTGGTTGGGCCAGACGATGCCTTGCGTGATCTCGCGCTTGCGCTGGGCGCTCTTCTCCCAGCGCGTGGCGGGGGCTTCCGCGGGGGCCTCCGCATCGGCCAAAAAGGCCATGGCCGGGCCGGCCAGACCTGACCCCGCAAGAAAAGTCCGACGTTTCATGGAAGTTGTCCTGTGATGCGCGCCAGCTCCGGTGCGTGGGCGATTTCGCGTCCGTCGGCGAAGAGGCGCAGTCCCTTACCTTTGCCGAATTTGCCGCCGTCCTTGTCCCAGACGATGGAGAGCGCGCGGCCGCGGTACGGGATGCGGTCGAGGCAGAACCAATCCCACGCTCCGGCGGGCAGCAGCGGATTTACTTCGACGGTGGAATCGGCGCGCGGGCGGAGACCGGCCAGTCCGGTGACGACCAGGTCGGCATAGCCGGAATGATTGTAGTGGTCGCCCCGGCCGTAGTAGGTCTGCTTCCGGATCTTCATGGCGCGCGCCAGCCACTCGCCGGTCAGCGGGTTCTGGTCCTCATCGACGAACGGCGCCACGCGGCCGTCCTCCAGCTTAATGTGCTGGCTTTTGGTGTAGATGCGGAAGGTATCGAAGTAGTCCTGGCGGGAAACGGCGGTCTGTCGGTAATTGTTGAGGACGTTGGCCAGGGCCTTGAGAGTGATGGTGGTAGCGAAGGGCCAACTGGGGCCGTTCCACTGGCAATCGTCGCCTTCGTACGGAACCTGGAATTCGCGGTTGCGGCGCTCGGCGGTGGTGGGGCCGTAGGGGGCGTAGAAGCCCTGCGGGTCCATCAGTTGCTTCCAGGCGATTTCGTAGCCCGCGTCATGGGCCGGGAGATCGAAATACCACGGGGTGTAGCCGATCTGTTCGCGCACGGGCGCGAATTCGCCCGATTCGACGCGGGTTTCGAAGAAGGCGGCCGGCTTGTTCCAGAGGCGCTGCTCGGTCAGGTCCTTCAGGCGCGCCGCCTTGTCGCGGAATTGCGCGGCGAGCGTCTTCTTGCCCGCTAGTTCCGCGATGGCGGCAATCGATTTCGCGTTGCCGTACATGTAGCTGTTGATGCTGGGGCGGATATTTTTGACTTTGCGGCCGCCGCTGATGGAACTTTCCATGCCGTCGGAGACGTCGCGCTGCCAGAAGAGGCCGGTATCGGTGAGGCGCTCCTGCTCCCAGGCGGCGTAATCGGCGGCCAGTGGATCGAGATAAGAGACCAGGAAGTCCTGGCGCCCATCCATCAGCCAGCGATCGTAGAGCGCGGCGGCGGCCCATCCGCTGAACTGGTGAAAGTTACGGCGGATGCTTCCGCCAACGCCCGAGCGCAACCAGAAGTGAACGTCGCCATCGATGAATTGCGGGTCGCGCAGCCAGCGGCCTTCCGCGACGTGATGCCCGAAGGCGCAACTGAGGGCGTTGTATTCGGCGGCGTGCTTCACCGGCTTGAGGAACTCGGTGACCAGGAAACCGTCAGGCGTTTCCTTGATGTGCTTGCGGTAAGTCCACCAGCGGTAGTAATAGATCTCTTCAATGTCGCGGTCGGGGCAGGTGAAGAGGGGAATGTTGGCCTTCAGAAACTCCCACGCGCGGGCGTCGGGGATGTAGTTGACCACTTCCTCTTTGTAAGTGTGGTTGAAGCCGTCGATATAGTGGCGGAAAAATTCGGGATCGAGCGATACGGGGGCGTCTTGGGCGTTGGCGAGGGCGGCCGCGGTGCTGGCGAGGAAGGTGCGGCGGTTCATTGGGAACCTCGCGTGGCGCAGGCACTCGTGCCTGCTGGGTCGAGATTCGTCTCGACCCTCTTCTTCGCGCGCCCGACATGTGCCGAGACGAGTCTCGGCGGACCCAAAGGGTACCCCGGCTGAGAGCCTGCACCACAAGCGCTTGGTTTGTTCCGCATCCCCATCAATCCACCTGTGGTGGGGCATGCTTTAGCTTGCCCTGCTCGCTTTTCCTGGCTACGCCTCATCAATCCACCTTCTGAAATCGGACGGCCAGGAAAGGCTTCCCCGGCAGCTTCATCACGAACTTGCCGGAGAAACTCCCAGGAACAGGAGTGATCGTCATCTCCCACGGGTCGATCAGATCGGCCCGATATTGCGCGCCTTTGGCAAGATCGAACTCGTACTCCGCCGGCTGGTTCACATCGAAATAGAAAAGATAGTAGCGGCCTTCTTGCCCTGCACCCAGATAGTAAGTGGACAAGTTGTTTAATCCCTCCGCCGGCGCGGCTTCCAGAATCTTACGCAGGAACGCGATACGTTTGGGGCTATCGCCTTTCAGCACGCCGCCTTTGGACCACCACAGAATATCGTTGGGGTCGAGATAGGTCTCGCCGTGCCCCACATAAGCGCCGGAAACCGTGCCCACCCAGAACCGCCGCACTAACTCCTGGGCCGATATATTGCCCCAGCGCTTGGGAATATTGCCCTCATACTTACATTCATCGTAGATCACGGGCTTGCGATATTGCGTCACATAGTCGCGGGCTCTTTCCAGGTCGGAGCCCTGGATGCTGACGTGCGTCACCCAAGGCTTGGAGTGGTCGTACATCACCACGCTGTGGTGAATGGAGCGAAGGTGCTGGTAGGGATCGCTCTCCTCGACGATGCGGAAAAACCGGTCCCAATCGGCCACCGTCTTGGTCTTGACCAGGTCCCACTCATTGGCCAGCGACCACCAGACGTTGCGATAGGCGGCCAGACGCGCCACCGTGTATCGCAGATAGCGGTCGTTGACCTCGGCGGGCATGGAGGCATAGCCCCAGCGATCATAGGGATGAAACAGAATCAGGTCGGCTTCGATGCCGAGCGCGCCGAGATCGCGGATGCGCTGTTCCAGGTGTTGGAAGAATTGCGGGTTGAAGCGCGTGAAATCGTTCTTGCCGGCGCCGTCGCGCTCGAACGGATAATAGACCGGCTCGTTGGTGTTGTATGCGTAACTCTTGGGGAAGATGCACATGCGCATCTTGTTGAAGGGAGCGGTGCGCAGGGTCTGGAGCGTCTGCTCTTCCAGGCGATCGCCCTGGTGGGTCCAGGCGTAGCAGGTGGTGCCGATGGGCACGTAAGGAGTGCCGTCGTCGTAGGCGAAGTGGGTGGTGTAGCGGACGTGGACCGGTCCGTGATTGGTGGCGGAGGGCGCCACTACGGTGAAGCCGCCGGCCTTGCCATCGAGCGCGGGAGCGTTGCTGGCGGTGGTGTAGGTCCATTCGCCGAGCTCGTCGGGCATGAAGCGGATCTTGTAGACGCCGGCGCCATCGTAGAAGCCGTCGGCCTCTACCACGCGATTGCGATAGCGGAACTGCGCGCCCAGCCGCACGTCGAGGAAGGGATTGCCCGCGGCGGGGCCCCGCAGGGCCAGTTCGAAGACGCCCCAGCGTTCCACCTGGCCGGCAGCGGCGAGCGATAAGCTGAATAACAATGCAACCAGCAATTTCACGGGCACACCGGCCTCATAATAGTATCGAAATGCGTCTCCTTCTGTATTGTCTGCTAGCCACCCCAGCCATCGCATCCGTCCCCGTGGTCACCGAAGACCACCCCACCCCGCGCGAACAATTCGGCGCCGAGCAATTGCGGCAGGCACTGGCGACCGTGAATCAAATCCCGGCCCGCGTGTTTACCACCGTCCGCGCGTCCGATTTCCCGGCCGGAGCGGCCGAAGCCTTCCACCTGCAACGTCGCGGCGACACCTGGCTGGTGACAAGCAGCGACCCTTCCGGCGTCCTCTACGGCAGCCTGGAGCTGGCTCGGCGCGTGCGTTTGGCGGGCAAGCTGCCGGACTCCGTGGATTTCTCCGACCAGCCGAAATTCCTGCTGCGGGGCCCCTGCATCGGCATGCAAAAGACCGCCGTAACTTACGATGGCGCGACGTACGACTACCGCTACACCCCGGAAGACTTCGGCTTCTTCTACGACAAGCCGCTGTGGACGCGGTACCTGGATTTTCTGCTGGAAAACCGCATGAACACGCTGTACCTGTGGAACGGGCACCCCTTCACTTCGCTGCTGAGACTGCCGCGATACCCCGACGCGCAGGAGCTTTCCGGCGAGCAGTTGGCCAGGAACCAGGAGATGTTCCGCTGGCTGACGGCGGAGGCCGACCGGCGCGGCATCTGGGTGATCCAGGCCTTCTACAACATCCACATTTCGCATGCCCTGGCCAAGGTGCGCGGCCTTCCGTTCCAGCACTCGACGCCCAGCGAATTCACCAGCCAGTACACACGCTACTGCATCAGCGAGTTCATCAAGACCTATCCGAACGTCGGCCTGATGATGACGCTGGGCGAAGCGCTCAACCCGCAATACGGGCCGGAGTGGCTCACCAAAACCATCATCCCGGGCGTCCAAGACGGGATGCGCCAGGCGGGACTCGCCAAAGAGCCGCCCATCGTGGTGCGCGCCCACGCCACGCGCATCGAAGAAGCCATGGAACAGGCGTTGCCGCTCTACAAGAACATCTACACCATGCACAAATGGAACGGCGAATCGCTCACCTGGACCGACGTGCGTGGAGAGGTGCTGCGGATGCACGAATCGTTGGTGAAGCTGGGCTCGGCGCACATCGCCAATATCCATTTGCTTTCCAACCTGGAGCCGTTCCGTTGGGGCGCGCCCTCGTTCATTCAGAAGACGCTCCAATCGTGCCAGCGGATTGGGATTCGCGGCGTGCACGTCTATCCGCTGCGCTATTGGGATTGGCCCAACAGTGCCGATAATCCGCCGGAGCTGCAGTTCGAGCGCGACTGGATCTGGTTCGAGGCGTGGGCCCGCTATTCCTGGAATCCCAACCGCGACCCGGCCGAGGAGCGCCAGTATTGGATCGGCCGCATCGCCGAACATTACGGCTCGCGCGAGGCGGCCGCGCACATTCTGGATGCCTACGAACTCTCCGGTGTGTGCGCGCCGCGCCTGCTGCCGCGCATCGGGATCACCGAGGGCAACCGGCAGTCTTTCACGCTGGGAATGCTCATGACGCAACTGATCGACCCCGATCGCTACAACGCACTCACGCTCTTATGGGAGGGGGACGCACCTCCCGGCGAACGGCTGGCCGATTATGTGCGCAAGGAGTGGGAGCGCCAGCCGCACGAAGGCGAGACGCCCATCGGGGTGGCCGCGGAGGTGATGCAGTCGGCCATCCGCGCGGTGGCGGCCGCCGAGGCGGCGCGCCCGCTGGCCACCAGGAACCGCGACGAGCTGGAGCGCTTCCTCAACGACATGCACGCCATCGAGGCGCAATACCGGTATTACAACGCCAAGACCAACGCCGCGGCGCTGGTCCTGCGCTACGGCTATTCCCACGATCTGAGCGATCTGAAGCGCGCCCTGACGTTCCTCACCGAGAGCCTGCAGCATTACCGCAAGCTGGTCGAGATCACCGATAAGACCTATCGCGAGGCGTGCAGCGTGCACAGCTCGTCGCGGCGCATTCCGTTTCTGGGAGCGCCGGGACGCTACACCCATTGGCGGGACTGCCTGCCGGCCTATGAGCGGGAGTTGGCCAACTTCCAGCGCAATCTGAAGCTGCTGGAAACCTCGGCGCCGCTTACTTCGGCGCTCGCTCGGCCGGTGTATCCGGCGGTGGTGGCCACGCTGGCAGGCGAACAAGCGGCGAAGACGGGCATGCCCGGCGAGTTGTTTCACGTGAAACAAGGCGCCGCGCTCTACACGGACAGCCCGCTGGTGATGGAACAGGTGGCGCCCGAGCTTCTCGGGCTGACGGGGATTCGCATCCCGCAGGCCCAGGCGGCCAAAGACGGAGTGCGGCTCGAATTCGATCTGCCGGAACCCGCGCAGGTGTTGGTGGGATTCTTCCGCAGCGAGAAAAAGGGCGTTGCGGCCGTGCCGCCGACCGACGAGTGGGAGCCGGTGTTGCGCAACGGAATCGTAGTGGACGGACATCCCGGTTTCACGGTGTGGTCTCACGCGCTGCCCAAGGGCCGCAACCACCTGGACTTCGGCCGCGGCGCATATGTGGTGCTCGGCTTCATCGAGAAAGAGGTCCAGCCGGAACCCCGCATGGTGTTCTTCTCCCAGGCGGATGCCAAGCAACGGCCGGACCTGGATTGGTTGTTCGAGTAAGGCTGGCTCACCGCAGAAGCCTTTCTCCGCGTTTCGGCGCCCTCCGCGGTGAGCCCACAGCCGCCCCACACTCAGAACGTCAAGCGCAATCCCATCTGGATGACCCGCGAGGAATTCGCCTGGCTCGTAATCGTGGCGAAGGCTTTCGAGGTCGGGGACAGACTCGCCGCCGCAAACTGCGGCCGGTTCAGGGAGTTGAAGGCCTCGAAACGATACTGCAGCTTCACCCCTTCCCGGATCATGAAATTCTTCAACATGGAAAGGTCGGCGTTGTTGGTGGCGTCGGAGCGCAGATTGTTGAAGCTGGTCGGAAACTGGCGGTAATTGTAAGCGTTCGGCTGATCGGCGGAGACGGTGTCGAACGCGCTGGTGTTAAAGGCCCCCGTGAGGTTTCTGGGCTGATAGTCCAGGTTGCCGCCAAAGTAAATCACGTTGCCCCAACTTAGAGCGGCGCCGGACTCCCAGACATAGATGGAGTTGAGCACCCATCCGCCGACGAAGGCATTCACAACCCCGTTTGCGCCAGGCAGGAAATGCGCGCCCTTTCCAAAGGGGAGATTGTAGCTTCCGGAAAGCACAAAGTGGTCGGGGAAATCCGCGCTGGGGACGCCGTACCAGAGCTTGGAATCGCCGGCATTCAACGGGCCGCTGTCTTCGAGCAGCCGGGAATGCTCATAGTTGATGTTCACCTGCAGGCCGTGAGAGAACCGTTTGGTCACCCGGATCGCCAGCATATGGAACCATGCGATGCCATTGGGATCGTCGCTTTCCGAAACGCCGGTAAACTCGGGGTAGGCATTCAGAAGAGTCGCCACACCGATCGTGCTTCCGTTGAGGCTCGACCCCGGCAGCAAGCCGGCCAACGGGTTAGGAACCACCGCGCTCAGCTCGGAGGTAACGGCATTGTCCTTCCACAGGTTCCGGCTCAAGAATGGAATCAGCGGAGCGGAGCTCACCGCGTTGGTGTTGGTAAGATCCACCTGGTGGTTGCCGATGTAGCCGACGTCCACCAACCAGTCTTTGGCGAACGTATGCTGAATGTCAAAGCTCCAGCGGATGCTGTAAGGGTCCCTAAAGTGCGGATAGTAATAGCTGACGCTGTTTCCCAGGTAAGTATTCACTCCGAGGGAGGCGCCCGTCGGTTGCAGAATGCTCGCCCCCGGGAAGGGGTTAGATAAAGTAGCATACGGCGTCAGATAGCTGTTATTGGTCGGCACCAGCAGGTTGGATTCCGTATAGCCGGTGAACGGTCCCGTGGTGTAGGCGCCATAGGGATTGTTGAACATGCCAAAGCCGGCCCGGATCACGGTGTTATTGTGCAAAGCGGAGGGGGCCCAGCTTATTCCGGCTCGGGGAGCCAGAAAGATCGCGGGCGTGGTGTAACCGCTTCGATTGCCGGAAGTCGCAAACTGTAACCCGCCGGTTGGGAGAAACGCGGCAACCGGCAATTGGGATATCGGGTTGGCCGCATAGGCGGTTTGGGCCGCCTGAGTCACTTGATTGGCAATCGAAGGGTTGAACCCGATGGTCTCGCGGTTGTTGCTCTCGACGACGGGCGTTTCATGTTCCGCCCGCAGGCCCAGGTTCAAGGTGAGATCGTGCGCGATCTTCCAATCGTCCTGGACGAAAAAGGCGAAATAGTAGTTGGAGCTGGTGTTGGGTTCGTTCACGTCGAACTCACCGCTGGTGGGAAGGCCCAGCAGAAACGACGCCATGGAGCCGCCGAACGGCGGGGCCGAGGCAGTGCTGGATCCGGTAACCCAGGTGGTGCCGAAAGTAAACGTGCCCGCCGCGTAGCCGGGATTGAGGTTGCTGTACCGTTCGCGGCGCAGATCCGCTCCGAACCGGAGGGTGTGCGGGCCGGCGATCTTGGTTACGGTGTTAAACAGTTGCAGCGTGTCGAAGATCGAAATCGAGCCGGGGCTGGTGCTCAACCCGGAGTATGCGTCCGAGAAGGCGATGCGGGGCATGGCCGGCAGGGTCGAGTTCGCGAGCATGTAAGAAGGAAAACCTAACGAAGTCGGATCGAAGCCGTCGCTCTTGATCGAGCTGCTGGTGTAACTGCGGCTGAACCCCAGCCGGGAGTCCAGCACCAGAGTAGGCGAGAAAATGTGCACGTTGTCCAGCACGGTGCCTAACAGGTTCAGGTTGCTGTATTGTCCGGTGGCCAGGTTTTGGAAGATATCCGCCGACCCATTGGTGTAATAGCTGGTGTGGTAATCGAAGAACAGCTTGTCCTTATCGGTGAGGTTCAGATCGGTTCGTCCCATGTAGGAAACGTACTTATCGGTGGTAGGGTCGTTGACGACGTAGTTATTCTCTCCATCGCTCTTCCCCGGCTGGTTGGGCAGCGGGAAATACTGCATATACTTGAGGGCGATCGGATTCAGCTCGGAAGAGGGAACCACATTGTTGGGGAACGGGGTTCTGGTGATCTTGCCGGCCGAGAGGACCGCCGAAGTCGGATCATAAAGCTGATAGCTCGCCCCGGCCGCCAGCAGAGCCGAGAAGTCGCCTCCCCGCTCCGCGGAAGTGGGGACGGCGCTGGTCGAACTGGCGGGCGTGGAGTCCCTGAAGCCTTCGTAGGCGAAAAAGAAGAAGAGTTTGTCTTTCCCATTAAAGACTTTCGGTATGCGCACCGGACCGCCGATAGTCCCGCCGTAGTCGTTTTGCCGCGTGACCGCCTGCTTCGTGCCGGCGGCATTCAGAAAGAAGGGATTGGCGGCGAGTGCTGAAGTCTCGTTGAAGGCCAGCAAAGCGCCGTGAAAGCGATTGGTTCCGCTCTTGGTGGTGATATTGACCGTGCCGCCCAGCGTGTCGCCGTAAGCGGCGTCGGTTTGAAATTCGTCCACGCGGACCTCGTCCACCGCGTCCAGCAACGGGCTGTACGCCACCGTGCGGCTGCCATTCACCATGTTGGGCACGCCATTCAGCAGGTACTCGTTAGAGTTGGAATTCGCTCCTCCCAGGGAAAAGTCGCCGGCGCCGGAGTTATCGAAAGGCCGAACCTCGGTGAGGGCGTGTTTCTCCTTGGGAATGACGCCGAAGGCGGTCCGCGCCAGGGCGATGGGGCTACGCCCGTTCACGGGAAGGTCCTCGGCCTGCTGGGTGGTGATCACCTGGCCCTGCGATGCCGTGGCGGTTTCGAGCGGCGGAGCATCGGCGTGAACTTCCATCGACTGCGCGGTGGACCCGATTTTTAGGCCGGGGTTGACGGTTACCTGTTCGACGGCCGAGACCCTGACCCCGGTCTGCACGAACTTGGAGAACCCTTTGGCTTCGACGGCGATCTCGTAAACACCGGGCGCCAGGAACGGCACGGTGTAATTGCCGTCCGGACCGGAGACCGTCTCGGAATGCGCATTGGTTTCCGTTTGGGTGACCACGATTTTGGCGTTGGGCACGCCGGACCCGCTGGGGTCGGTAACTCTGCCGGTCAGAGTACCGCGGAATTCCTGTGCGAACATCAGGCCTGCTGCGGCGAGCAGCAGAATCAAATTCAAATAGCGTCTCACGTTGACCTCCTCGGGCGTTCTTTCCAGGGAACGCTCCTCTCGACCTATGAATAATTATGCGACTCCTGAATTCTATTCCATATGAGCATAATCGCGTGCTAGCCTGAGGTCAAGCGGTTTAAAGTGCAAATAGCAGGGAACCGGCATTCCATGAAGACTGCTGTCGTCGTTTCGGTACTGATTGCGGCGCTCATGATCGCGTCGGCGCCGCCCGGCAACCCGAACTCGATCGGCATCGCCATGGTCCGCATCGCGCCGGGGTCCTTCGAGATGGGAGTGGACTCCACGCCGCTCCCGAAGAGTCTCATCGCGGGCGCCAACGGTGTGATCTACGACCGCACCAGCGCGGATGGCGATTACGACGAGTCGCCCGTCCACAAGGTCACCATCGCGCACGCGTTTTGGATGAGCGTCACCGAAGTGACCGCCGGGCAGTTCCGCGAATTCCGCCCCGGCTACACCGGCAATCCTTACTATGCCCCCTACACCAACGGCGTCAGTTGGAACGATGCCGTGGCGTTCTGCAAATGGCTCAGCGAGAAGGAACGCAAACCCTACCGTCTGCCCACCGAAGCCGAATGGGAATTCGCCGCGCGTGCGGGAACCCATACGCCGTTCTCCTCGGGAGCCGCGCCTCCCGCGCCCGAAACCGCCAACCGGTGGGGACTGAAGAATATGCACACGGGCGTGGCGGAGTGGGTGCTCGACTGGCATGGCCTGTACCCGCGCGATCCGCAGACCGATCCCGTGGGCCCGGCCGGCGGCATCGCCAAAGTGGTGCGCGGTGGGGGCCTCGACTACAAGGAATCCAAGACCGATGGCGGCAAGCACTTGCCGGCGGAGCTGCCTTACTACGCCCGCTCGGCCAACCGCGCCGGAGTGGCGCCGGGTTTCTCTTCGCCCGGCAGCCCGATCGGATTCCGCATCGTGCAGGCCGAAATGCCGGCCACCGCGCCATTGGCGTACCAGAAACCGTTTTTCCAACTGGCGGTGAAACAGGATTCGCCGGATCTCAGAATCGGCCCCGACCCGTCCAAGCCCTACTATCACACCCGCCCGCTGTTTCCCAACCTTGGCGGCCACGATATGCGCACCGTCGGCTGGAAAATTGGCTTCGTTCCTGGATTGGGGGTGGAGTATCACAACTCCGCCGTGCAGGTGTGCAACAACGGCGACCTCATCGCGGCCTATTACAATACGCCCAAGTATGAGGACGACCCCGACCAGACCATCATGACCATGCGGCTGCGCTACGGCGCCGAAGATTGGGACATGCCCGAGCCGTGGCCCGATTTTCCGGACGCCGCCGACGCCGCGCCGGTCTTCTGGAACGATGGCGGCAAAATGTGGTTCTTCTTCGGCTCGCCGCGCCTCGCGGGCGGCCCTCCGTTTCAATTCATGACTTCAGCCGATAACGGCGCTACCTGGAGCGCCATCGAATTTCCCAAGCTGGAAGGCGTGGTCGGCAAATTCACGCCGCAGCCCATCAACAGCGTGGTGCGCTCCCAGGACGGCACGATCTATCTGCCCGTGGATGCGGCCGGCAGCACATCCGTTCTGTTCGCCTCCAAGGACAATGGCAAAACCTGGTACGACACCGGCGGGCGCACGGCCGGACGCCATACCACGCTGGTCCTGGGCAAGGACGGCTCGTTGATCGGCTACGGCGGCAAGAACTCCGTAATCGACGGCTTCATGCCCAAGGTAATCAGCCGCGATGGCGGCAAGACCTACGAGAAATCCAAGACCGCCTTTCGCCCGCTGGGCAGCGGCCAACGCCCCAGCATCCTCCGCCTGGCCTCCGAACGGCTGTTCTTGGTGGCCGATCTCTTCGATAAGAAAAAGCTCGGCAGCAACGGCGCCGGCGCGCTGGTGGCGCTGAGCGACGACGACGGCGCTACCTGGACCACGCGCCAGCTTCCCAATATCGTTACGGTGGGCTACACCACGGCGACCGAGGCTCCCAACGGCGTCATCCACATCGTGACGTCGAAGAACGAGCCGCCGGTACACATCGAACTGAACGAAACCTGGGTACTGCGGGGCGCCGCGGAGAATGTGGAGGCGCGCGGCCAATTTCGTCTGGAGGGCACGCAGACGTTCTACTTTCCGGACCGCCGTAAACAATGGGAGGTCACTTACGAGCACGGCCGCAAGACCGGTGTCGAAACCTTTTGGGACGCAGACGGCCGCAAGCAATGGGAACGCAGTTACCAGCGCGATGGCGCCTGGACGTGGAAGATTTTCGACCGGGCGGGCCGCGTCATCGCCGAATCGCTGTGGAAAGGCAAGGACCTGGTGGACGCCAATCCCGAGGGGGCGTTGGCGCGATGAGCGATACGGACCCCATTTGTATTACAGAAGCTTCAAGGCTTGGCGCGGGAAAGGTTGAGGCTCTTGTAATACAAGTTGTGCAGCGTCATTGGGCTGAGACCCCGATCCACATTTTGTGGCGCAAACACTCGTGTTTGCCGCGCCGAGATTCGTCTCGGCGTTCGGCGTTGCCGGCCGCCCTGTTCGCGCTGGCTCTGCTGTCCGCGACCGCGGCCGCTGCCGATCCCCTGCTGTTCGTGTATTTCAAAGAGCCGGCCAACATGGGCGTCTTCTTCGCCACCAGCACGGACGGTTACCACTGGACGCCCGCCAACTCCGGGAAGCCCTGGTACCCCGTCGAGCATCCCGGCGAGCTCATGCGCGATGCCTTCATCACGCGCGGCCCCGATCGCGAGTTCCACATGGTCTGGACCTGGGGCTGGCGCGGCCAATCCATCGGCTACGCGCATTCGCCCGACCTGGTCCACTGGTCCGAGCAGCGCGAGATTCCGTTGATGGCCGGTACGCCTGGGGCAGGGAACACCTGGGCGCCGGAGATCTACTGGGACGCCGCCAAATCGAAGTGGCTGATCGTCTGGTCGAGCACCGTGGAAGGCCGGCAGGAGGGCAACCGCATATACAGCACCCTCATCACCCCCGATTTCAAAACCTTCAGCAAACCGGAAATCTTTTTCGACCCCGGCTACATGGCGATCGACGCCACCATCCTCGCGGCAGGCGGCAAGTATTATCTGGTGTTCAAGGACGAACGCCTGGAGCCGCTGCACAAGTACGTCCGTATAGCCGAAGGCGCTGCGCTCGAAGGTCCCTGGCGGAACATCAGCGAAGCGATCACGGAGTCCTGGTCCGAGGGGCCGAGCGCGGTCGAAGTGGGCGGCAATACGATCGTCTACTACGATCACTACCGCGACCCGCGGCGCTATGAAGCCGTGCGCTCCTCCGACCTGAAGCACTGGACGCCCGTTACGGACCAGATGACCTTGCCCGAGCACGCGAAGCACGGCAGCTTCCTCAAGATCACCGCCGAGGAGCTGCAGCGCATCGAAAGCGCGCCCGGCTCGCCGTGGGCCGCGGTTGCGCAGAGCCTGCCGGACCTCTACCACGACGAGAAGTATGGCGACCCGCCGTTTCTCACCGAAGCCGGCTGGCGCCCGTTGCTGAATGGCCGCGACCTCGCGGGATGGCACGCCGATGGCAACGTGGCGCACGAGTGGTTCACCGCGCCCGGCGTCACCTGGAGGCGCGTTTTTTCGCCCATCCATCTCACCGCCAAGGCCGGCCCCGGCGACCGCATCGTCAACGGCAGGGAAGGGAAGACCGTCAACCTGGTGACCGACGAGAAGTTCGGCAGCTTCGAACTATACCTGGAGTTTCTGCTGGCCAAGGGATCGAATTCGGGTGTGTTCCTGCATGGCCTCTATGAAGTCCAGATCTTCGACAGCTTCGGTTATGACGGCCCGCTGCAGGTGGGCGATTCGGGCGGCATCTATGAACAGCCCGAGGGCGGGGGAGGCTCGCCACCGGCGCGCAACGCGGCCCTTCCTCCGGGCGTTTGGCAGTCGCTGCGCATCTGGTTTCAAGCGCCGCAATACGACAGCGCGGCGAAGATGATGGCCAAACCGAAAATTCTGCGCGTGCTGCTCAACGGTGTCGCGGTACAGGAGAACTTCACGCTGCCCGGCCCTACTCTTAGCCACCTGAACATCCAGCCGGCGGCCACCAATCCGATCATGCTGCAGGGCGACCACGGGCCGGTGGCGTACCGTAACATCTACATCAAGCCTTTAGATTAGGAGCCTATGACAGAAGTCCGCACACCGGGAAGACAGGCGAAAGCGCCTGTCCCACCAAGACAAGCTGGTGGGACAGGCCTTCAGCCTGTCAGGACTTCCGCCGCGGGCTGATAGGAGTTGGTCATGGAACGAAGGGAATTTCTGAAAAATGGGCTGACCGCCGCGGCGGCCACCGGGCCGTTCCTCTCGCGCGCGTTGGGCGCCTCGGACGAGGTGCGCATCGGCCAAATCGGCCTGGGCACGCGCGGGGCTTACGAACTGGAGATCTGCCAGCGCACCCAAGGCGCCAAGGTGATGGCCGTGGCGGACGTCTACCAGCCGCTGGTAGATAAGTATGTCACGCTTTCCGGCAAGGCATTCACCGGTTACCAGGATTTCCGCCGCATTCTGGACCGCAAGGACATCGACGCCGTTTTCGTCTCCACGCCCGACCACTGGCACGCGCCCATCGCCATCATGGCGTGCCAGGCCGGGAAGGACGTTTTCTGCGAAAAGCCGCTCAGCCACACCCTGCACGAGGGGCAGCAGATGGTAGCGGCTGCGCGCAAATACAACCGCGTGTTTCAGACCGGCAGCCAGCAGCGCTCCGCGATCCACTTTCAGAAGATTGTGGACCTGATCCAAAAGGGCACCATCGGCAAGATCAGCGCGATCGAGTGCTGGAACGAGGAGAACGACGCGCCCGAAGGCGCCGGCAACCCGCCAGACAGCGATCCGCCGCACGGCCTGGATTGGGACATGTACCTGGGTCCAGCGCCCAAAGTGCCGTACAACCGCAGCCGCTACATCTGGCACTATCGCTGGTTCTGGGATTATTCCGGCGGCATGATGACCGATTGGGGCGCCCACCACATGGACATCATTCAATGGGCCATGCAGGTGGATGGGCCGCTTTCCGCCACCGCCGCCGGCGGCCGCTTCTGCCTGAAAGACAACTGCCAGACGCCCGACACCCTCATGACGCTCTTCGAATATCCCGGATTCGTGGTGCGTTACAGCGTACGCATGGGCAACTCGCGCCGCCTGGAAGGCCGTCCCAACGGCATCGCCTTCTACGGCACGAACGGCACGCTGATTGTGGACCGCTCGAGCTGGGAAATCGTGCCCGAGAACGCGCCGCGCTTCCCCAACGATTACGATCGCGTGGAGGCCTGGCTGAAGGGCGGCAACGTGGCCTGGCCAGCCGGCTTCGACCACAATGCCAAGGTGACACCGCAGCCGAAGTGCCAGGCGATGCAGGAAACCGGCCTCCATATCGACCCGGCCTGCCAGGAGGCCCACATCCAGAATTTCCTGGATTGCGCGCGCTCGCGGCAGCGGCCGGTGGCGGATGTGGAAACCGGCTACCGCTCGATCTCCGCCTGCCACGCCGGTGTGATCGCCTATCGCCTGGGCCGGAAGGTGAAGTGGGACGCCCAGGCCCAGACCTTCCCGGGCGATGCCGAAGCGCAGGCCATGATGACCAAGAAGTATCGGGCGCCGTACACGCTGCCGTCGGTGTGAGGGGTGTGGAGCTTACCAAGGCCCCCCCCGGCTTTCGACCAAGGGCCAGATCGTCCTGCCCAAGAGCATCCGCGTTTTCCGGGCCCGGGGACCGGGCATGGAACTCACCCTCGAAGAAACCGGCGACGGAATTCTGATGTTGCGATGAAAGAAAAACTGGACGTGGTGCGCGGGAGCGGCAACGTGTTCCGCGACCTCGGGCACAAGAACGCGGACGCGGAGCAATTCAAGGCGATCCTCGCCGCCGAAATCATCAAGGCGCTCGACCGGGGACGCCTGACCGTACGCGCCGCCCACGGCCGCACTGGCATTGCGGCGGCCGACTTCTCTCGCATCCGTAACGCGGACCTCGGCCGGTTCACCGTGGACCGTCTTATGTCAATTCTCAACCGCCTCGGGTCACGCGTTGAGGTGAAAATCCGGGTGAGGCCTGTTGCGACGCAAGAGGCGAGCGCGTATAGCGTGGGCTCCGTACACGCTGCCGCGAGGTGAGAAGGTGGATCCCCGAGGCACCCGGCTGACCTTCGCCAGCCCATTCGATCTACGGGGTGTCACCCGGCGGTAAACTGGTTGTTCTTCTCGCGCGTGTCGCACAAATGCAACTTGACCCTAAATTTTTGCGCCAGCACTATGCCTCGCTTTCGGATGAAGCGCTTCTGGCAGTCGACCGTGCCGATCTGGTCGAAATGGCGCGGAGGATCTTCGATGACGAGGTGGGCCGCCGAAAACTGGCTCCGGCGCGGCCCGGCAGGCGAATGCCCGCGCGCCCGATCCTGCCTGAGCCGCCGGATCCGCCCGAGGACCAAGCGGAGGTTGAAGTCGAACCGTCCGGCGGAGACAAACCGGCCTGGCTGGAAGAGGGCAGTGAAGTATACGCGCAGGAGGTCCGTTCCCCGATGGATCCCGGGGACGCGGCTGTCAACGCTTACGACGCCCTAAGGGCCGCCGCGATCCCCTGCTATTTGGACCTTTACGAGATGACGCAGGAGAAACGCGATTTCCGGGAGTGGACTCATCGGTGGCGCGTGATGGTCCCGTACGGTCGCGCCCTCGAAGCCACCAGCGTACTGGAACGCGATATTTTCAACGCGGAATTCGAGGCCGGATGGAGAACCCATCTGGAAGCCCTCACCGATGAGCAGCTTGGCGCGATGAATCTGAAGGTTGCCCTTGGTGGCCTGTATGATCGAATCGAGCGCTTGAACAGAGCTTATGACGATGAGTGCGCGCGCCGCGGGCTGAAACCAAAGTCTGCCTCTCTGTAGGATTCCGCCAACGGGCCACGGGCTGCTAAGCTGTCGCGGGCTTTCTCGACCTGGCGGTGGTGATGACGATCACGCTGACGAGCACCAGCAGTGTCCCCAGCAAGGTTCGCGGACCTACGGCCTCGCCGCCGAGAAAATGCCCCAGCGCGACGGCCACGACGGGGTTGACATAGGCGTACGTTCCAACCTTCGTCGGAGACTCGTGGTGGATCAGCCATACGTATGCCGTGAACGCCACGATCGACCCGGCGACGATCAGGTAGGCTAACGCGATCCACGCTCCGCGCGAAACCGCCTGAAGCTGAAATCCGTGGAACTCTCCCAAGGCGCCCGAGACGAGCGTGAGCATGACGCCTCCGCTGAGCATCTGCGCGGCTGAACTCATGGGCTTCGAGGCGGGCAACGGCAATTTGCGCGTGAGCGCGGAGCTTGCCGACCAACTGATGGCCGCTACCACCAGCGCGATGGCGCCCGCGGTGTCGACCGGAACTTCTCCAAAACTCAGCGTGCGGCCGACCAGCACGGCCACGCCACAGATTCCGACCGCCAGCGCAACCGCCAGCCGCACCGTGAGCCGCTGGGTCCCAAGAAGGAGAATCTCGAAGAGGGCCATGAAGACGGGAATGGTCGCCATCATGACGGCGGCGATTCCCGATGGCACGCGGCGCTCCGCCCAGAAAAGCAATCCGTAATCGAGGACAAAAATCAGCACCGCCACCAACGACGCTGCCTTCCACTCCCGGCCGGTGGGCGAGGCCGTGCCAGACACACGCATCCACGTATACAGGATTGTTCCGGCGAGCACAAAACGCATCCCGGCGAGAAGAAAGGGAGGAACCTCCTGGACGCCCACGCGGATGGCGAGAAAAGTAGAACCCCAGACCAGATAGATGATGCTGAAGGCCAGCAACACCTTCCAGGCCGCCGGCTTGGATGTGTCGTTCACCGAAGGCTCCGCGAGGGCTGCCCGGAGACACAAGCCCGCCTCCTTCGATAGATCGCCTCGACAAGCCCGGAGATGCAGCGTGGCTCTATAGAAAGTTTCTTCGCCGTGAAACACTTTTGTTTATCGGCGGGCGCGGCGGGGTGTGGCTGTGCGCGGCGGGTAGGCCGTCGCTCCGGGACTTGGATCGGGATTCCGCTTGCGTCTACGGTTCCGGAGAACTGGTCTCGGACCAATGCGAGTGAATGATCCGCCAGCCCTCCTTCTTGCGCTGGTACACCTGTGTGGCGTTCCAGCGCGTTGTCGCGGTTCCGACGTGCCTGACGAGGATATACGTGAGGATGGCGGTGTCGCCGCTCGATTGCACCTTGGGATCGGCCATTTCGTATCTGTCGAACAGAGGCCGGCCCCGGTAACCCTCAAAGAGCGCCTTTACCGCCGGCAGGCCATCGAGCCGCTGGCCCACGACGGCGTGGAAGTAGGTGATCTCTGGGTCTGAAATCGCCAGGAGCGGATCGGGATTCCCGGCGCCCCAGCCGTCCAAAGCCTGGCGCTCCAACGCGAGGATCTCGCGCGCGGTGGTTTGATTCTGGTCGCCGGCTGCCAATACACCGCATAACGCGGCGGCTACGGCAAAAGGCATTATCGGAAGAGGCGGCCCGGCCCTTCAGGTGAAGCCTGGCGATGCGATTCCAACCAATCCGCCAGGCGCTTGGCATTCGGCAGGCCAGGGGGCAGGAGGACCTCCGCGCCATCACGGAAGACCACCTGGTAGCCAGCTGGGCTGGACCTGCGCACCGCTTGAACCTTTACGACATCGGAAAGGGTGCGTATCTCGGGCTCGGGGCTCCGCAATTTCCGAAACCGGAACAGACTTTCGTCGCAGGTGAATTCCACGATCCTCCACCGTCGCTCCAGATGGTGAGCGCGAAAGCGACTGCGCCGATAACGGGGAAGCAGGCCATGGCGGCGATTTGGGTGCCTTTGCCGGGCGTGAAATGGTGGGCCAGCGCAGACCGGACCAGAGCAAGGAAAAGCCCAACGCCGGCGCCGCCGAAACTCAGGCACGTCAGCCCGGTTTGGAGCGTCCTCGATAAGAGCTGCCGTTTGGTGAGCTCGCCGCAGATCGTCATAACGCGTCTGCCAGACCGAGTGTGCCAGAAGAGATCGGCCCTCCGCCAGTAGACCAAGGTCGGTATTCGGGGAACCCTCTGATCCCCTCCGACCTTCGCTCGGCGGTAACAGCGCGCCCGCAACGCCCCGACGGCCCTCTTACTCCACCATCTGTGGGTGGGTAAACAAAAAGTGGTCGAAGTAATAGTGCATGAGCAACACGCAGAGTACCACCACAAAGTAGCTCTGGTCGGCGGCTTTCAGGGGCGTTAGAGCGCGCACCAACACGGTCAGCAGCACCAACACGCCGGTAGCGGCCAGGAAGCAGGCGTAGTAGGCGGCCATGTTGTCCCGGCGCACCAGGCGCTTGACGAAGCCGTTTTGAATTTCGCCGCGCTGGAGGCGCAGACGGTTGATCAACCACAGCAGAAACAGGTACTGGAAGGAATGCCAGGTGTTGTAGCCCTGAAAGAGCACGTCCAGGTTCGAGCCTAGCGGCAGACAGAACGAAACCACCGTAGTGGTGGCGATCAGCAGGGTTTTGGGCACGCTGCCGCGGCCCTCGCGGAACTCGCGCACGGTCTTCACCAGCCACACCGCCAGAAACGCGCCGAATACCACCCCGGCCATCTGCGGCAAAGGGAGGGCGCGCAGCCAGTCGGGGTAGGGAAGCAGCACGCCGCCAACCGCGAACTGTCGCATCGAGAGCTTGTAGAGGCCGATGGGGTAGAGGCCGGTGAGGATCAGGCCGTAATCGACGTAGCGCGACCAGTTCTCTTCCGCCCAGGCGCTGCGGCGGCGGTAACAGTCGGTCAGGTAGATGATCTGGTGCAGCACGTGGAGCGAGGCCCAGGAGAAAAAGAAAGTCACCAGCAGGGTGTACTGATAGATGCCGAGGTAGATCACCGCCACCGGCAGCAGGAACGCCAGCCAGGCATACCAGGGGTATCGGGAGCGGAATTTTCCGTCCAGAAAGGTATAGGTGATGGTGGAAAACAGGTGGGGCCCGCCGATCAGCGCGGCCACTGTGATATTGATCATGTCGATGGCCTGGCGCTGGGTCAACCAGCCGGAGAGCTGTGCCAGCCAAGCCATGATAAACGGCAAGGGCACCAGGACAACGGCGCTGAAAATGATGAGCGGCAGGTCCCAGGAGGGCTTGTAAATCCAGCCGGGCTCCCGTCCGGAGACAAGCGGAGCAGCGCGAGCGAATGCGGCCATAGCGAAATGATAGAACAGTTGGGACGGCTCTTCAAAGTCGGGTTGCGGGCTGGTCTCTGAACCTCCGCGGACAGGCCCCCGGTCTCCTCCCACTTTCGGAGCCCGGCGGTGGAAATCCGGCTGGTCTCTGAACCTCCGCGGACGGGCCCCGAGCATGAGCAACTCAACGCCGTCGATGGTGGAAATCTGGCTGGTCTCTGAACCTCCGCGGACGGGCCCCTGGCCTGGCGGGGTCCCGCGGGGGGATCTCTGGGAGCGGGAAAGCGGAAGACACCAAGCGGTGCCAAGCCCACGGGCGATCTATCCCAGCGATAGCTTGACCAGCAGGGAAGCCGCCAGCGGCTTGCCATCCGGCAGGATGTCGCGCCGTGCCCGCCATCGAACGCCGTGCCGCGGGGTTCGGGTTGGGCTATCCGCATACGCCACTTCCAGCCGGCCGGCGCGGGCGGACCGAGTTGGCCGAACTTGTGAACCGCCCGCCAGCGCGGGTGAACTGCCCTGTGGCCGACCGGCTCTCGCCTGGCCACTGATATACTCCAGTTTCAAAGCCTTGGCGCGGGTAATCCAAATTTGGCGCGGGTAATCCAAATACTGTTCGGAGCGAGCTTCACGGCCGGGCTTGCGACGGCCCTTGGGGCGCTGGTGCTGCGAGGGTTGCGGATCCGGCTGTACCGGGTGGAATCGGCGCTGTTTGCCTTCCTGGCCGGGTCTGCCTGCCTGAGCGTGGCGACCTGCGCGCTGTGCGCCATCGGTCAGGCGCGGGGGGTCGTTTTTCTGGCGGCCGGCGCACCGGTGATCGCGAGTGCCCTGTGGCTCTGGTGGAAAGATCCGCCCGGGGTGCCCTCTGGCCCCGAGGACACTCCTGAGGGCACCCGGCAGGGCCCACGGCGGTGGCCGCTGGGACGCCCATGGGGCTCGGTTGGTTGGCAAGCCCTATTTTATGTGGGGCTTGGGCTGTTCTCGATCATCTATTTCTTTAACGCCCTGGCGCCGGAGGCCAGTCCGGACGGCGCCGGCTACCACTTGGGCAACGTGCTGCGAATGTGGGAACGGCACGGCTTCGCCTGGGATTACCACAGCCTGTATGCCTGGTTTCCGCAGGGCATGGAGATGCTGTTCCTGGTGGCCTTCTGCCTGGGAGGCCACTCTTCGGCGGCGCTGGTGCATGCGGCCTTCCTGGTGGCCTTGCCGCTGCTGATGGCCAACTTCGGGCGGCGGTTCGGATTCCCGCGCGCGGCGTTGGGCGCCGGTTTGCTGGTTTTTGCCAGCCCGGTGGTGGGCATTGACGGCGCCTCGGCCTACAACGATGTGGCGCTTGCAACGGTGAGTTTTGCAGTTGTGTACTTAGCTCAACTATTGGTTGAAGAATATGATTATAAACTATTGCTGGTAATTGGCTTGCTAGTAGGATTCTGTTATGGGATCAAGTATACCGGCGGGCTGGCGCTGCCGCTTGCGCTGTGGTGGAGTCCGCGCAACCGGCGCAGCCTGTGGGTGTTGGCCGGGGCATCGCTGACGGCGGGGCCATGGATCGTCCGCAACTGGCTGTGGCTGGGGAATCCCGTGGCGCCGTTTCTCAACCGCCTGTTCCCCAATCCGTATTATTATCCCGGTCCCGAGCAGAGCTACCTGGCCGATCTGAGCCACTATGAGAGCTTCCACCACTGGTGGCAAATGCCGGTAGATCTGGCGGTCTTCGGCGGGTCGATCAGCGGAATTCTGGGGCCGGTGTTCCTGCTGGCGCCGTTGGCGCTTCTGGCGCTGCGCAATCCGCATGGGCGGAGGCTGCTGCTGGCCGCGGCGGTATGGGCCGTTCCCGCCTGGTTCAATAGCGGGGCGCGATTCCTGATTCCGGCGCTGCCGTTCCTGGCCCTGGCGATGGGAATGGCGATGGAGAATTCCTGGGGCGCCCTGCCGGCGGTGGCGGCTTTTCAACTCTGGGCCTGCTGGCCGGGGACGCTGGCGGCCTATGCCGCTCCTTGGTCGTGGCGCATCCGGGATATCCCGGTTCAAGCCGCGTTGCGAAGGCAACCCGAGGCTGCGTTTCTGGCGTCGCGATTGCCGGATTATGCGCTCAAAGATGCCCTCGAGCGCTCAGTGAAGCCGGGCGAGAAGATTTTTTCTTACGCCGGGCGGCCGGAGGCCTACCTGGATCGGACTATCGTAGTAGGTTATGAATCTGCTTTAGGTATTCTTTTGCAAGATATTATTGCGCAAGCAGTTGCTAGCGAAGCGATAATCCGGCGCCGTTGGCAGGTTAACGGCCCGCCGGCGCTGGCCGTACGCCTGATGTCCCGGCAGGCGCACCCTGACGACTGGAAGATTGGAGCGGTCCACATATGGGATCAGGGTGGGGAAGTGCGGCCAAGCTGGTTTTCCGCCTCTCCCAACTCCTGGCAGGCGGCCTTGGCTTTCGATGGTCCGGTTACCCGCTGGTGTACCTGGCAATCCTTAGAGCGCGGTTTCTGGCTGGAGGCGGATTTTCCGGAGCCGCTCGCCATCAGCCGGGTCACTGCGGAAATGGCGTCCGTGCCGGATGCTCATCCACAACTTGAGATCTACACCGGGCCCTACCAGTGGAGCAGCGTCCCGGATGCCGCTGCGGAGGATTTCGCCATTCCGCCCCGCGACCTTCGCCAAGAGGCGATGCGTCAATTGAAAGCGCGCGGGATCTTCTACCTTCTCCTGAACGATTCCGACCTGCCCGCGCGAGACTTGAAGGAGAACCCGAACCTGTGGGGTGTCACAGAGATCCAGGAGGCTCATGGAACCCGGTTCTACCGCATCGACTGAGCGGCCGACGGCGCCCGGTGGCGGCAGCGCTCGTGGCCGGGGGTTTGCGAACCTGCGGGGTGTCACAACTGAGCGGCCTGCGGAACTCGGTGGCCGCGGCGAACGCGGCCATAGGCACCCGAACCCGTGGGGTGTCACTGATGAGCGGCTTGGAGCGCCCGGTGGCGGCGGTGCTTGCGGACGGAGGTTTGCGAACCTGCGGGGTGTCACGGATGAGCGGCCCGCCGCGCCCAGCGGCGGCGGTGGCGGCCGGGGGTTTGCGAACCTGTTGGGCGTCACAGGCGAGCGGCCTGCGGCGCCCAGCGGCTGCTCTGGCGGCCGGGGGCAGGCGAACCTGTGGGGTGTCGTCACGGATGAGCGAGCTTCAGCGCCCAGCGGCGGCTCTGGCGGCCGGGGGCAGGCGAAGCTGTGGAGTGTCACTGATGAGCGGCCTGCGGCGCCCGGTGGCGGCAGTGCTGGCGGCCGGGGGCAGGCGAACCTGTGGAGTGTCACCGATGAGCGGCCTGCGGCGCCCGGTGGCGGCGGTGCTCGCGACCGGGGATTTGCGAACCTGTGGGGTGTCACAGTTGGCCCGCTACGGCGCGTGGTGATAGCGGCGCTGCTGGCCATCGGGATTTACCTGGCTGCGGCGCTGCCGATCACGGGCCGGGAGGCTTACGCCTTCGGCCACTTCGTGCGGCCCCCTCTACGGGACTTGCTGGGCGGATTCGACCCGGCCGATCGAGTCCTGAATACCCTCCTAATGAAGCGGGCCGTAGGGCTGCTCCGGTTATCGGCCTTCTCGCTGCGGGTAGCGGGGCTTGCGGGCCTGGCACTGTATCTTTGGGCGGTGGCGCGGTTGGCCCGCGGACGGTGGTTCGCGATCGCCCTGGCGGGGGCCGCTTATCTGGCGTTGGAATATTGCACGCCCGGTGAGGCCGTGGGGCTGGGGCTGGCGCTGTGGGTCTGCGCGATGGAGCGGGCGGTTGCGTATCTCAAAGGGAATCAGACGGATGGGTTGCCAAACCTAAACCTGGTGGGCTTCTGCCTGGGGTTGAGCGTGGCGGCCAATTTCTGCTTCCTGATCCCCTCGCTGGCTCTCGCCGTGGCCCTGGGCTTCGCGGCACGAAGTTTTGTTTCACGTGAAACACTTTGGATGGAGCGGGTGGTGGTGACCGCTACGGTGACCGCGTTCCTGCTGCTGGTGCTTCCGTTCAGCCATGCCGGGGCGGGAGAGCTGGCGAGGCTCATCATCCCGCCGCCGCTCCGGATGGCGAGGACACCGGAAGACCTGAGCGGTCTGGTCGCGGTATTGCGGCACAAATCGAAGGGCAAAACGGTTCGAATCGCGGCCAGTGCGGACCTGGTCCCGGTACTGGAGTTTTACCAGGCGCGCTACCGCGAGGGGCGCTGGCGGATCGTAGGGTTTCCGAGCCAGGCCGAATATTATGTGGTGGATACGAGGGTGGTGGGGATTCCGGGGCGAACTCTCTATCGCGGTTCGACGGTGGCACTGTCTCAATAGGGCCGTGCTGGAACGCGGCCACCATTGGTGGTTTTCGGCCACCTGTGAGACCTCTAGATTTAAGCAAGTGTTTGTAAAATAAAGAGATAGCATTTGGCCCCAGCCGTGCTAAATGGGAGAGCGTAGTTCGGGAGATCTACAGATGGCACGGATGCCGGATTTCAAACGCTTGGCGGCGGCAGGCGCGATGTTGCTGGCGGCGGGATGGTTCCACCCGGTGCGGGCGCAAGATGCCGACGATCTGAAGCGCGGTGTGGCACGCATCAGTTTGATGGACGGCGATGTCTCGGTGCGCCGGGGCGATTCCGGCGACTGGGTGGCGGGCGTGATCAACGCGCCGCTGATGGCCGACGATTTCATTTCCACCGGCCCGAATTCGCGGGCGGAGGTCCAGTTCGATGCGGCCAATCTGCTGCGGCTGGGCGCCAACGCCCAGTTGCACCTGACCCAGCTTGAGGACGGGCATTATCAGATGGAGTTCTCGCACGGGACGGTCAGCTACAGGGTGCTGCGGCCGAGCAACGCAAATGTTGAAGTGGATACTCCTAATATTTCTATAAGACCATCTAAACAGGGAGTTTATCGCATCACCGTGAATGACGCCGGGGAGACCCAGATAACCGCGCGTGTGGGTGAGGTGGAAGTCTTTACGCCGCGTGGCGACGAATGGGTCACCACCGGGCAAACTCTGATGGCGCGGGGGGCGGCGGCGGATGCGGAATACCAGATTGTGCAGGCGGGACCGATGGACGATTGGGACCGCTGGAACGCCAGCCGCGATCAAGCCATGCTGCAAACCATTAGCCCGCAATATGTTCCGCAGGGGGTGACAGGTGCCGAGGATATGGACCAGTCGGGCGCCTGGAGCTACGACCCTTCTTACGGAAATGTCTGGGCACCGAACGTAGGGCCGGGTTGGGCGCCGTATCAGTGCGGCCGCTGGGTTTGGGAAGACTGGTATGGATGGACTTGGGTAGGCTGTGAGAGCTGGGGATGGGCGCCGTATCATTACGGCCGCTGGTACATGCGGCCTGGATTCGGATGGTCGTGGTATCCAGGTGTGTTTGGGATGCGGCACTACTGGTCTCCGGCGCTGGTGGGTTTCTTCGGATTTGGCGGCGGCATAGGGTTTGGCGTGGGATTCGGTTTTGGCAATATCGGCTGGGTTGCGTTGGCGCCTTTTGAGATGTTCCATCCGTGGTGGGGCAGCGGATTCTACGGGCGGGCGGGGGCGTTCGGCCTGACCAACGCGTACGTCTCCAACGTGTACCGCAACGCGCGAGTGGCCAACGGGATTTCGGCGGTGAGCGCGGCGGATTTCCGGGGTGGACGCTTCGGCAGCGTAGGGCATTATTCGGGTGCGCAGGTGGGAGCGGCGGGAATGGTGACGGGGCGGATGCCGATTGCGCCGACCAGCGCCAACCTGCGGTTCTCGGACCGTGCCGCGGCCAACGTGCCGCGCGGCGGAGGCGCCACCAATGCGCACTTCTTTACGCATCAGCAGCCCAGCGCGGCGCAACGGATGCCTTTCGCGCAGCAGCAACGCGGGTTTGAGTCGGCCGCACGGACAGGCGCTGCGGGGGCGGCTGCCGGTGGCGCCAGTGGCATGTCGCGCAGTGCGGCGTCTCCCGGTGGGTCTTCCAGTGGAGCGGCCGGCGGATGGCGGCGGTTTGGAGACGCTCCGGCGCAGAACCGGGGCGCCGGGAATCGCGGCAGCGCAGGGGCCAGCCCATCCATGCAGAATTCGCGTCCGCAGGCATCGGGTTATGCGGGGGGCGCACAGCGGCAGAATTCGCCGAGCGGGCCGCAGTCGGTGCGAATTGCTCCACCAGTAGCGCGGGAGCGGTCCAGCACGCCGAGCTATAGTGCGCCACGCCAGAGCGCACCCAGCTATAGTGCGCCACGGAGTTCCGGCGGTGGTGGCGGCGGGCGTCCCTCGGGAGGCGGCCATTCCGGCGGCGGAGGGCACGGCCACCGTTAAAACAAGTTTCCCTCATCAGGAAAGCATCAGTTTCTTCCCATGGGCCCGGTCTCGATCAGCGGAGACCGGGCCGTTTTTTTAGCTAGCCTGACCTCCGATGATGGCGCGCGCGCGTGGTGGGGCCGATGCGGCCGCGCCAGTTCGGCCTGGTAAAGCGCAACGTTGACGACCGAAGCCGGTCTCTGAAGCCGGACCTTTTAGTATACATAACGAATATTATGTAAACTTTCTAGGTTGTCTCAAGCCCCATCGCCTGAACAGCCAAAATATCCCCCGCCCGGTTTGTCCCTCACCCCGCCAGGGGCCTCCTGACAGCCGCTCATTTCCACAAACCATGCACTCGCGACCGCGACAGGCTCTCGACGCTCCGTCCGCACGGATGCCGGGCAAGTCCGGCTTATGGGCCACCCCGGAGCACCGCATGCGCGGGGCCGCCGCTGAGCGACCTGCGGGCAACTTGGCCAGCCAACGGGCTGCCCATGTCCGCACCGGTGCAGTGTGCGCGGGCTTCTCCGGCTCCCCGGCGTTACACTTGCGGGGGCTGCGGCTTGACGGCCCCAGGCAGCGTTTCATGGCAGTTCGTACAGTCTGGCTCCTTGAAATTCGCCCACTTGGTAAACGCCCCAGAGGGCCGCGTTCCGCCGGAGGTCTTCCGCGCCGGTTTCCCCATCGAAGAGAAGCAGATAGTCGATGCCGCGGCGCTTGAGTTCGCGCGCGGCTTGGCGGCGCATGTCCGGCGGCGCGGGGACATTTTCGACCTTCGGATCGGCCGACAGCGCCTTCCACCGGCCAGCCGGGTCGAGGCCTTCCAGTTTCAGCCTGAGGGCGGGCTGATTGGGAGCCGTGTCCATCACCACGGCATCGGCCAGCATTGCCTGAGGAAAAGCCGGCTGAGGAAAAGCCGGTGGCGGGAATTCCACGCTCACGAACTCCCCGGGGTGCAGAGTGTCGCCGCACAGCCACAGGGTCACGGCGCGGTTGTCGAAGGCGTTCCCGATACCCCATGGATACGGCTCGGCGTCCAGCTTCCAACTCGCATTTCGAGGCAGTTCGCGGTCGCCATCCAGGATGCGCAGCTCGTGGATGCTCCACGAATCGGGGCCTGTGCCGGTTTGGACCAGGCGCACGCCCCTTAGGGGCTGGCGGGCAAATGCGAATCGCCACCTCCAGGTGGGCGCGTATTCGGGAACAAATCCACTCCACAGGATGGCGCGGCTAACGATGTTCTCAGCCGACTGGAACCCCACCAGGATGTTGCGCGAGGTGTAAGCTTCGGGGATCGGCGTATTGGTAAAAACGGTGGACCCCTGCCGGGCGAAGCGCTCCACCATGCGGGTAGCGCCATAGAGCGGCAGGTTGGATTCGAGGAAGCCATCCTCCGGCTTGATGCGCAGCGCCTCGCGATACGGGATTTTAAACAGATGCCAGGCGTCCGGGTGGCTGTACTTCGGGATCACCGCGGGCCACGAGAGGGCCGCGTGCAACAAGACTACCGCTAGAGGCAATCCGGGAACGCGGCTCAGCACCACGGCCAGCGCCAACGCCGCGAACGGCAAGCAAGGAAGAAGGAAGCGCGCGCTGATATTCGAAAAATAGGTAGTGGCGAAAAACGCGCCCGCCAGAAGTAAATGCCGGCCCTCGCGCCGGCCGAGAGCCAGGAGGGCGAGCGGCGAGAGGAGGAAAACGGGGCCCAGCAGGCTGGAGAGCGAGCCGTAAGTGGTGACCTGCATGGGGATTTGCCAGCGGCTGGTCAGCGAGTACCAAGCCATATGATGTTGATATTCTTTTTCGAATGAGGTTGTTATGTATTGATTTGGAAACCAATGGTTGAAAAATGGAGATACAGGATTATGCAGCCAAAGGTAGTTCTTCGCCATCCACGGGAGCACCATGAGGGAGGCAGCGGCGGCGGCGAGGGAGGCCTGACGGAGCCCCCGGCTCATGGGTAGGTCATGCGGTCGCAGCGGTGAGGCGGCGGCGAGGGAGGCCTGGCGGAACCAGAGCCGGAAGCGAAGCCCGTTCGGGATCCCGACGCGGCCTGCAAAAAGGGGCACCGCACAGACGTACAGCAACCCCGGCCAAGCCGTGTACTTGGCGGCATAGCCGAAACCGGCCAGCAGTCCCGCGGCGAGCAGCAGGCGCGGGGAGGGCTGCTCGCGCCAGCGCTCCAGCAGCGCGAACAGGGTGAAGGCGCTGGCCGCCACCGCGACATCGTTGTAGGCGCTGGACGCCTCCACGCCCACCAGAGGACTGGCGAACACCATCAAGCAGGCGGCCGCCCCAGCGACCGCAAAGCCGGAGCGGCGGGCGTAATCCCACATGCCCCACACCAGCGCTAGCAGGAATACCAGGTGCACCATGGACGCCGCGGAGTGCCGGCCGAACGCGAAGGCGAACAGGTACAACATCTCCACACCCTGGGAAAGGCCGGCATACAGGTTGTTGGTGATGCGCTCGAAACCGTGTGCGCGCAGGTAGCGGGCCACTAACCCGAGGTGGTAGCGCGAGCCATCGTAGCTGATCTCGGGCGCCATGGAGTTGAAGAAATAGAGCATCAGGTAGAGGGCGAAGGCGCCGAGCAGAAGGCGGCTTTTGGGCAGCTCGGGCCGCGACCAGAGAGGGCGTCCGGCGGCCCACAGCGCGGCCACTCCCACGCTCAGGAACACGGCGGGGTAAGCAAGCTGCAGCGCGCAGAGGCAGAAGACCGCGAAGCTGAGGAGGGCGGCGCCGGTGACGAACCGGGCCGGCAAGTCGCGCGGATCGCGCCCCAACAGCAGCGTTCCCATGGCTGTAGCAACGGCCGCCGTGAAGGACGCTCCGAACAGGATGGCCAGGGCTTGCACGAACCCGATTGTAACGTTAGTGGACCCACCGCGCGGCGGCGTCCCGCCTGTGCCCAGGCTAGCTGGCGCCCGTTACGCGCCCGCCTGGAGCGCCGCCGCGACATCCTCCACCGCACCTACCACCGCGCCTACCGCCGTACCCTCTACCTCCGCGAGATCCAGGATTCCCGCGCTCAGCCCGCCGCTTCCCCGCCCCGCCATCCCGCCCGAGGCCCCCAAGCCGGAGCCAGGTCCGGCTCCAGCTCCGGCTCCCCGGAACCGCCCCTAACCCCCTCATCTCAAAACACTAACCCCCAAATCGGCTTCGTTCCTGAAAATCCCGCCATCCCGCCACCCTGCCCGCGCGCCCTGCCCCCGCCAACGCATGCCCCACCGCACCGCCGGCAAAAATTCTAAAATTGCTTATGCCACCATCTCAGACCACCCGCCGAACCGCCCTGAAAGCCACGGCAGCGGCCATCGCCGCGCCTTTTTTCAACCGCCGTCGCTACACTCTCTTCGCGCAATCGCCACAGGAATATTCCGAACGGGCGGTGCGGCTGGTGCGCGAATCGGTGGTCATCGACATGCTGAACCAGTTTCTCTATCGCCGCGACATGCAGCCCAAGCTGCGGCAATGGCTCGGCAAGCCGGGAGCGTTCATGCGCGCCGACTTCGAGCTGTTCCGCGATTCCGGCGTCAACGCGGCCAGCTTCGGCGACGCCGCCGACAACTACGAGGCAGCCATCGAGCTGCTCGCCCACTGGAACAGCTTCATCGCCGCCTATCCGGACTGGCTCCTGCGCATCAGCTCGGCCGGCGATTTCCAGCGCGCGAAAACCTCCGGCCGTTACGGAATCCTGTTTGGGTTTCAGAACTCCGCGCATCTCCGCAGCCCGGACGACGTCGACACCTTCCTTGGCCTCGGGCAGCGATCTTGCCAACTGACTTACAACTTTCGAACCTTGATCGGGAACGGCGCCTTCGAACTGCATGACGACGGCATCAGCGAATTCGGCGTCCGCATCATCGAGCGCATGAACCGCGCAGGCATGGCCGTCGATTGCGGGCACGCCGGGGATCGCACCATGCTGGATGCCTTCGAGTTATCGAAAAAGCCGGTGATCATTTCTCACGGCAACTGCCGCGCTCTCTATCCGGGCTATCCCCGCTGCGTCACCGACGAGGCCATCCAGGCCATGGCCAAGACCGGCGGCGTGATCGGCATCAACTTCATCAGCTCGATGGTCAAGGCGCACGAACCGACCACCGTCGACGATGTGATCGATCACTTCGAACACGTCGCCAAATTAGTCGGAGTCGAGCATGTGGGCGTGGGCAGCGATATGGGGATCGAAAGCAACGACTTCATGCCGCCCGACCAGTTGGCGCGGATGCTCGCCGGGATGAACCCGAAATACCGCGTCCATCATCGCGAAGCGGTCGCGCACCTGGACCATCCCAAGCGAATCTACGATCTGACTGACGGGTTGATCCGCCGCAAATTCAGCGACGAGCAAATCCGTCTGATCCTCGGCGAGAACTGGCAGCGGGTCCTCGCTGAAATCTGGACGACAGCATAGAGTCGCGGGACTCAGAACAACAGCGGCGCCAACTCCGCCAGATTCCGCCGCCACAGCGGCCACACGTGCGCGTAGCCCGGCACCTCCACGTCGGTAAACTGGAAGTCCTTCGATTTCAGCCATGCTTTGAACTGGCGGTTGACCGTGTTCAATCCATCGTCCAGGCCGCAGGCGATCCAGACCAGGCGAAGCTGCGAGTTGGTCTTGGCCGTGAGGTTGGGGAAGTTCTTGGCGAAATCGGCGTCTTCCATGCGCGGCGTGCCGCGCCCTCCCCTGCCCCTGCCCGGTCCGCCCGGTTCGGGCGGCGGCGCGGGGTTGGCGCGCGGCCACATGACAAACGCGCCGCTGAAGGAGCCGATATACGCGAACCGGTCCAGGTAGGTCAGGCCGGTGTAGATCGACTCGGCCCCGCCCATCGAGAGACCGGCGATGGCGCGATGATTGCGGTCCTTGGCCGCGTGATAATTCTTCTCCACCTGCGGCAGCACCTCATCCACCAGCGCCTTCGCAAACGCCGGGATCATCCCCGCCCCCATCGCACCGCCCGGCCCGTTGGGTGTCCCGTATCCCAGCGTGTTGACCATGATCATCGGCTTGGCCTTGCCCTGGTTGATCAGATTGTCCAGGATAATGTTGGCGGCTCCGACGTTCAGCCAGGCGGAAGCATCGTCGCCCAGTCCGTGCAGCAGACACAGGACCGGGTACGGTTCCTTGCGGCGGCTGTCGTAGTTCGGCGGCGTGTAGACGTAGTAATCGCGATCGTCGCCGATCGCCGCCGAGCGATACAGATAATGCGTCACCGCGCCATGTGGGCCCTCGCCCGAATTCCACAAGGCCGGGCCGGGCACGCGCACCATGCTCTGGCCGGCGCTGCCGTATGAGGCCTTGAACAGTGGGTCTTGGGGATCGTTGAAGGTGGCGCCATCCACCGAAAACGAGTACGTGTAGAGATCCGGCTTGAGCGTCTCGGTGGTGGCGGACCAGACCCCCTGCTCGTCCTTCTGCATCGCGAGCGGCTGGCCGATGCCGGTGACCGCAACCTCCTTCGCGTTGGGCGCACGCAGGCGGAAGGTGACTTTGCCGTCCGGAGACACTTCCGGAGAGTGCAGCGTGGGGCCGCGCCCGGGCTGCGCCCACAGGCTGGCGCCGGCCAGGGTCAGCGACAGGATCGTAACTCGAAAGATCATAGAAGCCTTCCCCTTGTTCAGTGCACCAACGGCGTTACCACGAAGCTCTTGATCTCCACGTAGCTGTGGTCGCCCTGGATGATGAACGGTCCCGGCGCGGCCTCGTCGGAGTTGGCGGCGATGGCGGTCAGGCCCTCGACCTCCACCTTATCCAGCACCTTGGTCCCGTTGTGGACTACCGTGAGCTGCCGCCCCACCAGCCGGATATCGTAGCTCTGCCACTCACCCACAGGCTTGCTGGCATTCACCGAGGGCGCAATGCGGCTATAGAGCGCGCCCGCCCCGTGCGTGTTCGGCGGCTTGCCGTAATCCTCCAGGATCTGGATCTCGTACCGCCCGCGCAGCCCGATTCCGCTGTTCGAATGCTCCACGATCCGGAAATCCACGTGCAGCTTGTAATTCCAGAAACTCTGTTCGGAGATGATATCGGTGGTCGGCGGCGCGTTGCGCAGAATACCGTCTACGACGCTCCACTTCATCTCGACGTCCGGCACCAGCGCCTTCCAACCCGTGATGTCCTTGCCGTTGAAGAGCGCGATCGGCTTGCCTTCTTTCCAGGTGCCGTCGTCGCGATCCTTGATCACCGGCGCGCGGACGCCCGTCCACGGGATCGCCGGCGTGTTGCGTCCCTCCACCTCAAAGGAGCCTTCCAGCTTCCCGCCCACCAGGCGTGCGCGGTATACCGAAGGCCCGCCGGCAGTCTTCCCATTGTTCCGGTTGGGCGGTTTGATGGTGAAACGCAACTCGCCGTTCTCGACCGAAATGGTGTCGATGGTGTTCATGTCGCCGCCGTACGCGCTGACGAACTTGCCGTTCGCCGTGGGAGTCCCCACTCCGTTCAGTTCCACCCACCAGGCGCGGGGCCGCGGCTGCGTCTTGGCGCTGATATCCCAGCGGCCGTTGAAGTCCGAATCTGCCGCCAGCGCCGTACAGGTTGCCAGCAGAGAAAAAGCCAGTAGTGTCCGCATAGTCTTCGGGAATAACTGTATCACGCAGTTCGGCCGACTACCAAGCCATCGCTCCGCACCGTCCGGCGCCGTCCTGCAGTGGTCACGCCACCGCGCGAACCCGCCGCCGCGTTGCGCGATCCGCCGCTGCCGCCCCGACGTCCCCCGCCGCGTTGCGCGATCCGCCGCGGCCGCCCCGACATCCGCGCCGCGTTGCGCGATCCGCCGCGGCCGCCCCGACATCCGCGCCGCGTTGCGCGATCCGCCGCTACCGCCCGACATCCGCGCCGCGTTGCGCGATCCGCCGCGGCCGCCGACATCCGCCGCCGCGTTGCGCGATCCGCCGCGGCCGCCCCGACATCCGCGCCGCGTTGCGCGATCCGCCGCGGCCGCCCCGACATCCGCGCCGCGTTGCGCGATCCGCCGCTGCCGCCCCGACATCCGCCGCGTTGCGCGATCCGGTGCGTCCAGGTGCCGGCGCCCGCGGTAGCCGTTTGTTTCACGTGAAACAATTTCGCCGGTGGTCGCGTGGTCCCTCACCAGCGGAAGAAGCGATACGGGTCGTCCCGCTCTTCCGGCAGGTCCAGATAGAGGCCCTCCAGCCAGCGCTTCTCGCCGGCCGGTTCACGATTCGGAGGATTCACCATGCCCGGCCAATTGAGCGCTCTTTACAGCGAGTTCCCGGAAGGTGGCTATGATTGCGTGGACCGGATGGTGCGCAACGCCTACCTCTCTCGACGGTTCTACTCCTTCCCCGGGCCGATATGAAACACGATGGTTACAGTGCTCGAGACCGGCGATTGCCCCCGGCGGGCCGGCTGGAAACGGCACCGCCGCGCGGCATCGGTTGCGGCCCTCAGCAACAGCGCGTGGATGCCCTTTTCGGCGATCGCTTCCGCGCGGGTTACCCGCCCCGCTTCATTGACATCGACGCGAACACTGACTGCCACGGGCCGCCTCAGAATCGGCACGAGTTCGGGCGGCGTACGCACTCCCTCTTGGGAAATAAGAACCGGGGCTACATAGCCTTCTTCCAGCGGTTTGGCTAGCTCGCTCCGGGGCGCGGCGTTGGCTGGCGGCGACACGGACCCCGGTAGCTGCGACGCGGGTGGATCGCCATGCTCCGGACTCGCCTGGATTGCCGGTTTGGCCGGCTCGGTCCGGGGCGCGACGATGGCCGGCGGCGACACGGAACCCGGTGGCAGCGGCGCTTGTGGATCGGCGCGTTCCGGACTCGCCTGGACGGTCGCTTTGGCTGGCTCGGTCCGGGGCGCGACGATGGCCGGCGGCGGCGACACGGACCCCAGTGACAGCGGCGCGAGTGGATCGACACGCTCCGGACTCGCCCGGATGGCCGGAGGGTCTTCAAGTTGAACCGGAGGCTTCATCTCGCGATTACCGGCCGGGGGAACAAAAGCGCGGGTCGGCGGCAGGGGTTCCGTCTTCACCTCGAAAGGGATGCGGGGGATCTGTTGGCCGGGACTCTGCTGGCCCTTACCGGACTGCGGCTGCGCCTGCGGCTGCGGCGGTCTGCTCAAGAGCACCAGGACGGACTCTTGCTCAGTACTTTGATCGTCCTTAAGCGTAGTCAACCGCACGGAGATCTGTTCCGACGCAGGCGAGTACAACAGGCTGCCGAACCGGACCTGATCGGCGGTCATCAGAATCCGTCGCGTCGTGCCCCCGTCATTGATGTCCAGAAGGCCTGAAGTGGCGCCCGCGACTGCCGGTGAATTGAGATCCCACATGATCTTCAGGTCCTCGCCTTGCCGCTCCGCCCGCAGTGACGTTCTGGCTGCAAGCAGCGTGCTCCCGGCCGCTCCCTCGTTATCGATTCGTTTATGCGGCCGGTATATGAACAGCGCAACGGAAAAGGACGCTATTGCTACGGAGATGACCATCGCAAACTTCCATAGGAGGGTCGCCGGCCGCCTCGCTGAACCAGATTTTCGGTTTGCGGCGGGGGGCGGAGAGCCTGAGCCGGAATCAGGCGGCGGAAGTCCGGGGGCGGCGGGGACAACCGCCTCCTCGTCGGTTCTTCTAACGCGCGTTGCTTCACGTTCGGTCAACATGGCCGCGTCAAGAGGGAACTCGAGGAGCGGATAATTCAGAAATGCTCCATGCTCCACGAAGAAGAAATTGGCCATGGGACATCCCGCGCGGCGCTCCACGAGCAGGATCACGGATCCGGGTCTTGCAAAAAGCGTTTCGGCGAGATCGATTTCGTCCGCCGTGAGCAAGAGTGAGCTTCCTTCGCGAATCCGGTAGTAACCCACTACGGGATCGTGCGCTTCTGCGATCGCCCTGCCCATCTCTTCCATTCCAAAAACTGTCAAGGCGTGACTGCTTCCCACGACGGGGCCGGCGGCGCTCGGCTGCCCGCAGAGAATCCCCTGCAGATCTCCGCCTTCGTTACGGACGATTTCCTGCAAAGTCTCGATCAGCGAAATATGGACGCTGACAGGGACTGGGCAGCCGGGGAACGAACACCTATACATTTGCGGCGTTGACGCCAGTGAAGAAATGGCCATAAAGTGACCGGGGTAGTGCTATTATACTGAATTCAGATCGCCATTGAGGAACCAGGTCGGAGTTGCGGTACTAGCAGAAGCAGAACCAGGCGGAGAGCCACAAGACGCCTTCACACGGGCCGGCGGCGCACTGGTGCCGGGCCACTTCCTCCTTTGCCACCGGTCGGGGACCTACAGCGGCTTCGACATCGAGGGCGGCGCGGCCTCCGGCGCGCTGCCCCAATTCCTGTTCGGCGCGGGTCCCATATTCAACACCAGCTTCCCCCCATTGGCCATATCGGCATGGGTGAACCAGGGCTGGTTGAGCGGCTTCCCATTGAGCGTCGCGGACTGAATATAGATATTCCTGTCCGAGTTGTTGCTCGCCACAATCGCGAAGTCCCTCCCACCGCCTAAGTGGATGGTCACCTCGTTGAAGATCGGGCTGCCGATGATGTAAACAGGCTCCGCCGGATTCACCGTATAAAATCCCATGGCGCTCAGCACATACCATGAGGAAGTGGAACCCTGGTCGTCCATCCCGGGAAAGGCCAGGCCGTATTGGTCGCTTCCGTACAGGAGCTTGAGTATCTTGCGGGTAAGTTCCTGGGTCTTCCACGGCTGGCCTCCCCAGTCGTAATAGTAAGCGGCCTGCTGATCGGGCTGGTTGCCCTGCACGTATTGTCCGATCATCCCGGTGCAATCCCGGCAGATGCCCTTGGGACGATACGGCGTGTTGAAGAACGCGTCCAGCTTGGCGTCGAATTTTTCGCGGCCGCCCAGCAGGTTGATGAGACCTTGCACGTCATGCGGCACAAGCCACAGCGTGGACCAGCCGGAAGCCTCCTTCATCATAAAGTTGTAATACGGTTCCAAGGGGTCGAACGGTGAAATCCAGTTGCCGTCGGCCGTCTTGCCGCGCATGAATCCGATGGAGGAATCGAAGACGTTCCGGTAATTAGCCGCGCGTTTCAGAAAGATCTGGCGGTCCTCTTCCTTGCCCAGTTTCCCGGCGTAAACGGCCAGCGAATAATCGTCCCAACTGTACTCCAGGGTCTTGGCGACGCCGGCGTTGCCGCCCGCATACGGAGGACTCGGGTTGCGGTCCGGAATGAAGTCCGAGACCCACCCTTTTTCGAGGTATTCCGCCAGGTTGCGCCGCGGGCCCTTCGTATCGGTGGCATTCTTGCGCAGGTATTCGTAGGGTGCTTCGTAATCGAAGGGAACGCCGCGCTGCCAGTCGCCCAGGTACATCCATACGGCGTGGTCGCCGTGGAAGGAGGTCTGCATATACCCGGTCTCGCGCGCCTGCTCCAGCGTCGATCGCAGAATGTCCACCTTCACCTCCGGCTCCACGAGTGTCAGGAGAACCACCTGGTCGCGGCCGGTATCCCAAAAGGGCACGGGGCCGTACCGGTCGTACTCGGCGGTCTTCAGTTGGCCATCGAGACCGCGGAAGCGGCTGCCCTTTCGCGCCACCAGTCTGGGACTGGCGAACGAGTGCAACAGATTGGAGTAAAACAGCATCCGCTCGTGCTCGGTTCCGCCTTTGACTTCGATGGTTTCCAGTTTCCTGGCCCATGCATCCTCCGCCCGCTGGTGGACGCTATCGAAATTCCAGCCGGGGTTCTCGTCGTGGATGGCCTTCTGCGCCTCGTCGAAACCATCCGCGGAGGCCACCTTGACCAGGATCGATTCGGCTTCCGAGGTCTCGAAATCCAGGAACGCGCCGGCATACGGCCCGGACTCCGATTTTCCGCCGGGAGTGACTGTGTTGGAACCTAACAGGCTCCCGCGCCCGCCGCCCTGGGGCGGGTTCTGCTTGAAGCTGCCGGACGAACGGAAGGGCTTGGAGAATTCGGCCACGAACGCCGTCCGCGCGGTTCCGCGGGTCGAAGCGCCGGAAATCGATCCCCGCACGGGCCGTTCGGCGTATCCCCTGACAGTATGATCGTCGACGATCTCCACCGTGCCTCCGGCGTGGCCCATATCCATCACGATGTGAGCCTGCCGGCTCCTGGGAAACGTAAAGCGGTACAGGCCGGTGAATTCGGTGACGGTCATCTCGGCCTTGACCTTGAAATCATCCAGATAGACCGTGTAATACCCCGGCGAGGACTTCTCCTTGCCCTTGTCGTAAACCGAGCCGCTGCGTTCCGGCGGGACCGTCCAATCCCCGACCACAGGCATTACGACCAATCCGGGCATGGCGCTCGAAAACCCCAGCATGGTGCGGTGAGTATAGTTATAAGCCATCCCCACGCCAGCGGGATAGGAGAGGTCCAGATCCTTATTGATGGGACTCAAATTGGTGATGCCGTGCGGCAGCACCGCTCCTGGAGAGGTCATGCCGGTATACAGTTCTTCTCCCGGAGGCGGCGCATTGCCGATTAGCTCAGGCCGGTCCAAGGGCGCGGTTCCCACCAGTCCATTGGCGTAGTCTGTGGGCCCTTTCTGCGGATGCGGATTGGCAGCCTGGAACCCCCAAGCGGCCAGGCCGCCGAGACATGCCAACGTAGTGAGGATACGCTTGTATCTGGCACTTATCGACATACTACCCCCCAATTACTTCTTAAAAGTCACTTCAGCGGCTTCCGGCTCGACCGGGTTCGGAAAGCTACGCGCACAAGTCCCCCGTGCAAAATCGTACTGCGACGGCCCCGGAGGCTTCCCGCCAACTAACACCTCCTCCGGCGCGGATCGCGCCACGATGGCGATGATGGAGCCGGTGTCGCCAATCGCATCCACCTGGAACCTGAATGTCTGACCGTCCGCGCGTTGCATATGTGTGAAGCGATCTTACTGTGGCGGCCGTTTGCCGCCGATCTTGTAAACCACGCCGCCTTTCATCACGAATTGAACATGCTCCAGCTCGCCGATGTCGGTTAGCGGATCGCCCGCGGTGGCGACGATGTCGGCATAGCGGCCTTCCTGGATCGTACCGATCTGATCCGCGACGCCGATCAGATCGGCGGCCGAGCGAGTCGCCGCCAGAATAACGTCCATCGGTGTCATGCCGTCCTTGTGAAGCAGGCCGAATTCCCGGACATCGGGGCCGGGACCGACATCCGTGCCGAAGGCGATCTTGACTCCGGCCTTGTACGCGGCGGCCACCATCTTGTCCTTGAATTGAACGGCTTCCCGCACCTTGGCGGCAGTGTCCGCGGAGGTTTCGCCGGCTGCGGCGCGGTCGAACGTGGACATGGCGACGATAATCGTAGGCACCAGGTAAGCGCCGTGCTTTTTGAAAAGCGCAAACGATTCCTGATCGGCATAAGTGCCGTGCTCGATCGAATCCACCCCCAGCCGCAAGGCGTTATCGATAGCTTCCTTGCCCTGCGCATGCGCCGCCACTTTCATTCCCAGCGCGTGCGCGGTATCGATGGCGGCCTTGATTTCCTCGTTGGTCATGAGCTGCAAATGCGGATTATCGCCGGTCGACATGACGCCACCGCTGGGCATGATCTTGATCAGGTCGGCGCCGCGCTTATGATGGTCGCGCACCGCGGCGGTCACTTCGACCGGACCGGTCACCACCGAGTGCGCGAGGCGCAGCGGATCGAACGGGAGATTGGGATCGAGCGTATTGGTGGGGTCGCCATGGCCGCCGACGGGACTGAGCGGTTCGAGCGAAACCCACATGCGCGGCCCGGCGATCACGCCCGCATCGACGGCGTGCTTGAGCGCCAGGTCGATTCCATCCGCGGCCCCCACGCTGCGGACCGCCGTGAACCCTTCCTCGAGAATCAGGCGCGCCGGAATGGTGGCGCCGAGCACCGCGTCCAGATTGGTCCGCGCACCGCGCTCGATGACTCCTGCGCGCCCTCCGCGACCGCGCCCTCCGTTGCCCATGTGCTTGTGGGTGTCGATGAGGCCCGGCAACACGGTCCCTTGGGAAAGGTCGATCACTTCCGCGCCGGGCGGCATCACGAATCCCTGCTGCACGCCGGTGATCTTGTCGTCTTTGATCAGAATGGAGATTTGAGTGCGGGGTGCGTTCCCGCTGCCATCGATCAGGCGGCCGGCATGGATGACGATGTCTTTTGCGAATGCGGGGGCGAGTGCGCCGGCGGGCCACAGATACAGGCAAAGCAGCGGCGCGATGGATCGTTTCATGGGAACCTCCCAATAGAGTTTGACTCCAATCCTAACACCGTGAGCGTTGCTAAACTATTGGATGAACCCTGCGCCAAGTACCTCCATGCGGAACGATTCCACCAGACGCGAACTTCTCCTGGGCGCGGCGGCTCTCGGCGGCGTCCGGTTGGCCCGTGGCCAGGACCAGCCGGTTTTCTCCACCGATGTGAAAGTCGTCAACGTTCTGGCGACGGTGCGGAACAAGACCGGATCGTTGATCGGCACTCTCAGCCAGGACGATTTTTCGCTGTCCGAAGAAGGCCGCCCGCAGACCATCCGCTATTTCTCGCGCGAGACGGACTTGCCGCTCACGCTCGGCCTGATGGTGGACACCAGCGGCAGCCAGCGAAAGGTGCTGGACGCCGAGCGCGGCGCCAGTCTGCGGTTCCTGGACCAGGTGGTCCGCCCGGACAAGGATAAGGTTTTCATCATGCAGTTCGACAGCGCCGTGCAACTGCGCCAGGCGCTGACTAACTCGGTCGGCAAATTGGACGATGCGCTGGCCTACGTGGACTCGGAGACCATGCGCCAGGTGCGCATGCAGGGTGGCGGCGGCACTCTGCTTTACGATGCGGTGGCCCGCGCCTCCAACGACGTGATGAAAAAGCTGACCGGCCGGAAGGCTCTCATTGTGCTCTCCGATGGCGTGGACTTCGGCAGCTACGGCACTCTCAAGGATGCGATCGAGGCGGCCCTGCGCGCCGACACGCTGATCTATTCCATTCTGTACTCCGACCCTGGCGCCTATGGGCTTTTCGGAGGCGGCGGCGAAGGCAAAGGCGTCCTGGAGCGCATGTCGAACGAAACCGGCGGCAGCTTTTTCGAAGTTTCGAAGAAGCAGCCCGTGGATCGGATGTTCGAGATTTTGCAAGAGGAGCTGCGGACCCAATACAACCTGGGTTACGTGTCGGATAAGCCGGTCACCATCTCCGAGTTTCGCGCCATCCAACTGACGGCCAAGCAAAAGGGCCTGGTGGTGCAAGCCCGCCGGCAATATTGGGCCCAGCGGTAATGGGCGCGGCAGAAAACGCTCCCCGGAGGGCACGCGGGCCCGGTGTCCTCCGGGGCCGGCTCGGCAGGTCACAGGGCCGCCTCCGAGGGCGCCCGGGCCGGCTGGGGGTGCCCTCTGGGCCCGGCTGCGGCGTCGAAAGCCCATCGCAAGTCATTGGAAATACGTTCTTCGAAACTGCTGGGCTTTGATTGGAGTTTGGTGGGCCGCAGGCCCATTCGGACAGCCAGGATTGGCCGCCCCACGGCCGCTGTGGCGCAGACTCTCAGTCTGCCGCGTCCCGACTCTTCGGGACGCCTTGGCGGGCGCCGGGCACGCATCCCCAAGAGTCGGGACGCGGCAGGCACGAGTGCCTGTGCCACATGGGCCGCGACAGCTAACGTGAAGTCATTCTGGCGTTGGCGCTAAGCGTCATCGGTTGCAAGGTTTGCGCTCCCGCCCCACGGCGCTATGCCTTGACCGTGTGGAACTCCCATCCCTTACGGAAGGTCGGCTTGAGCAGTTTATTGGCGTCTGCGTTATTGGTGATGTGCATCTTCTCCGCGTCGTACTCGATCTTGCCCTCGTGGCGGAGCGCAATCGCGCCCAGCAGCATCCATTCCACGAACGGCGCCGCCACTTCGAAGTTCGAGCATGCCGGGTCGCCGCCCTTGCAGGCGCGGATGAAATCGCGCATGTGGCCCGGGGAACGCGTCAGCAGCGGCGCCGGCATCCGGTAATCCTTCATCTTCTCCACCGGGAGCAGGCGCGTCACTTCGCCGTAGGTGCCGGTGGTCAGCATGCCCTTGTCGCCGATGAAAAGGCTGCCGTTGGGTTTGGGAATATTCGGGTCGGGGTCCTGGCGGACCAGGTCGAAGTCCTCGAAATTGAAGACCTTCCCTACAAAGCCGGAGGGTTTTGGCGGCGGCGCTGGGGCCCCCCGGCCAGCAGCTTGTCCGGCGCCCCGGCCGCCGGGACGTGCGTGCCTGGTGGGAGGATCGCCCAGATACTCGTCTTTGGGAACCCCGGGGATTTCGGGAGTTGCGGTGCAGCCATCGTACCAGAACAGCCTCACGGGAGGCATGTTGCCGCGCGCGGGGAAGTCAAAGCGAATGGTGGACTTCTTGGGGAACATGAAATCGCTAACGCCTTCCTTGTGGGTGCATTCCACGCTGGTGGGAATGCCGAGCTTCAACGCCAGATTGGGAGCGCCCAGAATGTGGCAGGCCATGTCGCCGATGGCGCCGCAGCCAAAATCATAGAAGCCGCGCCAATTGAATGGCTGGTAGAAGAACCCGTACTCGGTTGGATAACCCTCCCCGCCGTTAACGTAGGGCCGCGCGGCAGCGCTGCCCAGCCATAGATCCCAGGCGAGCGTATCCGGAACCGGTGCGGACGGCGGAATCTGAGTGAGCCCTTGCGGCCAGATGGGCCGGTTGGACCAGGCGTGCACTTCGGTGACGTTGCCGATTTCCCCGGACCAGATGATTTCCGCCGCCTGGCGGGTGCCTTCGCAGGAGTAACCCTGGTTACCCATCTGGGTGGCGACCTTGTATTTGTTAGCCGTATCCATCATCAGGCGGGCTTCCCAAACGGTGCGGGTCAGCGGCTTCTGCGTATAGACGTGCTTGCCGCGCTCCAT
>JBKQPR010000196.1:0-62154 GCA_052144935.1 Bryobacteraceae bacterium
TACTGAGTTTCACCTCCATCTGGAAGAAAAGGCTCAACTTCTCCCGCCTGGACCCTGCCGCCCGTTTTTGGCCGGTAAACAATTCACAAACTTCGCCTTCCGCGAAGCCCTTTCCCTTCTATCACCTACGAGCGCCGCCCGCCGGCTGGCGCCGTCCCCCATGCTACACCTCGGATGAGGAAACCTGACATGCCTCATAATGAAACATCCCCAAAGCAGCTCACTGCTAACCGCGCTAACGCCGCTCGTTCGACCGGCCCCCGCACCCCCGAAGGGAAGGCCCGCTCCGCCCAAAACGCCCGCAAAACACGGCTTCACCGCTTCCACCTTCGCCGTCGCAGGCGCCGAAGAACTCGACGCCGTCGCCAACCTCACAGCCGACCTCGTCTCCGTCTATCAGCCCCTCGACGCCCAGGATCTCTTCGCCGTCGAGCGCATCGCTCTCGCCCAGCACGCCCTCCTGCGCGCGGCCCGCCTGGAGGCCGGCCTTTTCACCTGCGCCGTCAACCAGGCCCTCGACAAGAACGCAAATTCTCTCGACCCCGCCAGCGCCGAAATGACCGGTGCCCTGGCCGACGGATTCCGCCGCATGGTCGGCGAGTCCTCCGACGTGTGGAAACTCTTCCTCCGCTACCAGGCTCAGGCCCAGCGCAACTACCGCTTCGCCATCGAGGAGTTCGAGCGCCTCAAGCCCAGCGGGCGGAAATACCAAACGAACCGTTTCGAAGGCCAAACCCGAATCCCCTCAGCCACCTAAGCCTGCGCCAAACGAACCCGTGGACCCGCCCGAGCCAGTCGAACGCGTGAACATGTTTGTACCTCGCCGCCCCGATCCGCCGCCGCCCGGACCCCGGCCTGTCGGTCCCGGGCAGAGAATCCTCTCCTCCACCGTCATCCGCATTCCGCGCAACCCCCGCAATTGGTAAACAGCTGCGATGAAATATTCTATACATCCGATCCAACCGTTGGCGACCGAGCCGCGACCGTTGGGCCAAATCAGAGCCCCAACCGTCAGGCCAAATCAGGGTAGTGTCCTAAAATTAGGACACCACCCAAATCAGAGCCGCGACCGTCAGGCCAAGTCAGAGCCGCGACCGTCAGGGAGCGGTCTTCGGCCGCCCCACCCATCCTCCCGCTACAATGGTCCCGATGAATCGCCTCGAAGAACTGCGGCGCCGCCATGAGGCCGCCGAGCAGGGCGGCGGCGCCGACCGCCGCGCCCGCCAGCATGCAGAGGGCAAACTCTCCGCCCGTGAGCGCATCGAATTGCTGCTCGACGAGGGCACCTTCGAAGAAGTCGACAAGCTGGTCACGCACCGCTGCCGCGATTTCGGAATGGACGAACAGGTGGTGCCCGGCGACGGCTTTGTCACCGGCTATGGCCGCATTGACGGCCGCCTGGTCTACGTCTTCGCGCAGGACTTCACCGTCTTCGGCGGGTCGCTGTCCGAGACCAATGCGCAAAAAATCTGCAAGATCATGGACCTCGCCCTGAAGACCGGCGCGCCGGTCATCGGTCTCAACGATTCCGGAGGCGCGCGCATCCAGGAGGGCGTGGTGTCGCTGGCCGGCTATGCCGATATCTTCCTGCGCAACACGCTCGCCAGCGGCGTGGTGCCGCAGATTTCCGCCATCATGGGGCCGTGCGCCGGCGGGGCCGTCTATTCGCCCGCCATCACCGATTTCGTCTTCATGGTGGACCGCACCAGTTACATGTTTGTGACCGGTCCCGATGTCATCAAGACGGTCACCCACGAAGACGTCACCAAGGAGAAACTCGGCGGCTCGATGACCCACAACTCCGTCAGCGGCGTGGGCCATTTCGTGGCAGCGGACGATGGCGAGTGCCTGCGCATGATTCGCGAGCTGCTCGGCTACCTCCCGCAGAATAACCGCGAGGATCCCCCGCGGCGCGCCACCCGCGACCCCATCGACCGCATGGACACGGCGCTCGATTCGCTGGTGCCGCGGGAATCCAACCAGCCCTACGACATCAAGGACGCCATCCGCCGCGTGGTAGACGATGGCGAGTTTTTCGAGGTGCACGAGTTCTGGGCCAAAAACCTGGTCACCGGTTTTGCGCGCATGGATGGGCGATCCATCGCCATCGTGGCCAATCAGCCGGCCTTTCTGGCGGGCTGCCTGGATATCAATTCGTCGGTGAAGGGGGCGCGCTTCGTGCGCTTCTGCGACGCGTTCAACATCCCCATCCTCACCTTCGAGGACGTGCCCGGCTTCCTGCCCGGCACCGAGCAGGAGTTCGGCGGCATTATCCGTCAAGGCGCCAAGCTGCTCTACGCCTATGCCGAGGCCACCGTGCCCAAGATCACCGTGATCACCCGCAAGGCCTACGGCGGCGCCTATTGCGTGATGGGGTCGAAGCACATCCGCACCGACGTCAACCTGGCGTGGCCCTCGGCCGAGATCGCGGTGATGGGCCCCGATGGCGCGGTGAACATCGTCTACCGCCGGGAGTTGGCCGCGGCGGCCGACCGCGAGCGAGTGCGGCGCGAGAAGACCGAGGAGTTCCGCGAGCGCTTCGCCAATCCCTTTGTGGCCGCCGAGCGCGGCTACGTCGACGACGTGATCGAGCCGCACGAAACCCGCCCGCGCGTGATCCGCGCGTTGCGCATGTTGGAGACCAAGGTGGACACCATGCCGCGCAAGAAGCATGGGAACATTCCCCTATGACTAATTTCCTCACGTGGTCTGGTGCCTTTGCCTGCTATGTGGGACAGGCGCTTTCGCCTGTCAACCCGGCGAAGCTCCTCCCCGCCGCGTTGCTTCTGCTGCTGGTCCTCCCCTCAGCCGCCCAGGACCGCTATCCGGTCGACTGGAACAAACTGGAGCCCGAGATCCTGGAGCGCTTCACCGCCCTGTTGAAGATCGACACCAGCAACCCTCCAGGCAATGAGACGCGTGCGGCGAAAGCCGTTCAGGCCATGCTGGAGCGCGAAGGCATCGCGGTGAAACTGTTTGCGAGCGATCCCAACCGCGCCAACCTGGTGGCTCGCATCAAGGGCAACGGACGCAAGCGGCCCATCCTGCTGATGGGCCACACCGACGTGGTGGGGGTGCAAAGAGAGCGCTGGACGGTGGATCCGTTCGCGGCCGTGCGCAAGGGCAACGTGATCTACGCGCGCGGATCGAACGACGACAAGGGTCATGTGACCGCCGGCATCATGATCCTGCTGCTGCTCCAGCGCCTGCACGTGAAGCTGGACCGCGACGTCATTTTCCTTGCCGAGGCCGGCGAAGAAGGCAGCCTCGCGTTGGGGATCGACTACATGGTGCGGGAGCACTGGCCGGAGATCGACGCCGAATTCGCCATGGCCGAAGGCGGCGGCATTGTCGAGGATGCGGGCAAGGTGCAGGACGTGATCGTGGCCACCACGGAAAAAACGCCCCGCCGCCTGCGGCTGGTGGCGCGCGGTCCGTCGGGTCACGGCTCGCGCCCCATTCCGCGGAACGCGGTGGTGCATCTCGCCGCGGCGGTGGAGCGCGCGGGCGCCTGGCAAACGCCCATCCGGCTCAACGAGACCACCCGCGCCTACTTCGAGCGGCTGGCGGCCATCTCGCCCCCCGAGGCCGCCGCCCGCTACCGCAATATACTGATTCCGGCGCGAGCCGCCGAGGTGGACCGCTACTTCTACGAACACGAACCGGGCCACTATTCCATTCTGCGAACCTCGGTGGCTCCCACCATGCTGCAGGCCGGCTTCCGCCAAAACGTGATTCCCTCGGAAGCCGAGGCTACCCTGGACGTGCGCGCGCTGCCCGACGAGGATATGATCAGGTTTGTGGCCGAATTGAAGCGCGTGATCGGCGATCCGGCGGTGGAAATTGTGCCTCCCGCGTCTTCCGAGGAGCGCCCCGCCGCGCCGCCCTCGCGCCTGGATAGCGAAATGTTCCGCGCGCTCGAAAGCGTGGGCCGCCGCATGTTCAACGCCCCCACCATCCCCAGCATGATGACCGGCGCCACCGATAACGCGGAGCTTCGCGCCAAGGGCGTGCAGGCGTACGGCGTGGGCGAAGTGGTCAGCGCCGCCGAGGGGCCGTTGGGCGGCGCGCACTCCGACGACGAGCACATCTCCGTACGCGCCTTGACCACGCTGGTCGAGTTCATGTGGAACGCCGTGCTGGAAGTGGCGGCCAGCCGATGAGGGCTCGGGCGCGATGAAATCGTGGATTCCAGCAGCGGTCTGTTTCGCCGTGTTTCTCTACTCCTGCCGGACGATCTATCTGGCCAAACGATCTTACTTTCCTCCCGGATCGAGTTACAAAGTGGAAGTTACCGTCACCGGTCCGGATGGCGCCGTGATCCCGGCGGTGGAGCGTGTTCCCCATTGAGCGCCGCGTTGTGGTATCTATTTTTCAAGCCGGCAAAAGAGAGCGACATATGAAATGTACGCATACCAACCAGATCCAGGACGTGAAGCCCCATACCCACGGTTGCGAGGAGTGCCTGAAGATGCACGATACCTGGGTGCATCTCAGGCTGTGCATGATCTGCGGCCACGTGGGCTGCTGCGATTCCTCGAAGAACCGCCACGCCACCAAGCACTTTCACGGCACTAAGCATCCCATCATGCGGTCCATCGAGCCAGGGGAGAATTGGGGCTGGTGTTACATCGACGAGGTGGACCTTGACTTCGCCTGACTGGCCGGCGCTGCCTTTTCGCGACTGGGAAGCCACCTGCGACACGGTCCACATGTGGGCCCAGATCGTGGGCAAGACGCGCATGGTTCTTTCGCCGCCGGAGAATCATTGGTGGCACGTTCCGCTGTATGTCACGCCGCTCGGATTGACCACCTCGCCGATTCCCTACGGCCGGAGCACATTCGATGTGGAGTTCGATTTTGTCACTCACAATCTGCGGATTCGGACCAGTGGTGGCGGGCAACACGCCATCCCGCTGTACCCCCGCGCGGTGGCGGATTTCTACGCCGAGTACCTGGCCTGCCTGCGTTCGCTGGGGATCGAGGTGACCCTCCACGCGGTTCCGGACGAGTTCGACGATCCCACCCCTTACGATCAGGACCGCCATCACGCCTCGTATGACAAGGAGCCGGTCGAAAACTTCCGTCGGATTCTGATTGGCTGTGATCGGGTGCTGAAGAAGTTTCGCGGCGGCTTCACCGGCAAGTCGAGCCCGGTACACTTTTTCTGGGGATCGTTCGATCTGACGGTGACGCGTTTTTGCGGCCGCCGCGCCCCGCCGCGCCCCGGCGCCGGCCGTATGATGGCGGAAGCCTACTCGCACGAAGAGATCAGTTGCGGTTTCTGGCCCGGCGACCGCCGCTATCCGCATCCGGCCTTCTACGCCTACGCGGCCCCGCCGCCCGCGGGGTTTGAGAAGGAGGCTGTGCGGCCGGCGGGTGCTTACTGGGACTCCGCCATGGGCGAGTTTCTGCTGAAGTACGAAGATGTGCGCGGCTCGGAGTCGCCCGAGGATGCCGTGCTGGATTTCTGCCAGAGCACCTACGAGTCCGGGGCAACGCTGGCGGGATGGGACCGCGAAGCGCTGGAGCGGAGGTAGGTGGGGCAGCCAATCCTGGCTGCCGCCGGCTCTCAGCCAATGCCATTTAGTTTTTGGGTGGGCCTTAAATAAAACATAATTCATGGTTTATGTTTTAGTTATGACCTCCCCTGTTTCGCTCGACCTCACCATGTTCCAGCGGGTTCTGCATGTCGCAGCATCCGCCTCCTCCATCGACCAGCTCTGCCAGAAACGCGGTTGCAAGGGTCGCCGTGGAATCTATAGCGTGGCTGTCGTCGTCTGGCTGATGATCTACCAACGATTGAACAGCAAGGGAACTCTGTCTTCGGCGGTGCAGTTTTTGGCCCGGCAGGCGATTCACTGGCAGCAGTGCGCTCGCGTTGGCAAGCGTGTGCGCGAGGGCCGGATCTCCGCCCGGACGGGTGGGTATTGCCAGGCGCGACTCAAAATGCCCACACTGGTAGCCAACGACGTGTGCGATCACATATTTGAACAACTCCAGGTGCTGATGCGGGAACCACTGCCGGACGTGCCGCGGCCGGTGTTCGTGATTGACGGGACCACCTTGCAACTCCCGCATGAACGGGAGCTGGTGAAAGCATTTCCGCCAGGACGCAATCAGCATGGCGACAATCACTGGCCCACCATGCTGATGGTGGCGTTTCATGACGCGCATACAGGGCTGGCCTTGCGACCGAGCTGGGGACCGATGTATGGGAAGCGGGCCATCGGCGAGCAGGAACTGGCCCTCCAGGCTCTCCAGAGATTGCCGGTGGATGCGATCGTCCTGGCGGATGCCAACTTTGGGATCTTCTGGTTGGCTCATACGGTGCAAGAAAGCCAGCGCCCGATGCTGTTCCGGTTGACCACCGCGCGCGCCCATAAGGTGCTGTCCGGCAAAGGCCTACGTGCGGGCAGACGCCGCAAGGTGGAGTGGGAGGCCAGTATGTCCGACCGCAAAGCCCACCCCAAGCTACCGGAGGGGGCGATGGTGAAGGGATGGATGGTGGCTTGCCGGCACCCCGAGGAGAAGGGCGAGATGCTGTACTTTTTCACGACCCTGGATCTGAAGCCCAGGCGGATCCTGGCGTTGTATAAACTCCGCTGGAATATCGAAACGGATCTTCGCAGCCTGAAACGTACGCTGGAGTTGCACCAGGTGACCGGTAAGAGCAAAGCCATGGTGGAAAAGGAGGTGCTGATGGCCGTCTGCGCCTATAACGTGGTTCGGGCGGTCATGTATCTGTCCGCTTCCCAGGCAGGCCTCAAGCCGCGCCAGTTGAGCTTTTCCGTCGCTCAAGATGCGGTGATGGCTGCGTGGCCCTATCTGCAGCGCGCGGAAACGGCGGCCGAGTTCCACCAAGAGGTGCAACGATTGCTGCGGGTGGTAGCCCAGGCCAAATTGCCTGAGCGCTCGCGCCAGCGCTCGTATCCGCGCGAGATCTGGGGCCGCGGTGGACATTTCCCCTTCCGCCGCCGCTCTCCCCACAAGGAGGTCCGCTAATGACCACGGCGACTGAGGGGCGGGTAAGTCTGGACTCCACGACCTTGGCCGCAGCGGCCTACGACGGCCGCCGCGAAAGGTTGGAACTGGATTTCCGGGACGGAACGCGGTACACCTATACTGGCGTCCCGCCAAATCTGTATCGCGACTTGCTCCGCGCCAACTCCAAGGGATCTTTCTTTAACCGACACATTCGAGGCCGCTTTCCTTATGCCAAGACGGACAGAGAAAACTAAATGGCATTGGGCTGAAAGCCCGCGGGGACCAGAGGGCCCCCCCAGGGTTGGCTGCCCCACAAGCCTCCGATTCGCCGGAGTCCATCGGCAGGACCGATGGTCTTTGGCGGGACCCTGCTCTTGGCGGGGAATCTTCCCCAAGTGTCCGCACATCGATTCTTCGAATGCCCCAAGATGCCGGTTTCGGCGGCGGCTGTGGCTGCGCCGGCCGCTAATCCAAACCGGCTCTGCGCCTGATCCAATGATCGTGTTCGCTCCGGGCCTGATGGCCGAGTCAGTTCAGTCAATGGTAATGTGGTTCCAAAGCGGGGAGATCCCTTCGTCACAGGCAAGGTCCTCGGATAGGTGCAAATGGATAGGGCACGCAAATAACGTGCAGCGCCTGGAGTTCAACTCCTCTGTGGCTACCCGAATGCGAGATCCCGGTTGGAAAGTTCGAAAGGAGGTTAATTAAGCTGACATGACAGGGCTGCTTGGTCGGTCGCTCGACCGGAACTATGCGGACATTGATGTACTGGCGTGGCGGCCGGAGTCGGGTCGGGTGCTGGCGATCGAGTGCAAGGACGTCCAGTTCAACAAGACCCTTGGCGGGGTCGCTGAGCAACTCGCCGGCTTTCGCGGTGAAGTTCGGCCAGACGGTAAGCCCGGCCATCTGAAGAGGCATCTTGATCGCCTTGCAGGTGTTAGCCGCCCACAGTGCTTTGGTTTCACAAGAGCTGGATCTTGCCGCAACTACGTTACTCTGCCTTATGTAGGCGACGTAGCCCCGGCCTCTTCGAATTGCGGCCGCTGCTTCCCATCCCTCACTGTGGCAATGAGGCCTGCACGAACTTCACCAGATCCGCGTGGTACTTAGCCGCCGAGGGCTGGTCGATGTAGACCATGTGGCCCGCCTCGTAGTAGCCCAGGGAGATGTTGTTCTTTTTGATTTCGTCCGATACCTTCAGGTGGTTGACGGTCCACTCCATGGGGTAGAAGGGGCAGGCGAAATCGTAATACCCCATGCCCACGAAAAGATGCATGTGCGGATTTTTGGCGAAACCGTCCTCCAGGTTGACCACCGTATTGTATTCGCCGGACCACGGCGGCGCGTTCCCCGCGACGTAATAAAGGCCGTCGTTTTTGTAGTTCAGGTCGTTACGGACGTAGGCCTCGAAGGCAGTCAGGAAACAGTCTTCGATGTTGGCATTGCTGTAATCGAAGCTCGTATTGGTGGCGCCCGCATCCAGTTGGTAGCCGGCAAAGCGCGAATCCAGGCGCGACGTCATCATGTGCCGATCGCGCATCAGCTCAGTCGAGAACGGCCCCAACGGGACGCGCAGGTCGAGCGAATCGATGAAGCTCTTGGAGAGTCCGGTGTAGCGCGCCATGTCGGTCAGCACCTTGTCGCGCTGGGCTTCGGTCGCGCGCGCGCCATCGAACAGATATTCCAGGTATTCGCCGGAGGCAAATTCGCGCGCCTGTTTGGCCATCTGCTCCACGCTCAGTTTTTGAAGGTCCGGCGCCAGCTTCTTATGAAAATGCGCGGTCATGATCTCGGTCGGCAGCGTTTGCAGTTGGCGCTGTTCACCCGCGCTGGCGCTGGAGTCGATGATCGCCGACAGCAGCATCACGCCGTTAATCGGAATGTCGTGGTCGGTAAGATATCCGGCGAGGCCCGCCGCGCGGGTGGTGCCGTAGCTCTCGCCGCCGACAAGCAGGGGCGATCCCCAGAGGTCATATTCGTTCAGGAAGCTGCGGATGAACTCGCCGAAGGCGGCCAGATCGTTCTCCACTCCCCCGAAGTCGGGGCCAAAACGGGGCTGGTCCGGGCGGCTGAATCCCGTGCCCATGGCGTCGATGAAGACCAGATCGCCGGTGTCTAGCAGGCAGTTGGGATTGTCGACGTAGGTGTACGGCGGTGGCGTGGCCAGGCCGTTCGATTGCAGCTTCACCATCTTGGGGCCAAAGGCGCCCATGTGCAGCCAGACGGTGGCCGCGCCCGGTCCGCCGTTGAACAAAAACCACACCGGCCGTTTGGACTTGTCGGTGACGCCGTTCTTGGAATAGTAGATGTAGAACAGATGCCCCTCGGTCACGCCGCTGGTGGCCTGGCGAATGGGCATGAACCCGACGCGGGCGGTGTACTGGATGGTCTCGCCGTGCAGCGCGATCTGATGCTGCGTGGCGATCGGCTGCGCGGGGTAGACGATTGGCTGCATGGCTTCATCCCCGCTGAAATTGAAGCGATAGAAGTCGTTGGTCGCGCCGGCGGCGCCGCCCCGGCCCTGTGCGAAGGCTTCCACACCCATGGCAGCGATGAGGATGAGGAGGAAGCAAAACGTGTGGTGAAATCGTCCGTGGTTTCTCATGGCATGGTTCCTTGGTTGCGCCGCTTATTTGGGTGCCGGCGAGGTCGCCTGGTTGACGAAACTGGCCAGGTCGCCGTGCAGTTTGACAAGCGCCTTGTTGTCGACATAGGTCATCTGTCCGGCCTCGAAATGACCGATGGTGATGTTGTGGGCGCGGACCTCCGGCGACACATTCAGATGAGCCAGGGTAAATTCCGTCGCATAGAATGGCGCACTGAGATCGAAGTAGTTCACGCCCACGAAAAGGCGCAGGTTGGGGTTGCGGGCGAACGCGCCGGCAAGGCTCGCGTCGTTCCCGGTGGAGGTGAACGTGCCAATGCCGCCGCTCAACAGGTAGAAGATTCCGTTGCTGTTTCCGTTGAAGGTAAGCTCGCGCCGCAGGTAGTCCTCATAGGCGGTCTGGAAGCCGCCGGCGAGATTGCTCAAATTGAAGTCGATGGCGGCCGGGGCGCCGCCGCCAAAGCCACCCCGCCCGCCGCCGCCTCCGAAGCCGCGCCCGCCCGCTCCCGGCACAAAGCCGGTCACCCGCGCATCCGAGTTGGATAGTCCACGGTGCTGGTCGCGCAGCAGTTCGCTCGAAAAGCGCTCCAGGGTAATGCGCAAATTGTTGTTTGCGATGAATGCCTTTGAGAGACCGGTGAGCCGCGCCAGGTCCGCTACCGCCTTGGTGCGTTCCTCGGGCGCCATGCGGTCGCCCTTGTAGAGAGCGTGCAGGTACTCGCGCGCCGCAAACTGCCGCGCCTGTCCGGCGATCTGCTCCGCGCTCATGGCGTTCAATTCCGGCGCCAGCTTCTTGTGGTGCCAGGCGGTCATGGTCAGGCTCGGCAGCAGCGTAATGTATTGCGCATCGCCGGCGAGAGCGTCGGCGCTCATCGCCATCGATAGCAGCACCACGCCTTGGACCGGGATCTCGTGTTCGATGAGATAGGCGGCTAAACCCGCCACCCGCCCCGTGCCGAGATCCTCGCCCGCCAGAAAGAGCGGTGAATTCCGGCGATTGTAGGTATTGATGAAACTTCGCAGGAACTCCGCGAGTGAAGCGATGTCGGCGGCCGTATTCCAAAAGTTCGCGCCGCGGGCCGGCTGGTCGGGCCGGCTGAATGCAGTGCCCACCGGATTGACGAAAACCAGATCCGCCTGGCCGAGCATCGTATTGGGATTGTCCACCCATCCATAGGGCGCGAGACCGGCGCCGCCGTCATTCGTCCACTTCATCCGCTTCGGGCCCAAACCGCCAAACTCCTGCCAGGTGGCCGCCACACCCGGCGCGCCGCCCAGGAAAAACAAGACCGGGCGCGCCGAAGCGTCGCTGACGCCGTCTTTGGCATAGCAGGTGTAAAACAGATGGGCTTCCGATTGTCCCGTGGTCGCGTTTCGCACGGGCATGTATCCGGCCCGCGTAGTGTAGGCGAGGGCTTCCCCGTTGAGCGTGATCTTCTGGTGAGTTTCCGTGGGCGGGGCATCGGGAATCGCGGGTCCTGAGGGCGCCGCCGTATCGTAGTTGTAAAACTCGCTGGCGGTTGCGGCTCCTCCTCCTCCGCCGCGCCCGCCCCGGCCAGCCCCGGTCCCAGGCGCCGCGGCCGGTGGCGCGGCCGCAGTCCCAGGCGCCCCTGCCTGCGGCGCTGCCTGTTGCGCCGCGGCGGCCCGGCCGGCCCTGCCACCGCCCTGGCCCCAGGCCGTCACCGATATGCCGAGCGTGATCGCCAACAGGATTTGTCCGTTACGTATGTATCGCATTGCGAGTGGCTCCTGGCCCGACCCTGCGTCGTAAACTCAATTCGGGCTCAAAGTACGCGGAACAGGCGCCCAGGCGGCACAACCAGCGCCCGCGGCGCTCGAAAATCGGGGGATCGGCCGGCATTGGCGGCACCCGAATGCCGAGGCGCTGTCCGGCAAACGATTCTCTCAGTCCACCGGCATCCTGTGGCGAAGTCCCCCGACAACATGATTCGTCGAATGCCGATCTCACCTTGCTTGGCTCCGATCCCAATCTGCAATCTTAGATCGCAGGGAGAATTACTACCAATGACGTTCTGCATTCCGGGCGACAGGTGTTCCGTCCCCGGTTTTCCGTTATGATACACCCAACCGCCGGGTATTGATCCGCCGTGGTGCGGTTTTCCAGCGGTTTTCCCGGTGGGGTGCCGTTTTTGGCTAAGCCAAGCGCCGATTCTTGGCCGCCGCGCCCATCGCCTAGGTCTACCCCGTCGCCACCGGCAAGGCCTCAATCCGTCTTATGGGGCTGGCACGAGTTCGGACGACCCATGTACGGACCCAATAGAATGAGGATAGGGAACAGTCCCATGCAGCCAGCCGAATTCGACCGCCTGGTGGAAGCTGCTTACGCACGCATTCCTTACCGCTTCCGCGGGCGCATGAAAAACGTGGCTCTGATCGTCGAGCCCGAACCTACGGACCAGCAACTCGCCCGCGGGCGAGTGCCCCGCGGCAGCACGTTGCTGGGTCTCTACGAAGGGCGTCCGCTCACCGCCCGGAGCGTCTTCGATGGGTTCTCGATGCCGGACCGCATTACGATCTTCCAGGGTCCCCACGAGCGCCTCGCTCCCAATCCCGAGCAGTGCGCCAAGCTGGTGGAGGATACCGTCTGGCACGAGGTGGCCCACTACTTCGGGATGAACGAACTGCAGGTCCGTGCCGCGGAGCGCAGGCGGCGCCATGCTTTGTGAAAGGAATCAATCGTTGGCGGGCAGGTAGGGATCGGCAACCGGAGGACCGGCGGCCGGTCGCATCGGGCCGAAACTGACGCGCAAGACGGTTGTCGCGACTGACTGCCATCCGAGGCCCCCTAAGAACCTGCGTAACAATAACTTCACATTCTGCCGGCTGACGTGGGGCAGCCAATCCTGGCTGTCCCCATGGGCCTCCGGCCCACCAAACTCCAATGAAAGCCCAGCGGTTTCGAAGAACGTATTTCCAATGACCTGCGATGGGCTTTCGACGCTGCAGCCGGATTTCAGCCGGCGCGCGCTTCAGTCGCGGCTGGGCAGTCATTCTTGCGTCAGCCCTAAGGGCAGCCGGAATAATAATCTGGATAAATCTGTGCAGGAACACCCTAGCCGCGAGGTTCGAGAGTGTAGTCCCAATCCGGATGAGTCTTGTGCCGACGCACTCAGAGTTCTTCCATTTTGGACTTGGTCACTTTGACGCCCGTTTCATACTCGTTGGTGTCGAGAATGGCCTTCACCTGGAGTCCACTCTTCGTTTTCGTGGCTCCGATCGGATTCACGACCGTCTCATAGTTGATCGGAGGCTGCCCTTTCCATGTCAGACTGATGAATGAAAACAGCCGGTGCTCGATCTTGTTCTACTTGCTCGTTCCCGGCGGGTAATGGCAGACCGTGATGGGTATTCCAAGTTCGTCCGCCAGTGCCTGCAGGTGTAGCTTCCAAGTCCGCGACCGGCTGCTGTTACTCCCCCCGGCATCCGCGCAGATCGGGATTCGCCTGGCCCCGGGCTTCCTCTTACGTCCAGCCAGTTTCCACCACCGCCGGATGCTTTCCGCCGCGAACTCCGCCGTCGTTCCGCAGCCACCGTGCCACCGTCTTGTCGCTGACCGGATGACCCTGCCGGGTCAACTCTGCCGCCATCGCGCCGGTCGATTTGTTCGTCCACCGCAGCGCGCTCATCGGATCTCCTGCCGACGTCTCTTCCCGAATCTTCCCTAATTGTGCCTGCAACCCTGGGTCAGTTTCTTCCACCTTCTTCCGTCCTCCACCTGCCTCCCGGATTTGCCCCCGTTCCGCCACTGCCAGTTTGTTCCGACTGTTCAACTCCGCCACGGCTTTGCTGATCGTCGTTCGCGACATCCCCGTCAACTCTGACAGGCGGCTAATTCCTCCTCGCCCCTCATCCAGCGCCTTATCAGCCACAAACAACCGCGTCTGATACTCATTGAGGGTGCCGAGAACCTTCAGCCACCGGCTCTCTCGTGCCGTACGACGTCCGGACCTGATCATCCACACTGCGGTATCCGAAAACGCGTCAAATGTCCAGCTTGTTGTTCCGGCTACCCTAACCCCGGCCTGCCGCCGATTGCCGATCTGGCCAAAATGCCGGCAGGACGGCTTGGCCGTGCGATGATGTTCAGTTATGCCTTCAGCACCGCACACGGAGAAGCACTTCGAGGCCTCGGACAGCGTCCGGGACGTGGTGATCGGGATGTCCGACGGACTGACGGTCCCTTTCGCGCTGGCCGCGGGACTTTCGGGCACGGTTACGCAGACCGCAATCGTGGTGATCGCCGGGCTGGCGGAGATTGCCGCGGGTTCGATTGCCATGGGGCTGGGCGGGTATCTGGCGGCGCGCACCGACCGCGACCACTACCTTTCGGAGCGCGAGCGAGAAATCCGCGAGACGGTGGAACTGCCCGATAAAGAACGCGAAGAAGTGGCCGAGGTGTTCCGCGGATACGGGATGACGGAGAAGGACATCGCCCCGGTGGTTGCGGCGATCGTCTCGGACCAGAAGCGCTGGGTGGATTTCATGATGCGATTCGAGTTGGGCTTTGAAGAGCCGGACCCGAAGCGGGCCCGCAACAGCGCGGCGACGATTGCGGTTTCATATGTCCTGGGCGGCCTGGTGCCGCTGGCGCCCTACATGCTGATGCGCCAGTTGTACAGTGCGCTGAGCGTTTCGGTGGGGGTGACGCTGGTGGCGCTGTTCCTTTTCGGCTTCGTGAAAGGCCGGCTGACCGGCATTTCGCCGTGGCGCGGCGGAGTGCAGACCGTGGTGATCGGCGGGCTGGCCTCGGCGGCGGCCTTTGGGCTGGCAAGGTGGATCAGTTAGCCGGGGCGCAACGGAACGCCGTGGTCCATCGCCTCCCAGTTGGCGTTGCGGGTCCCGTGCCTGACATACACATCCATCAACATCCGGCGGAACGCACGAAACACTTTCCGCATCTGGGGTTGCTTGTAGGGAAAGAAGTCGACGGGATCCATCGCGTGAACGGTCATTCCGCTATCCACTTCGAAAATCAGCAGCTCTCCATCGGGGGTCTCGCCGCAATCGATGCCCACATATTCCAGTTCCAGCCGCTTTGCGATCGACCGTAGGGCATGGCGATGGCGGCGTGCGAAGTCATCGTCAAAGCCGGCAAAAAAACGCGCCTCCTCGGCGCGCTTGGCAGCGCTCTCCAGCATACCCGCACTCATATAGTGGACGACCCAACGATCGGAGATGGCCATGTGGCAGGCATAGGGGCGCTCATCGATCAGAACGATACGATACTTGCGGAACTGGCCATCCGGCCCACGATAGTCGACATAGGGCGCTACATAGAAGGCATTCTCCGGCCTCGCCTCCAAATAGTCGACGATGGCGTTCGGATTAGGGAGCTTCATCAGCCCGCGGCCTTTTTGCGAGTCGACCGGCCGTACGATGAGGGGAAACTTGCCATCCTTGACAAATGCCGTCACCGGCAGCTCCGAACGGCCGGCGCTTTCCAGCGTCTGTCGATCGATTCGTGCCGTGACCGGCATCACCATGCCAGGCGCCGATTGCAACAATCGGCAAGCGGCATCGCGCGACAAGCGGGCAATCCGATCCGGCGCACAAATCACTGGCCGGGGCCACGATTTCGCGAGCGTTTCAATGTGCCTCAACAGCGGACGATTCCGATCGGTTTCACAAACGGCGGCCATAGCCAGATCGTGGTCCGGCAGGGTTGCCGGGAACGGTAGATCCGGCCCTACATACAGCATGTCGAGGCTGATGTCCGATCCCTCGATCAGGAATTCCAAGGCATTGTTCTCCGCTAAATCGCCCGGACCGAGGATCGCAAGCAGGCGGATTCCAACCGAATCCGTGGCACTCCCGAGCCGGTAGACTTGCCGGATATCGAGAGCGAAAGCCTGCATGGCCAGTCCTAATTGGCGCTGCCCCATGAGCTGCAGGACAGTCGACAGATCCATTAACGCATTTGCGTCGTTCTCATTCCGCCGAAGACGATCCAGCAAACGTGCCTTCAGCGGGCCCAGATCTGCGCCGGCAAAGGCCATCCTTGCCAGGGGGGCGAGGCCAATGAGCCGCTCACAATCGCAACTGGCAAGACTTTGCGCCGATGTGTGTAGATTCATGGCTGGCAGGCTTTCGACGGGCGGTTGAGATTGGCTGAACCGAATGCGATCGCCGCTCGGATCAACGCGTCAAGGTCGCTTTTATTGGTGCGGTGATTCACGATCGCCGCACGAATCGCGAGACAACCATTTACCGTGGTTGTGGAGGGCGCGGCGATGCCGGACTCGTGCAGGTCGACAACGATATTGCGGTTGACCTCGTCGGCGTGCTCGCTACGGTAGCGGAAGCACACAATATTCAGTGCCACCGGCGCCAGCAGCTCCAGTGCCGGTTCATTTTCAATGCATTGCTTCAGATATTGGGCCAGGGCGCAGGTTCTTGAAATCACGGCGCCGAGTTTCCGGGCGCCATAGGCTTGGATGGTGAACCACGTCTTCAGCGCTCTGAAACCACGTGACAGGTCCGGTCCAAAATCGCAGGGCCACGGCGAGCCGGCCGCCATCCCGCGGCTCTCCCGTCTCAGATAGGCCGCCGGAGACGCGAACGTTTTGTAATGAAGAGCGCCGTCCCGGACGAGGACAAACCCCGCATCGTAGGGTACCTGGCCCCATTTGTTGAAATCAAAAGCGATGGAGTCCGCCCGCTCGATCCCGGCCAGACGCGGGGCAATATCCGGCGCGAGCATGGCGAGAGCACCGTAAGCGCCATCGACGTGGAACCACACCTTTTCCCGCTGAGCGATCCCGGCGGCAGCCTCCAGATCGTCGACGGCGCCGGTATCGACCGTGCCGGCAGTCGCGGCTATGAAGAAGGGCGTCAGGCCGGCGCTCCGATCCCCGGCTATGCGTTCTTCGAGCGCCCGGATATCCATCTGGTGTTGCTCGTTCACCGGGATGATGCGCAGTACATCGCTTCCCAGTCCGGCCAGATCCATGGCTTGTGCGATGCAACTGTGGGCGCCTGCCGAGGTATAGGCGACCAGGCGTTTGCCGGTGGCGGCGATGCCCTGGCGGCGCACGCCGGCGCCGGCCGCAGCCGTCCGCGCAACCAGGACGGCGATCAGGTTCGCCATGGAAGTGCCGGTTACGAACAGGCCGCTGGCAGTGTCGGGAAAACGGAACAGTTCGCGCACCCAGCGCACCACCTGCCGCTCCACCTCGATGGGAATCTGATCGCGTCCGCCCAGGTTCGCATTCAGCCCGGCCGCCAACATCTCCGCGAGCATGCCGACCGGCGTCCCGCCACCATGGACCCATCCCATGAAACCGGGATGCGCATTGCCCACCGAATAGGGGAGAATATCGCGCATGAACGTGGCATGAACCGACGCCAGACTAGCCGGTTTTTGCGGCAGTGGTTTCCGGAAGGCGTCGCGCACCGGCCGGGGAATGGGCTGCCAAACCGGGCGCTCGCGGATGTGTTCGGTGTAGTCCAGAATATCGTCGAGCATGCGATGTGCCTGAGCCCGGAAACTTTGCCAATCCGGAGGGTCCAGCGTGTCTCGTTCGGGCGACGGAGCTTTTTGCCCATCCACAATGTTCCGGAGGCCGGAGCCGCTCCCAAGGCAAGACGTTTCTGGTGGCGCGAGCATAACTGTTTCTTCTATCGGCGGGATGCTCTGAGAACTTTAGTGGAACTATGCGGCTGAGCGCACGGTAAAGTCGATCCGCGTGAACAGGATTGGCAGCCGGCGGGTTGCGCCTAATAGCGCACCGCGCGAATGGACCCCCGCGGGGGGATTGTGGACCGGCCATAGGCGGCCGCCACCCGCGTTCTGCGAGCCAGGTTATCCAACTGCGCCTGCGCCTGCGCCCGCGCGGCCAGCGCCATCTGGCGGCACCACACCATCAGTTGGCGCGCTTCTTCCAGCTTGGCCTTCGGATCAGGGCCATGGCGCAATTCCTCCCGGCACTGGAGTGCGTACCGCTCCCAAAGATGCCGGGCCCGCGTGAACTCTCCCGAGGCCACGGCCCGCCGGACAGCGCTATTGAGATTTGGATCCACGAGGTTCTTCAAGAACCGGAATAGTACGCCTGGTTGTCGATCTGCTGCGCCTGCAATATGTCGCTCAAGTCGGTGTATTGCTGCTCCAGGCTGTTGATCATGGCGTCGGCGGAGTTCATCTGGTTGGTCAGACTCGTTTGCAGTTGATTGACCTGCGCTTGCTTATTGGAGATCTGGGTGGACAAATTGCCGATCTCGTTTTGATAATCGGTTTCGGTGGTCTTGAGCAGCCCGGCGGTGGGATCTTCGAGGCTGGTCAGCGCATTGGTGGCGGATAGGAGAAATCCGGTGCCGGTGGCCGGGCCGCTTCCGGTTACCGAGGCGGTTGCCGAGCCTAGAAAGGCGGTCACCGCGCTCGGACTGGAAGCTTCCGCGCTCTCGAGCGTGGATGGGTCGAAGGTCAAGGTGCCGTCCGTGTCGTTGTCTGTGTTTAGGGCGACTCCCAGATCCATCCACCCGTTCACTGCTTGGCCACCCATGGGGGAGTAGGTCACCAGGCCGTCGAGTACCTGCTGAAGCTGGTTGACCAGCTCGGAACCCTGGAGCGCGCCGCCGCTCCGTCCGCGCTGGCTGGTCAGTTCGGTCTGCGCGGTATTGTAAGCGCTCACGAATGCCGCGACGGCATCGCTCAGCGCGGAAGAGGACTGCGTCACGTCGACGTCCACCGCGGAACTGCTGGTGTCCAGAAGGTTGAGCGTGACGCCGGTGGCGACATCCACGGTACGGGAGTCGCTCGAAACCACCGTGCCGGAGTTGTTGATCTCGTATTGAGCCGGCGCACCGCCGCTTTGGACTGCGGCCGTGCTGGTTCCGTTGTCCGTAAGGTCGATCGTATCGGAGGTCAAATTCGTGGATTGCAGAGAGAGGCGATAATCCGGCGAACTGTTCGACCCTACATTGACCACCGTCGCCTGGACCAGGCCGCCGGATTGGGAATTGATGGCGGATGCCACGCTGGTGGCGGAATTATCGGTGGGAGTTATGTTGTAGGTTTGGGAGCCAATCGAGAGCACATAGGTATCGGGCGAACCAGAGGAGGTACCCGCCCAGGTGTTGGTGAGGGTCGTGGAATAGGCCCCTAAGTCATTGACCTGAATGGAGTAGTTGCCTGGAGTTGCGCCATCGCCCAAACTGGCGCCGACCACCGTGGGATCGGAAACGTCGGCGCTCATGGAGGACCCGCTCAGGGCGGCCTGGATGCCCTGAATGGCGGTTTGCAAGGAGGTAAAATCGCCGTCCAGCGTGGAGACTTCGTTGGATTGGTTGGTCAGCGTAGTCTGTTCGCTTTGCATCGCGGTAATGGGAGCGGAGGCTGCATTTACCGCGTTGGTGATGACGGTTTGCAGGTCGCCCGCATATTGGCTGGTGCCATTGAAGGTGGGGATGCTGCCGGTGACGCTGCTGGTGGTTCCCATAAATGCTCCAGCGCCGCCCGGAGGTTGGCTCCGGGCGGCACAAATCAGTAGACTGCCGCAAGGATCGCAAATTCGGGCGACAGACGGGCACCCCCTGGTCCCGTCCACCTGGGACCGCAGGGCGCCCCGCCTGTCACTCAGCTTTGGCGAGCCTCACGGGGTTCGGTTAAGACTAGCCCCTCAGGAGCGCCAGAATCGCCTGAGGCGCGGAATTGGCCTGGGCCATGGCAGCGATAGCGGCCTGCTGCAGCACCTGGGCCTTGGTGAGGTTGGCGGCTTCGGTGGCGACGTCGGCGTCGCGGATGTCCGATTCCGCCGAAGCGTAGTTGGTGTTCTGGGAGTTGGCCAGGTCGATGGCATAGTTCAACTGGTTCTCTCCCCTGCCCACCGCGGCTTGCGCCACGCCGAGCTGCTGGACCGCGTTGCCCACCGCCGTGACCGCCTGCAGGGCCCCGGACACGGTGCTGATATCCAGCGCACCGCTGGTGGAGGAAGCCACCGTCTGGCCTTGCGCGGCGGCGGCGCCGGAGGTGCCGTCGTACAGACCGACCGGGTCGGCCGAGGAGTAGTTGACGGCGCTGCCCACGCTGACGTTGAAGCTGTTGAGCGAGCTGATGAAGCGGATTCCCTCGGCGGTGCCGGCGGCGTTGGTCTCCTTCACCGCCACGATCTGCTGCAAAGTGGAATTGCCGCTGCCCTGCAGGGCGTTGTTGATGGCGCCGATGGCGTCGTCTACGTCGTAGGCATTCGTGGAGCTCAGGGTCACCGATGTGGATTGCAGATTGCCGTTGGCGTTGTCGGCGCTGAAGCTGAGCACCTGCTGATCGGCGTCGGCGCCGGCGGTTCCGCCGGCATCGCCCGAGTTCGTGAGCCCGGCGAAGCTGAAGACATCGCTATTGGTTCCCAACCCGGTCTGGGACGTGCCCTGCGCGGAGAGTTGGGCCGCCTGGCCGGTAGCCGACAGAGTGGCGACGGAGGCGACGCCGGTGCCAAATCCGAGATTGAGGGTTCCCGCCTGGCTGAGGACGTTCAGGCTGAATGTCGGCGCGCCGGCGCCGGCGGTGACGCCGCTCTCGATCACGATGTCGCCTCCGGCATCGCTGGCCGTCAGCCCCGCGGCGTTCAACTCGCTGTTGGCGCTGAGGGCGGCATTGAGGTTGCTTATCAGGCTGCCCGCGCCGCCGTTCAAGGACGTTCCCGAGTTGAAGCTCACATTGATGGCCTGACCGCCGTTGATGGAGAACTGGACCGTGGCGTCCTGGCTCGCGTCGAACGTGGCCGCGGCGCCGGTCTGGGTATTGGCCGCCGCGCTCCACGACCCCAACCCGAAATAGTTGGCAGTGTCGCCGGAGGCCTGCACCTGGATGCTCTGGTTGCTGTCGCCCACAAATTGCAGCTCGTTGTCGCTATTCAACGACGCCGTGACGCCCAGAGCGGTGAGCTGTCCGTAATTGCCGGCTCCGGTGACGTCGGCCAGCATGGCGGCGGGGTTGGCCTCGCTGCCGGCGACGGCGACAGCGAGATTGACCTTCTGGCCATTAACCAGCACGTTCATACTCACGGTTTCCGGGGAAGTCGCGGCCGTGACGGCGGTGCTTCCGGCAACCGTCTGGATCACCGAAGCGCCGGTGGCTGCGCTGGCGCCGCCAGTGGCAAACCTCCCCAGAAGGGCGTTCGCGGTGTCGCTTCCGGCCGAGACCTGGAAGGCCCCGGTGGCCGACGTAAAGCTGAGGCCTTCGTTGCCGGAAGCGTCCGTGGTGGCCGCCACCTGGATATTGGCCGTGCGCAGCGCGGCGCCTGCCGCGGTGCCGTCGTTGCCCATGGCCTGAATCGCGGTGTTCAGCTTCTGAGCCACCGTCGCGGCGGTGTCGGAAGTCGTCAGGTTCACCGAGACTGCCAGATTGGAAAAGCCGGCGCCCGAGAGGTCGAAGGTGGCCGCGGCCGCACCCGCGTTTCCGTTGGCGTTCACGATCTGGGCGACGCTGGTATTGGAAGCCACCGCCAGATTCGTGCCGGTCGCGCTGGGCACGGTGAACTGGCTGGTCCGCAAGCCAAGTGCTTTGGAATCCACGGTGGAGTTGGCGAGATCCAGCGCTACCATGCCGTTCTGGGTATTGGAGGCGCCCGAAACGCTTTCGCCGCCGCCCACATAGATGTTGAGGTTCTGCGCGAAGTGGCCGCCGGTGGAGAGTCCAATGCTCTGCGCCTGCCGGTCGATTTCGCTCACCAGACCCTGATATTCCTCGTTCAGCACCCCGCGGTTGCCGGTAAAGCCCTGGGTAGCGGATTCCGTAGCCAGGGTTTGCAGGCGGTCGAGCATGGTGCCGATGTTGCTCATGCCGCCATCCATAATCTGGAGCTGCGCCACACCGTCGTTGGCGTTGCCTACGCCCTGCGTCAGTTGGGCCTCCTCGTCGCGATATCCGTTGGCAATGGCCAGACCGGCGGCATCGTCGCCCGATTGGTTGATCCGGTAGCCCGAGGTCAACTCGTCAATGGTCTTGCTCTGGAATTGGCTGTTGGTGTAGAGATTCTCCTGTGCGATCAGAGAATTCACGTTGGTTTGGATTGAAAAAGGCATCGTTGAAATCCTTTCGTTTGCGGCCGGCATCTTGCCGGACGATCACCTCATCGGCGCGGTGATAAGGAACTTGAGCGTTGCGGCTGGAATTTTTCGAGCAGAGACGAGATCGCCGCGGCCGAGGGCGCGGCGGCCGCCGCCAGGTTCTCGTCGCGCACCAGTTTCACCTCGCGCGCCAGCACCGCCATCTCACGCGGCGCCCGAATCCCCACCTTGACCCGCGAGCGCCCCAGGTGCGCGATGACAATCTCAATCGAGTCGCCGATCAGAATGGTTTCGCCCTGGCGCCGCGACATCATGAGCATACGGCCGCCTCTTGAGGCGACAAGGCGTGCTGGTGGGAATATCCGGAATCCGCCATCACGGCCTGGACGGCCTTCAGATTGGCCACATTTACCACCACCGGCGCCAGCAGATTGGCGGTCGGCCCACTCACGCGGATGGAAACCACCGTCAGGCAGAGCACATCCGGTCCGATGCGTGGCTGGCGCCCACCGGAAAGGCCCAGGCGCTCCAAATCCTCCCCGCTGAGCCGCAAACGGTATTTAGGTTCCACCGCCAGCACCGGCAGTGTGACAAAACACAGGCCCGGGTCATCCAGGCTCTGTAGAAAGACCAACGGATGGGTATCGGGGAGTTGTACGGCCAGGAAGCGGCGGCGCTCTTCAAAGCCAGGCAAGCCCGCTGGGAAATCGATCTCCGATCCCTCCCCATACGATATCCGGCCGAATTTCTGTGTCTCCTGAACTGGCATTAAGACCTCACTCAGGCAGGTAATCGGCAGGCCGCGACAGAACTTTAGCGGTTACGGCAGAATTTTTCCGCCGGCGGTGGAAACCGGAATGCTACACGAGGTCAACTGGCCGGAACACGGCATCTTCGGTACATACTGGGTCGCCAGGAACGGGCTCGCGATGCGTTACAATCGGCTTTCCCGCCATGCATCCACGCCGACTCACCGCCTTCGTACTGGGCCTTTGGCTCACCGGGGGCGTTCTGATGGCGCTGATCGCTTCGGCCGATAACTGGCAGGCGGACCGCCTGGTGGACCACCCCAGCGCCAGCTTCGCGGTGGAAGCGCACCTGGTTGGCGCGGCCACCGCGCGCACGTTGTTTCACTATCAGGCGGCCGAGCAGACGCGCCGGAACTTCGAGCTCTGGGAGATGGCGCAAATCCTGCTGGGTTCGCTGTTCTTCCTGTTCCTTCTGTTTGGAACCAACGAGTCGAAGGCGGCGATCCTGGCGGGACTGCTGCTGCTGGTGCTGGTGCTGGCCCAGCGTTTCTTCCTTTCTCCCAACATCGCCGCGCTGGGCCGCGAGCTGGATTTTGTGCCGCCGGGAGTGCCCGCGCCTGGACGCGGCAAGCTGGTGGTGTTGCTAGGTTTCTACGGAGGAGTCGAGATTGCCAAGTGGCTGACCCAGCTCTCCATGGCCGGGCGCTTGATTCTGAGCCGCCGCGGCATGGAATCAGAGAGCGTCCGGAATTACGTCAATCCGATCGATAAAACCAATTACCGCCATATCAATCGGTGAATTGGGACGGCCCACGGAGGTCATGGCGCTGAACCCCTCGGTGGCCAGCAGCACGCGGTCCCCGACTCCGGCGTCCACCGCGTCGAGCGCCACCACGGCGTCCCCGCGGTTGCTGCCATCCAGATTCAAAGGCTGAACCAGCAGCAGCTTGCGGCCCTCGTGGCTGGGGTGTTTCTGAGTGGCCACCAGCTCGCCCACCACGCGGGCGATCAACATGGCGGGTGTTTCCGGGAGCTCTGGCGGCCGGCTGGGGGGACTTCCGGAGCGGATTTCAGCGCCGAATCCCGGCCCGCACGTTCCGCTCCCGGTCCCCCGGGGACTTCCGGAGCGGACTTCAGCGCCGAATCCCGGCCCTCACGTTCCGCTCCCGGTCCCCCGGGGACTTCCGCCGCAGATTTCAGGTGCACCGAATCCACGATCCCCACGATGCAGGTGTCGGTGGGCGCCTCGGCGGGGAGGAACGGGAAACTGGCCTCTTTGCCGCGCACCCAATAGACCAACTCGCCGGCTCCCGCGCCCGTCGAATCGGTGCAGACGATGCGCTTGCCGGTATTCTCCATTTGGGGCGTCAACGGCTGCACCAGGAGCAGCCGCAGCCCTTCTAAAGCGGGGCTCTTGACGGTGCACCAGACGCAACCGACCACCCGGCCGAAATACATAGCCTAATCCAGCCGGACATCGTCCACGATGCCGACGATGGCGCAGTCCACGGGGGTGTCCTTGCAGCCTTCCGCCATGCGCGCCGAACTGCCCGCCACGGCAATCACCCTCTCACGATACCCGGCGCTGACCGTATCCACCGCGACCACATACCCGGCCTCGTCCTTGCCCTCCGGGGAAACCGGCTTGAGGATGAGCAGTTTCTTCCCTTCCAGGCGCGGATCTTTCCGGGTGGCCACCACGGTTCCCACCACGCGGGCGAGGATCATGGCGCTACTTCGCGTTCGAAGTCTGCGATTTGCCGATCGGCAGCACGCTTTCGAGGCTCTGATGCGGCCGCGGGATGACGTGCACGGCGATCAGCTCGCCCACCCGCCGGGCGGCCGCCGCGCCCGCATCGGTGGCGGCCTTCACGGCGGCCACGTCGCCGCGCACCAGGGCGGTCACGTAACCCGATCCAATCTTCTCCCACCCGACCAGGTCGACCTTGGCCGCCTTCACCATGGCGTCGGCGGCTTCGATCATGGCCACCAGGCCACGGGTTTCGATCATTCCTAACGCTTCACCCATCTATATTCTCCAGACTTGTTGTCAGCCCAACCCGCGCGCTTTCAGGGCATCGTCCACCAGGGCGATGAGTTCCGCGCGCGTCACGGAAAACCGTTCTTCTCCACCGCCGTTGACGTCCTCGGCCGCCACCGGGCAACCCGGCTCGCCGCTGCTCCTGGCCTTCACGCCATAGCGGGTGCGCGAATCGAGCAGTTTGTCCACCTCTTCGCGCGGCAGCACCTTGGGGCCGCCCAGCATCTCGGCCACGAATTGGATGCGGGCGAAGTGCTCCATGGTCTCCATGCGGAAATAGGCCTTGAAAACATCCTCGCCGTAGCATACCGCGCCATGGTTGGCCATCATCAGGGCGTCGTATTTGGGGATCAGCGGGATCATCGGCTCGGTCAGCGCCGGCGTGCCCGGCAGGCCATAAGCCGCCAGCGGCACGCAGCCCAGCCCGATCACCACCTCTGGCAGCAGAGCCAGGTTCAGCGACCGGCCGGCCGTGGCATATCCCGTGGCGACCGGCGGATGGGCATGCACCACGGCGCGGATGTCGGGGCGCATCTCGTACACCTTTACGTGCATGGCGATTTCGCTGGTGCGCTCGGCCCGGCCGCTGATCTTGTTGCCCTGCATGTCGACGATGATCAGATCGTCAACGTGCATCAAGCCCTTGCATACACCCGTCGGCGTGGCCAGAATCCGTTCGGGGTCCAGCCGGATGGTGATATTGCCGTCGTTGGCCGCCACCCAGCCTTTTTGGAACACCAGCCGGCCGATCTGACAGATATCCTCGCGATGCTCGCGCTCTGTTTTCACCATTCCGAGATCTTCGATTGTAGCAGACCGCGCCAGCGGGGCTGGCGGCGGGAGGCGCGAGAGATCTGGCGCTACCGTCGGCCTGAGAGTGATACTATGCAATAACCCGCCGCGATGAGCCCAGGATTCTTGATCGCCCGCCACCGTGTCGCCTGCAAACCCATCGAGGGAGGCATAGTCGTAGTGTGGCGCTCCCACGATCCCGGCCGCCTCGCCCGCTCCATGCGCGAGGCTCGTAGAGGTCCGTCGCCGGGAGACCGGGAGGCGCGATACGAGCCGGCATATCATCGCCACCGGGCGCCGCCGCAGCCCGCCAAGGCAACCGCTCAGGCTATGTTGTTGGTCAACCTATGGTGTGGATTCTGCCACAGGGAGGGGAACTGAATGCTCGAGAGTGGAACACGTCTGGGCCCCTATGAAATCCTCTCCGCCGCCGGGGCCGGCGGCATGGGCGAAGTCTATCGCGCGCGCGACACGCGGCTCGACCGCATCGTCGCCATTAAGGTGCTGGCGAAGAACCTCAGCGGGCGGCCGGAAGTTCTGCAACGCTTCGAGCGCGAGGCGCGCACCATCTCGACGCTGAACCATCCCAACATCTGCACCTTGTACGACGTCGGCACGGAGAACGGCGTGCCGTATCTGGTGATGGAGTACGTGGAGGGCGAAACCCTCGCCGAGCGGCTCACGCGCGGGCCGCTGCCGCTCGACGACGCCTGGCGCGTGGCCATCCAGATGGGCGAAGCGCTCGACCAGGCCCACCGCCGCGGCATCGTGCATCGCGATCTCAAGCCGGGCAACGTGATGATGGCCGGGGCCAAAGGGAGCACCACCGTCAAGCTGCTGGATTTCGGACTGGCCAAGTTCTCGGAAGCTTCTTCGGGCGTGTCCGCGGCGGGCGGCCAGACCTCGCTGCCCACGGTGGCCCAAACGCTGACCACCGAAGGCAGCATCGTCGGCACCTTCCAGTACATGGCGCCCGAGCAACTGGAAGGCAAGGAAGCCGATGCCCGTTCCGACATCTTCGCCTTCGGGGCGGTGCTGTACGAAATGGTCACGGGGCGCAAGGCGTTCCAGGGCAACAGCCAGGCCAGCCTGATCTCGGCCATCATGAAGGACGAGCCGGCTCCCCTCTCCACGCTGGCGCCCATGTCTCCACCGGCACTCGACCGCGTCATCCGCCAGTGCCTGGCCAAGGATCCGGAGGACCGCTGGCAGACAGTGCGCGACCTGGTGCGCGAGCTTCGCTGGATCTCGGAAAGCAGCTCGGTGGGCGGCGCCGCGCCGGCCGTGGTGGCGCGCCGCCAGAAGCGCCTGGGAGCGGCATCCCTCGCGGCGATGCTGTTCGGCGTCGGTTTCGTGGCGCTCGCCATGGTTCATTTCCGAGAGAAGACTCCCGTGGAGCACACCGCGCGTTTCCTCCTGCCCCTGCCGGAGAAGGCCGTCTTTCGGGTGTATGACCAGCCCGTCCTTTCGCCGGACGGCACGCGAATCGTCTTCAGCGCGGGGGACGGCACCGGCAACGTTGGAGCATTGTTTGTCCGCTCGCTGGATTCGGTGGAAGCCAGGCGGCTTCCTGGCACGGAGAGCGCTTACTTCCCCTTCTGGTCGCCGGATGGCCGCTTCGTGGCATTCTCTAGCCGGGGGGTGCTGAAGAAACTCGATTTGATGGGCGGGTCGGCGATCACGATTTTCGACCAGGGAACACCCAGTTGTTGCGTTGCCGCGTGGAACCGGGACGGCACGATCCTGTTCGGCGGCGCTACCGGTGGTTTGAGGCGCGTCAGCGCCGGCGGGGGTACGCCCACGCCGGTGACCAGGCCCGACACCAGCAAAGGCGAGATTAATCACGGATGGCCTTCTTTCCTGCCCGATGGCGACCATTTTCTGTTCACGGTCTCAGCCTCGCGGCCGGAGATCCGTGGCGTCTACCTGGGGTCGTTGAGTTCCGCCCCCATCCGCCGCATTCTTCCGGACGACTCCAACGCGCAATACAGCCCGGCGGGTTACGTGGTATTTGCCCGCAACAACAACCTGATGGCGCAGCCGTTCGACGCCCAACGGCTGCGTTTGTCGGGCGACCCGTTTCCCATTGCGGAAAAGGTGGCCTCGTTCACAAGCCCCACAGGGGCGGCCTACTCGGTGGCAGGCAGCTCGCTGGTGTATCGCATTGGTTCCGGCCTATCCGATTCCCAACTGGAGTGGCGCGACCGCAAGGGCGACCGCGTGGGAGCCGTTGGCCCGCCCGCCGATTACAGCAACCCGGCGCTTTCGCCGGACGGCCGGATTCTGGCGGTGGGGAAGAGGGACCCCGCGACCAAAACGCGCGACATCTGGCTCTTCGATCTCACGCGCGGGACCAACACGCGATTCACGTTCGACCCGGCGGACGATTTCAACCCGGTGTGGTCGCCCGACGGCCAGCGGATCCTCTTTTCGTCGGACCGCAAGGGACATCGCGACCTCTGGCAGAAAGCGGCCAGTGGTGTCGGGCAGGAGGAACTTGTGCTGGAATCGGGCGACGAAAAAGCCGTGGAAGATTGGACCCATGACGGGAGAACCATCGTTTTCAACAATCTCGTTCCAGGCGGCAGACGGGAAGTATGGACCGTGCCGCTCACCGGGGGCCGCAAACCGTCGCCGATGATCGCCGGCCCCGGCGCCATCGCGGAAGGCCATGTGTCTCCGAACGGGAAGTGGATCGCCTATAGCTCGACCGAGTCGGGCGTTTATGAGATTTACGTCCAGAACTTTCCGCCGGCCGGGGGCAGATGGCAGATTTCGACCGAGGGTGGGAATGAGCCCCAGTGGAATTCCAACGGGAAAGAGTTGTTCTACCGGAACGGCTCCAAGCTGATGGCGGTGGACGTCAAGACCGACACGGACCGGTTCGAACCCGGTACGCCGCGGCTCCTCTTTGAGGCGGCCATGGTCCCGCATCTGCGAAACACCTACGTGGTGGCGCCGGATGGCCAGAAGTTTCTGGTGATCGTGCGCGCCCAGAGCACCGATATCCTGCCGATGACCATGGTGCTGAACTGGCCGGCGGAAGTGAGGCGGTAGGTGCTAGCCTTTCCAGGTATATCGCCGCCCACCAGGATTGCCCAGATGGGTGCTTAGCGCATTTTCGGGATTTTTCGGCGGCAACAACAGCAGGAATCACGTGCGCGCGGGCAAGCAAAACCGGCACTTTGTACCGGGAATGCCCGCTAACCTATCGATTCCAAATTCAAAAACCGGTACAAGTACCGGTTTCCCGTTTCGGAGAAGCAGGCATCCGCAGACCAAGAGGGATCATACGCTCGACCTCGGTTTCTGGGTCGGGCGCACCAGGAAGTCCAGTGGCGCTACCTCAGAGCGGTCGGCCGGCGAGGACTCTCAGGCGTCCGCCTAAGCGCCCTACCCAGCCGGGTAGTCTGCTATTTTGTGTGTGGGTCGCTCAGCGCGACTTTTGGAGTGTCGCTTTCGGCGAGGCCTTGTTCAAAGCGCGTGGGGTATCCGCGAAACGGAACGGCCTCTGGCTTATCGCCTGTTCTCTCGCCTGCGCCCCTTGAGCCAAAACAAGAACGAGCCCAGTATGAGCGCGATGATTATGTTGACGGCGCGTCCCTCGGGATACGGCAGGACGGCGCGCAGCAGAAGCGTCAACAACACAACAACTGCCAACAGGGCCCAGAACGATGCCGAGAAAGGCTTCATCATAGATTTGCAGCTTATATTCTACCTCCAAAAATAAAAAGCTCGGCCGTTTTCGGGCTGGGCTTGTATTCGGTGGTGGCGGACGCTTAAGAGCGCGTAGCCATTCGATCACGCCTCCAGGAGTTCCCGTACGCTCCAAATGTGCCCGGTGATTCCGGCGGCCGTTGCAGGCGTCACACGCAGGCTCTTATGGACGCGGCAGAAATTGTAGAATCCAAACCAGAGCGCAACCGCCCAGTGGTTCTCCCACTTCTTGGAGAACGCATTCGTGAGTCTGGTGAATCTGCGCACGCTCATGCGGATCGAAAGATTGGAGCGCTCCACGATGCTGGTCCAAATGCGCATCGGATCGGGACGCCCCATGACTGGGACTACCTCCGTGCTGGCGACTTCGGCAGGGCTGTAGCGGGCCTCCCCTTCCGACGGTGCGCGGTAGACCTCGATAAGCTGCGCGAAGTCACAGCGGTCGGGAAGGGTTGTGGTGACGGCGGATTTGCAGGGCGCGAAACCGTCTGCGGTGATTTGATAAGGGCGGTTCGCGGCGGCGTGGCGCAGACCTTCAACGAAGATATCGGTGGTGGCGTGGTCGCGCTTGCCCATCGCGATATTGAGCACCAGTTTGGCGCCGTTCGATGGCGACAAAGCAGCAGACTACCCCAGCCGAGGACCACCCTCCTTTGGAGCCATAATACTTAGAGTGGAAAGTGTGAACCGCAGAAACCTGCTCAATTTCTCTCGCGGCGCGCTGGTGGCGGGCCTCGCGGCGCGCGCTTCGGGCGATTCCACGCCGGCCGGGCTGCGCATCTACGATGTACGCGAGCATGGCGCCACCGGAGGCGGCAAAGTCCTCGATACGGCCGCCATCAACCGGACGATCGATATGTGCCACGACCAGGGCGGAGGGATGGTCTATCTGCCGCCGGGCACGTATCTGACGGGCACCGTGGTCCTCAAGAGCAACGTCACCCTCTACCTGGAGGCGCAGGCCACCATCCTGGGCAGCCGGGATCTGAAGGACTACACCCCCGCTCCCGGCCCGCCCGCGCGCGGGGACGCCAACCAGAAGCACCTCATCTTCGCCCGCGACGCCGAGAATATCGCCATTTGCGGACCGGGGTCGATCGACGGGCAGGGGCCTTCCTTCTGGCAGCCCAGCGGGCGCATCCCTCCGCCGCCCGAGGAGAGCTGGCGCGACGTGGCCACTTACGATTGGAAGGCCGGCGACCGCCCGTCTCCCATGATCGAACTGGTTGGCTGCCGCAACCTGCGGCTGGAAGAAGTGCGCATCCGCAACGCTTCCGGCTGGACCCTCCGCCCCATCAACTGCGACAACGTCTTCCTGCGCGGCCTGCACATTCAGAACCCGGTGATCGGTCCCAACACCGACGGGATCGACGCCACAGGCTGCCACAACCTGTTCATCTCCGATTGCCTGATCGACACCGGCGACGATGCGATTTGCCTGAAGAGCGAAAATCCCTACGGCGGCGAGGTGCGCGTCTCGAAGAACATCGCCATTACCAATTGTGTGCTCACCTGCTGCTGCAACGGCCTGAAATTCGGCACGGCCACGCAGGGCGGATTCGAGAACGTAGTCTTCACCAATTCCGTGATCTTCAATGAGGCCGTCGATCCGAAGGCGCGCGTGATCGCGGGGATCGCCGTGGAAATGGTGGACGGCGGCTGGGTAGAGGGCGTGGTAATCTCCAACGTGCGCATGCAGAACGTGCGCACGCCGGTTTTCGTGCGCCGCGGGATTCGGCGGGCCCGTCCCGATGGCACGCCGGGAACTTTGCGCGGCGTGCGGATCGACAACCTGCACGCCACCGGTAGCATCCTCACCAGCTCGGTCACGGGACTGCCGGGGTTTGAAGCCGAAGATGTGGCGCTTTCGAATGTCCTAATCGAAAGCCGCGAGGGCGGCCAGGCGGAATGGGCCGAGCGGGAGGTCCCGGAGGTTCCCCAAGCGTATCCCGAGGCGCGCATGTTCGGGCGGCTGCCCTCGTGGGGTTTCTATGCCCGCCACGTGAAGGGCCTGCGGCTGCGAGGCGTGGAGTTGCACGCCGCCGGCGGTGACGAGCGCCCCGCGGTGATCTGCGACGATGCCGCCGATTTGGAGATCAGCGGCCTGCGCGTGTCCGGGGCGGTGCCCTCCGGGCCCGCCGGCGGGCCGCCCGCCATCCGGCTGACGGACACGCGTTCGGCGCTGATCTCGGGATGCGTGGCGCCGGCCGGGGCGAAGGCCTTCCTGGAAGTACGCGGCGCGCGCAGCCAATCCATCGCGCTGGTGGCCAGCCAGCTTGCGGGCGCGCAGGAACCGGCGACCGTGAGCCACGGCGCTCCGGCCGGCGCGGTCAAGGTGAGCTGACCGGTGCGCCGCCGCGAATGCCTCGCCCTGCTCGCAGCCGGCGCCGCGAAGGCCTCCCCAGGGCGGCAATGGGAGCCGCCCCTGATGCAACAGTGGCGGCAGATCGCCTCGGGAATCGACGCAACGGTGGGCGCCGCCGTGCTGCATCTCGGCTCCGGATTCCACGCCAGCCTCAATGGCGCGGGCCGCTTCCCGCTGGCTAGCGTGTGCAAGCTTCCCATCGCCATGAACATGCTGGCGCTGGTGGAGGAGGGCGAGTTCTACTTCGACGACCCGATCCAGGTGCTGCCGGAAGAGGTCACCACCAGCTTCAGCAACATCGGCAAGCGGTGGCCGCGGGAACGCAGCTTCCGCCTGGATGAAATGCTGGAGCGGATGATCGCCGAGAGCGACAACACCGCCGTTGAGACGCTCTACCGGATTGGCGGCGGGTCCGCGGCCCTGGCAGCGCGCTTCCGCCAGTGGGGGACGGAGGGTATCCGCATCGACCGCACGGAGCGCCAGTGCGGCCTCGACGCGCACGCTTCCATGCGCCGTTTCCTGGCTGATCCGCGCGATACCGCCACGCCCGGCGCGACCGTGGAATTCCTGGGGCGAGCGCTTCACGGCGAGCTGCTGAAAGAAGCGTCCACCGCCCGCCTGATCCGTATGATGGAGGCCACCACCACCGGCGCGGGGCGCATCAAAGGCCTGCTGCCCGCCGGCACGGTGGTGGCTCATAAGACCGGCACCACGGCTACCGTGAATGGACTGAATGGCAGCACCAACGACGTGGGAACGATCACGCTGCCGAAAGGCGCGGGACAACTGGCGGTGGCCTTCTACGTGAAAGGCAGCCACCGCGACGAGGCCGCCCGGGAGCTGGCCATTGCGCGCCTGGCCAAGGCGGCATTCGACGCCTGCGTGTAAAGCTGCGTCTGGCTAGGTCTCCGACCGCCTGATTCTGTACCTTTGCCGAAGACCACTCCCTGACGGTCGTGGCTCTGAGCAGAGCCGCGAGCGTTAGCGAGCGGTTTCGGAATAGCACCGAATCACGCGGTCTGAGACCTAGCCGTCGGCTGCCAGCAGGGCCCGCCCAGCGCTGCCACGGCGTACGCGCCTGAGTGCGCCTCCGCCGCCAATGTCCGGCGCGACCCCTTACTGCACGGGCCGGGTGTTGGCCTGTTGCACCTTCCCATCCGGGGTCAGCCAGATCCGGAATTCCCACGCGCCGTTGGCCGACTTGACCGAGTATATGTCCGCGCCTCCTGGCCCCACTCCCTGGAATGCGATCTTTTCGATAGCGCCAAACCCCGCGACCTCCGACTGCAGCCGCGCCAATTGCTGATGGATCGGGCCGTCGGGACTCATCATCGCCTCGTCCGGCTTGCCATTGAACAAGTCCCGAATCATCTTATTGGCCGCCTCCACGCTGCCCGGCGCCGGCGTCTGGTCTTTGAGGCGTTTGGCGAATGCCGCCGCGGCATCGGTAGTCTTCTTGGCCTCGGCGTCGTCCATCCGCTGCCCTGTCGTGTCCCTGCCATTCTGGTGAAGCGTCAGTTGGCTTGCCTTTCCCGAGCCGTCGTCCTTGGGAAACTCGATTTGCGCATCCACCACCTTCAGGAAGAACATGGTCTCCGATTGGGGAAAAATGGGCAGCGCCTGCTGGTTGCCCAACTTGGTAGTCAGTTGGTTCCCATCGAGCGCCACCACCATGGGCGTTCCCGCGGGGCCTCCTCCGGGCATCCGGTACACGCCCACGTAGCGGCTAAGCGCCTTGGCATCCAGCGTGATCTCCTTCCGCTCGCCAGGCAGCGTTACCGTTTCGCCATGGGCTACGGCTGCCAATTTCCCGGCAATATCGCCCGCCGCCGGCCCGTTCAAGTTGGCCAGGACAACCACCGTGAGTTGGTCGTCCGGATAATAGGTGAGATTCGTATTGAAACCTTCGATGCCGCCTCCATGCGAGATCTTCTTATGGCCGGCGGCTGTCTCAACCATGAGACCGAAAGCATAATTCTCCTTAAACGGGGTGGTCATCTTATCAAGCGAAGCCGGCTTCAGCACCTGGCCGCCGAAGAGTCCCTGCTCCCACTTCAGCAGGTCCCCGGTCGTGGAATAAAGCGCGCCTGCTCCTTGCGGAATGGTCATATGGATGAAGCCCGCGTTCTCGATTCCGCCCCTGCCGGCTGAGTATCCGGATGCCCGATGAGGGATGATCGCGGAGTTCGAATCGTAGCCCGTATCCTTCATCGCGAGCGGCGTGAAGATATTCTCGCGCACGAATTTCTCGTAACTATCGCCGGTGATTTTCTCGATCACGTAAGTGAGCAGCACGTATCCCGAATTGTCGTAACTCCACTTCTCGCCCGGTTGGAAATCCAGCGGCTTGTCGCGGAAAAGCGCCACCAGCTTCGCCGCCGTGGTGGCGAACGGCTCGATCTTGGGATAATCCGGAAAGCTGGTGAAGTCCGCGATCCCGGACGTATGAGTCAACAGATGAAAGATGGTGACTTTGTCCCAGGCCGCCGGAGCATCGGGCATAAACTTCTTTACCGGATCGTTTACGCTCAACTTGCCGCGTTCCTCCAGCAGCAGGATCGAGGCCGCCGTAAACTGCTTGGTCACGGACCCCAGGCGGAATTTGGTGTCGGGCGTATTGGGAACGTCCCATTCGAGGTTGGCGGAACTGTAGGCTTTGTCGAAAAGCACCTGGCCGCCACGCGCCACGAGCGTAGTCCCCATGAACCGGCGGTCGGCCACATAGGATTGGACGATTTGATCCATCCGCGTGGCATCCTGGGCCAGGCAGGGACCCGCCAGGATAAGAGACAGCACAATTCGGGTGAGCATGTTCCGGTATACCGTTTTTGGGAGCCCGGAACAAGCGTCCTCGGCCGCCACACTGTGACGAATCCGCCCGCGCGAGGTGTATCCGCGTGCGGCCAGATCGCGCCACGCTCGCGGGCAACCGGGAGCGCTATGATGGCCAGAGGTACTCATGGAAACGCGTTACGGGCAACTGGTGGCATTGGCGGTCCCCGTGTTTGTGGCGCTGATCGCGCTGGAGTTCGCGGCCGATTGCGTGCGCCGCACACGCTATTACCGCCTGGCCGACGCCGTGAACAGCCTGAGCTGCGGAATGCTCTCCACCGGCATGCGGGTGTTCTTCGGTTTCCTGGGACTCTTCGTTTACGAGTGGGTGCTGGCGCACGGCGCGCCGGTCCGCTTGCCGGCGGGCCACTGGCTGACGTGGGTATTCGCCTTCGTCTTTTACGATTTCTGCTATTACTGGCAGCACCGCTTCGGCCATACCGTGGGGCTGTTCTGGGCGTCGCATGCGGTGCATCATCAAAGCGAGGAGTTCAATCTGACCACGGCTCTGCGGCAGCCCGCCACGGGCGTTTTCATGAACTGGATCTTCTACGTGCCGATGGCGCTGGCGGGAGTGCCGCTGGAGGTCTTCCTGCTGGTGGGGGTGGCGCAACTTTTCTACCAGTTCTGGCCGCACACCCAACTCATCGGGCGGCTGGGCTGGCTGGACCGGTGGATTCAGACGCCCTCCAACCACCGCGTCCACCACGCCCAGAACGATGTGTATCTGGACAAGAACTATGTCGGCGTGTTCCTGTTATGGGACCACTTGTTCGGCAGTTTCCAGGAAGAACGCGACGATGTGCCGTGCATCTACGGCGTGCGCGGGCAGTTGCGAAGCTGGAATCCGGTGTGGGCCAACCTGCATTACTACTGGCTGATGGCCGAGGATTCGTGGCGGGCGCGGCGTTGGCGCGACAAGATCCGGGTATGGTTCGCGCCGCCGGGATGGCGTCCGGCGGATGTGGCGGCGCGGTTTCCCAAGCCGGCTTACGACCCCGAGCGCGATTTCTCGCGCTACGACCCGCCGCGCAGCCTTCGCCTGAGCCTGTATGTGCTGGCGCAGTTCAGCGTCCTGATGCTGGCCAACAGCCACTTTCTAAAGCTGCTGCCGCTGGAGAGTACGGCGGCCAGCCTGCTGTACTTCGGGTATATCCTGGCGACCCTGGTGACGCTGGGAGGCGTGCTCGAAAACCGCCGCTGGTTTGTGCTGCTGGAACTGGCGCGGGTAGCGTCGACCGGGCTGGCGGTCGCGATGCTGGGCGGGTGGTTCGGCGGCGTCCACGACCCGCGGGCGATTGCCGCGGTGGCCGGTCTGGCGGCGGTGTCGGTAGTGTGGCTGGCGCCGGCCTTACGGAACAAAGCCGAGAGCGGCGCGGAGTTGCAAGAGGCGACAGCCGGCGCCGGTGGTCCGGCTTTCTAGCGGGGGATCTCGGAATTGGCCGACCGTTAATTTTCGGTCGGGATTTTCTCGGTGTGGTCAGCGCGCGGTCCCGCCAGAACACAACATTAGGACACTACCATTGACCGGGGGACTCCGTATTTAGCGATCTCGGGCTGGCCCCACCGGTTGCCGGTGCCGCCGCGCCAACCAGGATCCCCGGCTGGAGCCACGCGGGCGCCCTGCGATTTCGGCCGATGAGTAGGGCATGATCTCGATCAAGAAACTCATCGAGCGGAACGGGGAGGAACTCTTTCAGGCAACCCTGGATTCTTACCGCTCGGTGCTGGCCGCGATCGGGCAGAGCGGGGTCGAAGCCTGTCCGCCGTTGGGATCCACGTTGCGCCAGAACCTGCTCCGCCTCCAGGCGGCTCTTTCCGCCGAATCGACGCCCGGCCTTCTCCAGGATACCGGGCAAAAGGTGGAAGCCGAGATCACCCAGTGGGGCTCGGGCGCCGCCGACTACTTCAAGCAGAGGGCCGGTGAAGTCAAAGAGCTGATGGTGATCCTGGCGCGCACGGCGGAACTGACCGGGGAGCGCGATCAGCGCTATAGCCGCCAGTTTCAGGAATTTACGGACCGCCTGCAAGGCATGGCCGACCTGCACGATCTGGTGCTGATCCGCGATTCGCTGGTGAAGAGCGCCATCGACCTGAGGACCTGCGCCGCGGCGATGGCGGAGGAAAGCCAGAAATCGCTGGCCCGCTTGCGCCAGGACGTGAGCGTGTACCAGGCGCGCCTGGACGACGCCGAACGGCTGGCCGGCCAGGACCCGCTCACCGGACTCGACAACCGCCGGCGGGTCGAGGCCTCGATCGAGTGCCGCATCGGGCAGAAGAAGGCATTCTCGGTCCTCCTGCTCGATCTGAACGACTTCAAACAAGTGAACGACACCTGCGGGCACCTGGCTGGCGATGAACTCCTCAAACAGTTCAGCGCCGAGTTGAAGTCCGGCTTCCGCGCCACCGACGTAGTCGGCCGATGGGGCGGCGACGAGTTCATCGTGGTTCTGGATGCCGGCCGCCAGGCTGCCAACGCACACATCGAGCGCATTTCCCGTTGGGTATTCGGCGATTACACCATACGGGTGGGGGACAGCAGCCGGAAGGTCGCGGTGAGCGCCGCGATCGGCGCCGCGGAATGGCAGGCCGGCGACTCGCTGCGGACGCTGTTGGACCGCGCGGACGCCGCCATGTACCGCGACAAGCGCGCCGGCGCCAAATCCAAAGAGCGAGCGCCCGCCGCCCTAACCGGAAACGATTCGGCGATCCGCCGCTGAACCTCGCGACATTAGGAGGGGCGAGGCCGCGAGGCCGTGCGAGCTTTGGACATGACGCGGAGACGCGGGAGGTGCCCTCTGGGACCTGAGGACAACGCGGAGAAGAACCCAAGGCCGAGGGCACGGGGGAAGCGGAGAGCACCGAGCAAACAGAGCAAGCCGCCAGGTGGGCCGGGAGGCTGCGTGCCGGCGCGAGGCGGGAGGTTGGTTTCGACCGCCGCGGGCGAGCCTTTCCGCCCGCGCCCGCCGGAGCTAACGTCGCGACCGGTTCGGCCGATAAGGATTGGGGAGGCCCACCACGACTGCCCCGTTCGTCGCAGCGGCTGAGACCACGGCGCACATCCCCGTGACGGCGCCGGGATGTTTTCTGGGCCGCCAGCCGATCTATGACGCCCGGCGCGAGATCCGGGCTTACGAACTGCTCTACCGGCGCAACGTCGCGGACGGCGCGGCCCGCATCGCCAATGGCGATCAAGCCAGTGCCGAAGTTCTGCTCAAGGCCTTCCTCGAAATCGGCCTGGCCACGGTTTCGCCGGAGCAGCCGGTGTTCATCAACCACACCGCCAGTCTGCTGGGCCTGAATCCGATCGTGCCGCCGGATCGTGTTGTGATCGAGGTGCTGGAAGACGTCCCGGTGAATTCGGAAACCATCGGCAACCTGGAGCGCCTGAAAGGCCTCGGCTACCGGATCGCGCTGGACGATTTTACCTATTCCGACGCCCAAGTGCCGTTCCTGCGCCTGGCCCATTACGTCAAGCTCGACCTGCGCGCCCTGTCGGCCGGCGAGCTCCGCAGGCACGTCGAGATCCTGAAGGGTCTCGGTCTCAAGATTGTCGCCGAAAAGGTCGAGTCGGAGGGAGAATTCCGGAGATCCAAGGCGCTGGGTTGCGACCTGTTCCAGGGCTACTATCTGCGGAAGCCCGAAGTCCTCAGCGGCCGCCGCATCCCGGCCAACCGCCTGTCCGCCTTGTCTCTGCTGGCGGAATGCATGGACCCGGACCAGTCGGCCGCGGCGATCGCCACCGTGATTGAGCGCGATGCCGCCATGATCTACGGTTTGCTCCGCCTGGCGAACTCCGCTCTCCACGCGCGCCAGGCAATGATTCAGTCTCCGGTCCAGGCCGTCTCGATGCTGGGAATCGATCGGGTCTTCCGGTGGGCCTCGCTTCTGGTGCTCTCCGGCTATGACGATTGCCCGATCGGTTACCTGGGATTCGCCCTGCAACGCGCCCGGGCCTGTGAAGTTGTCGCCCAAGTTTACGGCATCCAGGTTCAGTTGGCCTACATGACGGGGTTGCTGTCCACGTTGGATTCGGTTCTGAATGCGCCGCTGGCCGACATTCTCCGGCCTCTGCCGTTGGACGAACAGTTCAAGCGGGCGATCCTGCAGCGCGAAGGCGAGTTGGGAACCGTACTGGATGCGGTCCTCGCCTACGAAGCCGGCGATTTCGAGGCGGCCGCCCATCGCGGCATCCCGATTCAGAGGTTGCAGAACGCTTTCTGGGAGGCGGTGGAATACAGCGCCGCAATGATCACCGGCCTGCAGGTCGCCACGGCGCCTTCATCGCGCTAAAGCCAGCACGGTCTCACCGCGGAGACGCGGAGGGCGCCGAGAAAACGCGGAGAAAACCCAGAGTAAATCAAAGGTCTTCTCCGCGCTTCCTCTGCGCTCTCCGCGTCTCTGCGGTGAATGGCGAGGCCGGAAACGAGACTACCGCCCGGTTTCGAGCGCTGCCACTCCCGGCAACCGAATCCCCGCCAGAAACTCCAGCGACGCCCCGCCGCCGGTGGAAACGTGCGAGATCTTGCTGGTCACTCCGGCCGCTTTGATGGCCTTCTCCGAATCGCCTCCGCCCACCACGGAAATCGCGCCGGATTCGGCTACCGCTTTGGCCAGCGCCACCGTGCCTTTGTCGAATGGCGGCTTCTCGAAGATCCCCATGGGGCCGTTCCAGATCACCGTTTTGGCGCCGGCGATCGCGGCGGCGTATTGGGCGATCGTGCGCGGGCCGATATCCACCGCGATCATTCCATCCGGGATCGTCTCGACCACTTCGTTGGGCGCGCCCGCGGCGACCTCCTTTACCACCACGTGATCCACCGGCAGCAGCAGTTTATCGCCCAACTCGCTCAGCAGCTTGCCCGCCAGCTCCACCTTGTCTTCCTCCACCAGCGACTTCCCGGTGGGCTTTCCCTGCGCGCGCAGGAACGTGTAGGCCATGGCGCCGCCGATCAGCAGCTTGTCCACAATTTTGCCCAGGTTCTCGATCACCTCGATTTTGTCCGACACCTTGGCTCCCCCCAGGATCGCCACGCACGGGCGCGCCGGATGGCTGGTGGCCATTCCCAGGTACTTCAGCTCCTGCTCCATCAGCAGGCCCGCGGCGGCCAGCGGCACGAACCGGACCATCCCCTCGGTGGAGGCGTGCGCGCGATGCGCCGAGCCGAACGCATCGTTCACATACACGTCGCAGAGAGCCGCCAGCTTCCTGGAGAACTCGGGGTCGTTCTTCTCCTCCTCGGGGTGGTAGCGCAGATTCTCCAGCAGCAGCACTTCGCCGGGCGCCGGCTTCAGCGCTTCCACTGCGGGGCCCAAGCAATCGGGCGCCATCTTCACCGGACGGCCCAGCAGCTCCGCCAGCCGCGCCGCCACCGGCTTCAAACTCATCTCCGGATTCGGCTTGCCTTTGGGACGCCCCAGGTGGGAAGCCAGGATGACGCCGGCCCCGTGTTCGAGCGCGTATTGAATGGTGGGGAGCGACGCCTTGATGCGCTTGTCGCTCGTGATTTCCATGTCGCCCCGCTCGTTCTTCTGCAGCGGCACATTGAAATCCACGCGAATGAATACCCGTTTCCCCTTCAGATCGAGGTCGCGGATGGATAGATAGGACATATCGGGTCTCAAATGGAGCTTTCCATCTGAGGGTAACATGCGGCGCCGCGGCCGCAGGCGCGGCCAGTTTGCCCGTTGCCGGTTGCGGCCGCTACTTGCGCTGCGCCGGGATGTCCCGCCCGTTCTGATGGATCACCAGACCCGCGACCCCGCCCTTGGCGTCCCTCACGAACTCCACCTGCGCATCCACCACTTTCAGGAAGAATCTGGTTTCGCTCTCCGCGAACAACGGGAACTTGGGCTGGCCGGTAATCTGGGTCATCAGTTGACCCTCTTCCACCGTCATAGTCACCTCCGCTCCCCGTGTGAAGGTTGTAGGTGAGAGGAGACATCTCCCGCAGTAGGCCCGGCGACGCCGCCGCATCGCTGGCCTTCCGCCTATCGCCTCAAGGCCTTCCTGGGTCTTCCGCCTAGCTTTCCATTTGCCCTGGAAGCGGCTTTTTTAGCCCTGCTCCTGGATTGGCCGCCAATCTGACCCAGCCTGGATGCCATCCACTTCTTTGAGCCTAGAATGCCATCTAGGAGTCCCGGCACGTAGAGGTCTGCATCTACGGCCGGAAAATGGAGGCCGAAGCCGGATGGGCTGATTTCTATTTCGCTAAGCTGTGAGGCCTTGGCGTCTTCCAACCCTTCTACATCGCCGGGCGAGAAACTCACGATCAGCTTGGAATTGAGTTGAATCACGACCCGCCCGGCCTTGCGATCGTAATGCGCGCTAACTACTCGTGGAACGCTTCCTTCGAGACCCTTAGCACGCTGGTTTGCCAATTCGAAATCGTCACGCAATGCCATGAATTCGCTCCCAGGCCTGGCACAACTCTTCCAGGTGATCCATCAAGACAGCCGCGATGTGCCTGATCTCGCGCCTGGAGAATCCATAATTCTCCTTCTACCGGCCCTGCCGGACAGTTCAGATCGAATACCGCTTCGTGCCCTCTACCAATCATGTGAACATGCGCCGGTCGATGATCGTTTGGGTAAATCACAACCCGCAGTCCGTCAAACCTCAGAACCGTCGGCACTACTCCAATTCTAGCAAGATTCCTAAGCGCTTGGGTTTAAGACTGCACGCCGTTCGAAGAGGTGTCCCCATCGCATCAGGTGGACGAGCAAGGCCCTCGGCGGAGAAGCCCACCACAGTCCAGGCGTGTTTATTGAACTTTACCGCCGCGTCCGTGAGAAGCGGTTCTTATTACGCTACCCCAAAGGCACCGGCACGAAGATGCTCTGCCCACCGCGATTGATCAGCAGCAACGGCGTGCGCTCGCCGGATCTTCCCAACGCGTTGCGCACATCCGCCGGCGTCCGCACCGGCTGGCGGTTCACTTCCTGGATCACGTCGCCGGCCTCGATGCCGGCCTGCGCAGCGGGCCCCTGGGGGTCCACTTCGTCAATCACCACGCCCGTGGCGCCGCGGCGCAATCCCAATTGTGCGGCGCGCTCCGGCGTCAACGGCGACACGGTGATCCCCAGCTTGGCGCTGCCCTCATCGCCGCCACCCTGCCGGTTGGCGCGCGCCGCCTCGGGCGTCAACTCGCCCAGCTTTACGCGCACCTGCTGCTGGTTGCCGTCCCGCAGGATTGTCAGAGTCACTTCGACGCCCGGCGTAAGCCCGGCGATCTCGTTGCGCAGGCTGTTGGGGTCGTTGACGTCCTTGCCGTTCACCTGCACAATCACGTCTCCGGTCTTCACGCCCGCCTTATCCGCCGGCCCGCCCGAATTCACCGAGTTCACCAGCACGCCGCGCACCTGTTTCAAGCCCAGCCCGGAGGCGATCTCGTTGGTCACCTGCTGGATGCCGATGCCCAACATGCCGCGCTGCACCTTCCCCTTGCCGATCAACTGGTTCATCACGTTGCGCGCCATGTTGGAAGGAATGGCGAAACCGATCCCGATGTTGCCGCCGTTGGACGAAAGGATCTGCGAGTTGATGCCGATCAGCTCGCCGCGCGTGTTCACCAGCGCGCCCCCCGAATTGCCCTGGTTGATGGGGGCGTCGGTCTGCAAGAAATCCTGGAAACTGCCGCCGCCCACGGTATCGGTCGAGCGGCCCTTGGCGCTGATGATGCCGGCGGTCACCGATTCGCCGACTCCCAGCGGATTGCCCACCGCCAGGCACACATCGCCCACTCGCACCTTGTCGGAATCGCCCAGTTGCAGTTGCGGCAATCCGCTGGCGCTGATTTTCAGCACCGCCAGGTCGGAAGCCGGATCCGACCCCACCAGCTTGGCCGAGTAAGTGCTCCGCGAAGTTAGATCCACCTTGATATCTTCGGCGCCATCGATCACGTGGTGGTTCGTCAGGATATGGCCATCGGCGCGCACAATCACGCCCGATCCCAGCGCGTGCTGCACCTCGGTCTGCGGCCCGCGCCCCCGCGGCACACCGCCGCCGAAGAACTGGCGGAAGAAGGGATCGTCGAAGAACGGAAACTGCTGCGGCGCCCGCACGCGGCGCGAGGCATGGATCGTGACCACCGCCGGCGCCACACGGTCGACCACGTCGGCGTAGGAAAGCAGCGGTCCATTCGCGGTGACGGATCCCGAAGGCATTCGCCGCGGTTCGGAGCCGGAGCCGGAACCGGAACCCGCGCTGGCATGGTACGGGCGGTTACAGGATGCCAGAATCGAGAGACCGAACAGGAGTGGTAAAGCGCGTCTCATACTTTAGGCATAGCACGTCAGGGACCACCGGGCGGGCCGCCTGCGTTCTACGTGCCTAAATGCCCTTTGGACTGCGCCAGGCTCGCCTGCCGCAGCAAAATGAATTCCGAAAGATGCTCCGAGGTGAGCATCCCGCGCAGATGGTCTTCCGCATCCATCACCAGCGCGCAGGCGCCCGGCCCGGCCACCGTTGGCAGCGCTTCGGCGAGCGGCGCGTCCGGCTTCAATCACGTACCGTGTTATTGCCGATCCGACGGCGGCCGGCAACGAGGGGTAAGCCGCGTTATCGGAGAAGACGACCGGCCGACGTTCGATCGCCGTGTGGCCCGGGATCTCAGACCGGATTAGCTCTCTGTGGTCGATCCTGAACTCGAACTGAGACAAAAGTTGCCTCGGAACCTGTAGCCTCTCCATGTCCTCCTGGCTGAACTGGATCAGCCGACCTCCCGCTGGCGCCCGATCGAGCGCGTCCCTCGGTACAGCGCGATGCGTCGCCTCCGGCCCAAGGTATTCTCAGCAAGCCCCGCACGCCCGGCGGCCGCGTCCGAGGGCTTGAGCAAGCTCTCCACACAATCGCGTACCCTTTGATGCGGAGGCTCTTGCGGCATAGTCTCAATGACGTTAAGCACTCTTTGCAGGTGAAATCCATTGCCTTCGCGAATGCCTTCGAAGATTCTGAAATTACCCCGAGATGTGTTCACCAGGGAGACGAAGACATCCTCGGCTGGATCCTCCGCCATCCCGCAGTACCCGTCTCCAATCCGTTCAAAGCTTTGCCGGACTAACTCGGCAGCCGGGTGAGCGCTGCCCTCGCAGTATGCCACTGCTAAATGAACCAGATACTCGAGGCGAAAGCAGTTCGCTCGCAGCTCGGGCGTGACCAGCCGCCCCGCGAAGATCGCGGCTGTTGACACAAGATCCATACCTCGGAGATCCTCGATCGACTCCGGATGCGATTCCGCGAATAATTCGAGGCTGGCCCCGCCGCCTGGCTGGATTTGTCCCAAATCGAATAATCGTTATCTTGCATTTGACTCCAAGTTACGGCGATCCGTTCAGGTGTGCAGACCTAGTGGGAAGTTCGTTCCCGGGCCGCTATGCCGGCTCGCTACCCTAGCCCGGCGTTCTTCCGTGCAGCCAGCCTCGGCCGTCAACTCAAAACTGCGTGCCGGGTTCCCCCGGCGACACAGGCCGTATCAGCCGCAGAGCGGGCCGGGTCAGATATTCGCGAACGTAAGCCTGGTGCGCTTCGTCGTCCGGATAGTGCTCGCCCTCCGGGTACGGGTATCGGCTCATGGCGTGGAAGGGCAGCGGAAGCACCGACTGCGAGAAGGCCGTATTGGCGTCGGCGTCCTTGGCCCAGCCATCCACCAGCAGCAAGTAGTCGCGGGTCCAGCCTGCCGAAAGCGCGGGCAGGCCGGCGGCGGGGAAACGCATGCGGATCTCGTCGCCCGAGCCCATTACCACCATGCGATCATCGGGCTCCCGCAACAAACCCTCCACGGAGCCGTACCGGGTGTAATTCCCGGACGTCGGGTTCCACATGGAAGTCGCACTGGCGGCCTGGTAATCGAAGGATTCGGGCTGCTTGCGCTGGGGGTTGATCGTGACGCGCGAGAAGCCGCGAAAATGCAGATCGGCGGAAGCCATGGGGATTTCCGTAAGCCGCGTGGGGGGCGGAGCATCGTTCTCGAACAGGTAGATCTCGTCCCAATAGACGCACAGATTGGTCGCGATCCGCACCTCGCGCGACGCCGAGAGGAACTTGCCGGTGAGGTCCACCGCCATGGTTTTCGGCTTGCCCGAAGGCATCCCCATATCTTCGATCACGGTCTTCCAGTTCCCCTGCGCATCTTTCACCTGAAGATAAGGGAACACCAGGTCGCGATGCGCCTCGGTGGCGGCCAGGAACGTGCTGCCATCGGCCCAGTCCACCCAACCCTGGAGCACCAGCACGGCTTTTCCATCGGGCGCCGCGCCGGCGAAATCCAGATCCAGAGTGTGCAACTCCGCCACGCCCGCATGGTCGCGCTGGAAGGCATCCGGGTAGCGGTGGTCGCGCGCCGCGAGAGCCGCCCGCACGTCGGCTCCATGCCCATCGACTCCGGGGCCATCCCGCGCCGACGTAGGGTACCTGCGGCGATTCGATCCGTACAAACGGAACTCGGGAAAGGGCGGCGATTTGAACTTCTCGTTGGTGACGATTTCCATGTCCGCCGGGTGGTCCAGCGCCAGCAGCTTGATCTGGTCGATATAGGAGACCTCGCGCAGTTCCTCGGTCATGCGGATTTCGTAGGCTCCCTCGCGCGCCTCGATCATGGCGGCGGGGATGGAGACATATTCGTCGTGATCCACCGGGAAGTATTGTCCGTCGCCGGAACTGGCGCCCAGAGGCGCTACGCCCAACACGTCGGTGACGAACTGGAAGCGCTGGCCGTTCCAGGTGAAGATCATGGGGCAGGAACCCGCCAGGCGCGGCGCCTCTTTCACCGCCAGCACGCGGTTCACCGCCGGCTTCACTTCGTTCTGGATGAGGCCATTGGGCCAGGTAATGCGGACGGTGTCCACACTGCTGTGGCTGCCGAGGCGGAATACCAACGGCACACCCGCGTAGGTCGTCTTCTCGTAGCTGGTCCCGGCCTTCACCTCGACTTTGGCATTCACGGAAAGCTTGGCATTCTTCACGCCGGTGAGCGCCACTTCGATCCAGTTGCCGTAGGCCGGGGTGACATCGCGATCCACAACCAGGGTTCCATCGTCTTTAACGCCTGCCCAATCGAGGCGCCCCGTGCCCGAGAAATCCGCGGCGGCGAAAGAGGCGGGGAATGGGCGCGGGGCCGGCCGCGGCGCGGCTTCCAGGTTGCCAGCGCGGTTCAGAAGCCGTCCGACGGGTTCGAATTCCAGGTCGGTATAGCCATCGTGGTTGACGTCGGCCGCCACCAGCCTGTGGGCGTCCGGTGGCAGCGCATTGAGCGGAACGGCCTGGTAGGTTCCACCCAAGCGGTCGCGGTACAGCACGCCGGGGCGGCCGGCATAGGAGACCACCAGGTCGAACCCCGGTGTATCGGGTTCCAGGTCGAACCGCACGGCATCGATGGCCCGCGCCGCAACAAAAGGAAACCGCTTGGTTTCGTCGCTGAATCCGGCTTCCCCGTTGTTGCGCAACAGGCGGGAGTCGTCACCGGCCAGAATCAGGTCCTCGTCGTAATCGTGGTCGTAATCGATCCATACGGCTTTGCGGAAGGACCCCGTGGCCAGTTCGGCGTGTTTCACGAACCGGGTCCCGGCGTTGCGGTAGAGCGCGGCGCCTTTGGTGGTCACCACGCAGAGGTCGGGCAGGCCGTCGTTATCGAAATCGCCGGGCGCGATGAACCGGACGTCGCGCAGCTCCTCCAGGCCGGAGTCCGCCGCCAGGGTGCGGCCGTTGCGGAACAAGGCCACGCGGCCGGCCGACCAGGCAATCAGGTCGGGGCGTCCGTTGGCCCCAAGAAGGGTGGCGACCCCCGACTCCGGTCCGCCGAAGCCTTCCGCCAACTTTTCTTCACGGTATACCGGAGCGGCCAGGGGAGCCGAAGGAGGGGCGTCGATCGGGTCGTAAAGCTCGGCGTACTGGCACCACTCCACGTCTTCTGGAACGGCGGCGCCCTCCTGCTGTTTCTTTAGCTCCTGGAAGACGCGCAACTCTTCGGCCGACTGATCGGTACGGCCGGCCTGCCGGTACAACCCAAAGAGCTGGAAACGGGCCGCGGCCAGGCGCGGGCTGAGGTCGCGCGCGGCTTCGAACTGCGCGATGGCCGCCGCGCTGTCACCCTTCAGCTTATCGACCACTCCCAACTGGTAGTGCGCCATCGGCTCATTGGGGACCAGTTTTACCATTTCCTGGAACTGAGCGAACGCCTTGCCGGTCTCATTCTCTTTCTTGTAGACGAGGCCCAGGTTAAACCAGGTGTGGGGCAGGTTCGGGTTGCGCTTTTGGACCCTCTCCAGCTCGACTGTAGCTCCTTGGACATCGCCCAGCCGCAGGAGGGCCAGCCCGTAATTCAACTGTTCGCGCACGGAATTCGGCGCTAGGGCGAGGGCTTGCCGCAGTTCGTCGGCGGCCTCTTTGTGAGTGGTGGGGTTTTCGTAAAACGCCTTGCCCAGATTCCGGTGCTGCCAGATCAGGGCGCCGTTCGGATTTTGGCCGAAAACCAGCCAGCCTGCGCCGGTCACACCGGCCAGCATGGCCGCCCACACGAACCCGCGAAATTTGCTGCGCATCTACCTGACAGTATGCCAGGGATGGAACCCGCGGCAACTGGGAGAGTCTAGTGCAAGCCTGGCACACCGTGAAAGTTCCAGAAGGAATTATTGGCCACAGATGAACACAGATGAACACAGAAAAAACAAAAACAACTTCCTTCTTTACTTCTTTCTTATCTGTGTTTATCTGTGTTCATCTGTGGCCAATCGCTTGTCCCCAGCTTGTGAGGGGCACCGCCTTGCGACCACGGGGATGGGCGAGAATAAGATGTTGACCCCGAAACGTTCGCCTGAAGACCACGTTTTGACGCTCTCCGCTCGCGAGCAAGCCCGCCTGGTCCGCCGCCGCATCATCTCCTCTCGCGAGTTGATCTCCGCTCACCTGGATCGGATCGCCGCGATTAACCCGGTGCTTCACGCCGCCGTGGAGGTACAAGCCGAGCGCGCGCTGGCGGATGCGGCCGCGGCCGATCGCGCGCTGGCGGCGGGATCTTTGCGGGGGCCTTTGCACGGTGTGCCATTCAGCATCAAGGACTCGATCGATCAGGCCGGCAGCCGCTCGACCGCCGGCACCTGGGGCAGACGAAACGCGCCGCCTTCCACCGCCGATGCGACTCTGGTCGCGCGCCTGCGCAACGCCGGCGCAATCCCCATCGCGCGGACCAATCTGCCGGACCTTCTCTTCGCTTTCGAAAGCTCCAACCTGCTTTTCGGACAGACCAACAATCCCTACGATGTGACCCGCACCGCGGGCGGCAGTAGCGGGGGCGAAGCGGCTCTTCTGGGTGCGTGCGGCTCCGCCTTGGGACTGGGCAGCGATGCCGCCGGCTCCGTCCGCCTGCCTGCGGCATTCTCGGGGATCGCCGGCATCAAGCCGACCTCCGGCTGCCTGCCGCGCACGGGTCACTTTCCGCCCGCGGGCGGCTGGATCGAGACCCTGTGGCAGATCGGTCCCATGGCCCGGCGGGTGGAGGATCTCATCGAAGCCATGCACGTGCTGACCGGTCCCGACGGCATCGATCCCACGGTTCCCGATGTGCCGTACCGCGATCCCCAGAAGCTGAAGCTGGCCGAACTGCGGGTGGCGGTCTTCACCGATAACGGAATCGCCGCGGCGGATGAAGAGGTTTCCACCGTGGTTCGGACGGCGGCCGAGGCGCTCGCCTCCGCGGTTGGCTCGGTGGAGGAGTCCCGCCCGTCCTGTGTGGCGGCGGCCTACGATTTGGAGATGAAACTCATCGGTCCGGATGGCGGAGACGGCCTGCGGGCCTATTTGCGTGAACTGGGATCGACTGAGGTCCATCCGCTGCTCAGCGGCTGGCTCGACAAGCTGGAGCTGTACCGCACGGATTTGGCCGGCCTGGCGCGATACTGGGCCGAGCTGGATGCCTATCGGGCGGAGATGACCCGTTTCCTTCGCCGCTACGATGCGATTCTTTGCCCGGCTTACATCCACCCCGCGCTACCCCACGGCGAATCCATCCGCGACGACAATTTTCGCGGCTTCAGCCACACCATGGCCTTCAACGTCGCGGGGTGGCCGGCCGCCGTGGTGCGGTGCGGCGAGTCGTCGACCGGGCTGCCGATCGCGGTGCAGGTGGCGGCTGCGCCGTGGCGGGAAGATATCGCCTTGCGTGTGGCGCTCTGGCTGGAGGAAGCCTTCGGTGGCTGGAAGCCCTCGGCGCTCTTATAGCGAATCCATAAGCGGAAGCGGCCGGGACTTTTTGGCGGTTCGAACGCTGAAACAGGCGCCCATGATCGAAGTCCACTGTACACAATATCGGCCTGATTTTGAAATGGCATTAGGGACCGGACCGCACGTAGAGATGGCGCCGGCGGTCTCCGCCGCCGGTTTTTCCTTCACGAAGGCTTCATAATTTCAGACGATCAGCTCTCATACCCTGATAATATATAAGCGGATCCGTGAATGAGGTTACCCATATGTCGACAAGCAGACGAAGTTTTCTCGAATCGGGCGCGGCCGTAGCGGCTGCCCTGGCCGTCCCCGCGTCCGCAGCGGATGCACAAGGCACCGGGCAGGCTCGGGATCAGCCAGCGCCGCCTCCCCGGCCGGCCGCCGAAGTTGAAGTGCCGAAGATCAGGTTCTTCAAGGCCGAGATCGGCCGGATGGTGCTGGGCGTCAACCCGTTTTACGGGTTCGCTCACTACAACAACAATTTCGCCAGCGCCATGAAAGACTGGTACACCGAGGACCGGGTCTGCGAGGTCATGCACCGGTGCAACCGTTTCGGGATCAACGCCTTCAACTACGTCAACCTGGACCGTGGCCCGCGCGATTGGGCACGCTTTCAAGCCGAGGGCGGCCAGATGCACCTGATCGTTCAGGTGACCGCCGGCGACGATGCGGCCGCACTGGTGAAAAACCTGAAGCCGCTGGCGCTCCAGCGCCAGGGTGAGGTGGTCGACAAGGCGTATCAAAGCGGCCAGATGGATACGGTCAAAGAGTGGTGCAAGAAAGTGCGGGATATGGGGGTATTGGTCGGCGTCGGCACGCACAAGCCGGAAGTCATCGCCCAAGTGGAGGAAGAGGGCTGGGACGTCGACTTCTACGCCGGCTGCGTCTACAACCGCACCCGCACGCCGGACGAATGGAAGAAGGTGCTCAACGGCGAGATGATGGAAATGGCCAGTGACATTTACCTCCATAGTGATCCGCCGCGCATGTACAAGGTGATGCGGCAAACCCCCAAGCCCTGCTTCGCGTTCAAGATTCTGGCTGCGGGGCGAATCCCCGACCGCGGCATCGAGCAGGCTTTCCGCACGGCGTTCGAAAGCATCAAACCGATCGACGGCATTTACGTGGGAATGTTCCCCCGGTTTCGGGACGAGGTCCGGGAAAACGCCGCGATCGTGCACCGCATTCTGACCCGTACCTGACTTTCCGCAAGCCCAAGGGGGTGAAGATGGAAAACACGCTCGGCTTAGTGATGACCGGCGGCGGCGCTCGCGGCGCCTATCAAGCCGGCGTTCTTAAACGCATTGGCGAGATCAAACGGGTTCAGACTCACGGCAATCCCTTTCCTATAATAGGAGGCACTTCCGCCGGAGCCATTAATGGTTGCGGCCTTGCCGTGGGCAGCAACGATTTTGCCTTGGCGACCAAGGTTGTCGCCCATCTGTGGTCTGGTATCAGACCTTCCGACGTCTTTTCCTGTAATGTCTTATCGCAGACCGGTAATTCCCTTACCTGGATATTGGACCTGTCCTTTGGAGGGATTTTTGGAGGGGGTCACGCCCATTCTCTATTAGACGCGACTCCTTTGAGTGGCTTTCTCAGCAAACACTTGGATTGCGGCCGAATCCAAGAGAATATCAAGCGCGGGCATCTCTTCGCCTTGGCCATTTCGGCGACTAACTACAACACCGGGAGCAGTTATCTCTTCATTCAGGGCAAGAAAGGCCACCCTATGTGGAACAGAAGCCGGCGGGTGACACTAGCGACAAAGATTACCGTCGAGCATATTTGCGCGTCGGCCGCTATTCCATTGGTCTTCGGCCCGGTACGGCTTCAAACACCGCGGGGAACGGCGTTTTTCGGGGATGGTTGCGTGCGCCTTCAACAGCCTCTCAGCCCGGCCATACGCCTGGGGGCAACGAAACTTCTGGCGATCGGCGTTCGCGGCGAGAATCCCGAACACCCGGAAGAAACCTCCGATCGGAAAGATCCTTCGCTGGCGCAGGTCCTGGGCATTCTCTTTAATGTTATGTTTTTGGATCACCTTGCTACCGACATCGAGCACCTCGAGCGGCTGAATCAGTTGCTCAGCAGCGGTACGATCAGCCAGTCTGGTATTGAAGGCTGTGAGAGGATGCGCCCCTTGGCAACACTTCTCATCACGCCGTCGGTTAATTTATCCAAGGTGGCACAGGATCATCAGCACGACATGCCTTATCTGATCCAGTACTTTATCAACAGTCTGGGACGAGACGTGGCTTCATGCGCCGATCTGATGAGCTATTTGCTATTCACATCGCCGTACACCAAGGCCCTCATTGAAATTGGTTACAGCGACGCCGCTCGGCGAATCGACGAGATCGAGGATCTGCTCTATTCTTCCGAGGGGGAAACCAACTAATTCAGTCCGAGCGTGGAAATGTCATCGTCCTCCCGGCACCTGGGGCGCCAGCAGAGGTTAAGCTTGGTTGCGGGCGCGCCCTTAAGGCGCGCGCTTCCGGATCTTGTGTTCACCCGGCAAACTGGTCATCCATGCGCGGCAGACCTGGCTGGGTGAAGCGGCTGCGGGAACAACTGGCCGAGTGGGTCGAGGCGCCGCGCCTGCCGCCGGTAGCACGGAGCATCTGACGGACCTGCTTACAGACGCATTATCGAAGTTCTTCCGCGGCACGCCACGGGGCGAGTGTCGCCGCAAGCACTCAAGCAGCGTCAGCCAACCAACGCCGTCACAACTCCGAGCCGGATTCAGTCCGGCTCTTTTCAGGGTCTTTGCTCTGCGATCCTCTCCGGGTTTCAAGGACAGCCTGCGCAACCCGTACCTCCCCCGGGGTCGCCACCGCTTACGGACGGGTTACCGACCCGTCACCCAACCCGCCCGTGGCGTATAATAAGAAATGCAACAGTGAGAGGTTTTGTGTCCCCAAGCGCCTTTTTTCGTCTTTGTGCCCATATTCAATTGATGCCGGTCCTCGAAAGCGGCGAGGAGACCCTCGTCGGAGGTCAGGCCGTGGTGGAGGGAGTCATGATGCGCGCGCCCCACAGCTACTGCGTGGCGGTGCGAAAGCCCGGCGGCGAAATCGTCACCGAAGAGATGCCTCTGGCCCGCATGTCCGAGAAGTACAAGATCTTCCGCTACCCGGTGTTCCGCGGCGTGGGGACCCTTTGCCAGGCTTTGCAACTGGGGTATCGGGCGACCCGCTTCTCGGCCACCATGGCGCTCGACGATCCCAAACTGGCGGCCGAGGCGCAACCGGCGGCCCCGGCGGCCAAGGAGATTCCCGGCTGGGCGTTCGCGGGACCGCTGGTCTTCTCGTTGGCATTCTTCATTTTCGCTTACAAGTACGTGCCGTTATTCTTGGTTACGCAGCTTGAAAAAATCTATCCGGTGCTGGCCGGCCACGTGTACGAAACCCTGGCCGATGGCGGCATCCGCATGGCGATTCTTCTGAGCCTGCTGTACGGGCTTTCGCGCTTCAAGGACATCCGCCGCATGTTCGAATATCATGGCGCCGAACACAAGGTGGTGTTCAATTACGAATCGGGCGAAGCCGTAACGGTCCCCAATGCGCAGCGCTACTCCACGTTTCATCCGCGCTGCGGCACCAGCTTTCTCTTCGTGGTCTTCATCCTGGCGATTCCGTTTTACATGGCGCTGCCTTTCACCGGATTTGCGGCCAAACTGATCGCACGCGTGGTGCTGATTCCGCTGATCGCCGGCGTGGCTTATGAGTTGATCCGGTTTGCGGCCAGACGGCGCGGCTCCTTCCTGGCCGTGTTGACCGCTCCGGGCTTGTGGATGCAGCGCATCACCACCAAGCCGCCCGCCGACGAGCAGACCGCCATCGCCATCCACGCGCTGGAGGGCGCGATGCAGTTGGAAGCCCAGCAGGGCGGCCAACTGGTGATCGCGTAAGTCTCCATGCAATTCCTGCAGAAGCTCGAACACCTGGAGCGGCGCTACGAAGATCTGAGCCGGCAGATGGCCGACCCGGCGGTGATCGCCGATTCCGAGCAGTATCGCAAGATCGCCAAGTCCGCCAGCGAACTTTCCGAAATCGTGGCCAGGTACCGCGAGTGGAAGAAGGCTGCGGACAGCCTCGCGCAAGCGCGCCCGATGCTGGAGGACCGCGACCCGGAGATGCGCGCCATGGCCGCGGAGGAAGTGGCGGAACTGGAGCCGCTGCTGGTCCGCATCGAGGAGCAGCTCAAAGTTCTGCTGCTGCCCAAGGATCCCAACGACGACCGGAATGTGGTGCTCGAAATCCGCGCCGGCACGGGCGGCGACGAGGCCACCCTGTTCGCGGCCGAGATCTTCCGCATGTACTCCCGCTACGGCGAAACGCAGGGCTGGAAGGTCGAGGTCACCTCGGCCAGCGAATCGCCGGTGGGCGGATTGAAGGAAGTTATCGCCCTGGTCAGCGGCAACAAGGTCTTCAGCAAGCTGAAGTACGAAAGCGGTGTGCACCGCGTGCAGCGCGTGCCGGTCACCGAGCAGCAGGGGCGCGTCCACACTTCGGCCATCACCGTGGCGATACTGCCGGAAGCCGACGAAGTGGAGATCAAGCTCGACCCCAAGGACATCCGCGTGGATACGTTTTGCTCTTCGGGGCCGGGCGGCCAATCTGTCAACACCACTTACTCGGCGGTGCGCATCACCCACCTGCCGACCGGGCTGGTGGTGTCGTGCCAGGACGAAAAATCGCAGATCAAAAACCGCGCCAAGGCGGAGCGCGTGCTGCGCTCGCGGCTCTATGAAATCGAGCTGGAGAGGCAGCAGGCGGCGCTCGGCGCGGAGCGGCGCAGCATGGTGGGCACCGGCGACCGCAGCGAGAAGATCCGCACTTATAACTTCCCCCAGAACCGGGTTACCGATCACCGCATCGGTTTGACCTTGCATCAGCTCGATTTCGTCATGGATGGCAAGCTCGACCCGATCGTAGAGGCGCTCACCACTTACTATCAGACCGAAAAGCTGAAGCAGCAGGGCGACGCGGGCGGGCAGAACGCGGCCGCCGATTAGATGACCGTAGGGACCGCGCTGCTCCAGGGATCGCGGCTGCTGGAGGATGCCCACGTGGCCGTGCCGCGCCTGACCGCCGAAGTGCTCCTGGGACACGCCATGCGCGCCGAGCGGGCTTACCTGTTTGCGCATCCCGAGCGGGACCTGAGCGAAGTCGAGTGGATACACTACGGCCGCTATCTGCACGAGCGGCTCGAAGGCAAACCCACCCAATACATCACCCACAAGCAGGAGTTCTACGGGCGCGAGTTCCGCGTGACCCCGGATGTGCTGATCCCGCGGCCTGAAACCGAGCACGTGGTGGAACTGGCGCTCGAGGTTGCCCGCACTTCACGCCGGCTCCTGGACGTAGGAACGGGATCGGGCGCGCTCGCCATCACGCTGCGGCAGGAGACTGGCGCCGAGGCCTGGGCTACCGACATTTCGCCCGCGGCCCTGGCGGTAGCAGCGTCCAATGCCGAGCGTTTGGGCGCGTTCGTGTCGTTCGTGGCGTGCGACCTGATGGCGGCCATCGCCGGCGGCACGATGGACCTGATAGTCTCCAACCCGCCGTATGTCCCCGCCTCGCAGCGCGAAGGTTTGCAGAGGGAAGTGCGCGACTGGGAGCCGCCCGTGGCGCTCTTCGGCGGCGAGACCGGATTCGAAATCTACGACCGCATCGTGGAGGACGCCCCGCGCGTCTTGTGTCCCGGCGGCTGGCTGATCCTGGAACTGGGATTCGGCAGCCTGAATCACGTCGCCGGCCTGCTCGCCGGCTGGCGCGACGTGCGCGTGGACCCGGACCTAGCCGGCATCCCGCGGGTGATCGCCGCGCGGCGGTGAGGTACAGTAACTTACGTGCGATACCTGATGCCTTTGGTGGCCGCGGTGCTCGCCGCCGGGCCGATTTCCGCTCAGCCATCCGCTTCAGTCGAAGCCGAAAAGGCCATCGAGCGGCAACTCCACAACCTGCGCGACGTGCCCGATGCCGAGCGGGGCGGCGTCACCAAACGGTTGGCGCTCCAAATCCGCGACGTGCCCGTGGCAGAGGGCCGCAGGCTCAGCCTGGCCGGCGGTCTGGCGAATCTCGCTACCGAAGGCGATTTCGGCCGCGACACTCTGCAGGAAGTGGCCACGACCCTGGCCGGCGCCCTGCGCGATACTCCCGCCGACTACAGGCCTTCGGGCGCCTTCGGCGAACTGGCGCAACTGGTGCGCTATGAGCACGTGGATGCTTCGCTCGACATGCCGGAATTCCGCGCCGCCATGGCCCAACTCGAAGCCGACGACCGCCGCCGGGAAGACGCCGACTTCACCCTTACCGATCTCCACGGCGATCCCTGGACGCTGAAAGCTCTGCGCGGCAAGGTCGTGCTGGTGAATTTCTGGGCCACCTGGTGCCCGCCCTGCCGCAAGGAAATGCCCGATCTGGAGGCGCTCCACGACCGCTTCAAGGGCCAGGGCCTGGTCATTCTAGCCATCTCCGACGAGGACGCCTCGAAGGTCGCGCCGTTTATCGCCGACCATAAGTTCACTTACCCGATCCTGCTCGACCCCGGCCGCAAAGTGAACCAGCTTTTCGTTGTCCAGGGCATCCCCAAGACCTTCATCTACGACCGCGAGGGCCGCCTGGCCGCACAAGCCATCGACATGCGCACTATGGGCCAGTTCTTGAAACTGCTCGACCGCGCGGGAATCCACTAACTGCGCTGCCGCCTCTCCTCCCCGAGGTCATCCGTCCTTTTTCGGCTTAGGTTCTTCCCGATAACCGGCCAACGCGGCGAGATCGGAGCCCTGCCAGAGCAGATAGGAGAAGAGGAACTCGCCGGATCCGTCTTCACGCCGCCGCTCGTCGCGTTCCTCGAGGCGGGAGAGCGAGACGTGGGTGTGGTGGCTCGGACCGAGCGGCGCCTCCGAGAACGCGATCACGTCCCTGTTGCGGTCATTGGTGCGGAAGTAGTAGGCGCTCAGCTTGTGGCTGTCATTGTCAATTTCCAGACAAGCCGTCTCCGTGCGGCGGGGATACAGCAGTTGTGGGGGGATCTGGGCGAGATCGCATTCCCGGAGGCGAATCCTGGCGCCCTCCGCTTCGACTTGGCGAACAGGATCCCTGGTTCGGTCCCGGACGCTTTGATCCAATATGCCGGCTCGCGGCCGAATACATCCACGATCCGCAATTCGGGGTTCAGCAATTGGAGTTTCTTGAGAGGAGCGGGTCGGTGGTGAGAGTCTCCGGGTCCGCCATATTCCGCGTGGCGAATTTGCCGTGAAGGAACAGCCCGATCGCGAATGTCACGCCGAGGGCCGGAATCGTGAGAAGGATCTTATAGGTGTTCACGGTCTTCCTGAGCCTTCTACTCGGCACGAAGCGCCACCAATGGGTCGGTCTGCGCGGCGCGCCAGGCGGGGACAAATGCCGCCGCCAGCGCCCCCGCGATCAGCAGCAAAAAGGCCGCCGCCAGCCGCCTGGCCGGCGATGAGCAGCTTGCCCAGAGCAAAGGCGCTACGCCGTGTGGTGATGCGGGCGTTGTCCTTGAGGTTCGGCGCGATATCCACGCGCGTGGCCTGCCAGGCCGGAGCCACGCCAAACAGGACGCCCGTAAGCACAGTTGCCAGCAGGGTGAAGCCGAGAATGCGCAGGTCCGGCGTCAGGCCCAGCCAGACCGCGTCAAAGGATGGGCCGGCGGTGAGCAAATCGGCAATCAGAGGCGCACCCCACGCGGCCAGGAGTACGCCGGCGACGGCCCCCAGCGCCGACAACAGCAGGCTTTCGATCAGGAGCTGGCGCATCACGCGTCCCCGGCTGGCGCCCAGCGAGAGCCGCACCGCCATTTCTCTCTGCCGCGCCGCCGCACGCGCCAGTTGGAGCGTGGCCATGTTGACGCAAGCCAGCAGGAGTACAACCCCCACCACCGCGAGCAGGATCAAAAGCGGGCGCTGGATCTTGTCGCGCAGGGGATTCAGCCCTTTATCGCCGGGATCCAAAATGATTCGCGGGTTTTTAGCCCCCTGCAACGCTGGCACCCCGGACTCCGCCAGGGCGCCTCGAAAAAAGCGCGGTCAAGCGCGCCGCAGCGGCTTCCATCGTCACGCCCGGCTTGCGCCTGGCCATGATTTGCAGCCACCAGTAGTCGGGGTCTGTCTTGGGCTTTGCCGTGGGGCGGAACTCGCTGGGCGCGATGGCGTCCAGAGCGCTCAAGGGCGCGAAGACATCGGCGGGGCCGTCGAATCCGGCAGCGGATATGCCGTGAAAGCGGGGACTGGTGACGCCCACCACCGTCATCGGCGCTCCGTTGAGCCGGAGCACCCTGCCCAGTATCGAGGCGTCTCCGTTCAGCGAGGCTTCCCAAAAACCATGCGTGATTACGATGGCGTTGCCGCCGGTTTGATCGTCGCTCCCGGCCAATCCCCGTCCCAAAGCCATGGACACGCCCAGGCCATGGAAGAAATCGCCCGAAACCACGGTCACGCGGGCGGGGCGGCTGCCGGCGCCTTCGCTCACGGCAACCCGGTACGGACTGAAGAAGGCAAATACGTCCACCGCATCGGAGGCTCCGGCGCGGAACTCGCGCACCGCCGCCAGTGGGAAAGTGTTATAGAAGCGCCGGCCGGTGGCCGCATCGAACCGGTCGTTCGAGTTCCTCACCCTGACGCCCTTGATGGGGGCATCAGTGGACGCGTTTACAATCGCAAGCTGCCCCGGATCGCGCACCGGCAAGCTGCGCAACAAGACGGCGTTGACCACCGTGAAGATCGCGGTGTTGGCCCCGATGCCCAGCGCCAGCGACAGGATGGCCACCATCGCAAATCCCGGATCGTTTCGCAGCACGCGGACCGCATACCGCAGGTCCTGGCCCAACCTTTCCACCGGTCCCCATCCCCACATATCCCTGCTCCTTTCCTTCAGCAGCGCGGCGTTGCCGAACTGCCGGCTGGCAGCATGGCGCGCTTCGCGGGCCTCCATGCCGTCCTCCTGGTTCGCCTCGGCCTGCATTGCGAGATGGTTCCGCATCTCCTCTTCGAGGTCGCGATCATAGCGGTCGCGGCGGAAGAGAACCGCAAAGCTGCGGCGAATCCGGCTCAACCAGGCCATCGCCACTCTTTTCTCCTAGCTAGGCGGGCTGAATCACCCGCTCGATTGCCTGCGACACCCGCCGGTATTCGGAGATCTCGGCGGAAAGTTGCTCCCGTCCCTCGGCCGTCAGGTAATAGATCCGGTTCCGGCGCTTCGGCCCGGCCTGCACCCACTCGGCGGTCACCCAGCCCTTCATGAGGATTCGTTGCAACGCCGGGTAGAGGGAGCCTTCCTCGACCCGCAGCACGTCCTCGGAAGCCTGCTGGATGGCCTTCGCGACGGCATATCCGTGTGATGGCCCCAGCCGTTTGAGCGTCTTGAGAATCAACATCTCAAGGGTTCCCGGCGGAATCTCGCTTCTGGACTTACCGGCGTCGGAGATCATAGGCTGTCTATGCATAGATTGCCGTAAGTCAGCGCGGCTGTCAAGAGGCAGGAGAGAGCCGAGACGAACCTCGGCGCTACAGCCACGAGTGGCCGCGCCACTTAATATTTCTCTTGCGCCGATATTGTTTCTGATATATCGTAAGATATATCATGAGCAAACCATTCGGAGCATTCGCCGGTGCATCTCCCTGGGCAGCCTTCGCCTTCGGACGCCGCGGGCGCTTCTTTGAAGCGGGCGAAATCCGCCTGGCGATTCTCTCGCTCCTGTCCGAAGGTCCCAAGCACGGCTACCAGTTGATGAAGGAAATGAAGGAGCGCTCCGGCGGCGTATACAGCGCCAGCGCCGGCAGCGTCTATCCGACCCTCCAGCAGCTTGAGGACGAAGGCCTCATCGAAGCCGAGATGCAGGGCGGGCGCCGCGTCTACAAGCTCACCGCGGAGGGCCGCAAGGAGTTGGAAAAGGATCCGGACGCCGTCCGCCAGATCTGGGAGCGCGCTGAGGAGTGCGAGGATTGGGGACAATACGCGACTCCGGAGGCGTTTCTGCTCTTCAGGCAGATGGGACCCCTGATAAAGGCCAGCCTGCGCGCGGCGCGCCACGGCGGCAGCCAGCGGGTGAGCGAAATTCTGGACCGCGCCCGTCGCGAGCTGGACAAACTTTGAGGAGACCACAGCATGGGAATCGGGATTCGCATCGAGCATCTGCGCAAGGTGTATGACTCGCCGCCTCCCTCGGCGGCGCGCGGCGGCGGCTTCTCCTTTGGGCCGCAACGGTCCGCCGGGCCGAAGGAGAAGAAAAAGAAGTTTGAAGTGGTGGCGCTCGAAGACGTGTCGTTCGAAATCCGCCCCGGAGAGATTTTCGGCTTGCTGGGGCCCAACGGCGCGGGCAAGTCCACCACCATCGGGATTTTGACCACCCGCACCCGTCCCACCAGCGGACGCGCCTTCATCGGCCAGTACGACGTGTGGAAAGAGCAGGTCCCCGCCAAGCGCCTGATCGGCGTGGTGCCGCAGCGCCCCAACCTGGATTTCGCCCTCACCGCGCGCGAGATCCTGCTGTTCCACGGCGCCTATTTCGGCCAGAACAAACGCGAGTGCACGCGGCGCACCGAAGAGCTGCTGGAAAAATTCAAGCTCGTCGACCGCGCCGACCACATGGTGCGCAACTTCTCCGGCGGCATGATGCAGCGGCTTTCCATCGCCCGCGCCATGATGCACGATCCCGAGGTCCTGTTCCTCGACGAGCCCTCCGCCGGCCTCGACCCGCAGACCCGCCTGCTGCTCTGGGAGATCATCCGCGACTACAACCGCGCCGGCAAAACCATCGTGATCACCACCCATTACATGGACGAGGCCGACACGCTCTGCGAACGTCTGGCCATCATCGACCACGGCCGCATCATCGCCCAGGGAACCCCGCGCGAGCTGAAATCGTCGATTCCGGGCGGCTACCTGCTGCGCCTGCGCTTCGACCGGGTGCCGGAAGAACTCATGGCCGGCCTCCGCGCGTTGCCGGGCGTCACCGAAGTGCGCTCCGCCGACCATGTGGCCGCGGATGTGTACGCCGACCGCGGAGGACCCCTGATCGCAGGCATTGCCGGTGCCGCCCAGGACGCCGGCGTCACCCTCTGCGACGTGCACATCGCCGAACCCAGCCTGGAAAACCTTTTCTTGCATCACACCGGAAGGAGTTTACGCGATTGAACTGGAAAACGTTTTACGCCCTGCTCTCGCGCGACGGGCATGTGGCCCGCCGCAACCTGTTGCCCATGCTGCTGCAAAACCTGTTGCAGCCGCTGCTGCTGACCTTCGTCTTCGGCCGCGTGCTGACCACCAGCGGCATGATGCACGTTGGTTTTAAGAACGTCCTGCTGCCCGGCGTGATGGCCATCAGCATGATTCTTTCCGGCGTGCAGGCGGTGGCCATGCCGGTGATCGCCGAGTTTCAATTCACCCGCGAAATCGAAGACCGCCTGCTGGCTCCCATCGCCACCGCCTGGCTGGGAGTCGCCAAGATCGTCACCGGAATGATACAGGCGCTGGTGGCCGGCCTGGTAGTGATTCCGGCCGCCTGGCTGATGATGGGATCGGATGTCAGTATCGATCTCAGCCATCCCTTCTTATTCGCGGCCATCTGTCTGCTGGTGGCGCTGTGTTCGTCGGCCGGCGGGCTGGCGCTGGGGTGCAGCGTGGGGCAGACGCAGATCGGCCTGATGTTCAGCCTGATCATCGCGCCCATGATGATGTTCGGCTGCGCCTATTACCCGTGGTCTTTCCTGAGTCCTTTCCCGGTGCTCAAGTGGGCTGTGTTGATCAATCCGCTGGTCTATGCCAGCGAGGGCCTGCGCGGCGTGCTGGCGCCCATGGTGCCGCACATCAACACCCTTATCGTGCTGGGGGCGCTGGTGGTGATCGATGTCGCCTTTCTCGCCCTCGGACTGAGCAAGTTCGATAAGAAGGCGGTAAGCTGAGGCATGAACGCCTTTCCGGAGTTCGTCACATCGGAGCCACAGGACCGGGTCGAATTGTCCAAGCAAGGTTACTTCACCATCCTGTTGGATGAGAATCTTCGCGGCCTGGAACCAGGGCTCGAGGATGACGGATTCAAGGTGATCGTGCCGTCGCAGGGACTGAAGGATGAAGCCTTGAAGCGGAAGGCGCGCGGATGGGCCATCCTTACCAGGAATTCGCGGGATTTCGTAGACGAGGCTGTGCGGTACGACTACGATGTGATCGGCATCGAAGATATCAAGTTTGTGGACGACAAGGCGGATCGGACCAATGATACCGTGCGGAAGATCTCCGGGGCGGTCCGCCGCAGCCAACTGGGAACTCGCAAGGGCAACTTCTGGTTGAAGATTCGAGACAACGGCTCGTTCCACCTGGAACAACTGGTATAAGTGTGCGGGCGCGTTCGCGGCTCCGTTCCGAGCCGCGAACGTGAGAGAGCGGTTCGCAACCGGTCTCGGCTTCTACAGCGCGGCGATGAAGTCGATGTTCTCAACTGCCAGGATCTTCGCAGCAGGTCCGCCGTTCGAGGGCATCCGGTATACGTCGAAGCCGTCGGAGTAGATCACCGAGCCGTCGCTGGCAAGATCGAACGACCGGGCGCTCTCAGCGATCGTCTCCGCCTTCTCCGGGCCTGCCGTCGTTTGGCGCATCAGGACCCAGGAAGGCGGAGTTCTAAAAACCTGTTCGCCGGCTTCCTTCGCGGCGAAGAGCGGGCTTCCCGTGCGCCGCTCCACGGACAGATCGATCAGCTTCCCGATCACCCACAGGATTCGGAATGGCAGCAGGACGGTTCGCTGCAGCGCGGACCAGGGGCTAACCGGTGGCGGCGCGTGGCGGTTAGGCCGGCGGATGTAGTAGAGGGTTCCATCGGCTGCAATCCGCGGCCACAGAAAGTCGAAATCGACGGCCTGAGTGAGGCACGAGATCTCGCCTGTGTCCAGGTCGAGCTGTTGTATGGCGAACGGGCCAGGCCGCGCCAAACGCCCTTGAAGGTCCCGCGCCATGCCGGAACTCTGAAACACCAGGCGGCGCCCCGGCCCCGGAGCCCAACGTGGCGCCTGATCTACCGATTCGCCATCCGTAACCTCAGTCAGGTCCGATCCGTCCGCTTTCAGCACCGCCAGATTCTCCATCCCATTGCGATGGGAGACGGATAACGCGATCTCGGCGCCGTCCGGATGCGCGTCCGGATGGCGGGCGCGGAAATCGGCGGTGTGAAACAGCCGCGTTTCGACGCCCTCGGCGTCCCTGGCGAACACCCCACTGATCTCGTCGGTTTCGAGCGTGTACAACAACTCGCCGGGATGGCTCCCCCGCGTGACGCTGGTGATGGCGATCCGGAACTCGCTCGGGTCGCGTTCCTCGGGCGCCCGTAAGGCGCGGCTCAAGCTCTGGCCTCCACGGCCCTGTGTCTTCCAGGCATTGCGGTTATAGATCTGGACCGCGCGGTCTCTCAGAGAATGCCCGAACGGGCTTTCCAGAGTCTGGCCGCCGCCATCGCCCTGCAGGGACAGTTGCCCTTGCGAAATGCAAGCCAACAAAGGGTAGGTCACAGAAGTTCCAGCTTCCATTCTCGAAGCAGGGGACCCTGCGAGCAAGTTATCGAAGGTTTACACGGTTTGGGTACTCTTCCAAGATATTGGGGCCCGAAACACCAGCCACCTCTCATTACCAGCATTCAGGTCACGCCCGACGGGAAGCACCCGACCACGTCCGGTGGCACCGACACTAAGCGGCCGCCCAACAATAAAACAACATTCGACAAGCAGATTGGAATCATAATAAGTTCCTGTCCGACCATATGCTGGAATCCTGAAAGAGACCAGAATGCATTGGTAAACAGGTAGCAGGAGCCACT
>JBKQPR010000197.1:0-35531 GCA_052144935.1 Bryobacteraceae bacterium
TCTCACCGCGTAGCCTCCCCGGACAGATCTTTAGCCCTGGATATGGGCCACTCGCAAAAGGCTCTAACGGCCCAATGGGTCATTCTTAGAAAGCACAGGCGGGTCACTTCTGGCGAGCGCCGAAGACAGCCAGCGCTCGGGATGTGCTGCCAAGAACTCTCTACAACCTCGTAGTTGGCGGCCGCTTCAAAACGTCTGTCACCTGAGGTGCCCGTTTCCTCCACTGTCGGTTAAAGTCACCCATTCGGAAACATGATCAGAAGCGGGTGGAGGATGGCACCTTTCGCAGATCAACTCGCCACTGCTATTGCGCCAGAATCTTCGACCGCTGCACGAGTAGCACGGAAGAGTTAAGTATCCCTGGGGCCAACAAGCCGGGGAGCCGTATTCGCCTCCTTGGCTGACGGGCCTCAACCCGTTCTCCACCAATTGTTTTGACCCCGGCCATTCGTCGACAGGGAGACCGGGGGCGAGTCCGCCTGTAGTGGTGGAAGCAAATAGCTGGAAATTGCGTATTCCGAGCGATGCCGATCAGCGTTCCGAGGTGATGGCGATCGCGATTCCGAACTGATGCCGATCACCATTCCGATTTGATGGCGATCACGATTCCGACGGGATGCCGATCACTTTTCGGCAGTTCTCGGAATGGTGATCGCCATCGTCGGAATAGTTTTATGAAGCCGTCTTCATGAAGCTCGCTGGGCAAACCAGCGGCAGACTAGCCTCCACTGCAAGGTGGAGGATTCAAGTTTGCCGCAAGAGAGGTTGCCCATGCGTAAGATCAGAGAAGTTCTCAGACTTCGCTCCCTGGGGTTGTCACAACGCCAGATAGCCACCAGTTGTGCCGTCGGTCAGGCGACGGTTTCCGAATACCTGAAGGCCGCCGACGCGGCCGGGCTGAAATGGGCGGACATTGCCGATTGGGGCGAAGACCGACTGCTGGAAGCCGCGGCTCCGTCGCGGGGAAAAACCGGCCACCGGAAGCAGTCGCCCGAGCCAGACTACGCTGCGATCCGCCACGAACTGCAGACCAACCAACACGTCACCTTGCAACTCCTGTGGGAGGAGTACCGCGAGAAGACCCCGGATGGCTACCGCTACAGCCGGTTCTGTGAGCTGTACAGAGGATGGCTGCGGGCACAGGAAGTCGCTCTGCGGCAGGAACACCGGGCCGGCGAGAAGCTGTTTGTCGACTATGCCGGCGACACGATTCCCGTACATAGCGCCGCGACGGGCGCGGTAACGCCGGCAGAGATTTTCGTCGCCGTGCTGGGGGCCAGCAGTTACACCTACTCGGAGGCGACGGGGACGCAGGGCTTGGCCGATTGGATCGCCGCACACATGCGCACCTTCGAGTTTCTGGGCGGCGTGCCCGAGATCGTCGTTCCCGACAATCTGAAATCCGGTGTCACCAAAGCTTGCCGCTATGAACCGGCGGTCAATCGGACGTATGAGGAGATGGCCTCGCATTACGGTGTGGCCGTAATTCCGGCGCGCCCGAGGAAGCCTCGTGACAAGGCGAAGGTGGAAGCGGGCGTGCTATTGGTCGAGCGCTGGATATTGGCTGCCCTGCGGAAGAGGAAATTCTTCAGCTTGGCCGAGGTCAACCAGGCCATTCAGGAATTGCTGGTGCGTCTCAACGACCGGCCATTCCGCAAACGCGAAGGGTCCCGCCGCAGTCTCTTCGAGTCGCTCGATAAGCCGGCGTTGCGCGCCTTGCCCGCGGAACGCTATGAGCATGGCGACTGGGAAACCCACCGCGTCAACATCGACTATCACGTCGCCTTCGACAACCACTGGTACAGCGTGCCCTATCAGCTCACCCAACAGGAGGTGGAAGTGCGGGCCACGGCCGCGACGGTGGAGATCTTCCACCGCGGTCTGCGCGTAGCCAGTCACGCGCGGAGCCATGTGCCCCACGTCGCGACCACGGTCAACGATCACCGGCCCAAGGCGCATCAGCGGCATCTGGAATGGACACCCTCCCGCCTGGTGGAATGGGCCAAAACCATCGGCCCGGCGACCGCCGAACTGTTCGATCGCATCATCGCCGGCAAGCGCCACCCGGAACAAGGCTACCGCTCCTGCCTCGGCATTCTGCGGCTTTCCAAGCAGTACACCAGCCAGCGAGTGGAGGCGGCTGCGCGCCGCGCCATCGCGCTCCATGCTTGCTCTTACCAGAGCATCCAATCCATTTTGAAGTGCCATCTGGACAGCCAGGCGATCGAGCCGGTGGCCGAACCCAAGCCGCCGCTCAACCACCCCAACATTCGCGGCTCGGAATACTTCGACGCCGGTGAAGACCCTACCGATCAAGGAAAGTGAGGAACCATGTTGATACAACCCACCATCGAGAAATTATGTGCCATGCGGTTGCGCGGAATGGCCGAGGCCTTCGAGCAGCAGCAGCAAGACGCCAATGTCCACAGTCTGAGTTTCGAAGAGAGACTCGGCTTACTCATCGACCGCCAGTGGAACTGGCGCCAGAACCGGGCCCTGGACCGGCGCTTACGCAACGGTCGCTTGCAAGGCCCGGCTTCGATCGAGGATATCGACTACCGCACACCGCGAGGTCTGGACCGCCCACTGGTGCGTTCCCTGACGGCCGAGTCGGCCTGGGTGCGGGAACACCAGCATCTGTTCCTGATTGGTCCGACCGGTGTGGGGAAAACCTGGCTCGCTCGGGCGTTTGCGCAGAAGGCGTGCCGCGACGGCTACACCGCGTTATTCCTCAAAGCTGCCGAACTGTTCCGCGACCTGGCCATGGCGCGGGCCGACGGTAGCCATGGCAAGTTGCTCGACCGGCTCAGCCGGATCGATCTGCTGATTGTCGACGATTGGGCGATGGCTCCTCTGACCGAAGCGGAACGACGGGATTTTCTGGAGATCTGCGATGGGCGCTATCAGGTGCATTCCACCCTGCTGACCAGCCAACTACCGGTCGCCTCCTGGCACCCTCAAATCGGCGATCCCACCGTCGCTGACAGCATCCTCGACCACCTCGTGCACAATGCCCACCGCATCGAGCTGAAAGGCGAATCGATGCGCAAGAAACGGAATGGCGCCACCGGACGGCAGACCTGATGACTGACCGCTGCCGAGAAGGTCTCTCCAGTGCTGAGCGGGGCAACGGGGTCCAAACGCCACCTCCTCGCCCCGCACCCCCCTCCCCCGCTCAGCAGGCTCAACAACAAAAAGATTGACGGATGCCGATCGCTTCAGCATGATAAGAACAGCCCAGCGTCGCTTCGCTCCGACGGTGATCGGCATCACTCGGAATGGTGATCGCCATCAAATCGGAATCAGACCGTGCGGGAAGGCGTCCCCCAAGGCGACGGCGACACCTTCACCATGGAATCGGCCGATAGCAAGATCTACTCGATCACCTTCTTCTTGCGGAACCAGTCGATCAGCAAGTCGCGCATCAGCCCCACATCGTTGGGGAACTTCAGCCCGCTGGTCTGCAGATTCTCGCGGGTCTCCTGGTTGGCGGCCGTGTAGTCGCTCACCGCCAGGGTGTACTCGCGCTCCGGCTCGATCTGGCGGTCGGCCACTACCACCTTCGGCAGATCTTTCCCTTTGAACGTGCCCACCACCACGGTGTTGTCGAACGGCATGATGTTCCAGACGTTCCGCTCCAGCAACTGGCCTTCGGACACCAGGTCGCGCACGCCTCCCAGGTTCATCCAGGAGAAATCCGCGCCCGTCTCGTCGCGCAGGGCCTGCTCGATCAGCCGCTTCATCTCCACCTTGGTAAAGCTCCGCTTCGAGACGGCCAGCGGCCGGTCCACCCGCGCGGTCACCTCGCCCTCCCAGTGCTTCACCTGGGCCGCTACGTCCGCCGCCGCCGCGATTTTGGTGGAATCCACCGTTATGCGCGTCCACTTCCACTCCACCGGAGCCTTCTTTTCGGTGTCCACTTTCAGTTCCAGCCGGCCCACCTCCTCGCCGAGGGCCTTGGCCCGCACCATGATGCGCCCATCCACCACCAGCGGCTGGTCGATGCCGCGGTGGATATGCCCGGTCACCAGCACGGGAATCTCCGGCACGTTCTTCAACAGCGCCAGTTCCTCGCTGTCGGTGATGTGGCCCAGCAGGATCACCAGGTCCGATTGGCTCTTGAGCTCGATGGCATACTTGCGCGCGGTTTCCAGCAGCGGAGTGGTGTGCCAGTCTTCCAGCAGCTTGGTGGTGGTGAGCGCGGGCAGCGTGTCGGTCATGGCGCCCAGCACCGCCACGCGCAGTCCATTGACCTTCAGGATGACGTACGGTTTAGTAAAGAGCTCGCCCTTGGAATTCACCAGGTTGGCGGTCACGATGGGATATTTGGCGATTTGGATAAACTTGCGCGCCTGCGGCCAGCCGTAATCGAATTCGTGATTCCCCAGCGTAGCGGCGTCGAAACCCAACAGGTTGGCGATCTCATACACCGGCAGGCCGTGGAAGATGGTCGAGACCGGCGTGCCCTGCACCAGGTCTCCGGCGAACAGCACCAGGCAATCCGTGCAATGCTCACGCTCGCGGCGGATCACCGCGGCGACGTAAGCGAAGCCGCCGTTGCGATTTTCGAGCGGGGTGAGCCGCGCATGCAGGTCGTTGGTATGAAGGATGGTCAGCGTGCGGACTTCCGCCGGTAGACTCGCGCACACCAACAGCGAAAGGGCCAACGCCCGCCGCGTCCAATGGATCATATGGTTCAATTGTACAATCCGGGCGGGACCTCATATTCACCGCAGAGACGCGGAGGGCACAGAGGAAGCGCAGAGAAAACCTCTTGTGTTTCTCCGCGTTTTCTCTGTGCCCTCTGCGCCTCCGCGGTGAATCTGAAGCTTCCTGGGACCTCTTCTTGCAGCCGCCAGCCCGGATGGCCAACAATGGAGCTATGTTTCGTTTCCGTTGGCAGAGGGGATCTCTCATCGCCGTTCTCATTTTGACCGGTTGGGCATTGTCGATGGCACAGCGGGCGCCTTCTCCGGACGCCCTGCCCGCCGGCGTGGATCGCGGGGCCGCCGGCCTCGACCGCTGGCTGCGCGCGTTGCGTACGCGCGCCAGCCTGATCCTGGTCACCGCCCATCCCGACGACGAGGATGGCGGCATGTTGGCGTATGAGACGCGCGGCGCCGGGGCCCGCGCCATCCTGATGACGCTCAATCGCGGCGAGGGCGGGCAGAACGCCATGTCCTCCGACATGTACGACGCCCTCGGGCTGGTCCGCACCCAGGAACTGCTGGCCGCCGACCGCTACTACGGCGTCGATCAGTATTTCGCGCGCACCATCGACTACGGCTTTTCCAAGACCCGCGAGGAGGCGCTCGACAAATGGGACCATGACCGCGTGCTGGCCGACGTGGTGCGCGTGATCCGTATGACCCGGCCGCTGGTGATCGCTTCCGTCTTCGTGGGCGCGGCCTCCGACGGGCACGGCCAGCACCAGGTGTCCGGCCAGATGGCCCAGGAGGCCTACCTGGCGGCCGGCGACCCCACCAAGTTTCCAGAGCAGATTCGCGAGGGGCTGCGGCCGTGGACCCCGCTGAAGGTTTACGCCCACGTGCCGTTCTTCGCCCTCACGCCGCAGGGCATGTACGACTATGCCATCGACAAATACGTGCCCCCGCGCTTTTTCGACTACGTGCAGAAGACCGAGTCCAGCCAGAAGCCGGCCACCACTCTGGAGATTCCGGAGGGCCGCTACGATGCGGCCGCCGGCCTGACCTATCTGCAGATCGCGCGCGAGGGGCTGGGCAATCAGAAGAGCCAGAATAACGGCGTGGCGATTCCCAATCCCGGCCCCATGCAGAGCGAGTATCACCGCTACGGCGCGCGCGTGCCGGCGGCCGAACACGAGGAGTCCTTCTTCGACGGCATCGATACTTCCGTCAACGGCATCGGTTCGCTGGTGCCCAACGAGCCGGATTACCTGAAGACCGGGCTGGAGGAGATCGCCCGGCTGGCGGAACGGGCATCCAGCGAGTATCGGCCCGATCGGCCGCAGGACATCGCGCCGGGCCTGGCCGCCGGTCTCACCGCCACGCGCGCGCTGATTGCCAAAGTGCGGCAGAGCAGCCTGCCCGACCCCGGCAAGTCCGATGTGGCCTTTGAACTCGCCGCCAAGGAGGACCAGTTCGAGCATGCGCTGGCCGAATCGCTGGGCCTATCGCTGCAGGCCGCCGTGACCCTGGAAAAAGAACCGGCGCCATTGCGCACGGTGTTTTCCATCCCGGCTCCGACTTTCCAAATCGCGATTCCCGGCCAGTCCTTCTACGTGCAGGTGGAGTTGCTCAACCAGAGTCCCGACCCGGTCGGGGTGGAGTCCGTGAAGCTGGAAGCTTCCGATGGCAAGCCGTGGAAGATCGCGGGCACGGCGGAGGCCAAGAAGTCCCTGGCCGCGGGCGAGCTGACGCAGGCGCGCTTTTCGGTGACGGCGCCGGCCGATGCCGCCCTGACCCGCCCGTACTTCACGCGCCCGGATGAAGAGCAGGCCTCCTACGATCTGGCGGACCCGCGCTACCGCAATCTGCCGCTGGCGCCGTATCCTCTGTCGGTATCGGCGGAGTTCTCCTACCGCGGCGCCACCGTGCATTTGGCGCGGGTGGTCGAAGCCATGCAGCGCATCTCCACGCTGGGGATCGTGGCCCAGCCGCTGCTGATGGGCCCGGCCCTCTCGGTGACCGTCAGCCCGGCCGCCGGAGCGGTGCCCGTGGGCGCGAAGTCGTTCGCCTTTTCCTGCACCGTACACAGCAATGTCAAGGGGCCGGCGGAAGGCGTGCTGCGGCTGCATTTGCCGGCCGGCTGGCGATCCTCTCCCGAGGCCGCGCCGTTTTCGATGGCGCGCGATGGCGAAGATCGCACGATGAGCTTTGAGGTGCAGCCGGACGCGGTGAAGCCCGTCGAATTCCGCATCACGGCCGACGCCGAATACCAGGGCCGGCACTACGAGGAGGGCTATCGCCTGGCGGGCTATCCCGGCTTGCGTCCGTATCCCTTTTACCGCCCGGCGATTTACAAAGCCGTGGGCGTGGACGTGAAGACGCCGCCCGGCCTGCGCATCGGCTACCTGCCAGGCACCGGCGACGATGTGCCGCAGGCGCTGGAGAACCTGGGCCAGAGCGTGCGCACGCTGTCCGCCGGCGACATCGCGCAGGGCAATCTTTCCGGCTACGACGCGATTGTGCTGGGCGCGCGCGCGTACGCCGTGCGCCCCGAGTTGAAGTCCGCCAACCAGCGCCTGCTGGAGTACGTGAAAAACGGCGGCGTGCTGATTGTGCAGTACAATCTGCAGGATTTCGACCAGAACTACGGCCCGTATCCATTTACCCTGGGGGCCAATCCACAGAAAGTGGTGGACGAGAATTCCAAGGTGCGGTTTCCGAAGCCCGACAGTCCCGTATTGACGTGGCCCAACCGCATCACCGAGGCGGATTTCTCCGGCTGGGTGGAGGAGCGCGGCCACGGCTTCATGCAGAAGTGGGACGAGCACTACGAGCCTTTGGTGGAGACCCACGATCCCGAGCAAGACCCCCAGCTCGGCGGCCTGCTGCTGGCGCGCTACGGCAAAGGCGCGTACATCTACGATGCTTTCGCGCTCTACCGACAGTTGCCTTCCGGCGTGCCGGGGGCGTACCGGATTCTGGCCAATCTGGTGAGCTTGGGGAAGAATCCGGGCTGGTAAGGGGGGACGGCAGAGGCGCTAAGAGCTGGCGCATTCGAGTATTGCGCGGGAGAATGGGGCGTATTACGCTGGGATCATGCGAACGATCTCGGTAAAATTGCCTGACGAGCTCCTGGCTCAGCTCGCTAGAGAAGCCAAAGCGAGGCGGGTAACGAGATCCTGGCTGGTGAGGGAGAGTCTCGAAAAGCAGCTTCACGAGGAACCGCCGGCCGGCGCCGTCTCCTGTTACGACTTAGCGCGCGATCTTTGCGGTGCAGTGAAAGGGCTGCCCAAGGATCTGGCCGACAACCCGGAATACATGGAAGGCTTTGGCCAGTGAAGAATGGACCGGGCCTGCTCGACACCGGCCCTCTGGTCAGTTTCCTCGCATTTGGGCTGAGACACCATTCGTGGACTTGCGCGGGCTGATAATTTGGGAAGGAGAAGTCGATCATCCGAATACCACACATCCTTCAAATAATGCTCAGCGCACTGCCGCCAACTTGCCATAGACCCCCTAACCGCCTTCGAGCTTCAAATCCCGATCCGTTCGATTTCGCCCAGTTCCCCCGGCGAATAGAGCCGACCAGCTCCCCGCCCCCTACAACTTCCCCAGCACCTCCGCCGCGTGGCCCTTGGCCGTCACCTTGCCGTAGATCTTCTCGATCTTTCCATCGGGGCCGATGACGAAGGTGGTACGCTCGATGCCCATCACCTTCTTGCCGTACATGTTCTTCTCCTTCCACACGCCGTAGGCGTGGGCCGCAGCCCTATCCTCGTCGGCCAGCAGCGGGAAGGGCAGGCTGTACTTGGTCTTGAATTTCGCTTGGGCCGCGGGCTTGTCGGGAGAGATCCCTACCACCACCGCACCCTTCTTGCCGAAGGCCTGTATATCGTCGCGAAACTCGCACGCCTCGACGGTGCAGCCCGGCGTATCGGCCTTGGGATAGAAATACAGCACCACGCGCTTGCCCTTTAAATCGGCAAGCTGGAACTCCTCGCCCGAGTCCGTGCGCAAATGAATGTTCGGAGCCTGGTCGCCTTCCTTCAGCATTTCTCGCCGCCTCCCAGCGTGCGTTTCAAGATTTCGGTCACTACCGTCACGTTGGCCTGCCCCCGCGTGGCGCGCATGGCCTGCCCCACCAGGAAATTCAGCACCGTGGTCTTGCCGGCGCGGTACTGTGCCACCTGCTTGGGATGGTTGGCGATCACCTCGACGATCATCTCTTCGAGCGCGCCCGTGTCGCTAATCTGGCGCAAGCCTTCGCGCTCGATGATCGCGCCGGCGGACTGGCCGCTGGAAAACATCTTGGGGAAAATCTCCTTGGCCAGCTTGCCCGAGATCTCGCCCGCGGCGATGCGCTTCACCAGGTCGCCAAGCTGTTCGGCGCTGACTGGCGATTCGCCGATCTCCTTGCCTTCGGCCTTCAGCAGGCCCATCAGATCGCCCATCACCCAGTTGGCCGCGGTCTTGGGATCGCCCGAAACGTGCGCGGCGGTTTCGAAATACTCGCTGGCCGCGCGGGTGGCCGTGAGCACCTCGGCGTCATACTCGCGCAGCCCGTATTCGCCGATGAAGCGCGCGCGCTTGTGCGCGGGCAGCTCCGGCATGGCCGCCCGCACCTCCGCTAGCCACCCGTCGCCGATGCGCAGAGGCACCAGGTCCGGCTCGGGGAAGTAGCGGTAATCCTGCGCGTCCTCCTTGCTGCGCATGCTGAAGGTCTCGCCCACGTCGGGATTGTACAGGCGCGTCTCCTGCACCACGCGGCCGCCGCTTTCGAGCACCGCCACCTGGCGCGCAATCTCGTAATTCAGCGCCTGCTTCAGAAAGCGGAACGAGTTGAGGTTCTTCACCTCCGCCTTGGTGCCGAACTTCTCCGCGCCCTTGGGCCGCACCGAGACGTTGGCGTCGCAGCGCAGGTGGCCCTTTTCCATGTCGCAGGTGGAGACTTCCACAAACTGCAGGGTCTGTTTGATCTCCGTCAAATAGGCGTAAGCTTCGTCCGAGCTGCGCATGTCGGGCTCGCTGACAATCTCGATCAGCGGCGTGCCGGAGCGGTTCAGGTCCACATAGGAGTAGCGGTCCGAATCGCGGAAGCCATCGTGGATGCTCTTGCCGGCGTCGTCCTCCATGTGGACCCGGGTCACGCCGATGCGCCGCAGCGCGCCATTCACCACGATATCCAGGTGGCCGTGTTCGGCCAGCGGTTCGTCGTACTGCGAAATCTGGTAGCCCTTGGGCAGGTCCGGATAGAAGTAATTCTTGCGCGCGAAACGGGACTGGGCGCGGATCTCACACCCGAGCGCCAGCGCGGCCTTAAGGGCCAGCTCGACCGCCGCGCGGTTCAGCACCGGCAACGCTCCCGGCAGCCCCAGGCACACCGGGCAGACATTGGTATTAGGTGGCGCGCCGAAGCTGGTGGGGCACGCGCAGAAGATCTTGGTGGCGGTCGCGAGCTGCACGTGCACTTCCAGCCCGATCACCGGCTCGTAGCGCGCGATGCTTTCAGGCGAGGCCAAATCAATCGCGGAAGAGGACATGGTGTTCTTCTATTGTAGAATCTCCGGGGGGAGCGTAGATCTCACCGCGGAGACGCGGAGAAAACGGAGACAACGCAGAGAAGAATCTCGGGGTTTTTCTCCGCGCTTTCTCCGTTTCCTCCGCGTCTCCGCGGTGAACGGCGGGGCCCGCTCTTACACCTCCGGCGTTTCCCACTGTCCGCTCTTGGCCGACCGCACAACCGCGTCGATCGCCGCCATATTGCGGAGTGAGTCTTCGAGCGGCACGGGCGGCGGGGTCCTCTCGCGCACCGCCCGAGCGAAGGCGTCGCCTTGCAGCGTGTATTGGTCGCAGGGAGCGAATTTCTCGATCTCGATCCCGCCGCCCACCAGGTCGCGGCCATCGTCGATGAGAATGCGCGATCGCTCGTTGGGGATGGCATTGAAGGGAATCTCCAGCTCGATGCGGCCCTTGGTCCCGAAAAATTGCACCGTCTGGTGAGGCACCACCTGCGTGCCACAGGAGAAATGGCACGGGCCCGAGGGATATTCGAGGATCGCCGCGGTCACGATATCGGTGCCCATCACGGGGTCGCGCCGCATGGTTGCCGAGACGCGCACCGGCTCCTCGCCGAACACCATGCGCGATACCTTGATCGGGTAGCAGCCGATATCCATCAGGGCGCCGCCGCCGTACTCGGGAATATTGCGGATGTTCTCCGGCTTCACATTGAAGTAGCCGTAGCTGACCATGGCGAAACGCAAGGGGCCGATACGCCCGGCGCGCACCAGCTCGGCCGTGCGCACCCACTGCGGGTGCACCTGTACCATGAAGGCCTCGCCGATAGTGACTCCGGTGCGGTCGCGCGCGGCGATCAGCTCGCGCACCTCGGCGGTGTTCATCCCCAGGGGCTTCTCGCACAGCACGTGTTTACCGGCCTCGGCGGCGCGAATCGACCAGGGCACGTGCAAATGATTCGGCAGAGGATTGTAGATCGCGTCGACCTCGGAGTCGGCCAGCAGCTCTTCGTAAGAGCCGTAAGCCTTGGGGATGTTCAACGCACGCGCGGCGGCATCGGCCTTGGCGAGATCGCGCGAGGCAATCGCGACGATCTCGCACAGCTCCGAGCGCTGCATCCCGGGAATGACTTTGACGGTGGCGATCCTGGCAGCGCCCAGAACGCCCCAGCGCAGTTTGCTCATAGGATCAGTCTATGATGAATCGCACCGTCCGATCACCAGCGGCTGCCCAGTCCGCGCTATCCTGCTTTCAGGACGTGCCGGAATGTTCGAACGCTTTACCCAGGCGGCCCGCAAGTCGATCTTCCACGCCAGGCAGGAAGCCAAGCTGTATGGCAACTCCGCAATCGAGCCGGAGCATCTGCTGCTGGGCATTCTAAAGGTGGATGAGCCGCTGGTCCAGGGCGCCCTACGCACGCCGATGGCGCTCCCTCTTTTGCGCATGCAGATCGAAGGGCATTGCCGGGCCCAAGGCGGCAAGCCGGCTTCCGCCGAGGCGGGCGATCCGCATATGAGCACCGCGTGCAAGCGCGTCCTGACCTACGCCGAGGATCAGGCGCAGAAGCGGCACGATCGCGAAATCGACACGCGCCACCTGTTGGTGGGCATCTTCCGGGAAGAGTCATGCTACGCCGCCGGCTGTATGCGCGACAATGGCATCACCTTAGAAGCTCTGGAGGCGCTGGAAGCCGAGGCCGAGCCGGCCGGCCCTTCCCGCGAATTCCGCCCGAGGCGCGATCTGACGGCCGCGGCCTCAGGAGGCCAGCTCGCGCCGCTCATCGGCCGGGAGCGCGAACTCGACCGCCTCATCCACATCCTGGTCCGCCGGTCTAAGAACAGCGTGTTTCTGGTGGGCGAACCGGGCGTGGGGAAGACCGCGCTGGTGGAGGGTCTCGCCGCGCGGATCGCTTCCGGCACGCTGGCGGTGCTCTCGAGCCGGCGGCTGGTGTCCGTCGACGCCGCTTGGCTGGAGCCTGCCGTGCTGGGCCGCATCGGCGATCGCCAAGAGACGGTGAAGGCTTCCCTGGAAGCGGCTCTGAGGCAGCTCCAGCGTCCGGAGAGCCACCGCGATACGATCCTCTGTATCGAGGGTCTGCTGGATATGGAATCGGCTGTAGTCTTGACTGTGCTCGAACCGGGCCGGGGCACGAGCGAGTTGCAATGCATTGCCACCGGTACGCCCGCCGGGTTCCGCCGCTTCGCTGCCGCTTTCGAAGGGCTGGCCCGCCGCTTCGAACTGGTGGAGCTAGCCCCGGCCACACCGGTCGAAGCCGTCGCCATTTTGCAGGGCCTCAAGGAGCGCTACGAAAAGTTCCACGGCGTCTCGTTCGCGGACGACGCCATTCCGGCCGCGGTCTCCATCTCGGGCCGCACCTTGCCCCAGCGCTACCTGCCGGATCGCGCCCTCGACTTGTTGGACGATGCCGGCGCCCGCGCCAAACTGCGCGGCCAACCCACGGTGACCGCCGCCGGGATCGCCGAAGCTGCGGCCGAACGCGCCGGCATGCCCCTCGGGGCGCTGAACCGCGTGCTGGAACTTCACAAGCCGCTGGAGTTCGAACTGGTGGCGCGGGAGCTGGCCGCGCGCCTGCCGGCCGATCAACACGCCTGGCTGCCCTTCCTGGCCGCCTACCTGGCCGGATGCTCGCCCGCCGCGGCGGAAGAGCTGGCGCAGGGTATCCGCGAGGCGAAGGCTCAACTATGAGTGCCGGATGGCGCGGCTTCCCGGCACACCATCCCGTTGCCGCAGGTCTGGACCGTAGCCGTGTCGGCTCGTGGCCGGGTTGCCCATGCTGCGTTTCGCCGGCGAATGCCCCCAAAAAAACCCGAATCCTTGCGCGGTGTCGCCCCATCTAAAATCCAACGCACCAGGAGCAAGTACGCCGGCAGGATGTCCGCCGGGTTTGTTGTTTCTTCTTTGGGAAGCGACGTTTTGAGAGAGACCGCTCGGAGGGGAGCGGTCTTTTTCGTTTGCGGCAAGCTTTCAGCCATCCGCTTCCATGTGCGTGCGCTCAGGCGACATTCTCGTCGATGTTGATGGTGAAACCGCCGAAGGTCTTTTGCTGGTTGAAAGTGCCCTGCCAGATGGTGGCGAAGGGAATACCGGAGTCGGCGGCACGGCTGACACCGGCTGTGAAGTTGCCGCTGCCCGAGACCCAGAAGGGGAAATTCGCCAGCGTTTGCGCCGTCGCGGCTTGGAGTTCCACCGCGTTCTTCTTGTGACAGTAGACGCCGGGCAGGTAGGCTTTCCCCGCAAACTCACTGAGCCAGGCGTTCACGTAATCGATCATGTTGGCGGGAATCTGATCCATCGGTTCCACGTCCAGATACACGACGCTGCCCGGGGGAAAGCCTTCGGATTGCATTTTCGCCAGCGCATCCGCCCCGAGCTGGTGGCCGCTGGGGGCATCCGGCGGCACGCTCGACCCAGGGCCTTGCGACTGCCGTCCGACGTAGACGACCACCAGATCCCATCCCATGCCCTGTAAGGTTGCGCGCTTGCCCATCCAGGAGGCATTCGGATGAACCGGAGCCGCCAGGTAATAGCCGGCGAAGCTGTACGGCGAAGATTGTTTCCATGCCTGCATCTGGGCGTCGCCGGGGTAAAACGCCGTATCGAAACCGGCTCGAGGCGGGGTGGTCGCCACGGGCGGCGCGGCGGGCATGGCCGGCGCGGCAGGCATGGCCGGCGCGGCAGGCAAGGGCGGCGCGGCGGGCGCGGTTTTAGCGGTGAGACTCGCCCAGGTGGCGGGACCGGCGATACCGTCCACCACCAAAGGATTTCCCGAAGCGTCGACGTTTTGAGCCTGGAAGGCGCTCACGGCGGCGCGTGTCTGGGGTCCCAGGACGCCGTCCACTGCGACCTGGAAGCCGAGATCCGCGAGGAGTTGCTGAAGTTCTTGTACATCTTGGGGATCGGAAATCGGAAATTGCATAGCCTCTGTACCCTACTGCGGCCGGGCCTGAAACACAAGCGGGCATGACACGGTATGACACGGCCGGCTGGCCGCCAGGCGCAGGTTATGCGGGAGGTTCAACCTAAACAGTCCACGTCTCGGTGAGCGCACGCTCAAAATTCCCGCCCAGAATGAGTTCGATGTTCCGGCTGGAATAGTTGCGGATCACCAAGCCTTCGGTCAGAGCGAAAATCTTCTTAGCGTAGTCGATTCCATCGAGGTCGAATCTCCTTGTAGCACGAGCCGGAATATCCCGTCCATCCAGATCCACGTCGCTCCCTATGCCGATGTGCTCCACGCCGGCCAGTTTGGTCAGATAGTCGATGTGATCCAATACATGCTCGATGGTGACTCGTCCCGCGGCCCGGACAAAGGACCGGACCATGGTGACGCCCATCACGCCTCCGCTTGCCGCCATGGCCTTGATGGCGTCATCCGTTTTGCACCGGGCCATGCCCGGAACGAGCGCGCGACAGTTGGAGTGCGTGATGAGGACGGGCTTTCGGGATGCTTCGATCGCATTCATGGTAGTCCGATCGCCGCAGTGCGAAATGTCCACGGCCATTCCAACCGCATTCATTCGCTCCACGATCTCGACGCCGTAGCTGCTGAGGCCGCGGTCTTGCGGGTCGGAAGATCCCCCACCGATCCGGTTGCCGCTGTAGGTGAGCTGCGAGACCCTCTGGCCCAGACGATAGAAGCGGTCCACGTCCTCGACGGCCAGAAAATGCGCCGAGTTCTGCTGGCCAATCAGAATGCCGATTTTCCCGAGCGCTTTTACCTGTTGGAAATCGGCGGCCTTTTCTATGCGCTGGAACTGCTCCCCGTGTGCCGCGAGGAACGTGTTCCACCCCATAATGTCTCTCAACGACTCCGTGTAAATGTCCCCCGCGGTGTACCCGACAGCGGGGTGGAACACGGTAATTCCCGAATCTCTCAAACGGAGAAAATCGGCTTGCCGGAACCGGTCCGGATCGGCTTCCCAGGCCGACAGTCTCCTGTAGTTCAAAGTCAATAGGCCCAACATGTCGATCACCGTGGAGCGGCGAACCAGGTCCACGGTGCGGGCCGAATACTGCGTTTCACTCCCGGCGAAGAGGGAGAATCGGCCACGATTGATCATCGGCGCACCGAGGGCCAGCGCCGCGCCTTTCAGAACCGAGCGACGAGGGATCATAAGCAAGACTGGCCAGTCTAACACGCCCGGGAGAGATCGCTCATGATATCTTTCGTAATCAGCCGCCCCTTGGCGCCAGTGGCGCCGGCGCGCGGCAAGAACCGCTACCCCAGGAAGCTGTAATAGAATCGCTCGGATGGCCGGGGTGTGCTTCCATGGAATCAGGCCCATGACTACCCGTCGAGCGTTTCTCGCCTCCTCCGCCGCTCTCGGCTTCCAGTCCGCCCGCCTGTCCGCGGACGCCACCTTCACCAGCCGCCGTCCGCCGCTCGAGCAGCGCGAGTTCACCAGCCCGGCGGTGGAGAGCCGCATCGCAGAGATCAAGAAGACCATCGCCGACCCGGAATTAGGGTGGATGTTCGAGAACTGCTTCCCGAATACGCTGGACACCACGGTCCGCGCCGGGGAGTTGGACGGCCAGCCGGATACGTTCGTCATCACGGGCGATATCGACGCCATGTGGCTGCGCGATTCCACCGCCCAGGTTTGGCCCTACCTGCCGCTGGCTAAACAGGACCCCAAGCTGCAGCGGATGCTGGCCGGCGTGATCTACCGCCAGACCCGCTCGGTCCTCATCGACCCCTATGCCAACGCGTTCAACTACGGCCCCACCGGCAGCCCTTGGGCCAAGGACCTGACACGCATGAAGCCGGAGCTGCACGAGCGCAAGTGGGAGATCGATTCGCTGTGCTTCACGGTGCGGCTGGCGCACGGCTACTGGAAAGCCACGGGCGACGCCTCGTGCTTCGACGAGGCCTGGAAGAACGCCTCGGCGCTGATCGTGCAGACGTTCCGCGAGCAGCAGCGGATGAAGGACCGCGGGCCGTACAGGTTCCAGCGCAGCTCGGCGGTTTCGACCGATTCGCTGCCCAACGATGGTTACGGAAACCCGGGGCGGCCGTGCGGGCTGATCCATTCCGGCTTCCGTCCCTCCGACGACGCCTGCATCTTCCCCTTCCTGATTCCTTCGAACTTCTTCGCCGTGACGGCGCTGGAGCAGTTGCGGGAGATCCACGGCACGGAGCTGAAGAACGCGGCGTTCGCCCGGCAATGCGGCGACTTCGCCGCCGAACTGCGGGAAGCCTTGGCCCAGTACGGCAAGGCGCGGCATCCGCGGCGCGGGGAGATCTATGCCTTCGAAGTGGACGGGTACGGCAGCGCGCTGCTGATGGACGACGCCGGGATGCCGGGCCTGCTGGCGATGCCGTACCTGGGGAGTGTGGCGGCCACCGACCCGCTGTACCGCAACACGCGGGCCTTCTCGCTCAGCGAGGACAATCCGTTTTTTTATCGCGGAACGGCCGCCGAGGGATTGGGCAGCCCGCACGCCGGGCTGGGGATGATCTGGCCGTTGGGCATCATCGGGCGGGCCCTGACGAGCAGCGACGAAAAGGAGATTGCGGGGTGCCTGGCGGCGCTCAAGGCGACCCACGCCGGCACCGGCTTCATGCACGAATCGTTCGACCGCAACGACGCGACACGTTTCACGCGCAAGTGGTTCGCCTGGGCCAATACGCTCTTCGGCGAGCTGATCCTGACGGTGGCCGCCAAATACCCGCGGCTCGTGCGCGGGTGAGGGCGAGGCCGTACTGCCCCCAGAACCTCACTTGGGGGGCGCGCGGCCGGCCAGCTCCACCGGCAGGCGACCGGATTCCCATCAACCTGCCGGAATCCGGGTGTAACCTTTTCGGCAGGGCGCGGTATTCATACGCATGTCCAGCGTTGCCCTTGCGGTTCTCCCGCGCGCTGCCGCACCTCTCGGACGGGGGAACAGATGGCCGCCGCGGGCAGCCGCTGGGTATCCACTGAGGCCGCCTAACAGCGGCGCGTATGGGGAGTCTAATGCAGATGATGCACTCACTGGCGTCCGATTTGCGCTACGCGGCTCGTGAACTTCGGCGGCGGCCGGGTTTCACTTCGACCGCAGTCGTCTCGCTGGCGCTCGGCGTGGGCGCTACCAGCGCGGTTTTCAGCGTGGTTTATGCGGTACTGATCAATCCGTTTCCCTATGCCGGCGCGGAACGCATCATGCAGATCGCGCTCAAGGACAAGGCCGGCAACTACCGGTATACCGGGCTGACGGGACCGCAGATCGAGCGGCTTCGCCAGGTTTCGGCCATCGAGAGCGCGGTCGCGGAGGATGGGTGGAACCTCACCACCACCGACGGCGATCTTCCCGAGGATGTGGTGGCGGCGTACCTTGCTCCGAATGCTCCCAATCACTGGGGAACGCGGGCATTGACGGGCCGGTGGCTGGTGCCCTCGGATGCCCCTATGGGGAAGGAGCCGGAGCGGGTAGTGGTGCTCGGCTACCAGTTCTGGCAGCGCTATTACGGCGGCGATCCGGAGGTGGTTGGGCGAACCATCCAACTGGTACGGAAGCCTTATCAGGTGGTGGGTGTGATGCCGCCGCGCTTTCGATGGCGCGAAGCGGATATCTACCTGCCCCTCAAAACCACGCTGGACCCCAACATATGGTTTGGCGTGACGCTCAAACTACGCCCCGGCATCTCGCCGGAGCGGGCCAACGCCGAGCTGCAGCCGGTCCTGGAACGGTTCGCCAAGGAATCGCCGATGCGGTTTCCGGACGCCTTCCGCGTGAACCTGCGAAGCATCATCGACCTGTACGCCAGGCCGCTGGGACCGACGCTTTATCTGCTGTTCGGCGCGGTCGCCTCGCTGCTTCTGATCGGTTGCGCGAACGTGTCGATCCTGCTGCTGGCGCGCGGCGCGCAACGGCAACACGAGCTGGCGATTCGCGCGGCGCTGGGGGCCGGGCGCGGCCGGATCGTGCGGCAGTTGTTTACGGAATCGCTGGCGATTGCCTTGGCAGGGACTACGTTCGGAATACTGATCGCCTGGAAGAGCCTGGCGTTCATCGTGGCATGGCTGCCGTCCAGCTCTTTCCCGGTAGAGTCGGTCATCGAGATGAACCTGCCGGTACTGTTGTTTAGCGCCAGCCTGGCCTTCGCCACCGCGATCGTATTCGGAATCGCGCCGGCCTGGCAGCTTTCGCGGCCGGACCTGGCCCGCGTGGTACAAAGCAGCACGCGCCGGGTGATGGGAAGCATGCATGGCAAGCGCACGCATAGCGCCATGGTGGCGGCGCAGGTAGCTCTGACCCTCCTGATGCTGACCGCGGCGGCCGCGGCGGGCAAAGGTTTCCTGCGCCTGGTGAATATGGACCTGGGATACGATCCGCATCGAACCATGTCGGTGCCGATCCCGATTCACGACGGGACGTACGGGTCGTGGAAGGAGCGGTCCGAGTATTTCGAGCAGATCCGCGCGCGGATCGCGGCCATGCCGCAGGTGGTGGCGGCCGGCATTTCGACCAACGCGACGCCGCCGGCCAACGGAAACGACGCCAGGGTTGAAATCATGGGGGCGGGCGAATCGGAGAAGCCGGTGGTGCGGGTGAACTTTATCAGCCCCGAGTATTTTCCGGTGCTGCGCATTCCACTCTTCAAGGGGCGCCTGTGGGATCATGGCGAAACCATGCGCGGGGCGCAGGTTGCGGTGATCAACCGGACCCTGGCGCGGCAATACTGGCCCAAAGGCGATGCCATTGGCCGCCAGTTTCGAATCCAGGGGCTGAAGAATGAGCCGCCGTATTCACCCGCCGCGGCCGGAAGCGAAGGCTGGCTCCGGATCGTAGGCGTAGTGGCGGACGCGCGCAACGACGGCCTGCGCAACCCCATCAAGCCCGCGGTGTACGTGCCCTATTCGCTGCAGATGCGGATGTTCACGCAGATTCTGGTGCGCACTCGCGTGGCTCCGCTTTCCATGCTGCGCGACGTGCGGGGGGAGTTGGTGAAGATCGACAAGGAACAGCAGGTGATGCGGGTCCGCGACCTGGAGACGTGGATCACCGATATGCGCGCGTACGCCCAGCAACGGCTGATGGCCCGCCTGTTCGCCATCTTCTCGGTTCTCGCGCTGCTGTTGGCCGCCGCGGGGCTTTACAGCGTGGTCTCCTACGGTGTCGCAACCAGGACCAATGAATTCGGGATTCGCATGGCGCTGGGGGCCAGGACGTGGGATGTGGTGCGGCTGGTGCTTTCCGCCACCTCGGTGAGCGTGGGCGCGGGGCTGGCGGCTGGGATGGTGCTAAGTCTGGTTTTCGACCAGATGGCGCAGAGGTGGCTGACGGAGAGTTCGCGAGACCCCATTATTCTGGGTGGCCTTGCGATACTCTTGGTGACCGTGGCGGGATTGGCGTGTTGGGCGCCGGCGCGGCGGGCAGCTTCGGTGGACGCCAGCGAGGCGCTGAGATACGAGTGAACCGTGGTCCTTCGGACTGCAATGTTCTCTCAATCGCCGGTCCCAAATGCAATCAGCCAAACATTTTGATACAGTCTTGTTCAGAGCAGATGCCGCCGGAGATGGACAAAATTGGCATGTGGTCGGAGGTCAAGCTCGCCATCATACGCGAGTATATGCCGGCGTACTCGAAGCTCGTCTCCGACTACAATCTTTACCATCTCTACATCGACGGCTTTGCAGGATACGGGCTGCACGAATCCAGGACGTCTGGCACCGTCGTGCCGGGCAGTCCGCTGAACGCGCTGAATACGCTCCCACCATTTCGGGAGTATCACTTCATCGACCTCAATCCGGCCAGAGTGGAAAAGCTTCGCACATACGCGTCAGACCGCGGCAATGTACATGTTCACGAAGGCGATTGCAACGAAGTTCTACTCCAATTGCTGCCCAGGGCACGGCGAGAGCAGTACCGCCGCGCTCTTTGCCTTTTGGATCCATATGGCATCGATATCGCGTGGGACGTGGTTGCCGCTGCCGGCAGCATGAAATCGGTTGAGATCTTCCTCAACTTCATGGTGATGGACATGAACATGAATGTCTTGCTCCACCATCCCGAAAAAGCCCTGCCCAGCCAGATCGGACGCATGAACAGGTTCTGGGGTGACGAGTCGTGGCGGCAAGTCATCTACGCCCGGCAAACAACCCTGTTCGGCGAAGACGAGCAGGTGAAACTTTCGGACTCGAATGCCAAGATTGCCGAAGCATACCGAACCAGATTGACCGAGGTGGCGGGATTTCGATTCGTACCCGAGCCGCTGCCATTTCTCAACGAACAAGGGGCGACAATCTATTACTTGTTCTTTGCGTCCCCAAACGAAACCGGGCATAATATCGTGGTTGATATCTTCGGAAAGTATCGCAGACTTCAGAGTCTCTAAATGGCGAACAGCTCACACATTGAATGGACGGACGCCACGTGGAACCCGGTGACTGGTTGCTCCAAGGTCAGCCCTGGCTGTAAATTCTGTTACGCCGAACGCCTCGCACATCGGTTGCAGGCGATGGGCCAGAACAACTACAGGAATGGGTTCGAAGTCACTTTGCAGCCGCACATGTTAGAGCATCCGTTGCACTGGCGGAAACCGCGGAGAGTATTTGTCAACAGCATGAGCGACCTTTTCCACGACGAGGTTCCGGCCACTTACATAAAGCAGGTATTCGGGGTGATGAAGAGGGCGCACTGGCATCAATTCCAGGTGCTCACAAAGCGTTCTGAACGGCTGCTCGAATTGAACCGGACCCTGCAATGGCAGCCACAGATCTGGATGGGCGTGAGCGTGGAAAACGAAGACTACCTCTTCCGAGTGGATCAGTTGAGAAGAACTGGAGCAGCGATCAAATTCCTCAGTGTCGAGCCGCTCTTGGGGCCGCTCCACAACCTCGGACTGCGCGGCATCGATTGGGTGATCGTCGGCGGAGAGTCTGGGCCGCACGCGCGTCCGGTGGACCCGGCCTGGGTTCAGGAGCTTCGAGACCGGTGTGTGGCCGCTAGAGTCCCGTTTTTCTTTAAGCAATGGGGTGGCGTTTTCAAGTCTCGTACGGGCCGCATTCTAGACGGACGGAAGTGGGACGAAATGCCGATCCAACCAGACCTGTCAGCTCGCCCCGGCGACCGCACGGAACTTGTCGTCCTTGCGTAGAACAGATCGCTGCGCTTCCCGCCACGTGCGTCCGCATCCCGCCGCATGCTTCACAGCTTCACCCACCCCGCGCGGATCAACATGAGCGAGCCGGATGCCACCACGAACCACAGCAGCAGGCCCTGGGCGAAGGGCCGCAATCCGACTTCGCGCAGGGTGCGCCGGCTGATTCCAGTCCCGATCAGAAACAGCGTAACGGTGAGGCCGATGCGTCCCAGTCGATTCAATTCGCCGAACGCGCCGTGAAGCTGCGGGAAGCAGGTATTCGCCAGGGCAGCCAGCGAAAACAGCCCGATGAACCACGGCCAGCGAATCCGCGTGCGGCTGTTGCTGACCACCGCCGTGGTGATGGAAACCGGCACGATCCACAGTGCCCGGGCCAGTTTTACGGTGGTGCCGACCGCCAGCGCCACCGCGCCATACCTGGCGGCGGCGCCCACCACGGAGCTGGTATCGTGGATCGCCAGCGCGGCCCACAGGCCAAACTGCTCCTGGTTCAGACCGGCGGCGTGTCCCACCAAAGGAAAGACCACCAGGGCCACGGAGTTCAGCAGGAAGACGGTTCCCAAGGACACCGCCATATCCTCGTCGCTGGCGCGCGTGATGGGACCGACGGCGGCGATGGCGCTGCCTCCGCAGACCGCGGTTCCAATCGTGATCAGATAAGCCGGCGAGGCTTTCACGCGCAGCAGGCGTCCGAGCGCCAGGCCGAGTGCGATGGCCACCGTAATGCCGCCCGCGGTGTAAAGTATGCCCGACCGGCCCACGCGCATGACCTCCGCCAACGGTATGCCGAAGCCCAGAGCCACCACGGACGCCTGCAGAAGCAGCCGGGACAATTTCTGGGCGTCCAGGTGATAAGGATGCTGGACGCTCATCCCGAAGGCAATCCCGAGAATTAGCGCCAGCGGGGGCGACAGGATTCCACTGGCCGCCACAATCACTCCCAGGAAGAAAAGATTCTTGGCCGTCATCGCGAGTCTTTCTCCATATTGGGGAAGGATGCGGCCCGGTGTCCAAGTGGAAATTCTTATTGGCAATAAGGGCGGCCGTCTTTAGCGTTTGCGGCCGGCGCGGCTTTCCGGGGCAGCTCTGGCCGCGACATCGGGAAGCATGCCGCGCGCGCCGCGAACGAAGCGCAGAAACGATTGGGCGGCGCCCTGCGGCTCCGGCCCGGCCCGGTACACGGCGCTGAAGTTGCGCTCCATGCGCAGGCCGCGCACCGTGACGGTCCGCAGGGTTCCCAACTCCAATTCCTTGCGGATGGTCCAGCGGGAGACAATGCCGATCCCCAGGCCCGCCTCGACTCCCGATTTGATCGCCTCCGAGGTGTCGAACTCTAGGACCACGTGGAGATCGCGCGGGCGGACGCCCAGCTTGCGCAAGGCGATCTCGGCGACCAGGCGGGTTCCGGATCCCTGCTCGCGCAGCAGGAGCGGGGCGGAGCGGAGCTGCTCGACCTCGATCTCGCGCTGCTCGGCCCACTCGTGCGCAGGAGGAGCAATCACCACCAGCTCATCCTCCAGCACCGGCTCCAGCGTGACGTCGCGGCGCCGCGCCGGCCCTTCGATCAGCCCCAGCGCACAGCGCCGCTCGACCACGTCGTCAATCACCAGCTCGGTATTGTGGGTGGTCACGGCGACTTCCAGATGCGGGTTTTGCTGCAGGAAGGGACCCAGCAACCTGGGCAGCACATACTGAGCGATAGTCAGCGAGGCGCCGATGGCGAGCCGTCCGTGCACCTGGCCGCGAAAGGAGGCCAGAGATCCCTCCGCCTCGGCCGCCAGCGCATCGAGCCGTTCCACGTACCCGAGCAGCGTGTCGCCGGCCGGCGTGAGACTGATGTGGCTGCCGCTGCGATCGAACAACCGCAGCCCGACCTCTTCCTCCAGGGTCTTGATTTGCAGCGAGACCGCCGGTTGGCTGAGATAGAGTTCCTCGGCGGCTTTGCGAAAACTCAGGTTTTTCGCGACGGCACGGAACACCTTGAGCCGGAAATTCAGCATCCCGCTAGACTACCGCATTGCCCGGCGGCGGGGACGATTTCCTTCAACGGGCGGGTCTTGGGAAGGGACCTACCCCGGAGACGTCACGCCTGGTAGACCGTCGATCCGCCTACCACCGTGCGCACGATCTGGATGTCCTTGATCTTCTCTTTGTCCACCGTGAAAAGATCGTCCGACAGCACCACGAAGTCCGCCAGTTTGCCCGGTGCGATCGATCCTTTGATGGCTTCCTCATGCGAGTTGTAAGCGCCGTTGATGGTGTTCACCCGCAGCGCTTCGTCCACACTGATGCGCTGGTTGGCTCCCCAGGTCTGTCCGTCCCAACCGGTGCGCGTCACCATTCCCTGAATGGCCATCCGCGGGTCGAACGGTCCCGGACTGAAGTCGGAGCCTGCCGCCACCGGAACTCCGGCGTCGAGGAAACTGCGATAGGCCATGCATCGTTTCAAGAGTTCTTCGCCATAGAAATGGAACTTGTCGGAATTGTAATAGGCATACGACGTGAATGCCGCGGGGACCACGCCGGCCGCCTTGATGCGCCGCACCAGACCGTCGTCGATCAGGGTGCAATGGGTGATCTTGGGGCGCGCGTCGGCTCGCGGGAAGAGGCTCTGCGCCCGCTCCACCGCCCGAAGCACCATGTCGATGGCGACATCGCCATTGGCGTGGCAGTTGACCTGGATGCCCGCCCGATGCACCCTTTCGATCCATGCGTTCAGGTCGTCCTGCGTCTCCGTGAGGTTGCCCTTGTACGGCGGCACGACGCCGGGATAGGGCGTGCTGAGCGCCATGGTGCGCTCGGAGAACGATCCATCGACGGTGTGCTCGGAAGTGGCTCCAAACCGGATCCACTCGTCGCCGAAACCGGTCATGATGCCGCCGGCGATCATCGCCTCCAGCACCCTGCCGCTGGCCTCGTAGCTCACCCGGTGCAAAAGCTCTCCGCGCGCCCGCACCTGCTGCAGGGCCGCCAGATTGCCGCCTTCGTGGTGTACGCTGGTCAAGCCATAACGCACGAACTGCTTGGAAATGTACGCCAGGCCGTCGCGGTCGCGCTGCATCCTCTGCTCTTCGGTAAAGGTGGGCCGTTTGCCGATCCGGTTGAGCGCGCCGGTGGCCCGGTCGGTAACCCGGCCGTTGAGGTCGCCGTGGGCGTCGCGGTCGAAGGTCCCACCGGGCGGATCAGGCGTGTTCTTATTGATGTCCGCCATCTCGAAGGCCTTGCTGTTGTAGAAGGACGTGTGGCCGCCGCGATGATGGACCGCGACCGGGTGATCCTTCGACACCTGGTCGAGGTCATGAACGTTCAACTGGCGATTGTCCTTCACCTTGGTGTCGTCGAAGAAGTACCCTTCCACCCAAGTGCCCGGCGGCGTCTCGCGGGCTTTGGCGCGGAGTTTGTCCACAATGCCGGCGATCGTCACGAACTCCACCACGTAGGGGTTGCCGACGATTACCTCGTAGAGCAAGGTGTTACCGGGCGCGTGATTGTGGCAGTCGATGAACCCGGGCACGATCGTCATCTGCCGGGCGTCGAACGTCTGGGTCCCCTTGCCGATGAGCGCCCGGATGTCCGCGTTGCTCCCCACGGCGCCGAACCGCCCGGATTTCACCGCGAACGCCTCCGCCTTCGGCGCGCGGGAATCGACCGTGTAGACATGGGCGTTGAAGACGACGAGATCGGCGTCCTGCGCTTCGGCAGCCGCCGCGGCGCCCAACCAGGGCCCGCCGGCAAAGCCGGCTATGCCAGCTCCGGTCAGGCTTATGAATCCTCTACGGCTGTGGCGGTGATTTGTCATCGTTGGGGCGTCGAATCATTCTACCCCACCCGAGCGTGCGCGCCAACGGGTAGGAAATGGACACGGCGCAGCCCGGAAAGAGCTTCCCGGAACGACCCTCCGGAGGAGCGGCATCCGAGCTTTACCGAGTGCCCGACGATACGGCCGAGGGCCCTTCTCCCGCAGCGGAGGCTACTTAGGTGGTGCGACTTCGAGCGCGCGGCGGTCCATGTTCTTATAAAAGTGCATATAATCGGTCTCGCCCTTATAAAGGCCGCCCCATCCCCAGCCGTACCGCGCGAAGATCCGGAATGCATTGCTCTCCGCTGAGACTTTCCCTCGGCCGCCATCCCGTGGCGCAAACACGGCTGAACCCTTCGGCCACCACGGCTTCTGAAGCATACGGAAAGGGTTTTCGAGGGGATTGATGTCGATGGCTATACCATAGGCATGACTGCTCCACTCGCCCGGGGCGTCGTCGGCCTTCTCACAGTAGAATCCAACCGTGATATCCTGCTCAGCGTATTTGTCTGGGCCGTAATTCTCCCAAGGAGAAATCCTATTAATTGGGAAATGGATATCGTACAGCTCGGCAAAGATATGCGATACATCCGTGGCAACACGCTTGTGGACAACCAGTATTCCATCGTGAGTAAAGCCGTCAAACCCTATATACCTCACACTTACGCCAACCAAATCGTCGAGTGGCACCGGGCAGCAGGGGTTCCAAGATCTTCCGGTCATGGCCATGCGCACCTCCCGTGAAAGCGGCACGATATTTGGATCCGGGGCCACTTGAGCCATTGCTCTCCCGCTAATTGCGAGTGCCAACGCAGCGTTCCCGATAAATCCGCGAAGTTTCCGCATTGCAGGTCCTCCTTCAATATCTCTTCTGCCGCCCATTGTAGCGTTACAAAGGAGAAAAGGATCTCATCGGCCGGATCGCTTCATGCCGGCGTTGTGATTCGGTGCGGACATGCGAGCGGTAGTCCTTATCTTGGGAAGTTGTCCCATCCATCCCCGGTCGTATGACGCGCCACTCGGAAACTGGTCGGGTTCGGGCGTTAATGGCCCCAAGCCCTGTAGGAAGTTGACGACGGCGAAACCTCAGGTCGAATCACGGCGCGCCCGGAAACCGGCCAGACCGACCCCCTACGCCGCCACGGTATTGACCAGCTCATCCGGCACGGTGATAATCTTGCGCACCTGGCTTCCCCTCCAGGAAAGGCCGTCATCGTTCGCGATGCCCCATCTTCGGGCATCGACGCTACGAACCCCTCAACGCCGATTCGATCTGTTCCAGGTGGTGTTCGTTATGCGAGGCGACCTTGTCAAACTCGGCCTTCAGCGTCCGAATGCCTGTTTCACTGTGGACGAATTCAAGGTGTCCGCTTTTGTCGTAGTGCAGACCAGCCTGATAGATGACGCCCGCGCGGACTGAATCGTAAATTCGGCGAGACAGATCGAGGGGCATCCGGGAATAGTCGAGACCCCTGGCCCACGAATCCTGATCGAAGGCCCAGAGCACTTGTCTAGGTTCACTGATAATCCGGCGGATCCGGTCGAACAGAACCGTCTCGGCATCGGCGAGGTGATGCAAAATGAACCTGACCGGCCACTTGCCCGCTGCGTAACTCCGAGCGAGTTGCTCGTCGCTCGCCTCAAAGTATTTCAGCGTCCGATCTCTCGCCGCTTCGAGTCGCGTGACAATGTCCATTTCCACCCCTCCACGAGCACGACCCCATTACGCCGCCACGATATTCACCAGCTTATCCGGCACGGTGATAATCTTGCGCACCTGCTTCCCCTCCAGGAAAGGCCGCACCTTTTCGTCGGCCAGGGCGCGCGCTTCCAGCTCCTGGTTGGGCGTGCCAAAAGGGGCATAAATGCGCGCGCGCAGCTTGCCGTTCACCTGCACCACGATCTCGGCCTCTTCTTCTTTGGCCAACTCAGCGTCGAAGGCCGGCCAACATTGGCGGAAGACCGGCCCCGCATGCCCCAATTCCTCCCACATCTCCTGCGCGACGTAGGGTGCGAAGGGCGCCAGCATCAGCGCCAGCTTCTCCAGAATCTCCGGCATGGCCGCCGCGGAAATGCCGGCTTCCTCGGCGTAGAGCACGTTCACCAGCTCCATCACGCCGGCGATGCAGGTGTTGAAGTGCCAGCGCGTCTCGAAATCCCCGGTAATCTTCTTGAGCGTCTGGTGCAGCTTGCGCAGCGCCTTCTTATCGGAGGGACCGTCGGCCCGCCCGGCCGCACCCGCGTTGCGCGTGGCGAAGCGAAAGACGCGGCCCAGGAAGCGGTAGATGCCCTCGGCGCCCTCGCTGCGCCAGTCCACTTCCTTTTCCGGAGGCGCGGCGAACAGCACGAACATGCGGGCGGTATCGGCCCCGAACTTCTCGGCCAGCATGTCCGCGCCCACCACGTTCCCCTTGGACTTCGACATCTTGGCGCCTTCCGCAATCACCATCCCCTGCGTGAACATGCGGCGCACCGGCTCGTTGTTGCGGATCAGGCCGATGTCGCGCATCATCTTGGTGAAAAAGCGCGAGTAAATCAGGTGCAGAATAGCGTGCTCCACGCCGCCGATGTACTGGTCGATTTCGAACCAGTAGGCGATCTTGGCGGGGTCGTAGGGCATCTCCCGATTGTGCGGATCGCAGTAGCGGTAAAAATACCAGGACGAGTCGATGAAGGTGTCCATGGTGTCGGTCTCGCGGCGGGCCGCGCCGCCGCAGCGGGGGCAGGCCACGTTGACGAACTCGGGCACGTTTTCGAGCGGCGAACGGCCCGCGCCGGTAATCTCGATACGGTCCGGCAGAATCACCGGAAGCTGGTCCTCGGGAACCGGCACGATGCCGCATTGCGGGCAGTGGATCACGGGGATCGGCGTGCCCCAATAGCGCTGGCGCGAGATGCCCCAGTCCTTGATGCGGAAGGTGACGGCGGCCTTTCCGAAGCCCAGATCCTGGGCGTGCGCGGCCATCCGCCGGCGCGCCTCGCCGCTGGGCAGGCCGGACCACCGGCCGGAGTTTTCCACGATGCCGTCCTCCAGGAACGCCTCAGTCATGCCGGGTTCCGCCGCCAGTGCGCCCTCCACCGGACGGATCACCGGACGCACGGCGATGCAGTATTTGCGGCAGAATTCGAAGTCGCGCTCGTCGTGCGCGGGCACCGCCATGATCGCGCCGGTGCCGTAGCCCATCAGGACGAAGTTGCCCACCCAGATGGGGACGCGCTCCCCGCTATAAGGGTTGACGGCCCAGTGACCGGTGAAGAAGCCTTCCTTTTCGATGTCGCCCGGGTCGCGATTGGCGCGCTCGTCCACCATGGCTTTGGCGCGGGTGCGGCCCTCGGCGTCCAGGAGCGTCTGGTTCAGCGGATGCTCAGGCGCCAGGATCACGCAGGTGGCCCCGTAGATGGTATCCACGCGGGTGGTGAAGACGCGGATGGCCTCCCCGGTTTCGGCGAGGTGGAAATCGACTTCCGCGCCCTCCGAGCGGCCAATCCAGTTGCGCTGCATGGTGAGCACGCGCTCGGGCCACCCGCCTTCGAGCTGCCGCATGTCGTCCAGCAACTGGTCGGCGTAATCGGTGATTTTGAGGAACCACTGTTCCAGCGCGCGCTGCTCGACGGGGGTGTCCTCGTGGCGCCAGCAGCAGCCCTCCACCACCTGTTCGTTGGCCAGCACGGTGGCGCATTTCGGGCACCAGTTGACCAGCGCCTTCTTGCGATACGCCAGGCCGCGCCTCAGCATTTTGAGAAAGAACCACTGGTTCCAGCGGTAGTATTCCGGCTCGCAGGTGGAGACTTCGCGATCCCAATCGTAGCTGAAGGCGAAGCGGCGGTGGGTCTTCTTCATGGCCGCGATGTTCTGCAGCGTCCATTCCCGCGGCGGGCGCTGGTTGGCGATGGCGGCGTTTTCGGCGGGCAGCCCAAAGGCGTCCCAACCCATCGGGTGGAGCACATTGTAGCCGCGCATCCACTTGTAGCGCGCCAGCGCGTCCCCGATCGAATAGTTGCGGATATGGCCGATGTGCAGCGTGCCGCTGGGATAGGGCAGCATTTCCAGCACATAGAATTTCGGCTTGGTCGAGTTCTCTTCGGCCTTATAGAAAGTGGCGTCCTGCCAGCGCTCGTGCCACTTCATTTCGATCTGGGTATGGTCGTACGGCTTTTCGGGCATAGCAATTAAAAATGGGGGGCTGAATTCCCATGGTAGCAAGGATGGTAGGGCAGGCGGGCCCAGAGGGCGCCCCGCCTGCCCGCGTTCGCTCAATTGCCTTTCGGCCGTTCCACGCTTTCGATGACCAGCGTCTCGACAGGCCCTTTGCCCGCTTCCAGCTTCAGCCCTAGCCCCTGCACGGAAGAGAAGATCGTCGAAATGAGGTCCGGAGCGGGATCTTCTTTTGGCAGCGCAAACTTGAATTCGAACGACCCCTGAAGGCCCGTCCCGTCGATCACCGGCCGTTCCAGGTAACTGCTGAGGCGTTCGGCCAGAAGAGCCATGGAAGCATTCTCCCCGGCGATTCCGTCTCCGGAAAACGCGCCCCCGGCCACTCTTCCCACCCACGGGTATTCGTCGTGGTGCAACATCTGCCGTTGCTCGTCGCTAGGCGGCGAGATCGTCCACTAGAATTGTCGCACCGTTTCGCCGTCTGCCACCTTTGAATCGGATGGTCAATATGGATGAACGAGGGCCGAGAAGAGCGGTGGCTCCTTACGGGATCGGATCCCGCCTCGGCGACGGTCGCACCACGAAGCCTCCAGCCGACGGCGTTGCATAGCCCAGATGAGAAACGGTTGTGGACGAAAGACCGGCATAACCGGCCATACATGATAGGTATTTGTCAAGGGACAAACGGAGTGGAGTGGAGTGGAGTTGTCCCTCGCTGCCTTTCCGAGGCGGGCCTTGTTAGCTTCACGCTCTGACGGGGCGCGCCCTTGGTGTCCTTATTTATCGGGAGCGTATCTGTATTCGCCCAGTTCGTTTTTCGGTCCCGAGTTTTTGGCGTCGTTTTTAGGGTCAACGGCCAAGCGTGACCAGTCATTCATTCGCACGTATCCAGGCTTCAGAGAAGGCCTTCACGGAAGTTTGAGTTTGGGTAACCCGCCGGCCTTGAAACAATCTCTTAGGTGCATCGGGAGGCAAGCCTGCGTCGCACAGGCCGGTTACAGCAAGGACCGGCGGGAACTCGCGTGAGCCGAATCGAACTGCAATGCCATCATGCTACTCCGGGAGCGCCGCTCGCTCTGCTCAGAATCCGTTCGATTTCCTCGGTCGACAGTTGATCTGGTTGTCGGCCGCTGGGCACCCGCAAAAACCGTCCAAACTATCTGGTTATTGAGCACTTACCTGGTTATTAAGCACTTACGCCTAGAATCGTGGTTTGGCCGGTTTTTGTGATCCTATCGGAAACTGCGTTACGCCGGTTGCGGGTTGCGGGTGGTGCCGCCCGTCTTGTCGGCAAGGAAGGCCGCCTACGCCAGATAACGCCGAAAGAAGTACGGCAAATGATTCGGAACGCGAACACCCCGCCACCTCCTCCGCGTTGCCTTCCAACAACGCGATCGCCTGACCGTCCACGGGTATGCCATCGCCAAGCCGCGTCATGCGCAATCGCGCGGTACTGTGGTGGCAGCGTCCGGCAATGGCTCCGAGAGCCTCAGGGCGACCCAGCCAGCGGACCAGGTTGAAACCATGCGCCTCGGCTGCCCGCCCCCTTCTCACCGCCATTCTCCCCCACCCCTGCTCCGGCCCGCCACTTCATCCGGCCGGCTTCGGCACCGAGCTTGAGGCATCATGCAATATCCGCTACATTGGTCGGGAGAGAGGCTTTGTCCACACCCACCGCACCGCCGAGGACCGCGACCGACTGGGACAGCTATTACCAGAGCGTCCCCGTCACCGCCAGGCTGACCCGCCGGTACACCACCGCGGTGCTGGTCCGCGCGATGAAGCGTTACGCGCGGGCGCAGGCAGAGGGAGCGCTGGCGATCGTCGAGATCGGAGGCGCCAATAGCTGCTTTCTGGACAGCCTCCTTCGAGAGATCGCTCCGCGCTCTTACGACGTGGTGGACACCAACGAATACGGCCTCCAACTGCTCGCCCAGCGCGCCGGCGCGGGCCGCCCAGGGGGGGGGCCTTTGGCGATCCCTCTGGGCCCGGCACTGCGGCTGCACCAACAAAGCGTCCTCTCGATGTCCCTCCCCGCCACCGCCGACGTGGTGTTCAGCGTCGGCTTAGTGGAGCACTTCAATCCGGAGGAGACCCGCGCGGCCGTGTTGGCGCACTTCGGCGCTCTGCGCACCGGGGGGCTGGCGATCATCACCTTTCCCACGCCAACCGCCCTCTACCGCGCCACCAGAAAGTTCATCGAAGCTATCGGGCAGTGGAAATTCCCCGACGAGCGCCCGCTTCAGGCGCGCGAGGTGCTTGCGGCGGTCCGCGAACGCGGTGAGGTGCTCTTCCGGAAGACCTTGTGGCCGCTAATGCTCACGCAGCATATGGTGGTCGCCCGGAAGGTCCGGTAGCCGCGCCGGGCCCCGCCGCGTGCCTGTTTCTTGCTTTTCTTGGTGTTGTTCTTCTTCGCGGTACTTTGCGTCTTGGCGTCTTTGCGAGAGATCCGTATGCCTGGCCCCTGGCGCCCGGCGTTCCCGGCGTCACACGGCTTGCACCCCCCGCGGACCACGTGTTGTATTGAAGTATGCGCTTCGTATGACTAGCCCAACCTCCGTCCGGCTCGCGGCCGTGATTCCGGCTTATCGCCCCTCCGCGGGTTTGGTGGACCTGGTCCGCGCGCTGAGCCGGGAAACCTTCTCCGCCATCGTCGTCGTGGACGACGGCAGCGGCGCGGCGTTCCAGGAGATCTTCGCCGAGGTGGCGCAATTGCCGAAGGTCCATCTGCTGCGCCATGCCATCAACCTGGGCAAGGGCGCCGCGCTCCAGACTGCCTTCAATTACACGCTGTGCGAGTTCCCCGGCCTCACCGGCGTGGTCACCGCCGATGCCGATGGCCAGCATCATCCCGAGGATATCGAAAGCGTGGCGGCCGCGCTTCAGGCGCATCCCCAATCGCTGGTGCTCGGCTCGCGCGCTTTCGCCGGAGAGGTTCCCCTGCGCAGCCGGATTGGCAATGTGGCTACGCGCGGCATTGTGCACATGCTGTTGGGCACGAAGATCAACGACACCCAAACCGGCCTGCGCGGCATTCCCGCCAGCCTGCTCCCCCACCTTTTGCGCATCGAATCGCGCGGCTACGAGTTCGAGCTGGAGATGCTGATCGCCGCGCATCGTCTCTCCATCCCGCTGATCGAAGAACCCATCCGCACCATCTACGAGGACGGCAACCTGTCTTCGCATTTCAACCCGATCGTCGACTCGATGAAGATCTACTTCGTCCTGCTGCGATTCGGAGCCGTAGCGTTTCTCACCGCGGCGCTCGACAACCTGGTCTACATCCTGGTCTATCACCGGCTCGGGCAGGTGTTGCCCTCGCAGATCCTGGGACGGCTGGTCTCGGTCTGCTTCAACTACACCATGGTGCGCCGCACGGTGTTCGTTTCGCACGAGCAGAACAAGAAGGCGCTGCCGAAATACCTTCTGTTGGTGCTCGCGAGCGGCAGCGCCAGCTATGCCGGCATCATGTTTCTCTCGTCCCGCCTGGGCGTCCCGGCGGTTCCGGCCAAGCTGCTCATGGAGACGCTCCTCTTCGCCGTAAACTTTGCGGTGCAAAGGCTGTTCATCTTCAAGCCCGAATCCGAACAGGGAGAGAAGCCGGCCGTTCCGCCCATAGTCTTTTCGTTCGCGGCCGCCGCGGTCTTCTGCGCGCTGGCCGCCCTGGAAGTGTACGGCTTCTCGACCGCCCATCTGTTCGCGCAGGAGATTTGGTACCCGGTGGGGATGACGCGCTTCCTGCGCTATCTAGGGGTCTTCCTGTCGGTGGCGCTCCCGCTCCTCCTGATCGTCCCCTGGACCTTCACTGCGCTGATCGCCGGAGCGCTGCTCCTGCTGACGGCCTTTGCATTGGGTCCCCTGCCGCTGGTGGCGGTGGTGTTCCTGCTGATTTCCGCCTGTGCGCTGGGCTGGCTGCCGATGGGCCGCGGCCGAGCCGAATCGGGGCAAGCCGATCTGCTGGCCACGCTGGTGGGGTTGACCGTCTACATCCTGCTGATGTATGGCATCGCCCGCGCGCCGGTCAATTACCCGGCGGTCTGGGGCGGCTTGCTGGCGCTGCCCATACTGGCGGATTTCCGCGGCGTGCTCCGCCGCATGAGGCGATGGGCCGGCGCCCTGGCCGGCGCGGAGCTGCGCGCCCCGTCCGCGCGCGCCGCGTTTGCCCTGTTGACATTGGTCCTGGGGGCGCACTGGTTCGTGGCGCTGAAACCGGAGGTGGGCGCCGACGCCCTCTCGACGCACCTGGCCGTCCCCATGAACATCGCCGCGAACCACGCGCTGACGTTTCAACCGGCCCGTTTCGTCTGGTCGGTGATGCCCATGGGCGCGGATTTCGCTTACAGCATCGCGTACCTGATGGGCGGAGAGTTCGCCGCGCGCCTGCTGAATTTCGCCATGTTGCTGGCCCTGGTGAGTCTCCTGTACTACGCCGTGCGCCGCTTCGCCAGCCCTGCCATGGCGTTCCTGCTGGCGGCGCTGTTCGCCACCACGCCCATGGTGCAATTGGCCACCGGGTCGTTGTTCGTCGAGAATCTCCAGGCCGCCCTGTTGCTCGGCATGATGACCGCGCTGTGGAGTTTCGACGACACCGCCCAAAGGCGCTACCTGAACATCGCCATGCTGCTGGGCGGCGCGGCGCTGGCGGTCAAATTCGGCAGCCTGATCTTCGTACTCGTGGCCCTCCCTTTGGCCATCGCGCTGATGTTCCGCCACCGGAAAGCGTTGGGCGCTCGCCCGGCGGCCGCGGTCGCCGTTGCGGCATTGCTGCTGTTGGCGGCCGCGCTGCCGCCCTTCGCGATTGCCTATGCCAAAACCGGCAACCCGCTCTTCCCCTTCCTCAACCAGAGGTTCCATTCGCCGCTGCTGAGCCCCACCGCGGTGGTGCAGGACTTTCGCTTCCTCCAGCCGCTTTCCTGGAGGACGCTCTACGACTTGACCTTCCGCTCGACCCTTTATTACGAGGGCCAGGAAGGCTCGTTTGGCTTCCAATACCTGATCCTGGCGCCGCTGGCTCTGTTGGGTCTGGCGGTGGTTAGTGCGCGCCCCGCGCGCAGCGCCGCGGCGGTCGCGCTGGCCGCGTCCATCGTGGTGCTGATCTCCACACCCAACGCACGGTATCTCTATCCGGCGCTTCCGCTTCTGATGGTCCCGTGCGCGGCCCTGCTGGCCTGGATGCTGAGTAACCAGCGCTGGATGGCGCGTGTGTCGATCGCTTACGTGATCGTATGTGCCGCTTTGAATCTTTACTTTCTCCCTTCGTCCAGTTACTACCACAAGGATTTTTGCCTGCGGTCGCCCTTCTCCGCCATCGAACGGCAGCGCTACATTCACGATGCCGCGCCGATTCGCGAGGTGATCGCCTGGTTCAACCGCGCCCACCCCCAAGCTCCCGTCCTGCTCGCCGACGACAGCACCTTCGCCGGCCTCACCGGCGAAGTCTACGAGAATCATTGGCATCAATACAACACCTTCGACAGCCTCTCCGCCGCCGTAACCGTGCCCGACGCCGTGCGCCTGCTGGAATCCTGGAATGTGTGGTACGTGATCGCCCACAAGCCGGTGGCCGGTCAGCAGATCCGCCCCGCGGTCGTCGGGAAGCTGTTGGCCGCCTGCACCGCGCCGGAGTACGAATCGGGCGACGTCTACGTGGCGCGCCTGGACCCCACCTGTCCCCGGCAACCCGCCCTGGGGGCGGTATTTGTTGCGCCGCACGGATTCTACGACGATTTCGACCCCGCCATCCGGTACACAGGCGAATGGGTCCACGATGAGAGCTTCAAGGATCCGGACCTCCGGACGATCAGTTACACCGATCTGCCCGGCGCGGAGGTCTCGCTCGCCTTCGACGGCCAGGCGCTGACTTATATCTTCACTAAGGCTCCCAACCGCGGCATTGCGGAGGTGACCATCGATGGAGTCAGCCAGGGAGCCATCGACTTATACTCCGACCGGATCGAGTGGCAGACCCGCCGCCGTTTCTGCTGCTTCGGCCGCGGCCGGCACGTGCTCACGATCCGTGTGACCGGCCAGGCGAATGCGAAATCCAGCGGGAGGTTTGTGGATGTCGATTCGCTCGTGGTGGAGTAACCGGAGCGATGACGGCGAAGGCCTGCTGGCGGCCGGCCCAGGAGCCCATCTCGAACCAATCGAGGGTGGCTGGCGTGATTTCTTTCATAAACGAACCCATTCCGGACATGCATGTCCGGGAAATTCGGAGGGCTTCATTGAAACCAAAAGAGTTAACCAGGGGTGAACCGGACAGGTGTGTCCGGAAGCCCTTTTCTCGGGGCGAAATCGCTTTCG
>JBKQPR010000198.1:0-14446 GCA_052144935.1 Bryobacteraceae bacterium
CTAGCCCGACTTTCGCAAAAGTGGGGTGGCCCGGCGCCGGCCTAGGGCTTCCGAAGGCCCGTCAAACAAGGGTTTCGCTCCAATCGAAAGTCGCCTAATTCATAGATGAAATAATATCGAATACGACGGATGCTATCACAGCCGATACAGGGCAGGCTCCAGGAGGCCTTGGGTGGCGAGCCAGAGGGCAAAGTGTTCCTCCCCCAACGGGTTCGCGGCTGGGCCACTGGAAGCAGGACCGCATAATCATTGGCATGTTCGCGTACAGTTGCCTCCAGTCATCCCCTGATAGATTGACCATTTATTTCATCTAGACACAAAAGAGCGTTCGGATCAATGATTACCGCCTCGTCATGAGGAAAACGGGGCTGGTTTTGCGAAAGTCGGGCTAGGACAATCCTCACGACCGGTGGTGCCGAACGTGGTCCACGGCTTCGTCAATCAGTTCGTCGAGTTCGGCCTCGGGGACATCCTTGAGCCTGGTGATCGTGTGGTCGATGCGCTCCTTCAAGCGGTCTGCCAATTCCGCTCGCGCAGTTCCGGCCGGCGGTTCATGCGGGCGATAGGCCATCACGCTGATGTGCTCTTCAGGCTCCAGTGGGCGGCCAAGGAGGCGCCCCATAGCCTGCCGAATGTCGGGTGGAAGATCGCCGACCCTATGAAATACGCTGCTAGGCATGAGTAACCTCCGTGCCTGTATTTTAGCAATTTCAGAAGCATCTTCGCCCTTTTCCCCGCCCTGGGCGCCCTGGGCTCGCCAAGGGGCTTGCGACTCGGCAACTCGCTTGCCGCCGGCACGGCCTACGCCCCCGCTTGTGCCGGAAGCGGCGCGTCGCGCCGATCCGGCAAGCCCCGCCGGCGTTCGCCGCATGGCGGATCGAATCCAATGACACTGCGGCCTGCTGCCCGCCGCCTGGCTGAGCGCAGGGTGCGCTTCATCCAGATGTACCATCGCGATTAATCGCGATGGGGACCACCACAGCGGCTGACGGGCATTTCGGGCGATGTGGTGAAGGATATTCTGGCGAGGGGCGCGTACCCAGGGCGCCTTTAATGGTACTAGAATTGTATGGGAGGTTCCAGTTGAGCCTGTGGCAAGCAAGAAGAAGCAAGATCCTGGTTTCAGCGCCCAAGCCTTCCTGTCCAAGGTGGCCTCGGGCAGAACGCTCGCCGACCATCGGTCGAAGCAAGTGATTTTCTCGCAAGGCGATACGGCGGATTCGATCTTCTACATTCAGAAAGGCAAGGTCAAGCTGACGGTGGTGTCAAACCGGGGCAAAGAGGCCGTCGTCGCGATTTTAGGCGCTGGCGAATTTTTTGGCGAAGGATGCCTGGCGGGACAGATTAAGCGCATGGCAACCGCGACCGCCATGTCTCCGGTCTCTGTCACGCGGCTGGAGAAGACGGCTGCGATTCGTGTGCTTCGTGAGGAGCCTGCCTTTACCGAGTTGTTCCTCCAGCACCTGCTGGCCCGCAGCATCCGGATCGAGGAAGATCTCGTGGATCAGTTGTTCAACTCCAGCGAAAAGCGGTTGGCGCGCGTGCTTCTGCTGCTCGCTAATTTCGGCAAGGAAGGCAAGCAAGAGACTGCCATCGCCAAGATCAGCCAGCAAACGCTGGCGGAGATCGTGGGAACCACGCGGTCGCGAGTCAGCTTCTTCATGAACAAATTCCGCAAACTGGGTTTCGTCGGCTACAACGGCACACTGGAAGTCCATAGCTCCCTGTTGAATGTCGTTCTGCACGACTGACAACTACGCGTTTCCGTCCGCGTGAGTGCCCGGCCGCCGCGCCCCCCTGAGAAGGCGGCCCTCCTCGCAAGTATTGGAACGTACTGCCCGGCGCAATCGCAATCGCCGCCGTCGTCGCCGTCGTGGCACAGTTGTATTAGACCGTGCATCATCTTTTTCGCCGCCGTCCGCGCCAGAATCCATCATGAGCAACCAAACCCGTGCCAGCCACCCCCTCTACCAATACCAACTCCTGCCCACGGAAATCGAGGGATTCGATTCCCTGGCGGAACTCGCCTTGGACATGCATTGGTCGTGGAATCATGCCACCGACGAAGTGTGGCGGCAGCTCGATCCCGCCCTGTGGGAGATCACGCATAACCCCTGGGTCCTCCTGCAGACGGTCTCGCGCGACCGGATCGAGCGCGTGTTGGCCGATCCGGTTTTCCGGAAAAATGTAGATGGCCTGGTGGATGCCAGCAGGCAGGCGGCGGAAGCGCCCGCCTGGTTTCAGCGGAACCATTCCGAAGCTCCGCTGACCTGCGCCGCGTATTTCAGCATGGAATTCATGCTGAGTGAGGCTCTGCCCATTTACTCGGGCGGGCTGGGCAATGTGGCCGGCGATCAACTCAAAGCCGCCAGCGATCTGGGTGTGCCGGTGGTCGGCGTGGGACTGCTCTACCAGCAGGGCTATTTTCGCCAGGTGATCGACCACAACGGAGAACAGCAGGCCCTCTACCCATACAACGATCCCGGACAGTTGCCGGTCACCCCCTTGCGCCAACCAAACGGGGAGTGGTTGCGGTTGGAGATCGCCTTGCCTGGATTCTCGGTCTGGGTGCGCGCCTGGCAGGTCCAGGTGGGCAAGGTGAAGCTTTATCTGCTGGACAGCAATGACGCGGCCAACTACCCCGTTCATCGCGGGATTACCAGCGAGCTCTACGGGGGCGGGCCGGAGTTGCGCCTCAAACAGGAAATCCTCCTCGGGATCGGCGGATGGCGGCTGCTCCGCGCGCTCGGGATCCAACCGGAGATCTGTCACCTGAACGAAGGGCACGCGGCGTTGGCCGTCCTGGAGCGCGCCCGCGATTTCAAGGACCAGACCGGGCAACCCTTCGAAGTTGCACTGGCGGTCACGCGCGCGGGCAATCTCTTCACCACCCACACCGCGGTGGCCGCCGGCTTTGACCGTTTTGCTCCCACTCTCATCGAGCCATACCTTCGTCCTTATGCCGAGCAGAAGCTCGGCATCCAACTCCAGGATCTGCTGGCCCTGGGCCGCCAGAACCCGGCCGATTCGTCGGAGCCTTTCAACATGGCGTATCTGGCGATCCGCGGAAGCGGGGCCGTGAATGGCGTGAGCCGCCTGCACGGGAAAGTCAGCCGGCATCTCTTTCTGCCTCTGTTTCCAGGCTGGCCGGAGGATGAAGTGCCGGTCGCGCACGTGACCAACGGAGTCCACGTGCCCACCTGGGACTCGGCGTCCGCCGACGATCTTTGGACGGAGGCCTGCGGAAAGGACCGCTGGCTGGGGACCGCGGAGACCCTGGAACAGGACATTCAAAAGGTCTCCGACGCCAGGCTCTGGCAATTTCGGACAGCCGCCAGCCAGTCCCTGGTCGAGTTCGCCCGCGAACGATTGTCGCGGAATCTCACGGCGGCAGGCGCCTCGCCCGAAGACGTCGAAGCCGCCCGGCATCTCTTCGATCCCCACGCCCTCACCCTGGGCTTTGCCCGCCGCTTTGCCACCTACAAGCGACCCAATCTGCTGCTGCACGACCCCCTGCGCCTGTTTCGCCTGTTGACCGATTCCGAGCGGCCGGTGCAGCTCATCATCGCAGGCAAGGCGCATCCGGCGGACCAGGCGGGCCAGGACCTGATTCGGGAATGGACTCATTTCATCCGCCAGCCCGAAGTTCGCTTCCATGCCATCTTCCTGGCCGATTACGACATGCTCTTGACCGAGCACCTGGTCGAAGGCGTGGACGTCTGGATCAACACGCCACGCCGGCCCTGGGAAGCCTGCGGGACCAGCGGCATGAAGGTGCTGGTCAATGGAGGCATCAATCTCTCGGAGCTGGACGGCTGGTGGGCGGAGGCCTACACGCCGGAAGTCGGGTGGGCCTTGGGGGACGGCCAGGAGCATGGCGACGATCCGGCCTGGGACGCCGCCGAAGCCGATGCGCTCTACGACCTGCTCGAACGGGAGGTGATTCCCGAGTTTTATGCCCGCGACGGCCAGGGCATCCCCACCGCCTGGATCGCGCGAATGCGGAACAGCATGGCGAAATTGACGCTGCGCTTTTCCGCGGACCGCGCGGTGCGCGAATACACCGGGCAACATTATCTCCCGGGCGCGGCTGCCTACCGTGAGCGCGCCGCCGGCAAGGGCGCCTTGGGCAGGCAAATCGTCGATTGGCAGCACTCCCTGGAGAAGCAGTGGGCCGCCATACGCTTCGGCGACGTACACGTCGAGACCGCCGGGGACCAGCACTTGTTTGAGGTCCAGGTCTACCTCAACGATCTCGACCCCAATCGGGTGCGCGTAGAGCTTTATGCCGACGGCGTCAACGTCGCTGGTCCGGTTCGGCAGGAGATGGAGCGCGTTCGCCAACTGGCAGGCGCGTCTGGAGGCTACGCTTACCGCGCAGGAGTGACCGCGGTCCGTCCGGCTACCGACTATACGGCGCGCGTGATCCCGAACTACTCCGGTGTCGCCGTTCCCCTGGAAGCCGCCCGCATCCTGTGGCAGCGATAGAGCAACTTCGATGGGCTTTCCACTTGACTCGGGGCAACCACTCCGGCAGCGATCCTGTGGGGCGTGGCCCTGCGGGGTATGGCCCTGTGGGGCGGGGCCCCGCCCCACGAAGCCGTCCCGGCATCGCCTGAATGATTTGGATACCCCCATCGATTCGAAGGGAGGATTGGCATGGAAACTCAGCGTTATGAAATCGGCATGATCGGCTTGGGCGTGATGGGGCGCAACATGTTACTGAACATGGCCGACCACGGCTTCCCGGTGGCGGGCTATGACAAGGACCTCGGCAAGGTCACGGCGCTCCGGAAGGAATCGGCGGGAAACGACGTACACGGCGCGGCCCACATTGAGGATTTCATCGCACTGCTCCGTTCGCCGCGCGCGGTCATGATGCTGGTGCCCGCCGGCCCGCCCGTGGATTCCGTGATCGCCGATCTGCTGCCGCACCTCGCCAAGGGCGATCTCATCGTCGACGCCGGCAACTCCTACTTCAAAGACACCAACCTGCGCGCCCGTAACCTGGCTGCCAAGGGCATTCAATTCCTCGGCGTAGGCGTGTCCGGCGGCGAGGAGGGCGCGCGCCACGGTCCCAGCATCATGCCCGGCGGACCTGAAGAGGCCTACCAGCGGGTCCGCCCGGTACTCGAGGCCGTGGCGGCCAAAGTCGATGGAGATCCGTGCGTGGCGTACCTCGGTCCCGGATCGGCCGGGCATTTCGTCAAGACGGTCCACAACGGCATCGAGTACGCGCTGATGCAACTCCTGGCCGAGACCTACGACCTGATGAAGCGCGGCCTTGGCATGAGCGACGATCGACTGCGCGACGTGTACGACACCTGGAATCAAGGGGAACTCAACGGCTACCTGGTAGAGATCACCGGCGCCATCCTCGGCAAGGCCGACGAAACCACCGGCAAGCGGTTGATCGATGAAATCCTGGACGTCGCCAAACAGAACGGCACCGGCATGTGGACCTCGCAAAGCGCCATGGAGTTGCAGGTGCCCATGCCCACCATCGACCTGGCGGTGGCGATGCGGGATTTGTCCGTGCTGGAAAAGCAGCGCGAGACGGCCGCCGCGATCTTCCAGCGGCCCATCCCCCCGTTTGGCGGGGACCGCAAACTCTTCGTCGATCGACTGGGCCACGCGCTCTACGCCGGGATGATCATGGCCTACGCACAGGGCATGGCCGTCCTGGCGGCCGCCTCGGACAAGTATGCGTATCGTTTCGATCTCGAGACCGTGGCGCGCATCTGGCGGGGCGGTTGCATCATCCGCGCGGCCTTGCTGGAGGACATCCGGACGGCCTATCGGCGCGAGGCCAGCCTGCCGAATCTGCTCCTGGACCCGGAGCTGTCGAAGAAGGTGATGGCCCACCAGGAGGATTTGCGGCGCGTGGTGTGCGCGGCCATCGACCTGGGTCTGCCCGCGCCCTGTTTCATGACCGCGCTGAGCTATTTGGACGGCTACCGTAGCGCCTGGCTGCCTGCCAATCTGATCCAGGCCCAACGCGACTACTTCGGCGCGCACACCTACGAGCGCATCGACGTCAAAGGCACATTTCACACCGACTGGACGAAGGCTTGAGCTCTATGAAGACCAACGATCGACTGGAACCAAACATATTCGTCATCTTCGGCGGCGCGGGCGACCTGACCTGGCGGAAGTTGATGCCGGCCATGTTTGACCTCTCCCAGAGCCGCACGATTCCGGCTCATTTTGCGATTATCGCGGTGGACCGCGTCGAACTGAGCGATGACGCCCTGCGCAAGCGCCTGCACGAGGGAGTCAAGCAGTTCGCAAGCTTCGGGAAAACCCCAATCAAGGAGTGGAATGAGTTCTCCAAACATATCCACTACCTGCAGGGCGATTTCAAAAGCCACGCGACCTATAAGGAACTTGGCGACCAGTGCGCCGGCTTTGAAAAGGAGTGGGCCGCCAAAGCCCATCACATTTTCTACATGGCCACGCCGCCCTCGCTGTTCGGCGAAATCCCTTCCTTCCTGAATTATGCCGGCCTGTCGGCCAACCGGGAACAGGCCCGCCTGGTCATCGAGAAACCGATCGGTTACGACCTGGATTCGGCGCTGGCGCTGAACCGCACGCTCTCGAGCGGCTTTCAGGAATCCCAAATCTTCCGCATCGACCATTACCTGGGCAAAGAGACGGTGCAGAACATCCTGGCGTTCCGCTTTGCCAATCCGCTGTTCGAGCCGATCTGGAACCGCCGTTACGTGGATTACGTGACCATCACGGTGGCCGAAGAGGTGGGCGTGGAACACCGCGGCGGCTACTACGATGGGGCCGGCGCCCTGCGCGACATGGTGCAGAACCACCTGCTGCAACTGCTCTGTATGGTGGCCATGGAACCGATGGTCTCCTTCGAAGCCGACGAAATCCGCAACAAGAAAGTAGATGTGCTGCACGCGGTCCGGCCCATTCCATCGGACGCCGTGCATTGCTCCACGGTTCGCGGCCAGTACGGTGAGGGTTGGCTCGGCGGCCAGAAAGTACCCGCCTATCGCCAGGAAGAGGGCGTGCCGCCCGATTCCCATACGGAGACGTTTGCGGCGTTGCGGCTCTTCGTGGACAACTGGCGCTGGCAGGACGTGCCTTTCTATCTTCGCACCGGCAAACGCCTGCCCCGCCAGGTTTCCGAAATCGCCATCCAGTTCCGCGCGGTTCCCCATCAGTCGTTTCCAACCGAGGCGACTCTCGACTGGCAACCGTCGCGCCTCATCCTATCGATCCAGCCCGACGAGGGCATCGTGCTGCGTTTTCAGGCCAAACACCCGGGGCCGAAGATGGTGTTGCAACCGGTGGACATGCGCTTCAGCTATCGCGAGAGCTTCGCCACGCCATCGCCGGAGGCCTATGTGACGTTGCTCGCGGACGTGATCGCGGGCGATGCCACCTTGTTCATGCGCGCCGACCAGGTGGAGGCCGCCTGGCGGATATTGATGCCGGTGCTCGATACCTGGAAAGCCAGCCCTCCCAACGATTTTCCGAATTACGCCGCCGGCGCCTGGGGGCCCGACGCCACCCAAGGCCTGCTGGTGCAACAAGGGCATAGTTGGCCGGCCCCGGTGGAATTGGCCGCACGCCCCAAATGAAGACCTGCCGCCGCTGGAAGCCCGGCCGTTGGCCTTGTTGGCCGTTGGCCCGGGGAACCCCGCGGCAGAAAATGCTAGAATAAACTTTCCCCTTTACTACACAGGAGTTCTGTAACCCATGTTCGATCTGTTTCGCAGCCGTGACAAAGCCGTGCGCATCCTGCTGGGAGCGCTTTTGCTGATGGTCGCGATCTCCATGCTGACGTACCTGGTGCCGAGCTACAACACGGGCGCCGGCGGCTCGTCGGATTCGGTCGTGGCGGAAGTCGGCCGGGACGTAATCACCCAGCTCGACGTCCAGCGCTCAATTCAGAACACCATGCGCGGCCGGCAGATTCCGGCGGAGATTCTGCCCAACTACATCCCGCAGATTCTGCAGCAGTTGATTACCGAGCACGCCCTCACCTACGAAGCCCAGCGGCTGGGCTTCGAAGTGACCAACCAGCAACTCGGCGATTTCATCGCGCAGAGCATCCCGAACCTGTTTCAGGGAGGCAAGTTCGTGGGCAAGGCCGCCTACGCCTCGATGCTGGCGCAGCAGAACATGACCATGGAAGAGTTCGAGAGCGGCATGCGGCGCCAGTTGATGATGGACCGGCTGCACAGCATTGCCCTGGAAGGAATCGTCGTGTCTCCGGCGGAGATCGAGAAGGCCTACCGCGACAAGAACGAGCAAATCAAGATTCAATACGTCAAGCTGTCCGCGGACAAGTACAAGAAGGAAGCCGAGCCGACCCTGGAGGAGATGCAGACTTACTTCAAGACCAACGCCTCGCGCTACAGCGTCCCGGAGAGCAAGAACCTGGTGGTGCTGGTGGCCGATCAGGGCAAGCTGGAACAGACTCTGAACCCCACCGACGCCGACCTGCACCGGCAGTACACCCAGAACATGGACAGTTTCCGGATGCCGGAGCAGGTCAAGATACGGCACATCCTGCTGATGACGCAAGGCAAGCCTCCGGCCGACGAGGCCAAGATCAAGGCGCAGGCCGAAGACCTCCTGAAGCAGGTCCGCGCGGGCGCCAATTTCGGCGACCTGGTGAAGAAGTACTCCGAAGATCCCGGCTCGAAGGACAAGGGCGGCGAGTACACCGTCCAGCACAACGGTCAGATGGTCAAGGAGTTCGAGGACGCCGCCTTCCGGCTCAAGCCGGGCGAAAGCGACCTGATCAAGACCTCCTACGGCTACCACGTGGTGCAGGTGATGCAGCACGACCAGCCGCGCGTGAAGCCGTTCGACGAGGTCAAGGGCGACCTGCTCGCCGAGTGGCGCAAGCAGAAGGCCGCCGACCTGATGCAGCAGATCTCGGACCAGGTGCAGCAGGCCTTCCAGAAGGATCCGTCGCATCCCGAAAAGATCGCGGCGCAGTTCAATATGGACGTGGTGCGGGCCGACAACGTACAACCTGGCAAACCCGTGCCGGACATTGGCTCCAACCCGGATTTCGACCAAGCCATTGCAGCGCTGAAACAGGGTGAAGTTTCGCAGCCGGTCGCGCTGGCGGGCAATAAGCTGGCCATCGCCGAACTGACCGGCATGGTGCCCTCGCGGCCCAACACCTTCGACGAAGTGAAGGACCAGGTGAAGGACACCATGACCACCAGCCGCGTGCAGGCCAAGGTGCAGCAACATGCACAGGAACTGCTGGACAAAGCCAAGGCGATGGGCGGCGACCTCGAAAAGGCTGCCAAGGCGATGGGGCTGGAGGTGAAGGTTTCCGCCGATTTCACGCGCAACGGAACAGTCACCCCGGAAAAGGCGGCCCCAGGTGACGCAGGCTTGGGGTCGGCCGCCTATGTGCAGGAGGGGTTCGGCAAGCCCGATGGCACGCTGCTGGGGCCGATCGCCACTCCCGACGCCACGGTGGTGGCCAAAGTGCTGGCGCATGAGGATCCCGATATGTCGAAGCTGCCGGCCGAGCGCGTGCAGCTTCGCGACGAGATCAAGAGGCAGCGGGCCAACGATCGCGCCACGCTCTTCGATGCGGGGGTGCGGGACCAGTTGATCAAGGAAGGGAAAATCAAAGTCCATCAGGACGTGGTCGCCCGGCTGATCAATAACTATCGGTCCAGTTAGCCGGCGCCCGGCCACTCGATGATTCAAAGCCTGATCGATTTTCTGCGGTCGCTGACCGACCCCGAGCGGCTCATCCATCTATTGAGCACGCTGCTTTCCGGCTGGTTGGGTTACGCCGCGCTGGCGGGCCTGGTTTTCTCGGAGACGGGGCTGCTGGTAGGCTTGGTGATTCCCGGCGATTCGCTGCTGTTCACCGTGGGCGTGGTGGCCGGCGCCGGGCAATTGAATATCGTCGCGGTAAATGCGCTTCTGATGGCGGCGGCCATCGCAGGCGATTCCACCGGCTACCTGCTGGGGCGCAAAACCGGACCGCGGATCTTCAGCCGCCCGGATTCGCGCCTCTTCAAGCAGGAATATGTCGCCCGCACGCGGGCCTTCTACCAGCGCTACGGCGGCAAGACCATCATGTTCGCGCGCTTCGTGCCCATCGTGAGGACCTTCGCGGCGTTTCTGGCCGGAGTTGGCGAGATGCCCTACTTGAAGTTCCTGCCGTTCAGCCTCGCGGGCGGCATCGGATCGGTGTTCCTGCTCACCGTGCTCGGGTACGAGCTTGGCAGCGTGCCGCTCGTCAGGCGCTATTTCGATATAGTGATCTTGCTGATTATCTTCGTTTCGCTGCTGCCCACCATCGTCGAAGTGACGCGTGGCTTGCGGGAGCGCAAGGCCAAGAGGGTGCAGCAGGGGTAGCGGCGCGAGGTAAGATGATGGATGCCATGGGCACGACCACTACCACCACCACCGCCATGACTTTCGAGCAGTTCGAGCAACTGCCGGACGAACCCAACAAACTCGAGTTGATCGATGGGGAGCTGATCCGCATGCCGCCTGCATTCACGCAACACATGAGAATCTCGCAGCGAATCTGGAGGACTCTCGAACACGCCCTCCTGGATCTCCAGGCGCAGGGGCGCGCCAGCGAGTTGGGCGAGGTATGCCACGAGTTTGGCTATCGTGTGGGTCCACACTGGCTGATTCCGGACGTGAGCATCACGCACGCCGGGCAGGCCGAAGATAAATATCTGGAGGGCGCCCCCGCCTTGGCGGTCGAGGTGATCTCCAGGCGCAATACCGCCAAGATCATGCAGCGGAAGGTGACGTTATACATGAAATATGGCGGCCGCGAAGCCTGGCTGTTCTATCCGCGCACCAGACTGGTGACGATCCATCGCGGCAGGACGGCCGTGGAAATGGAAGGCACCCTGACCAGCGAGTTGCTGCCGGGAGTGGCGATCGATCTGGCTGAAATCTTCGGCGCGCCACCCGCCAAGTCCGGAACCCGCTGAACGCGGCAGGATGAGCGCCCCACGGCGGCGCCCCTCACGGGCCTGCCATGGACGCAGGCGGCGTTTCGTCAAGGACAGGGGTGTAAGATGATGGATGCCATGGGCACGACCACTACCACCACCACCGCCATGACTTTCGAGCAGTTCGAGCAACTGCCGGACGAACCCAACAAGCTGGAGCTGATCGATGGGGAGCTGATCCGCATGCCGCCCGCATTCATCCAACACATGAGAATCACCTTGCGCCTCTACGAGACTCTCAAAGGCGCCCTCCTGGATCTCCAGGCGCAGGGGCGCGCTCGCGAGTTGGGCGAGGTACTCTGCGAGACGGGCTGTCGTGTGGGTCCACACTGGCTGATCCCGGACGTGAGCGTCACGCACGCCGGACAGGCCGAAGATAAATATCTGGAGGGCGCCCCCGCCCTGGCGGTCGAGGTGATCTCCAGGCGCAATACCGCCAAGATCATGCAGCGGAAGGTGACGTTGTACATGAAATATGGCGGCCGCGAAGCCTGGCTGTTCTATCCGCGCACCAGACTGGTGACGATCCATCGCGGCAGGACGGCCGTGGAAATGGAAGGCACACTGACCAGCGAGTTGCTGCCGGGAGTGGCGATCGATCTGGCTGAAATCTTCGGCGCGCCACCCGCCAAGTCCGGAACCCGCTGAACGCGGCCGGATGAGCGCTTACCCGGTTTGGGCATAATGCCGGAAGGCGGTTGGCGGGCGGGGTGGGGTGCCCCCTGGCGCTGGGAGCGCATCTGCCCTGGGACGCCGGCAGCGGGCGCATCCCACCTCCCACGGTAGAGATACAGAATGGCCTCAGGGTCTTCTCACCCATTTTTGGCCGGGCTCACGAAGGACACGACGGATAAATAATGTCACCAGAATAATCCAGAAGATCCAATGGGCAATGGTGAACGAAAGGCGCATTTGGATGTTTGTGAAGCTGCCGGCAGCGCGGCCGGTAATAAGGAAATCAAACAAGTGCTCCCCGAAAAAAGCCAAGGCCAAGGCGGCAAGTGTACCACCGGCGATTGCTCCAAAACCGTTCCGCACCCGGCCGAACAGGCTCGTTCTTGTAACAAAGGCTCCACAGCCATTGCAGACGGTTGCGCGGTCATCTATGGTTTTACGGCAGAACGGGCATTCCATTAGCGAAGGCTCCTTCTTGAAGTCTTGAATCGCTCACAGTTGTTCCGCTCGTGAGCGGTTTTGCGAGGTCCGGCGACCTATGCCAACATATCGGCCACACATAGCGTTCTCTTTAGGCTTCCGACCATTTGCGGCCATGGATGGCCCTGGCGGCGGGGATCGGCGCCGGCGGAGCAGCAGGGGTAGCCGCGCGAGGTAAGATGATGGATGCCATGGGCACGACCAGCACCTCCATGACGTTCGAGCAGTTCGAGCAACTGCCGGACGAACCCAACAAGCTGGAACTGATCGATGGGGAGCTGATCCGCATGCCGCCCGCATTCATCCAACACATGAGAATCACGCTGCGCCTCTTCAGGACCCTCGAACGCGCCCTCCTGGATCTCCAGGCCCAGGGGCACGCTCGCGAGTTGGGCGAGGTGTTTTGCGAGACGGGTTATCGTGTGGGCCCAAACTGGCTGATTCCGGACGTGAGCATCACGCACGCCGGGCAGGCGGAAGATAAATATCTGGAGGGCGCCCCGCCCTGGCGGTCGAAGTGATGTCCAGGCGCAATACCGCCGAGATCATGCAGCGGAAGGTGACGCTGTACATGAAATATGGCGGCCGCGAAGCCTGGCTGTTCTATCCGCGCGGCAAACTGGTGACGATCCATCGCGGCAGGACCGCGGTCGAAGTGGAAGGCACCCTGACCAGCGAGCTGCTGCCGGGAGTGGAGATCGATTTGGCTGAAATCTTCGGCGCGCCACCCGCCAAGTCCGGAGCCCGCTGAACGGGCAGGATTGCCGCCACACTCCTCAATCACGGGTTACTGGACCGGAGGCGCAACCGCGGGGTGAAGCCGGTCGCCCAGGCCGAGGAACACCGTCAGCCCCTCATCGATCGCGTCGATCTCTTCGCGCGCAAGTTCACCGAACACGGTCCGGACACGCCGCTTGTCGACGGATCGCAGGTGGTCGATCAGCGCGAAGGACCTTTTGGCGAGACCGCTCCTGCCGGGCGCGAGATGTGGATACAGAGAACCCTCGCCAGGAGTGGCCGAGACAGGCACTACGCAAACCAGTGGAAAGCGCTGGTCGCTGATAACGTCCGGATCGCTTACGACGATGCAGGGTCTGACGCCGCGTTGTTCGTGTCCCACCGTAGGATCGAGCTCGACGACGACCACGGAGCCGCGACCGAGCCTCACGCACGATCCTCCACCCAGCCCTCGCCGGGAACCCACCGAACCGCCCTGCCGGCGCTGCTGTCGACGAGCGCTTCGGCATCTTCCTCGGGCAGCCCCCGCGACCATTCCTCAAGACCCTGTTCGGCAAGAGCGGCGCTTTCGGGGTGGGGATTCTCAAGTGAGCGCCGAAGCTCAACACGGCGGCGCCGATCGAGTTCCCGGCGCACGGCCTCCGCGACGAACTTGCTGCGGTTTTTGTCTCGCCGGTCGATGTCTTTAACGAGGTCGTCCGGCAGGGTGACGGTTACGCGGTCGATGCCAGCCATTTCATACTCCAGGTATGATCATACTCCCATAAAGTTCCGGTCGCAACTTCCAGCGAGGTTCAACCGCCCTTACCCAGCCCACCGTATATACTGGCGCTTATGCCGACTCTCCTCGCTGTGCTCCTGTTTGCCTCCGCCGCGGCAGCCCAGCCGTACGATGTGGTGATCCGCAACGGGCACATCGTCGACGGCACGGGCTCGCCGTGGTACGCCGCGGACGTGGGGATTCGCGGCGGGAAGATCGCGGCCATCGGGCGGCTGGAGGGCGTCGCGGCCAAACGCCTCATCGATGCGCGGGGCATGGTGGTGGCCCCCGGCTTCATCGACATGCTCGGGCAATCCGAGCTGACCATCCTGGTGGACCCGCACCTGCCATCCAAGATCTACCAGGGCATCACCACCGAAGTGACCGGCGAGGGAGGGTCGGTTGCGCCGCTCAACGACGCCATCATAAAGGCCGACCACGTCACCTATGAGCACTATGGCATCCGGCCCGAGTGGCGCGACTTCCACGGGTACTTCGAGCGGCTGCGCAAGCAGGGCATGGGGATCAACCTGGCCAGTTATGTGGGGGCCACCCAGGTGCGGCGGATGGTGCTGGGGGACGACAACCGGGCGCCCTCGCCGGCCGAGCTGGAGCGCATGAAAGCGCTGGTGCGCGAGGCCATGCGCGACGGCACCGTGGGCCTCTCCACGGCCTTGCAATATGCGCCCGCGCCCTACGCCTCGACCGAAGAGCTGATCGCCCTGGCGGCCGAAGCGGCCAAGCTGGGCGGCATCTACGCCTCGCACATCCGCAACGAGGGCGACGCCGTCCTGAGCGCGCTGGACGAGGC
>JBKQPR010000199.1:0-8611 GCA_052144935.1 Bryobacteraceae bacterium
AGATCTATCAGATCGCCCGGCTCAACCACCTAAAAACTTTCGCTGCCAGCCTCGGCTTTGAACTGGCTCCCAAAGCAGTCACTCCATAGTTCGGCAGAGTGGTACCAAGCGGTCTCACAGTAGTAGAAAGCGCGTCGGAGCCGCGACCGTGAGGGAGCGGTTGGCACAGTTGTTTCGGATCGGGCACTTACTGCAACACTTTCAGCTTCAAATCCCGGAAGGTCACCTCGTAGTGCTCCGCCTCCAGGCCCAGGTATCCACGCCGCAGACCCACGCCCGATAGCTCATTGACCACCATTCCGTTCACCGCCAGGACCAGCCGGTCGCCTCGCGCTGTGATCTCGTAGTGGTTCCACTCTCCCGCTGGTTTCACGCGGTTCTCCTTCATCTGTTTGCTCAGGTTGAAGGGCTGGATGGCGCCATCCGCGAAATTATCGCCGAACAGGTAGCCGCCCGAGAGGCCGGTTTGCGCCTGGTACCAGATCTCGCCATACTTCGACAGCCGAATGCCTATACCGCTGTTGTAGCGCTTCTCGTCCGGCCCGCGCGGCGTGAACCGCCAATCCACCTGAAAGATGAAGTCGCCCAACTCCTGGTCGTAGCGCAGCCACTCGTGGCCGCCATCGCCGCTGCAAATCAGGACGTGCTGGGCCGTGTCCACGCGCCACTGCAGCTTGGGCTTCAGCCCGTCCACCGGCGGAATCGGGATGCGGGTCCATCCATGGAGGTCGATGGGCGGAAGGATATCGGTCCACTCCGCCGCGCCACTCTGCGCCTGCGCCGCCAGCGCGGCCGCGCCGGCGAGCAACGCCAATCCCGCCAGGGCTGGGACGGCGCGCGCACGAAACCATGAGGTTTTCATATCACCGCTGATTGTAGGACGTGGCGCTGGGGGAAGCCAGGGGCGGCGGGGGCGAAAGCGCGTCCGGGGGGAGGAAGCCTTCGGGGATGGGAGGGCGTTCAGGGGAAGTCCACGGTGGGCTAGCTCGCGACCGGCTCTTCCAGATCCCTGCTCAGATACTCGAGGATCTCCTGCTCGCGTTGCTGAATTTCGAGCAGGATCGGTTCCGCCATTCGAGTGTAGTCCTGCCGTGAATGGACCTTGCGCGCCTCAAGCAGGATCCTGCGCAGGTTGCCGACGCACTGCTGCGCGAGTAGCATTTGGTCGTCGGTTTGAATCACGGCAGCCCCAGTTCCACAATACCGCGTTTTCGAAAGGTTCTGGAAGTTTGATAAGTATCCAGCCAAAGACCGAGCACTTCGTCCCCGATGGATGCTCGCGCCCAGAAGACATCCGATTCGAACAGCAGTTTGGCCCGCATGGAATCGAAGACCGCCTGCGCCGGCCCGGCAATGCGATCGACCTCAAAGTTCTCGTCCATGATCAGGAGGATGTCGGATCTCTGGGTGCCGGTTTCGCGGTGACAAAGCTACCCCAGACGAAGACGCGGCGCAGTTTTCCCGTGGTGGCAGCGAGTTCCACCAGAGCCCGAAGGCGGCTTGACAGCCATAGACGTCTCGGAGAGGGACCGCCGAACCGGGATTCGAACTCCTGCCAACTGGCAACATGCACGCCAGGAGGCAGGTCCCCGTCACCGGTCAAGTCGGGCAGCACAACGACACGATAACAAATGGATCACCTGTCGCTTGGCCACGCTGCCGCGACGTTCCATCAAATGCCGACTCACAGGGGAAAGGGCGTCTATGGGGACCGATCCGCCTTCGACAGTGCCGGGAGCCACACCCACGTGCGAGCCTCAGATGGCTAACGGCAGCGGAACGGCGGTAGCGGGCGCCACGATGTAGAATGAAGCTGTGCCGGAACTCAGCCGGTTTTTCGGGATCGTTATCCGTATGTTTGCTGAGCCGGGATCGCCGCATCACGCGGCTCACTTACCACGCGTATTACCAAGGGGAAGTGGGCATCTTTAGTTTTAATCCTGTGGAACTAATCGGCGGTTCCTTACCAAGGAGGCAGAGGCGGCTGGTGGAAGCGTGGGCGGAATTACATGAAACCGAGTTGTTAGACGATTGGGATCGCCTGCAGGAAGGCCGCCGCCCGGCGCCCATCGAGCCGTTGAGATAGGTCGCTTATGAGTCATCCAGTTTATCGAGTCCAGTCCTTCGACATCGTCGCTCCGTATACGCTCCGCGTTCGTTTCGACGACAATACCGAACAGACTGTCGATTTTCAGCCGGTTCTTGCGGGGGAACTGTACGGTCCGCTGCGCGATCTCGACCTGTTCAATCGAGTACGGATCGACCCCGAAGTGGAAACACTCGTGTGGCCTAACGGAGCGGATTTCGATCCCGCCACGTTGCACGAATGGCCCTCGAATGCGCAGGCGTTCCGGGAACTTGCGCGCCGCTGGGACGCCGTGCAAGCGTGAACGCGGGACTGCTACGGTGTGACGACTCTCCCACCTGATCGACTGCACCCGGATTGGCGCCTGTGCCGACATGGAGTGAATCGTCGCAAGTGATTCGGGTCCGACCGCTATAACCGGATCAATCATAACAACTTCATGGTCATCTCCCGCGCATATCGGCGGTATGGGCGTTACACGGCAGCTGGACGCCGAACAGCCCAGCTCCAGCGTAGTCCGTGGTCTTCAGGGAGCGACAGCCTGATGTGGACCGGAGCGTTGCGTGATATAATATGCTTGCCTCGTCGGCCTAAGGATCGGACACGCGGGAAGCCTTTGTGAGGAAGAGCGTTGCCGGCCTGGTCAGGGGTCGGCGACTTCGCGTCGGGCCGAACGCGATCGTTCTTATTCAGGTTGGCCTAAGCAAAGGCTAAAACGACTGAATCGTCGAGAGGACACATGGCTAGGTCAGAGAAGACGAAGGCACCCCCTGGCGCCGAGCTTTTGCCTTCAAGTGCATCGGCTCCGCTCGTCTTTATAAGTCACGATGGGCGAGACGCGGAGTTGGCCGAAGCCTTTGGTAAGCTGCTGAAGAGCGTCAGCGCCGGCATGATCAAGACGTTTCGCTCTTCCGACAAGAAGGGGACCGAAGGCATCGATTTTGGAGAGGAGTGGTACAAGCACCTGATGGCACAACTGCAGTCCACGTCGGACGTCGTGTGCCTCTTCACCGAGAGGAGTCTCGACCGGCCCTGGATCCTCTTCGAGGCGGGCGTCGCCAAGGGCAAGCTCAACACTCCCGTTCTCGGCGTTGCTCTCGGTGTGCCTCTTAGCCGTGTGAGTGCCGGCCCCTTCTATCAATTCATGAACATGGATGACAGCGAGGGCGACCTCACGAAGTTGGTGAACCGCTTGCCCGACGAGTACCGAATCTCGAGCTCGACAGCGACGTCGTGAAAAACCAAGTCGCAGCCTTTAAAACCGCGGAAACGGCGCTCCTGAAGAAGCTCTCGCCCGGGACCGCCAAAGCCGAGACGAAGGACGAGGCGGATGATAGCGCCGTCGCAAAGCTCGCCGAGGAGATGAAGGCGTTGCCGTCCCGCGTAGCGGAACGCTTGGTCGAAAGTGGAGACCCGTTTCGGCGCCGAAGGATGCGACGTTTCCACCCGATGATGTTCGATGAGCTTATGCACATGTCGGGAGAGCCAGGCGATCCAGTCGCAATCCTCATGGCGGCCAGCGTCGTTCGAGATGACATGCCTTGGCTCTATGAGTTGGCAATGGAGGTGTACCGGGCCGTCAAAGCTGAGAATGTCGAGTCGATCGAGCGCGAGATGAAGAGGCTCCGTCGATTTTCGGAGGTCATGCTCCGGGGTCCGTTCATGGAGGAGTTCGGCTTCGCGAGCAAGGAGTCTCACATGTTTGCGATGGAGTTTCCCAGGATGCTGGAGCACATCCTGATGCGCACTCTGGAGATGACGAAGACGCACGCTCCGGCCCGTCGCAAGTCATCGAAGCCGGAGCCGGGCTCGGAGACTCATGAGTAGGTCCGACTCGGCGCGGTGGAACGACACTGCACCGCGCGTCGGCAGACCGAAAGCTAGTAGCAGCTCCTGGATCATTGCTAGCCGGAGGCAGTCCACATGAGCGAGAAGTCGCCAAACCGCTGAAGTGACCGTTATCCGATTACTCCCGCGGGTCGGCTTCGGTCCGGCGATAACTTCCCTCGGTCACCTGGCCGGGACGGTAGCTCCTTCTCGCCCTCATAGCAGGGCCCAGAGGGCTCGGGGTAGGCGCGCGGTTGCACCCACTACGCTACAGACTCAGGTGCTGCCGCGCGTACTCGATCGACTTTCCGATGCAGTCGTCTTCCAGCTTCAGAAACGCGGCCGTGCTCAAGCCGGTCGTCTCCGGCAGCGGAGTCTTGGGTTTGTGCTTGCGCACCAGGTCCAGCGAATGCGCCAGGTCCCGGCCGGGCAAAGGGCTGGAAGCGTCGTCGAAGGTCACCCAGTATTTGTCGGTGAACACCGGAATCTTCAGCGGATCGCGGGTGATCATTTCAAGGTCGAACGGGATCTCCGGGCTCTTCGCGCGCACCGCCGCCACCATCCCTGGAATATCCAGGAATCCCTCGCCCAGAGGCACCTCGGAAAGCAGAAACCCGTCTTCGTAAGGCGCCACCGCCATGTCCTTTATGTGACACGCGAAGATGTAAGGCAGCAGGTTGTGCAGCGTATCGGAGGGATCTTCGCACAGCGACACGTTGTTGCCGAAATCGAAATGCACGCCCACCCACTCGCTCGACACGCGGCGCAACCAGGCGGCCTGTTCCGCCGAGCGCCATCCTTTATGATTCTCGATTCCCAGCCGCATGCCATACTTGCGCAGCACCGGCTCGGCGCGCGCAATGGTCGCCTGGCAGCGCTCGAAATCGCTGCGGAAGGCTGCCAGGGTGTCGAACTGCTCGTAGCGCCGCTGCGTCATGGCGGTGTGCATGGAGATGACGCCGGCCTCCTTGGCGGCCTTCACGTTGGCCTCGTAAGCCGGCAGATCGCTGTCCGAGCGCGGCAGCGGAGCGTCGACGATGGCCCGCATCCGATAGGTTTCGAGCCGGTCGCGGAATTTGCGAATGGCGTCCGGCTCAGTCGACGCAAGCCGCGTTTCCACCACGCCGAAGCCGAGGTTGTGGCAGTGCTCCACGAAGTCGAAGGGCCGGTTGGCCTCGCGCGCCGCCCTCGCCTGCGCGGGGAAGCCCGCCGGCGCTCCGCCCATATTGTGCAATTGCGCAGCCTGCGCCCGCGCGCCGGCCAGCGGCAACAGGGCCGCCGCCGCGCTACCAATCATCTCCCGCCTGGTCATACCGTCACCGTCCTTTTCCCAGCAGCTTGAAGGCAAACAGAGTATCTCCCGCGCCCACCACCAGATACTGGCTGCCGTTCAGCATGTAAGTGGAGGGTCCGTTACTGACCATGGATACCGTGCGGAAGTGCCACAGGATGCGCCCATCCGCGGGATCGAAGGCCAGCAGATTTCCCGAGGGATCGCCGGTGAAAAGCAGCTTCCCGGCGGTAGTAAGAATCCCCGGAAACGCGTTGCCGAAACCGCCGCTCGGATATTGGTGCTTCCAGACCACCTTGCCGGTCTGATAATCCAGCGCCAGAAGGATCGGCTCGGAAAGTCCGCCGCCCCCGCCGCCGCCGTATCCCTGCGGCTCGGGGTCGTCGTCGGTCAAGTAAGTGACGCTATAACCCTGCTTGGCATTTACATAGAACAAACCGGTCTGCGGGCTGAAGCTGGGCGGCGGCCAGTTAGTCCCGCCGCCCCCCGGAGTATTTACCAGCGAGCCGTCTACCTTGGGTTCCTTGGCCGGATCGGGGATGGGTTGGCCTTTAGCGTCGAGGCCCTTCATCCAGTTGACTCCCACATATCCCTTGGTTACCAGATCCTTGCCATTGGTCCGGTCCAGTAGTGTGTAAATCCCGTTGCGCGCGGCCTGCGCCAGCAGTTTGCGCGGCTGCCCCTGGTAAGTGGCGTCCAGCAAAATGGGTGTCTCCACGTTGTCCCAATCGTGCGTATCGTGCGGCGAGGGCTGATGATACCAGGCCAGCTTGCCGGTATCCGCGTCCAGCGCCACAATCGAGGCGGTCCACAGGTTGGCGCCCTTGCGCCCCTGGCCGGCGAAGACCGGGTTGGGATTGCCCGTGCCCCAGTAAATCAGATTGAGATCCGGATCGTAAGTGCCGGGCATCCAGGTCATGCCGCCGCCGTGCTCCATGGCTTGCGGATTCGGCCAGGTCTCGGCGCCCGGTTCGCCCTTGCGCGGGGTGGTGTTCCAGCGCCAGTTGACCTCGCCCGTTTCCGGATCGCGCGCCTCCAGAAAGCCGGGGACGTCCATGGCATCGCCGCCCACTCCCACAATCACGCGGTTCTTCACGACCAGCGGGGACGTGGTGCAGAAGTACTGCATTTTCTCGTCGGCCACCTTCTTGCGCCAGCGCTCCTTGCCATCTTTCGCGTTCAGAGAGACGAACCAGCAATCCGGCGTCATGAGATACAGCCAGTCGCGATACATTCCCAGGCCGCGGTTTCCCACCAGGTGGCCGCCCTTGTCCTGCCAACTGTAGTGCCAGATCTCTTCGCCGGTCCGCGCATCGATCGCCCAGGCGTGATCGGGAACGGTGAAGTATAAGATGCCGTTGACCATCAAGGGCGTGGACTTGATGGTCGGGTTGCCCACGCCTCTCTGCGCGCCCACCGACGAGATGCGGTAAAACCAGGCCAGCCCGAGGCTGCCGATATTGGACGCGTCGATCTCGGCGAGCGGGCTGAAGCGGCGGCCGGAGTAATCGCCGTTGTAAGTGGGCCAGGTATCGGTGGCCGGCTTGAGCAACGCCGCGGGGTCCAATCCCTGCCCGCGGCCGGAGGCAGCCGCGAGCCAGGCGGCCAGCGCACATACGCGGAGCGCTCTCATTTCAAAGTCACCAGGTAAGCGGTCAAATCGTGCATGTCCTTATCGGTGTATTTCTCGAGCAGTTGCCGGTGGCCGGCCAGCTTGTCCTCAAGTTCGACCTTCACTTCCTGCCGAGGCCAGGAGCGATAGTTACCCGACGCGTCGTTAATCGAGATATTGAAATCGTCGATCTGCCTCACGGTTCCGGTGAACGTCTGTCCGTTCGCCAGGGTGACAGTGACCTTCTGGGCCCTCGTCGAGCCGCGCCCGCCCCCAGGCCAGATGATGCGCGTCTGCAACTGATCGGGCTGGTAGCGGCTTCCGATGTGCGCCAGGTCTCCCGTAGGCGAATGGCAAGACTTACATCCGCCGGCGCCGTTGAACCAGGCTTCTCCGGCCGCGCGATCTCCAGTCACCACGTTCAGCCTCTTGTACAGACCGCGATTGGCGACTAACTCCACCTGTAAGTGCAGAAACTGGGCCATGTCGTTCAGCTCGGCATCGCTGAAGGCAGGAAACGCGGGCATCCCCTGGTCGGGCCGCCCTTTGCGGATGGTCGGGCCGATCAGCTCGCCCTTTTCATCGTCCAGCACCGCCACCGAGCGGATCAGGTTGGGACCCTGGGCCCCGCGGGCCTTCTCGCCGTGGCAAAACCCGCAATTCGGAGCGTAGAGTTTCTCCCCGCGCGCCGCCGCGGCGGCGTCCGGCGCCGGACCCAGCCCGAGGAACTCGCGCGTGCCGCCGCGCCCCCCGCGCCCGCCGCGTCCACCAACCGGTATTTCTTCCTGAGCGAAAGCGGACCATGCCGCCACGGCGAGAGCCACCCACAGACAGAATCGTTTCGGGCGACATCGTTTCGAGCGGCGCATGGCGTTTCCCTCCCTGGCTCGGCAGCGGGGTTACTGAGGATACTACACCAACGCGCGGGCCGCGGCAAAGGGGGTGCGGCCAACGCGCCAAAGGGGTGCGGCGTGATCGCGCGGGAACGGAAATGACCCCGAGGCGACGAGGACGAACGGGGCCGCGGCAAAGGGGGGTGGGCCAAAGCGGCAAAGGGGTGCGGCGCTATCGCGCGGTACAATCCCATTGACATGCGATTCCTGCGAGAGGCTCTGGCATTGGCGGGTCTCGCCCTCCAGATCGTCGTCGTGTGGGTTTCGTGGAATACCCTGCCGGACAGGGTTCCCACGCATTACGGATTCAGCGGCAGAGCGGACGCCTACGGCGGGAAGTCCAGCCTGATCGTGTTACCCGCGGTCTCCGTCGGGCTGTACCTGTTGGTAACCGTTGTAAGCTTCTTCTCGCGATTGTTCAACTACCCGGTAGTGGTGACAGACAAGAATCGCGACCGGTTGGAGGCGATCACCGTCGCGATGGTGGGTTGGATCAAGGTGGAGATGATGTGGTCCTTCGCCTACATCAGTTGGGCCATCGTTCGGGAAGCGCATGGAGTTTCCGGCGGTCTGGGGTGGGCCTTTCTGCCGCTGATGCTGGGCGCCATTGGCGCCACGATTGCCATCGCCGTCGTTGAAGTGGCGCGCGCCGGCTGAGCCGGGCCGAAGTCCGGCGCGTGGCCGCTTAGCAGCGCGTGGCAAAATTCCGCATGCGCTCAAGATGAGCGCTGGTGTCCACGTAAGTGACTGATTCAAAAGGGCAGCCAATTCACCGGAATGCTTTAGGTTTGCTCGGTTCCGCGGCGCGCGGAAGCCGGTCAGCAGATACGGCCTGTTCGCCGCGGAATCGAGTAAACCGCGCGTTGAACTAAACCGCAGGCTGAGGCCGGCTCTTTAATGGG
>JBKQPR010000200.1:0-26013 GCA_052144935.1 Bryobacteraceae bacterium
TTCTCACCGCGTAGCCTCCCCGGACAGATCTTTAGCCCTGGATATGGGCCACTCGCAAAAGGCTCTAACGGCCCAATGGGTCATTCTTAGAAAGCACAGGCGGGTCACTTCTGGCGAGCGCCGAAGATTCGCTGGACTTCGTGTACAGCAACAGGATGTCGTTGACGTTGCCGAATCCCTTGCGCCCCTGTTTGGCATCGCTGTGGGCAGCCGTGCGCTTCCAGGTGATCTCGTTCAAATAATTCCGGACGCCAAAAATCGCATCCATGAGGATCTTCAGGTAGTGGCTTGCGGTCGGATCGCAGTGGAGGTAGATGCTTCCCGTGGGCTGGAGCACGCGATGCAACTCCAAGAGCCGAACGGCCATCATGCAAAGATAGGCCATCATGTCGTTCTCTTTGAGGAACGACCGCATGGCGCGCAGCATTTCCGCTGCATCGCTATTCCCGCTCGTCATCACGCCGTCAAAGGCCAGCTCCGCCTCATCGCCCCAGTGCCAGGTATCGCCGAACGCTTCGATCTGCGCGCGGGATTTTTCGCCCCCCATACTCTTGAAGAGCACGTTGTACGTGGCCTGACTGTTGAACGGTGGATCAAGGTAGATTAGATCCACGCTCTCGCTGTCGATGCAGCCGCGAAGCACCGTGAGGTTGTCGCCGTAGTAGAGCCGGTTCATGATGTGGTAATCGGCAGAATCGCCCGACCTGATTAGGGTATCAGGTTCACGGCGAGCGCCCGCGAACGATTTGGGCCATCGTCCGCGGTGGCGGTCTGGCGGACCGCCGCTGCTTCGAGACTGTGAACCGTCCGGCCGAACCTCCAGGAGATGGATGATGCGGATGCCGCGGATGCCATCTGCCATGGCCATAGCCCTGCTGGCGAGGCATCCTGATGGGAACCAAGCGCCTTGAGCAGACGCCGCTGCCCGGGCGATTGTGGACTCGCGGAAAATTCCCAAGACTATGTGATCGTCTAGCGTCCCGAAACGCGCCCATTGAAGGTGGTCACCATGGCGCACGGAGGGCGTGGAGAGGAGTCCCACTTCTGAGGCTGACGCAAGAATAACTCCGCAGCCGCCCACTGATGCGCACGCCGGCTGAGAAGCCGGCGAACAGACAGGATTGGCTTGCCCCACAAAGCAGCGGAGCCGCAACCACAAGGGGCGCTTCGCACCGGTGGCAGGCGAATCGCCTGCCCCACGGAAAATCAGCGCGGAGGCGCGAAGAGTTGAGGCCTCTGCAATAAAAGGAAGCGGAGCCGCAACCGAAGCGCCGGTCCTTGGCACCGGTGGCAGGCGACAGACACCGATTGCCTGCCCCACAAAAACCGTCGCGGCGAGCGCGACGGCGCCTCTCGCAGCGGCCTCAATCGCCTTTCAGTCCGCCCCGGCCGATCCAATTGGCGCGCAGGAAATCGCGGTTCATCAGGGCGATTACCTCCAGCTTGATATCCTTGGGGCACACCGCTTCGCATTCGCCGATGTTGGTGCAGCTTCCGAACAGTTCCCGGTTGGCCTGGGCTTCCATGGCCACCACGCGCCGGTCGCGCTCGGGTTGGCCCTGCGGCAGCAGGCCCAGATGGGCCAGCTTGGCCCCCATGAACAGCGATGCCGAAGCGTTCGGGCACATGGCCACGCAAGCCCCGCAGCCGATGCACGCGGCGGCGTCCATGGAGCGGTCGGCATTCTCCTTGGGCACCAGGACCGCGTTGCCGTCGGGGGCGCTCCCCGTGGAAACCGAGATAAAGCCGCCGGCGGCGATCAACCGGTCGAACGCGCCGCGGTCCACAATCAAGTCCTTCACTACGGGAAACGCGCGCGCGCGCCAGGGCTCCAGGTAAAGCTCGTCGCCTTCCTTGAAATAGCGCATGTGGAGCTGGCACAGAGTGGTGCCCGGCAAAGGACCGTGGGCCACTCCGTTCACCATGCAGCCGCACATGCCGCAGATCCCTTCGCGGCAATCGTGGTCGAAGGCTACCGGGTCCTCGCCCTTGACGATCAGGTCCTCGTTCAGGATATCGAGCATTTCTAGAAACGACATGTGGGTGCTGACGTTGGGCACTTCGTAGCGCACCATGCGCCCCGCGGCCGCGGCGTTGGCCTGCCGCCAGATATGCAGAACGATTCGCATTATTTGTAACTCCGTTGCGCCGGATGCACGTAATCGAATGTCAGCGGCTCCTTATGCAGCTCGGGCCGGTTGCCCACGCCGCGGAACTCCCAGGCGGCCACATAGGAATAGTCGGCGTCGTTGCGGGCCGCCTCGCCTTCCGGGGTCTGGTACTCCTCCCGGAAATGGCCGCCGCAGGATTCGTTGCGTTCCAGGGCGTCCAGGCACATCAGCTCGGCCAGCTCGAAGAAATCGGCCACCCGGCCGGCCTTCTCGAGCGATTGGTTCAGCTCCTCGCCCGTCCCCAGCACCTTCACGTCGCTCCAGAAGCGCTCGCGCATCGCCGGAATCTGGGCCAGCGCCTGCTGCAAACCGGCGGCTGTGCGCGACATGCCGCAGTGCTCCCACATCAACTTGCCTAATTCGCGGTGGTAGGAATCCACCGAGCGGGTTCCCTTGGCCTCCAGCAGCCGCCTGGTGACGGCGTCGACCTGCCGCTCGGCCTCCTTCACGGCCGGGTGCGAGGCGTCGATCTTCTCCACCTTGGTGGAGGCGATGTAATCGTTGATGGTGTTGGGCAGGACGAAGTAGCCGTCCGCCAGCCCCTGCATCAGCGCGCTGGCGCCCAGGCGGTTAGCGCCGTGGTCGGAGAAATTGGCCTCGCCGATCACGTACAGGCCGGGGATCGTGGACATCAGGTTGTAATCCACCCACAGCCCGCCCATGGTGTAGTGAATCGCCGGGAAGATGCGCATGGGCGCCTGGTAGGGGTCCTCGCCGGTGATGCGCTCGTACATGTCGAACAGGTTGCCGTAGCGTTCCACGATGACGGGCTTGCCCAGGCGCTGAATGGCATCGCGAAAATCCAGGTACACGGCCAGGCCGGTTTCGCCCACCCCGCGGCCCTCGTCGCACACCATCTTGGCGTTGCGCGAAGCCACGTCGCGCGGCACCAGGTTGCCGAAACTGGGATAGCGGCGCTCCAGGAAGTAGTCGCGGTCCTCTTCGGGAATCTGGCTGGGCGGGCGGGCGTCGCCCTTCTTCTTGGGCACCCACACGCGGCCGTCGTTGCGCAGCGACTCGCTCATCAGGGTGAGCTTGGATTGGTAGTCGCCCGAAACCGGAATGCAGGTGGGGTGGATCTGCGTGAAGCAGGGGTTGGCGAACAGCGCTCCGCGCTTGTAGGCGCGCCAGATGGCGGTCGCGTTCGATCCCTTGGCGTTGGTCGAGAGGTAGTAGACGTTGCCGTAGCCGCCGGTGCCCAACACCACCGTGTCGGCGAAGTGCGACTCCGCCTGGCCGGTGATCAGGTTGCGCGTGACGATGCCGCGGGCGCGGCCGTCCACCACGATCAGGTCGAGCATCTCGGTGCGCGGGAACATCGAGACGCCGCCCGCGCCGATCTGCCGCTCCAGCGCCTGGTAAGCCCCCAGCAGCAACTGCTGGCCGGTCTGGCCGCGCGCGTAAAACGTGCGCGAAACCTGGGCCCCGCCGAAGGAGCGGTTATCCAGGTATCCCGAGTATTCGCGCGCGAACGGCACGCCCTGGGCCACGCACTGGTCGATGATGTTGAGCGAGAGCTGCGCCAGGCGATACACGTTGGATTCGCGCGAGCGGAAATCGCCGCCTTTCACGGTGTCGTAGAAGAGCCGGTAGACGCTGTCGCCGTCGTTGTGATAGTTCTTGGCCGCGTTGATGCCGCCCTGCGCGGCGATGGAATGCGCGCGCCGCGGGGAATCCTGGAAACAGAAACACTGGACGTTGTAGCCCAGCTCCGCCAGGCTGGCCGCGGCGGATCCGCCGGCCAGGCCGGTACCCACCACGATGATGGTATGTTTCCGCTTGTTGGCCGGATTCACCAGCTTGAGATTGAATTGGTGCCGGTCCCATCGCGTCTCGATCGGGCCGGTGGGAGATTTGGAGTCGAGTGGCATGGCTGGCGTTCCTTTAATTCAACAAACCGGCCATCACCGCGATCGGAATCGAGCAGTTGCCGATGGCGATCAGGATGGCCACAATGGCGGAGCCCTTCTTCAGCCCGGGCGTGTAGCGCGGGTGACTGAAGCCCAGCGACTGGAACAGGCTCCACAGGCCGTGATAGAGGTGCATGCAGAGCAGGATCATGGCCAGGATGTAGAAGCCGGAGACCGCGGGATTCTGGAAGCCGGCGATCACGTTGTAGTGCACGTCGGGGGTATTCGGGTTCCCGCCCACGTCCTGATGCGGCAGGCCCAACGCCCCCACGGTCAGGTGCAGAATGTGGAACACCACGAAGGCCGCCACGATGGGACCGCTCCAGATCATGGTGCGCGCGGCGTAGCTGGTGGGCACGTCGGCCTTTTTGTAGTAGCGGAGCGGGCGCGCGGCGCGGTTCTGGAACCAAAGCTGCACCGAAGCGGTGATGTGCAGAATCAGCGCCGCCAGCAGGAAGGCGCGGATCGCCCAGAGCGGCACGACGTTGGCCGGGTTGTGCAGGAAGGCCGCGTAGCCGTTGATCTGCTCCGGGTTGCTGGAATAGATTTGCAGGTTGCCCAGCAGGTGTCCGAGGACGTAGCCGAAGAGGATGAGGCCGGTAATGGCCATGACGGCCTTCTTGCCGATGGGCGCTTCGTAGAAGCGGACGGCGCGGTTGAGGGGATCGATCGCGATGGCACTCATGCGGAAATCCTGTTTGAGGCGAATTTGCATCGCCCGAATTTTCGGAGGCGGACACCCGTTATCCAGGGTGTGCGGAGCGGGAAGCAATTTCTCAAACCGACAGTATAACTTGTGGCGCGAGAGGGGAAATGGGACCGGCCTTGACCTGCTACCGTCAAAATCGGGAGACGTTGCCGTGAATATCTCGCTGAGCCCCGACTTGGAGCGCCGCATACGGGAAAGGATCGATCGCGGCGATTACGATGACGTCGATGCGCTCGTTCATGAAGCCGTGCATCGCCTGATTGAAGAGGACGAGCTGGACATCGAAGCTCTTGGAGAAAGACTTCGGCGGGCCGATGCGGAAATCGATCGCGGTGAAGGCTTGGAATTCGACGAGCAAACGACGCGACGCCTGGCAGAAGACATCCATGCACGAGGCCTAAAGAGACTGGAGAAGCTGCCCAAGACCGGCACACGGGGATGAGCCGTGGAGACCCGCCGCCCCCTTTTACAGGCGGCTTGCAGGGCGCTCCAGCCTCTCGCGTTCGAGGATGCGCCTGACATCCGCTTGCCGTGCAGAATCCGAATCACGCGGATTGCGTCACTGTCCACAACCTAATAAATGCCGATTGCCTCAAATCCGGCCACCGGCCAGAAGCGTAGGTCTCGAAGCTGCGGGTTGCGCAGAGGGTAATGCGGGCCAAGGAACGGATTTTGGCGGAGCAATTGAACAGTCAGCCGGATGGCATCGCGGAAGCGTATGGCGACTTCCGGAACATTCCGGGTAACGAGGTAATAACGGAACTGACGCGCCACGTCGTCGCTGGCAGCCTGGCGGTAAGCAACCTTCACGGAACGCCGGCCGGGTGGATACTCAGCCAGCATGGCGTCTGTCTGCTGGTTTACCTCTTTCCAGAATTCGGTTTCCGTAAGCTCCTTGGAAGCGAGGCCTTCCGCAAGCAATGCCGCCATCTCCTCCTCCGTCCCATCAAAGCACGGCACCGTGCGCTGCTCTACAGCAGCCAAGGCGGCTTCCAGTACCTCATCGACGGACTCGCAGGAACCGCGGCGAAGCACAGCTTGGATGCGTTGCTCCTGCTCTGGGGTGAGGTGAATGGTCATCGCTTGTTTAGCTCCTGCACGTTCTCTCGCTTTCAGGGTAGGGACAGCGTGGGCGGGTGTCAAGTTTACCGCACGACCGGCCCCTCCTGGCCAGGCTACGGGCGGCTCACCGGATAGATCCGGAAACGCCGCCGGCCGTCGATGCGATACGTTTCGAAATCGGCGTGATCGATGGTGAGGATGGCCGTCACCGATTCCCGCGCGGCCAGGTAGACGAGCGTCGCGTCGGCATAGTCCATGGGCCTATCCCAGTAGCGCGACATTAAAGCGTGGAGGCTCGGGAGTTCCTCGTGCCGGATCGCGGCGACGGTAATCGGTCCCGAACGGACGAACCGCCAGGCGGCCTCCATCTCCACGCGACGGTTGCCCACCAGGTGAAACAACTCGGTGAGGACGGCCTGCGAGGTAATCAGCGGAAGATGGAGCTGTTGAAGCGCCGCTGAACACGCGCTGTACCAGCGGTCCCTTCGATCCAGCAAGGCCACAATCGCGCCGGTGTCGATCAGCGCGTTAGCGGGCATGCCGTTCGGCTAACCGTTTCTTGATCGTCCGGGCGGCGGTTTCCGCGCGCCGTGGATTGTCGCCCGCAAAGGCGCCGATGCAAGCGGCGGCAACGGCGTGGAGCCTGCGCTGCTCGTCCTCATCCCCATCGGAAGCACCGCCTCTCTTCAGCCACTCGCGGGCAGCCGCTTCCAGAATGGAGGCGATGGGTTTCCCGCGCAGCCGGGCTTCGCGCTCCAGGTCCGATTTCAGTTCGCTAGAAAGCCGCCAACTATAGACCTCCGTCTTCATGCACTACATTGTAATACAAGGAAGGGCGCGTGGCAGCATCTACGTACTCGGCTTAGCTCTCAGCCCTTGCTCCAGACCCGCAAACTAACCTGCTACGCCCCAAGGACCTGCTATGCTGAGCCCATGGCAAGCGGGCGCCTTCAGGTGGTCATGCTGGCGCTGGCGGCGATGTCCGCCCGCGGCTGGCAGGCCCAGACACCCGCGCCGGCTTTTGAAGTAGCTTCCATAAAGCCAGCCGGCCCGAATGCGACGGGCAGTTCGACTTACAGCCCGCCAGGCCGATTTGCCATGGAGAACGTATCGCTCAAGGACTGCATTAAGCAGGCCTTCGATGTGAAGGATTTCTCTCTTTCCGGACCTGCCTGGCTCGCATACCCCAGGTTCGACATCGTCGCCAAGCCGCCCGCCGGCACTTCGCGGGAACAGTACGATGCGATGCTGCAGACGCTACTCGTCCAGCGGTTCAAGCTGGTTTTCCACCGCGAATCCAGGACCCTGCCCGCCTATGCCTTGGTGGTCGACAAGAGGGGTCTCAAAGTGAAGCCGGTGGAAGACGACGGACGGCCCGGTGAGACTTGGGGCCGGGGCCTCGTCAGTGGAAGGCACATCACCATGGCCGGGTTTGCCGACCTGCTTTCGCGTCACCTCGACCGCCTCGTGAAAGACATGACCGGCCTGAGCGGCGTGTATGACATCAAGCTCCTCTACACGCCCGACGACGCCACCGCTGCGGACCCGCCCGCCAGCGATAGCTCCGCCGCCTCGTCGATCTTCGCCGCTCTCCAGGAGCAGGCCGGATTGAAGCTGCTGGCTGAGAGACTGCCGATCGAGGTCCTGGTGGTCGATCGCATCGAGCGGCAGCCCACGGAAAACTGACCAACCGCCGCCCGCCGGCCGCTTCCGTCCCCAATCCGTTTCTCCTTCTGGGCCATGCGGCAAGCGCGGTAGACTGCGACTGGGGACACAGAATGGCCGCTGAGAGCGTGGACTCGAACTCCTTATCCGACCAGCGTCCCCCAAACGAATCGGCGCGGGCCACTATGCGTGCCAACGTCCGGGTGGCCAACTGGACAGAGTCCAGTCCACTCGCAGCGAGAATCGGTGAATCATGGATTGTACGACGGTGCCGAGAGCCCATCATGTGGCCGACCGGCGCGGCGCTCAATTGATACTTAGAATCACACCCTCTCTGCGTAGACCATTCGCTCCACGGGCGTAGAGGCTAGCCGGCGGCCGGTCGGCGCAATGTATTTGTCTGCGAGCTCGTCATAGCCGACGTGCTCGATGATCCGCCAGCCGTAACCCTTGAGGAAGCTCGGGCAATCCTCCGGCTCCATCCCAAACAACCAAACCTTACTCGCGACAAACTGTCTGTAGCCGCTCTCCCAACCGTACAAGGCTTTGCCGTCCAAAAAGTCTTTGCGGACGTACGTGAAGGCAAGACGGCTGCCCGGTGCGGCCTTAGCGAGCCAATCGAAGGTCGCTCTCACGCCTTGCTCTGTTAGGTATTGCGTTACCGCTTCCCACACGAAGAATGTCCGTTTGGCCGCGGAGTATCCCTGGGCCGCTAGTATTGAGCCAAGGTCGTCACGGTCGAAATCCACCGGGACGAGCTTGACGTTCGAGGGAATTGTCCCAAACGCCTTGCGCAGCCGCATCTCTTTCGCCTCTACGTTCTCGCGCTGGTCGACCTCCCACACTGGCAAGCCGGAGAGGGCCTCAAGGCGATATGGCCGCGTGTCAAATCCCGCGCCCAGACTCACGACCGCCTCAATTTCGCTCCGGGAGCCAACGAGCTTCTCGTCGATGTAGCGCTTCCTGCACAACAGCCCGCCCCAGATACCGGGGTTGCCCTTTTCGCTCAGTCCGATGATCGAATCCCTCACCCAGCGGGGCCGCAGGAAGCGGACGAATATCACCGCTCCAAGTGGCAACAATCGAGCAGCCAGGCCATCGTCGATGACGCGCTGCGCCTTTGGAAAATATTGCTCCACCGCCACGAGCGCCATCGGCATAATTCCTGTTCTCGCGGCGGCCTTGGCCATGCGGTGATTCTAGCCCAGACCGGAGTGCAGTTGGCGCAGGTCGGTTGTGGCAGCCGGGCACTGCCAGGAAGTGTCCCCGGCTACCGCTTCCGAGCGAATCACGCGCTCATCCGGAAGTTACCTTGGGCTGCCTTGGCGAGTTCGAGACGTGTCCAGACTGAGCGCCCACCCTGGACAAGCGTCGTCGGTGCGCTCGAATCGCTCTGAAAACAATGGACGTCTGCGGTTCGATCAGAGGGCCAACCGAGCCGCGAAAGTTCGAAACGTGTCCAGACTGGGGAGCCAACGCTCGGGCCCCCAGGAATGCGACTTTCCAACTCCGCGGTTCTCTGTTGACAGGGCGGTGAGATCTGCGCCCTCTCCGTGCCTCCTATGGTGATACATTGGAAGTACGGAGTCGCGCATGGTTAAGAAGCTTACCAAGCATGGAAACAGTCTGGCGCTGGTGATTGATCGTCCGATCCTGGATCTGCTTAAGATCGATCCTGAGACGCTGCTGGATGTAAGCACCGACGGTAAACAGTTGATCGTTGCTCCGGCGAAACCTCCGGCGCGGCGGAAGAAGTTCGAGGCTGCCCAGGATTGGGCGCACAAGCGATATGGAAAGGCGTTCCAGAAGCTGGCCGAGTAATTCTTGGCACGAACTTCATGGATCCGGTGATCCTATTATTGGATGAAGTGCTGGAAATGCACGAGCAACAGATCGAACGATACGGCGGATCTCCGGGACTTCGCGATGTTGCCGGACTCGAATCGGCCGTAGCCACACCTCAGGCCACTTTCGGCGGTGAATTCCTGCACGCCACCATTCCGGCCATGGCTGCGCCGTACCTTTTTCACCTCTGCCAGAACCACGCGTTCATCGACGGTAACAAGCGGGTCGGCGCAAACGCAGCGGTCACATTCTTGTTCATGAACGACTGGGAGCCGTCGTTCAGCCAGGAGGAACTCGTTGAGGTGGTTCTCTCCGTTGCCTCCGGAGAACTGAGCAAAGCGCAACTGACCGCGATCTTCGAGTCCCGCTGCAAACCGCTCGGAGGGGCCTGAAGTCGCGCCGAGAACCTGAGCTTGGCACGAAGAGGTCGTTGGAAGCGATGTTTTCCGGGGAGCCAACCCGCATCGTATTCATTCCATTGAATGCTGGCCCGTGCGAAGATCTAAGTCATTTGTATTCAGGTTCGAATCCTAGGTGGCAGACTGCGGAGCTTGAACGTCTCCGATTGTGGCAAGCCTACCGCTGCCCAGAATCCGCCGCTTGAATCGTCCTAACCTGTTCCAGCAGCGCCGGTACGTCCTCCGTCGCGGTTTTCCACAATTCGTCAATATCCACCGAGTCGTAGCCGTGAATGAGGCGGTCCCGCATGCCCGCAATGTCCTTCCATTGAACTTCTGGATGCTTGCTGCGGGTGGTCGGCGAAAGTCGCTTCACCGCCTCACCCATTACCGCGATCTGATAACAGCATGCAGAGACCAACAGGTTGTCCTGATCGAGATCGGACCGGCTCGCACCCCGGACGTAGCCCATTACCCTCAAACATGCCACTGCCAGATCGTTGAGAGTTGCTATGTCCCTCCCCTCATCCGGCGACATAAATGGGCACAGCGCTGCTCAAGATGGCATTCCGGCGCAGAGCATTCCCACTGGCCTCAATGGCGCGCCGGCTGATCAGGTCCACGCTGCGCCCGAGCAATCTGGCAAGTTCGTTCTGCATGTGCTCGTGCTCGAACAAACCCCACCGCGCGTCTGGAGCGAAGGTAACCAGGAGGTCGATATCCTGGGCGCACGACGGCTCGATGAGCATGGATCCGAACAGTTCGAGTTTGGTGATCTTCCATTGACGGCAAAACGCTTCCAACTGAGCCTCGTCCACCGGCAGCCGCTGCAAAATTGCCATATATGCCAAGGATAACGCGGACATGGAAGGCCTGGTCAGACCCAAGACGAAAGGCAGGGAGCGGCTCAACCATGACGACGGCCGCACCAACAACAAATAGTCGGGCCGCCGGGCTTATCGCGAGTCCGCGCAGGAGCGCGCCCCACACCTGCCCCAAGCTATAATTGGTACCGTACCGCACGCCGCGAAGCGCAAGCTCCAGGAGATTCCGTGGGATCGAATAATCGTCCAATGCCGATGCGCGCCGGAGCGCCCACCATGGCCGGGCGCACCGCCGACCGCTATTTCGAGCTGAAATCGGAAATTCACCGCAAGCTGCTCGGCGTGCTGAATATGGACCGCGTTTCGTCCCTCCCCAAGGACCGCGTCCGCGCCGAGATCGGCCGCGTGGTGGAGCGCCTGCTCGACGAAGAGCGCGTGCCCATGACCACCGCCGAGCAGTCCCGCATCGTGGAAGAGGTGCTCGACGAAGTGCTCGGCCTCGGGCCGCTCGAAACCCTGCTCAAAGAGCCCACCATCTCCGATATCCTGGTCAACCGCTATAACAAGGTCTTCATCGAGCGCAACGGCAAGCTGTCCGAAACGCAGGTGCGGTTCAAGGACGACGCGCACCTCCTGCACATCATCGAGAAGATCGTCTCGCAGGTGGGCCGGCGCATCGACGAGGCGCAGCCCATCGTGGACGCCCGCCTGCAGGATGGCTCGCGCGTCAACGCGATCATCCCTCCGCTGGCCCTGGATGGCCCGTGCCTCAGCATCCGCCGCTTCGGGCGGCACGTGATCACGCAGGACGAGATGCTGCAATTCAAGACCATCACGCCCGGCATGCTGCGCTTCCTGGCCGCCTGCGTGCAATCCAAGACCACCATCCTGATCTCGGGAGGAACCGGGTCGGGAAAAACCACCATGCTGAACGCGCTCTCGCGGTTCATTCCCGAAGAAGAGCGCATCATCACCATTGAAGACACCGCCGAATTGCAACTCCAGCAGCGCCACGTGGTGAAGTTCGAAACGCGTCCGCCCAATTTGAACAAGGAGGGCGGCATCAACCAGCGCATGCTGCTGCGCACGGCCTTGCGTATGCGGCCGGACCGCATCATCGTGGGCGAATGCCGCGGCGCCGAAGCGCTGGACATGCTGCAGGCCATGAACACCGGCGTGGAGGGGTCCATGAGCACGGTCCACGCCAACACGCCGCGGGACGCCTTTTCGCGCCTGGAAACCATGGTCATGATGGCCGACCTGGAGATTCCCACGCGCGTGATTCTGCAGCAGCTCACCAGCGCCATCAAGCTGGTGGTGCAGGTGTCGCGGTTGCAGGACGGCACCCGCAAAATCCTGAGCATCTCGGAAGTGCTGGGGATTAAGGACGAGCAGGTGTACTTGCAGGAGATCTTCACCTTCGAGCGCACCGGGGTGAACGACGCCGGCAAGGTGCAAGGGCGCTTCCGCGCCACCGGAACCAGCCCCAGGATGTTGGAGCGGTTGCGCATCAGCGGCATTCAGCTTGCGCCGCAGATTTTCGAAGAAGTCGTGAACGTCAACCTGTAGGGGCGAATGAAACTGCTGAAAACCGAAGTAGCGTTCGCGACTCCCTGGTTCGAGCTGGTGGCCAAAACTCTGGACACCGGCGAGGCGCCGTACTACTCGCTGCGCCTGTCGGATTACGCTGCCATCGTGGCCGTGACCGGGGAAGGGCGCGTGCTGGCCGTGCGCCAGTACCGGCCGGCGGTGGAGCGGTACACCATCGAGCTGCCCAGCGGCGTGGTGGATGGGGGCGAGGACCCCTCCGAATCGGCGCGGCGGGAATTGATCGAGGAGACCGGTTACGAAGCGCTGGCGCTGGAGCCGCTCGGCCCCCTGTTCCCCGACAACGGGCGGCTGGGAAACCACCTCTGGAGTTACCTGGCGCGCGATGTGCGAAAGGCCTCCGGCCGCGAACCGGAGCCGGGCATCCAGGTGCTGAGCTACTCGCCGTCCGAATTGACCCGCGCGGTTGTGGAAGGCGAATTCGACCACGCCCTGCACATAGCCTCGCTGCTGCTGGCGGTCTTGAAGGGCGGCATCGCGCTGGGTTAGTGGCGGAGACTCTCAGTCGGGATACCCTCCGGGTCCGCCGGGACTCGTGCCGGCGCAGGCACCCCCGAAACGAGGGTCGAGACGAATCTCGACCCGGCAGGCAAAGTGCCTGCGCCACTTTATTTCCGCGCCCGCAAGTGGCAGCGGATGTCCAGCGCCGGGAAGACCCACGCCGCGTGGCGCTCATACCACCTCATCGAGAGGCGGGCCAGCAGGCGGCCCAGATTGTCCAGCACCAGGTTGCCGCCGAACGTGAGTTCCACCTTGACGATCTCGAAGCGGAACGGCGAGCCGCGGAAGCTGGGGAAATCCTTACCCGTCAGATAGGCGAAGCTGCCGGCGGCCAGGTGGCGCTTGTGGGTGGGATCGACGTACGAGTTATGCGAGCTGAAATGCGGCGTGGTGACAAAGACATCGGCGCCGTCTGAGGCCACCCGATGCACTTCCGCCATGGCGCGCATGGGGTCGTCGAGGTGCTCGATGACGTGCGACATGTGGATGCGCGCGAACTGGCTGTCCTCCAGCGGCCAGGGATACACGTCCAGATTCCAGACGTGCTCGGCGGCGGAATCGGGCGAGATATCGATTCCGACGGCGCCCTCCTCGATCTTGCGCGTGCCGCAGCCGATATCGAGAACCATTCCCTAACGATACCGCTTCCCTGAAAACGGGCATGGCGGTTTGGGGCGGTGGGGCAGGCGATTCGCCTGCCCCACCGTCCGTTTCGGTGGGCGGCTCCGATCGGAGCCGGGCCCAGAGGGCACCCCGTCAGGGAGCGGCTCCTGCCGCCGCGCCACTACCGCCGGGGCTCCACAATATCTCTGTGGGTTACTCTGGCAGTAAAGCCCGCCTCGCTGAGATTCTTGCGCATCTGTTCCGCCATCATGACGGAACGGTGCTGGCCGCCGGTGCATCCAAAGGCGATCGTCAGATAGCTCTTACCCTCACGGATGTAGTGCGGCAATAAGTAGATCAGCAAATCCGAGATTCTCTGGACAAACTCGACGGTCTGCGGAAACGACTGGATATACCGGGCTACGCTGGGATTACGGCCCGTCAAGTTCTTAAAGCGAGGGATGTAGTTGGGGTTCGGGAGAAACCTCACGTCGAACACCAGATCGCTGTCCGCCGGCAAGCCGTTGCGGTAACCGAAACTAGTCACGTAGATCATGATATTGGACTGCGATCCGTCTCCGCGGAAGCGCTCTCCGATAAACTCGCGCAGCTCATGCACGGTGAACTTGGAAGTGTTGATGATGAGGTCCGCCTTGGCGCGGATGGCGGCCAACTGCGAGCGCTCGAAATGGATGCTCTTGGAGATCGAACGTTCCCTGCCGAGCGGATGCGGGCGGCGGGTTTCGCTGAAGCGGCGGCGGATGGCTTCGTCGTCCGCCTCCATGAAAACCAATCTGGCGTTGACCTTTTTTCGAATCTTGTCGAGGATCTCCGGAAAGCGCTTGAGACCTTCGCCCTCGCGGACATCCACCACCAGCGCGGCGCCGCGGATGGTGGGGCTTTGGTGGGTCAGCTCGGCGAATTTCGGAATCAGATCCACCGGCAGGTTATCCACCGAGTAGTAGCCGAGATCCTCCAGCACTTTGAGAACCGAGCCTTTCCCGGAGCCGCTCAATCCGGTAATCACTACCAGCTCGGTCTCTCGACCGGCGCCTGGCGGGCGTGCCTCCGCGTGCGGCCCCGCGCGAGGCTTCGGGGGAGCGGGATCGCCGGGCAGTTTCCTGGCTCGCGATCCCGCGGACCGGACACGCGCCTTAGTCTTCGCCATTCCTGGTGCTATCCCTCGATCAGGTCGAAATCGCCGTCGCGGCGCCGCACCAGCACCGACACCCGGTCCGTCTCGGTATCGCGGTAAACCAGGTAGGCCCGGTCCTTCTCCATCTCCATCAGGGCCTCCTCCAGGGTCATCGGCTTGCGCTTCTGATGATGGTTTACGTGGTACACCCTGTGGGCCGGTCCGGCTTCGGTCTCCGGCTCCGGTTCCGCCGCCGGCTCCGGTTCGGCGGGGGATTCCTCCTTGCGCGGCGTCCGCTTGGTGTCGCGCCACTTGGTGCGGGCTTTGACGGCCTGCTTCTCGAGTTTTTCGGCCGCCGAGTGGATGGCGGTAAACAAATCGCCGCTCGACCCTAATCCCGCCAACTGGTGATTGAAGTAATTGACCGTGGCCTCGGCCTGGTGCAAATGACGCTCCAGCGATAGAATCACGTGCGCTTCGCATTCGCGCTTGCCATCCAGCAGTTTCCCGATCTTAGAGAATTGCGCCTCCAGCTTCTTTAACTGTGCCGGAGCCAACTCCACCTGCCTGCCTGTGTACGTGATCTTCATGGTTCTCCCTTCCGGAAAAACGAACCGTCTCTCGGCCGCGCGCCTAAGCGGGCGAACGGCCTACTCCCTTTATAACTCTTTTAGCGGGGCGCTAGTATTCACCGCGGAGACGCAGAGAGCGCGGAGACTTCGCTGAGAAAACAACCAAGGTTTTTCTCAGCGAAGTCTCCGCGCTCTCTGCGTCTCCGCGGTGAATAACAGCGCCGCCTGCCGGCTCAGTTGCGAATCCGCCGCTGGTGGGTGGAAGGAATTTTCATGTCTTCCCGGTATTTGGCCACCGTGCGCCGGGTAACCTCGATGCCCTCCGCACACAACAGCGCGGTGATCTGCTCGTCGGTGAGAGGCTTCGTGCGATCCTCCTCCTCGATCATTTTCTTCACCTTTCGTTTGAGCAGCAACAGCGGCGTACCGCCGCCCATGGGACCCTGCACGGCTTCCGAGAAGAAATAGCGCAGCTCGAATACGCCCTGCGGAGTGTGCACGTATTTGTTGGCCACCGCGCGGCTCACCGTGGAGGGGTGGACCCCCACCTCCTCGGCCACTTCCTTGATCATCATCGGCTTGAGCGCGTCCAGGCCGTGCGTCAGAAATTCGCCCTGGCGGCGCACGATGGTCTGGCAGACCTTGAGAATCGTCTGCTTCCGCTGCTCGATGTTTTTCATGAGCTGAATGGCGGAAGTGTAGCGTTCCCTCACGTAATCGCGCACTTCCTTGGTGGCCCCCTGGTCGCGGTCCAGCATGCGCTTGTACTGGGCGTTCAGCCGCAGTTGGGGCACGTCCTCGTCGTTCATCTGGATGATGTAATCTTCGCCATCCTTGATGAAGTACACGTCCGGCTCCACCACCCGCGCACCCGCGCCGGAATAGCGCAAGCCGGGCCGCGGATTGAGGTGCTGAATCATGGATACCGCGATTTCCACGTGCTCGAACGGCCGCCCCAGGACCTTGGCGATTTCCTTGAACTGCCGCGTCTCCACCAGGCGCAGGTGGTTGGATACGATCTGCCAGGCCACCCCGCCCTTCCCGTTGACACTCTCAATCTGCAGCAGCAGGCACTCCCGCAGGCTGCGCGCCCCGACGCCCGCCGGATCGAGCGATTGCACCACCCGCAGGCCGGCCTCCACCTCCGCCGGTTTATGCTCGCCCACGGTGGTAATCTCTTCCAGCGACGCCGAGAGATAACCGTCTTCGTCCAGGTTGCCGATGATCGATTCGGCGGCGTTACGCACCGCATCCGGCATCACACTGACGCTCAATTGCGAGCGCAGGTGATCGCCCAGGGTCACCGGCGCCGAGAGGAACGTTTCGAAAGACGGCTTTTCCACCGATTCCGACGCCGGACTCTTGTAGCCGGGGTCCAGGTAATCGTCGAAAAATGAGCCGAAGTCGATTTCGTCGAAGGGATCGGTAGGGGCTTGCGGCTCGAGCAGCGGATCGTTGGCCACCTGGATCTCGGTCTCCGCGGCGGCGGCGGCGGTTTCCTCCGCGTCGGGGAACAGGTTGCCGTTGATGGCCACGTCTCCGGCCGAACCGTTCAGGGAGTTGGCGTCATTCAATACGGCCGCATCGAGGATCTGCTTGTCCGCCGGATCGACCACGGCCTCGGCCTCCAGCAAAGGCAACAATTCCTCAGGCGTGACCTCCTCGCCCTCTTCGCTGGATTCCTCCAAAACCGGGTTCTTGACGATTTCCTGCGTGACCATCTCCTTCAACTCCAGCCGGTTGAGCTGAAGGACGGTCACCATCTGTACGAGGCCGGGGGTCAGAATCTGCTTCTGCGCGACCTTCAACGATAATCTTGGCGACAGTAAGCTCATCTGCCTCCCATAATATCACCGGAATTAGGCATCCCACGCTCCAAACCTGCAACATCCCCAGGCATTTTTTGTGCCGTTTAGAACGAACATTTCCGAATGCCCTGGCGGTTTGCGGCAGCGCCACATCGGGTGCTTGCCCGAAGTGGGGAAGGTAACCGCTCGGTCACGGGGCGCCCTCCGGGGGTGCCCTCAGGGACCGCTCGCCGATAAGCACCCCGCCACATCAGGTGAAGCAACCTTAACCGCTCCGTACCCCAATTCGGCCCCTTCCATAGCCTGCGCAGGCTATCGAGATTTCAGCGCCCCGGACGCATCATGGAAATGTAAGGCGGGCGGAAAAGCCCGCCAGGGAGAATCGAAAATGAAGAAAAGCCTGATCGCAATCGCCTTCGCGGTTGCCTCTACCGTAGCCTTTGCGCAAACCACGCCTGCGCCCACCGCGCCGCCGGCGCAGAATCCGCCCGCGAGCGGCAGCGCCACCAAGAGTTCCAAGACCGCCACCAACAAGAAGAACAAGAAGGCCCCCAAGAAGACGCCCGCGACACCGGCCACGCCCGCCGCGAAGCCCACAGGAGGCGCCGCGCCGGCCACTTCCAAATAACGTTCTGACAATTCGCAGACGCGGAGGAACCCCGCCGCGCCGGTCTCGAGCCGGCCGGCGGGGTTTTTGTTTGGTGGGGTAGGCGATTCGCCTGCCCTCGGTCCGCGCAGCGAGCTTCGCTCAAGCCGGGCAGCCGAATCGGCCGCCCTACCGCGCCGGGCATCCGTATACGCCCGTAATGCTGGCGCGCGTCTGATCCGCCAGGTCCTGCAGCTTGCCCGCTACATAGATGTCCAGCACCTGGCCGGCAGCCGTGCACAACTGCTCGTGCACCAGCGGGCAATTGGGATCGAGCGATGACGTCGCGCCGGCCGTGACGACCGCGCACGAACCCGGATTGCTGCGATCGTATAGCGCCATCAATTCCTTCACGAATCGGGCGTTGTCCGGGTGCATCACCAGGCCCTCGATCAGGGCGATCTCCGCCCGCCGCAGGTCGCCCATCTGGTAATACGCCGACGACAGGGTTTCGAGTAAGTCGGCTCCTATACGCCAATGGACTGCCTGTTCCAGCGCGGCTGCCGCTTCGCGAAAATCGCCGGCCCGCAGGTAAGTGCGGCCTAACTCCTGGTACAATTCCGGAAACACCACGCCAGACGCCAGTGCGATACGTTCGGCATGCTGCAATACATCCAGCGATTTCCGGTACCAGGCGGCGCTCTGGGCGGGGTCCTTCTTGGCCAGCTCGTCGCCCTTCTGCCGGTACCATTGGCCGGCGTTGATGTAAGGCATGGGAGTGGAAAGCGTATCGGGAACTTCGCCCACGATCTCCAGCGCCCGGCCCACTTGGGCAATCGCGTCGTCCAGCAGCAAGCCCGTGCCGGCATAGGTCTGGTGCGTCTTGTAACTGTCCGGCGCGGCCACCACCGCGCTCGCCCACAGCGCGCGTTCGCTCTGCCAATCCCGATTGCGCGCCCACGTGCGGGCGCCGAGCGCCAGGCAAATGGCGGCCAGCACGGCGGGAGCCGCCATGGGCCGCGCCTTGGCGAATCGCCCGGCCGCGCCTTCGACCGCGAGCACCAGGCAGCCGGCGAATCCTATGGCGGGCAGATACAGGAGCCGCTCCGCCATAATCGTTCCGAACGTCACCACCAGGTTCGAGGTGGGAGCCAGAGCCACGAAAAACAAGGTCACGAAAAAGAACAGAGGCCGGTCGCGCCGCCATCCATAGACGGCCAGGCCCAGCGCGCCCAGGCACACCGCCAGGGCCCCCACGGCCTTCCAGTTTTCCCAGCTTCCCAGGTCTCCCGTAACCAGCGGAATCGCGCGATACGAATAATCGCACGAAAGGCGCGCCGGCCACGCCAGCAGCCAGAGGTACTTGCCGATCACCTTCACGGCGGTGAGTTTCGCCGCCACAAAGCCGGCCCCCGTGATGGGGTTATCGGTGAAAGGGAAGTGCGGGGCCGGCATGGCCGGACGCACCGCCAGATAAGCCAGCCCGGCCAATGCCATGGCGCCGTAACCGGCCAGCCGGCTGCGCCACGGGAATTTGCCCTGAAACGCCAGGTCGTAAAGCAAGGCCAGGCCCACCACGGTGGCCGCGCTCTCCTTGGAGAAAATGCCGATACCCGTGGCCAGCGCCACGCCGCCCAACCACGCCCACTTCCGGCGCGGTGCCCCCTGGGCCCCGGCCGCGACGGCGCGAATATGGCACAGCAGCGCGCCCAGCACGCCGCATCCGGCCAGAATGTCGGCGCGCCCCACCACGTTGGTAATGGATTCCGTCAGCACCGGATGTACGGCCCACACCGCGGCCAGCGCCAGAGCCGGCGCCATCCGGCGAAATATCGTCAGCCCCAGCAGGTACAGAAGCGTGACCGCCACCGCGTGCAGCAAGTAGTTCACCCAGTGGTATCCGGCGGCCTCGGGGCCGTTGCCCAAAATGGCGTAATTGAAAAGGTAAGAGAGCGTGGTGAGCGGGCGAAACAGTCCGTTGCCCGTCTTGGGATACCAGTATTCCGCGGTCCAGATGAGCTGGAGGTTATGCGCCGTGACCGCGGTGATGCGCGGATCCTTCCCCAGGATGGCGGCATTATCGAACACCAGCCCCGCGCTGAATGAATTCGAATACGCCGCCAGCGTGACCAGCCACAAGCCAACCACCGGCAGGATGCGGCGTGGCCATTCGCCGCGCGCTCGCCTGGGGGGCCCGGGGGCGGCCGCCGGCGCGGCCTGCGGGGCCGGTTTAGACGCTCTGGCTCTCACACCGGCGTTCTTGCGCATGGCAGCTTCCTCAACTCGTCCTGCCCAGGCGCAACCCGCTCCATTCTTCGGCCAGCACAATGGAGTTCGCGGGATTGCGCGGATCGTACTTCACCGACACCGGCCCCAGGGCCGAGAACTCGGCCGGCAACGCCGCTTTCAGACGGGCGATATCCTGGCACGCGGTGTATTCCACGCCGCGCACATTGTACGAATAGAACAGCATTTCGCCGCGCATCTCCACCAGCGCGGCATCGCCCATTTTTCCGCGGGCTGCGAGCGCCGCGCGGCGGCGGCGTTCGCGCTCTTCCGGAGAGATCCGCGACAACTTCCACGCGCGGTACGCGATCAGCGCGACCAGGACCGCCAGCACTCCGGCCAAGACCAGCGTGACCGCCTCCGCGGCCGAAAGAGAAGCCAGAGCACCCGGCATTTTCGAAGCGGCTTACCCGGCGACGGGCGTCTCCTTGAAGACTTTGCCCCAGTCTTTCAAAAACTGCTCCAGACCCTTGTCGGTGAGCGGATGATTGAAAAGCTGGTCCATCACCTTGAACGGCATCGTGCCGACGTCCGCCCCGGCCAGCGCGGCATCCATCACGTGCATCGGAGAGCGCAAAGAGGCCGCCAGCACCTGCGTGGTATATCCGTAGTTTTTGTAGATGTGGATAATATGTTGGATCAATTCCATGCCGGATGTGCTGATATCGTCCAGCCGCCCTACGAATGGGCTGATGAAATAGGCCCCGGCTTTGGCGGCGATGAGCGCCTGGGTGGCCGAGAAGCACAGCGTCACATTCACGCGGATGCCTTCCTTGCTCAACGCCGCGCACGCCATGATGCCGTCGCGCGTGAGCGGGCATTTCACCACAATGTTCTTGTGGATCTTGGACAGGCTGTGGCCTTCGCGGATCATCGAGGAGGCATCGGTGGCCACCACCTCGGCGCTGATGTCTCCGTCCACGATGTCGCAGATGAGGCGGACCTGTTCTTCGATCGGCCGTCCTTCCTTGGCGATGAGAGACGGGTTGGTGGTGACGCCATCCAGGATCCCCCAACTGGCGCCCTTCCTGATCTCATCCAGATTCGCGGTATCGAGAAAAAACTTCACGTGCAGTGCCCTCCGGATAACCCTCAGTTTAGCATCCCCGGGAAGCCCCGAACGGGGCCTCCCGGACCGCCCGGACCGAGGCCCCCTGACCCCCGGCTTTGACCGGCCGGCGTGAGGAGTGCGTCATCGCTCGCCGCACGAAACACGACTTCGGATGGTCGAGAGGCAGGTTATTGGACCCACAGATCGTAGCTGAGATTGCCGATCCCGCTTGACAGGGTGAGCGAGACCTGCCCGCTGGGAGTATTGGGCGGCACCGCGACATTGATCTGATACAGCCCAATAAACCCCGGCGCCAGTCCGGCGTATTGCACCGTGGCCGCGACTCCGGCAATTTGAACCGAGGGAGTGGTCTGCATGGGAGCGCCCAGAGCCGGCGCCAACATGTCGTCGGCTACCACGGGCGACGTCAGCCCGCCGCCGGTGGCCCACAAAATGATGCTGCCACCCTTCTGCGCCTGCGCCAGGCCTGACGCAGGCGGGCCGATCACTTGATAATTCAAGTTAGTGATAACCGGCGCCGTCGTGGTCGAACTCAGGTTGTAGAGAAAGAGCGCGATGTTCTGAGGCACGATCTGGACGGTGGTGGTCGCCGGCGTGGCGGGGACCGTGTATCCTCCCAGGGTCGCGGTCAGCTCGCAGGACGTCTTGCCGGCGGCCTCCACCGGCACTACTCCGTTCACCTGGCCCTGACCCGAGTTGTACACCAGGCGCGCGGGCTGGCCGCAGATCTGGGTAGTCAGCCCGCCCAGCGAAAAGGAAGCGGCCGTACTGGCCTCTGTCGAGCCCAGACCGTCTCCGAATATCGTGAAGAACGAGCCCGGCGCCAATGGAACGGTCTCGAAGGACGCGCCTTGCACCACCGAAGCGATCTGCGGCGAACAGGGAAATACCGCGGCAAAGGCGGTGACCGCGGTTTGATAACCGGCGCCTGCCACGCCGCACCCGGACACTTCACGCAGTTGACAGTCCTGCTCCAGGTGCACGAATTTCTCGGGAAACGTGACGTTGCGCGCGCAGCCGAGGTTGGTCGAGCAGGCGCTCGGGCTGGGGCTCGCGCAATTGCACAAGGTGGCCGAGTTATTCGAGTAGCGGCCCTGCACGTCGGTTTCGGCGCACAGCGTGGTGGATGCGGCGCCTTCGTTGCACGTCCCGGCGGACAGCGTCAATCCCAACTGTTGGAACATCTGATTGTATTCATTCGAAAGTAGCGTGGCCGCGCTGGGCGACGGATAATTGAAACAGGTTCCATTGCTGACGATCGCGTCCGGCACATGGTCCCCTTCGCCGTGCACCGCCACGGTGATGAGGCCGGGGATGGTTTTGAGAATCTCCTCGTGCGCGGGCTCATAGTAGTTCTGGGTGTAGTGCGCGACATCGGAGATGTGAAAAAGGTTATCGCCGCAGGCTGTGGTGTTGCCATCGCAGGTGCTAGCGGCGGAGTTGGCGCAGCGGTGCGTGCCGGCCACCAACAGCGCGGTGGCGTTCAGGTCCGCGAACAGTGTGGCGGCCTCCGGCAGGGTATTCTCATCGCCTCCGGCGTGGGGAGCTTGAAAGCTGAGGTTGCGGCACGCCGTCGGGTCGAAAACGTAGGTTCCTAAGCCATTCAGGGGCGCGTTTTGCGCGTTGGTCCGTTCCACCAGGATGTAGTAGATCCGGCTACGTCCCGTGTCGGTAAACCGGACCACGTTATAGTTCAGGGGGTCGGCCAAGTCCGCCGCGGTTTGGTACTTCCCGCCGAAGAGCGCGTCGACCACCGGCCTCCAGGAGGCAATGCTGGCGTTGGTGGGCACCACGAACGAATTCGTGCCCACCCCTGGAATATTGAGATTGCTTATGTACGTGACAATGTCACCGCTCTGGGTCACGATTGTAGCGGGCGTGGCGGGCGCAGCGAGGAGGAGCATACCGCATGCGGCGGCTTGTAGAAGATGTCGCATTTTGAACCTCGCCGTTCACGCCCCGTTGACAGCGCCCCGCCATTAAACCGCAACTTATCCTTTGACCGGCTTATCCGACGCCTTCCATTTCTTCTCGTCCCAGTACAGCACCTTCCCTTCGCGGTACGATTGCACCGCCAGGTTGATCACCACCACGGCGCGCGCTCCGGTCTCCACATCCAGGTGCGGCTTCTGCCGGGTGCGCATGCAATCCAGGAAATTGCCCACGTGCAACTGCATCGGGTCGGACTGGTCGATGGGAATCTGGATCGGCTTGGTTCCGAACTTATCGCCGTAGGATTTGCCGCCGATCGGCTCCTGCTGGCGGGTCTCGGGATTGCGCTCCACCGCCGGGGTGACCGTGATATACGGCACCATCCCCTCGAACATGCCGTGGTTGACCAGTTCGATGGTGCCCGCGTGCCCGCGGATCGTGCCCGGAATGTGCGTACGGTTGGCCATCGAGGAGCTCAGCACCAGCGAGTGTCCCTTGGCGTAATCCGCCATCAGGTGGAACGTGTCCGGCACTTCGCGCTCGTCTTTGAACACATAGATACCGCCGGTGGCCATCACCTTGGTGGGAAACTGCGGCTCATCCCAGCAGACGTTCAACGGCGCCACCACGTGATAGAACAGGTCCGTGGCGATGCCGCCCGAGTAGTCCCAATACTTGCGGAAGCGGAAGAACCGGTCGCCGTTGTAGGGGCGCTTGGGCGCCGGGCCGAGCCACATCTTCCAATCGATGAAATCCTCGCCCTTGCCGTCGGGGCCGGCGTTCGGGTCGATCGGCCAGCCGTCGTTCCATTCGCCGCCGAACGAGTTGCGATGGTAGGAACCCTGGCTCATGATCATCTGCCCGATCATCCCGTCGGCGATGGCCTTCTTGGCCTTCCACCAGATGTCCGCCGAAGTGGTTTGCGAACCCACCTGCAGCACTCGCTTGGTCTCTTTGACCGTGTTCACCAACTGGTGGGCCTCCTCGTTGGTGTGAACCATGGGCTTTTCCAGGTACACGTCCTTGCCGCGGTCCATCGCGTCGAGGGCGATCTTGCCGTGCCAGTGGTCGGGCGTAGCGACGATCACGGCGTCCACATCCGACTGCCCCAGCAGCTCGCGATAATCCAGGTACCCCTTTACCTTATAAAGCTCCGCGCCCTTGCGCTTGCGTTTTTCGTAAACGTCGCATACGGCCACAATCTGGCAGGCATTATTATGCCCCTGCCCGTAACGGGCAAACTGCTCGGCGACGTATTCGCCGCGCCCGCCGTAGCCGATCACGCCGACGTTGATTCGGTCGTTGGCGCCGATGACACGGCCCGCGGACGATTTGGTGGCGGACTTCCCGAAGGCCGAGGCGGCGGCATTGAGGGCTAGCCCGGCCGCGCCCGCGGTCTTGAGAAAATCCCGGCGAAGAGGATCGTTTTCGGACATGCAACACTCCTGTTCTGTGCTCCGTCCATTATCGCGCGTTTTGTGACAAACTTATTCACCGCGGAGACGCGGAGAAAACGGAGGAAGCGCGGAGAAGACTCCTCAGACTCTTCTCTGCTCTCTCCGCGCTTCCTCCGTTTTCTCCGCGTATCCTAAGAAACAAGAATATCGGCTGTTGGAAACAAAGGGGTTATACGTACGTGTTCTGGTCCCGAAAATGGCACGGTCGAAGGCACTGTTTCCTTCCCCACCAGACCGGGGCCCGCCCCAGTCAAGATGCTCCGCGGTGAGGACGTTCCCGCCCCCAAAACCAGCGCGGTGCTATGATGCGGATTGCCCCAACTGGATCGCGCATGCAAATGAACGCTTATCTGATCCGAAGCTCGGTGGTGGCGGCGCTCGGCGGGCTGCTCTTCGGCTTCGATACGGCCGTGATCTCCGGCGTCACTTCCGCGCTGAAGATCCAGTATTCGCTCACTCCCTGGACCCTCGGTCTTACGGTTTCCGCCGCGCTGGTCGGCACCATTCTGGGCGCCATGTTCGGCGGAATTCCGGGCGATCGCTACGGCCGGCGCGCCAGCCTTCGCATCACCGGCGTGCTGTATCTGATCTCCGCCCTGGGATGCGCCTTCGCATTCGGCTGGAACTCGCTGGTCGCCGCGCGCTTCATCGGAGGGCTGGGCATCGGCGCCTCCTCCGTGCTCGGTCCCATGTACATCGCCGAAATCGCTCCTCCCCAGTCCCGCGGCAAGTTGGTAGGCTTCTTCCAGTTCAACATCGTGTTCGGCATTCTGCTGGCCTATTTTTCCAATTACCTCGTCGGCACCATGGGGCTGGGCGATGCCGAATGGCGCTGGAAGCTGGGCGTCGCGGCCATCCCCGCGGCCTTTTTCTGTCTGATGCTGTTGGCGATTCCCGAAAGCCCGCGCTGGCTGGCGCAAAAGGGGCGCACCGGGGAGGCCGAGGATGTGCTGCGCTCGACCGGCGATCCGGATTACCGCAAGGACCTGGAGGAGATCGTCGCCTCCGTCAGTTCCACACAGGGGTCCTCGGGCGAGCCGCTCTTCCAGCGCAAATACCGGTTCCCCATGTTCCTGGCGGTTTCCATCGGCATGTTCAACCAGCTTTCCGGGATCAACGCGATCCTTTACTACCTCAACGAAATTTTTGCGGCCGCCGGCTTTAACAAGGTCTCGGGCGATTTGCAAGCGGTCGCGGTGGGCGCTACCAATCTGCTCTTCACGATTGTGGCGATGTCGGTGATCGACCGCATGGGGCGCAGGAAGTTGCTGCTGATCGGCGCAGCCGGAACCAGCGTGGCGCTGGCTGGCGTGGCCGCCATATTCCTAAGCGGGTCGCACCAGGAATTGCTGCTCTGGTGCCTGGTCGGTTTCATCGGATTCTTCGCCTTTTCGCAGGGCGCCGTGATCTGGGTGTATCTCAGCGAAGTCTTCCCCACTCCCGTGCGAGCCAAAGGGCAAAGTCTCGGAAGCTTCACGCATTGGGTCATGAACGCGCTGATCTCGTTCACCTTCCCCTCGCTGGCGGCCCTGTCCCGCGGCGCCCCCTTCGTCTTCTTCGCGGCCATGACGGTGGTGCAGTTCTTCGTGGTCCTGGCCCTGTATCCGGAGACCAAGGGATATACGTTGGAGGAGATGCAGCGCCACATGGGCGGACACTATAATAGCTAGCGTGGCGTCCCGGCTAATCAGTTGGGAGATCCCCCGGCTCTGCCTGGGAGGCAGTAGAAGTTTGACGTATCCGGGAGTATGCCGTTCGTGCGCTGTCGGGCGCAACCGGCCCGATCAGCAGCGTGCGGCGCGCGGGACCGGTTTTTGAGCGGTTGCGATCAGGCCCCTTTGGGGGGCCAGCAACCGAAAAGCCTCCGGC
>JBKQPR010000201.1:0-11647 GCA_052144935.1 Bryobacteraceae bacterium
CGCCCGCGCCCTACGCCTCGACCGAAGAGCTGATCGCCCTGGCGGCCGAAGCGGCCAAGCTGGGCGGCATCTACGCCTCGCACATCCGCAACGAGGGCGACGCCGTCCTGAGCGCGCTGGACGAGGCCTTTCGCATCGGGCGCGAGGCGCACATACCGGTCGAGATCTGGCACCTGAAGGCCGCCGGCAAGCCCAATTGGGGGCGCATGCCGCAGATCGTGGCGCGCATCGAAGAGGCGCGGCGCAGCGGTCTGGATGTGGGCGCCAACACCTACGCCTACACCGCCTGGTTCAATTCATTCTCGGCCGTGATTCCGCCGTGGGCCCACGATGGCGGCGACAAGAAGCTGATCGAGCGGCTGAAGGACTCGGGGCTCCGCGCGCGCATCCGCAAAGAAATGCTGACCCCCGGCGGCGCCTGGGACAACGAGTGGCAGGAGGTGCCCGGGCCCGAAGCCATCATGGTGGCGGTGGTGCAGAATCCCAAGCTGTTGCCGCTGCAGGGGAAGACCATCGCGGAAATCGCCAGGCTGTGGAACAAAGACCCCATCGACACGGTCTTCGATCTGCTGATTGAAGACGAGGCCTTCACCAACGTGGCGGTGTTCGGGATGTCGGAGCCGGATGTGGCGCTGGCGCTCCAGCAGCCATGGGTCTCGGTGTGCAACGATTCGCAAGGGACCGCGCCCGGCGGCCTCTTGGGCAAGGAGCACCCGCATCCGCGGGCCTACGGCACCTTTCCGCGGATCCTGCGCAAGTACGTGCGCGACGAGAAGAAGCTGACCCTGGAAGACGCCATCCGCAAATTCACCGCGCTGCCCGCCGCGCGCATGCGCTTCGCGGACCGCGGCGTCCTGAAGGCGGGCATGTGGGCGGACGTGGTGATCTTCGATCCCGATGAGATCCACGATGAGGCCACCTTCGCGGAGCCCAACAAGCTGTCCGTGGGGATGCGGTTTGTGCTGGTGAACGGGGTCCCGGTGATCGAGGAAGGCAAGATGACCAACGCGCTGCCGGGAATGGTGGTGCGGCATTGAAGCCGGGCACTGCACTGCCGCGCCATCGTTCGAAATGCCGCTGAGCCGGCCCAGTGTACTACAATGTGAAACGATGAAACCCGAAGTGGAACCCATGGGCGTGCGGGTGCTCCACAAAACACTGGACATTCTGGAGACCATCAAGACCGCCGATGCGGGGTATAAGCTGGCCGATCTGGCTCGCAAGGTGGAATTCCCCAAAGCCACCGTCTACCGGATTCTGACCACCCTGGAAGGCCGCGGATACCTGGACCGCGGCGCCGACGGCAGCTATCGCATGGCCAAAAAGATGTTCGACCTGCAGCGCACCGAGGCGGTGGAGCAGGTGCTCAACCGCGTTGCCCAGCCGTTGCTCGAACGGCTGGTGAATGCGTGCAAGGAGACCGTCAACCTTGGCCTCCTGGACGCGGGCGAAGTGGTGGTGATCAACACCGTGGAAAGCCCGCAGGCGGTGCGCATGTCGTCCAAGATCGGGAACCGGCGATTGCCCCACTCGACCGCGCTGGGCAAGGTGCTGCTGGCCGGGATGCCGGATAGGGAAGTGGCGCGGCTGATCCGCGTCAAGGGCCTGCCCAAGCTGACCGAAGCGACCCTCACCACCAAAACCGCGCTGATGGCCGAGATTCAAAAGGTGCGGCAACAGGGCTGGGCGCTGGACAACCAGGAGAATGAGGAGGAGGGCCGCTGCATCGGCGCGGCGGTCGAAGGTCCGGAAGGGCGCGTGATCGCGGCCGTCAGCGTTTCGGGACCGGTTTTCCGCATGGATCTGGCCCGCGCCAAGAGCCTGGTGCCCGAATTGAAGAGCACTTGCGCGGAGATCTCGCGCGCCGTGCGGGCCCACCTCGGCACTTGACCGCCTTATGCCGCTGGCTTCCGGAACTCGCCTGGGCCCTTACGAGATCCTCGCACCCCTCGGCGCAGGCGGGATGGGGGAAGTGTATCGCGCGCGCGATACCAAGCTCGATCGGGAAGTAGCGGTCAAGGTTCTTCCGGCGGTGCTGGCGCGCGATCCCGAACGGCTGGCCCGGTTCGAGCGCGAGGCCAAGGTGCTCGCCTCGCTGAACCATCCCCACATCGCCCAGCTCTACGGCGTGGAAGGCGAAGCGCTGATCATGGAACTGGTCGAGGGCGAGTCGCCCCAAGGCCCGCTGCCGGTCGAGACGGCTCTGACCTACGCCCGCCAGATCGCCGACGCCCTGGAAGCGGCGCACGAAAAGGGCATCGTGCACCGCGATCTGAAGCCGGCCAATGTAAAGATCACGGGGCCCGCCAGCGGGCGCCCCGGCGTGGTGAAGGTGCTCGATTTCGGACTGGCCGCGGTGACGCCGGGGCCGGCGGGCGATGCGAATCCAGACAACTCGCCCACCCTGACGATGGCGGCGACCCAACTGGGCACTATCCTGGGCACGGCGGCGTACATGAGCCCGGAGCAAGCCGTGGGGAAGCCGGCCGATAAGCGGGCGGACATCTGGTCGTTCGGGGTGGTGCTGTGGGAGCTGCTGACCGGCCGTCAACTGTTCGACGGCGAGACCGTCTCGCACACGCTGGCGGACGTGCTGCGCGGCCCCATCGACTTCGATAAATTGCCGCGCGAGACGCCGGCGGGAATCCGAAGCCTGTTGCGCCGCTGCCTGGATCGCAACGTGAAGAACCGGCTGCAAGCCATCGGGGAGGCGCGGGTCGCCATTGATGCGGCGCTCGCGGGTGAGCCGCCGCTCGAAACCGCGCCGGCGCCAGTACCCCGAACCGCTCGCCGGCAATGGCTGGGTTGGATCGTGGCGGCCGTGCTGGCGGTGGACCTGGGTCCGGTCGCGTATGTGCACTTCCGGGAAAGACCGCGCGTTCCCGCGGCGACCCTGCGTTTTCAGATCCCAGCTCCGGAAAACACCACGCTAGGGCCTTACCTGAACTTGTCACCCGATGGCCGTAAGCTGGCCTTCCTGGTGGGCGGACGGCTTTGGGTTCATTACCTGGAGTCGGGAGAATCGCGCGATTTAACGGCTGCCGACGGCTCACCCTCCTGGTCCCCGGACAGCCGCTTTATCGGGTATGCATTCCAAAACAAGGTCAAGAAGATCGAGGCGACTGGCGGTCCTACCCAGACTGTGACGGATTTTTCCGGCAGTTGGGGAGCGGGCGCATGGAACCGGGACGACTTGATCGTCTTCGGCGCAATTCCGGGCGGCTTATTCCGAGTTCCTGCCACCGGCGGAGTGCCGACTCAGATCACGGCACTTGATCCCGCGCGCCAGGAAGATAGCCACGCCGAGCCCTCCTTCCTGCCGGACGGGCGTCATTTCGTCTACAAACGTAGCTCAGCCGACCCTGAGAAGGACGCCATTTATCTCGGCTCCGTGGACGCCAAACCCGACCAACAGATTTCCAAACCCTTGGTGGCCAGCCATTGGTTGCCCGTGTACGCGCCCTCGGCGGACCCGGCCACCGGCTATCTGCTTTTTATGCGCGACGGAACGTTGCTGGCGCAGCCTTTCGATAACCGCCGGATGGAGCTGAAAGGGCAGGCGGCGCCCGTCGCCGAGGAGGTGGCTGACGCCCGCGGCGGCAACGGCGGCTTAGGAGCCTTTTCAGCCTCGGCCAATGACGTCCTGGTGTTCCAGCGAAGCGCAGCGTCAGAGCAGCAGCTCACCTGGTGCGACCGGGAGGGCAAGGTCCTGGAGGCCATCGGGGAGCCGGGCAATTATCGAGATCTGGCGCTCTCGCCGGATGGAACGCGTGTGGCCGTGATCAAGAAGAGCGGTCAGGCCTCAAACGTCTGGCTGCTGGATCTCTCTAAAGGCGGCAGAATCACGCGGTTTACGTTCGGTTCGGCGAAAGACGAAAGTCCGGTCTGGTCGCCGGATGGGGGCAGCATAATCTTTAGCTCCAATCGGGACGGCCCGTACAACCTGTATCAGAAGCCGGTGAGCGGCGTGAAAGATGAGGAGGTTCTGCTCAAGTCCAGCGAGGAGAAGTATGCCACGAGTTGGTCGCGCGACGGACGTTTCCTGCTGTATACCGTGTATAACCCGAAAACGAAGTACGGTATCTGGGTGCTCCCTATGGAGGGTGACAAGAAACCTGTTCCATTCCTGGTCACGGGGTTCGACGAGGCTGGGGCTCTCTTTTCCCCCGACGGACATTGGGTGGCCTACATCTCGGATGAGTCCGGCCAGTTCGAGGTGTACGTCCGGTCATTTTCAACGAACTCCGCTGGGACGGCTGTGGAGGCGAGTGGCAAGTGGCAAGTCTCCAATGGATACGGGTATGACCCGCGCTGGCGGGGTGACGGCCGGGAACTCTACTATCGTTCTCGCGAAGGGCTAATGGCGGTCGAAATTGCGACCAAGCCAGAGTTCCGGGCCGGGAAGCCCCAGCCGCTCGGAACCCTGTTCCGCTCGCTGGGGCGTCTTAGCCCTTGGGATTCCACCGCCGACGGCAAGCGCTTTCTCGTGCCGGCGTCCAAGATCGGACCGGAGCCGTACACCGTGGTGCTGAACTGGCAGGCAGGTCTGAAGAAATAGGCTGCTGGAAACCGGCCGCGGTCAGAACGCGCGCCCGTATTGCACCGGCGGCGCGCATTCCGCTCCGAGCGCCCGCGCGGCGTGCAGCGGGAAATACGGATCGCGCAGGAACTCGCGCGCCAAGAGCACCATGTCGGCCCGGCCCTGGTCGATGATCGCGGCGGCTTGTTGCGCCGTGGTAATCAGCCCGACCGCGCCGGTGAGGATGCCGGTTTCGCGGCGGATGCTCTCGGCGAATGGAACCTGGTATCCCGGCCGCAGCGGGATCTGCTGGTGCATCACCTGCCCGCCGGACGAGCAGTCGATGAGGTCCACTCCCAGGCCGCGCAGGCGGCGGGCCAGCTCGATGGATTCCTCGGGCGTCCAGCCGCCCTCGGCCCAATCGGTGGCCGAGATGCGCTGGAACAAGGGCAGGCGCTCGGGCCAGGCGGCGCGCACCGCGGCAGCGGTCTCCAGCGCGAGGCGCATGCGATTTTCCAGGCTGACTCCGTATTCGTCCTGGCGGAAGTTCGCCAGCGGCGAAAGGAATTCGTGGATCAGGTAGCCGTGCGCGCCGTGAATCTCGACCACTTGAAATCCGGCCTCGAGCGCGCGCGTGGCAGCGGCGGCGAAGGCCGTCACGATGGCATGGATTTCGTCGCGCGAGAGCACCGCGGGAACCGGATCTTCTGGGCGGAACGGAACCGCGCTGGGACCTACCGGCTGCCAGCCGCCGTCTTCGCGCGCGACCGGACCGGCGCCCTCCCAGGGCCGCCGCGTGCTGCCTTTGCGTCCGGCATGGGCGATCTGAATGCCGGGCACGGCGCCCTGCTGGCGCACGAAGCGGGCGATGCGCGCCAGAAATTCGATGTGCTGGTCCTTCCAGACGCCCAGGTCCTGGGGAGAAATGCGGCCGCGCGGCTCGACGGCGGCGGCTTCGGTCATCACCAACGCGGCGCCTCCCACGGCGCGGCTGCCCAGGTGGACCAAGTGCCAGTCGGAGGCAAACCCGTCCTGGCTGGAATACTGGCACATCGGCGAGACGGCGATGCGGTTGCGGAAGGTGACTTCGCGGATGGTGAGGGGAGTGAAGAGGCTCATCGATTCCAGGCTAGCAGGTAGCAGTGGGAAGCTATCGGATCAGCGATCGGCTTGGATGCGGACGCCACGCGCTGCGGCGCAGGCACTCCTGCCGGGGTGCCCCTTGGGCGCGTCGGCACTCATGCCGGCGCCCGCCTGGGCCCAGGGCACCCCCTGCGTCGCAATCGCAAACAAGTGTCGAGACGAGGCTGGAATCCTCTCACTGGTCTTTCCTGGCGGGCATATCGCGAATGGCCTTGCCACGCGGCGCGTCCGCACACTGGGACGGCAGGCCGCTCCCAACAAACCGCCGGAAATCGTTGCGCGCCCTCTCTGCACCGGCGCGGGTTTGCTTCTGGCTCATGACTTCTGTCTCCTTGCCGGCGTCGATCGCAGGAAGCGCCGGGGGAATGCTTCAACCATCCGGCGGAGCGCGTTTTTGGCCACCGCCCCCAGTCGCTCGCGGGCCGCTATCCTTCCGGGGAACTTCCCTTCTTCCCGCGGTGTCGAATTGTCATGAAGCTCGGGTTCTGTGTGCTGCTCGTGTCGCTGGCCGCCGCGCAGACCGATGACTACCCTCGCGAGCGCGAAAATGCGCTGCACCGCACCTCCCCGGCCAAGCGCCTTTTCCCTGAAGACATTCCCTGCGGCGGCTATCTCTGGAAATCGGAGCACAAAGCGGAGCTGCATATGGTGGCTCTCTATTACTTCTTCGGCAGCACCGATTACGGCAAGAGTAAGATGGGCCTCTACCCCCAAAGTCTGTACCGCGCCGTGTTGAACGAGCAGCGCGATCCGCCCACCGCCCAGGTAATCACGGAAGACGGGACGCTCAAGGAAATCCGCATCCAAATGACCTCCCAAGAGTACCAAGCCGCCGGCCAGTGCTTTCCGGCCCACTGAGGCCGACCGCCCGGCGTAAGGACCATCGTAAAATAGAGCCATGGCGCACGAATTCACCGCCTCCTATCTGGCCGATTCTCTGTCCTTGTTCCGCAGTTTCAAGAAGCTGGCCGAGCGGGCCATCGAACAGGTTCCCGACGAGCAGCTTTTCACTACGCTCGACGCCGAATCGAACTCGATTGCGCTGATCGTGAAGCACATTGCAGGCAACATGCGGTCGCGCTGGACGGACTTCCTCACCACTGATGGCGAGAAGCCCGACCGCAACCGGGACACCGAATTCGAAGACCCTCCGGCCACGCGCGCGGCTCTCCTGGAAATGTGGGAGGAAGGATGGGCGCGTGTCTTTCAGGCGCTAGAGCCGCTCTCGGACGCCGACCTGGGCCGCACCGTCTACATTCGCGGCGAAGCCCATTCGGTGATGCAGGCCATCAACCGGCAGTTGGCGCATTATGCCATGCACGTGGGCCAGGTCGTGCTGTTGGCGAAGCATTTCGCGCACCAGGATTGGCGGCCTCTGACCATCCCGCGCCGCAAATCGGCGGAGTTCAACCAGCGCGTGGCGGCGGGCGAAGCCAGCCAGCGATAACACGGCGCGGCCGGGCGCCGCACTCAGGAACCGCGCAAGAATAACCCTACAACTGGGTATCCCCTTGACTCACCCGACCGCCAGATCTTGTGGCGGGGCAGCCCACCGGGCGCAGCCCGGGCTACCCGGCGAAGCGGTAGGTGAGTGAAAGGGATATCCAATACCGTACATTCTGCCGGCTGACGTGGGGAGGCCAATCCGGGGTTGCCCCTGGGCCAGAATTACACAGGCGTTCCATAAGCCCGACCGGACTGCGAGTGGCGATTCCACGGGTAGGGCGTTACTCGTACGCTGGACCCTTCGGGCCAAGCCGAAAGCGTTGCCATAGACCCCGGATCGAGCTTTCTTCCATAACGAACCCATTCGGGACATCAATGTCCCGATTTCTGGAAGGTTTTGCTGAAAACAGAGGAGTTAACCCAGGGCGCACAGGACATCATGTCCCGAATCCGCTTTCTTCGGGGCGAAATCGCTCTCGCGAAGCCCTCCCGAAGCCATATTGTATCCGGCGGGCAGGGGGAGGGCGGCGGGGAAGAAAGCGGCGCGGGCTGGTAAGTGATTGGAACGATTAGAGTTGGAAGCGTAAAGAAAGTTCGCGAAGTTTGCGAACGGGGGGTGGGCGAGGGTGGTCAGTTCGCCAAGGGTGGCCGGTTTTCCGATGGCGGGACCGGGGTGGGACTTTGGCCGGCGCGGGTCGATCGGCGGCGTCCGGCGGTGCTTGCCGACGCAGCCGATTTCCCGGGCGCTGCGGCGTTCAAGACTGTCCGGAAGACCGACGCGCTCGACCAGTGGAGCCGTCAGCGAACAGCCGCAGCCGCCGGGCGTTAGCAGCAAGCGCCGGGACGAGTGCTAGCGCCCGGACCGGTGGACAAACCGGCACTGAAGTACCGGGCCCGTACCCCGGCAGGGAGAGTCTATGCGCCATTACTCCTGCCGCAGGGCCGTAACCAGATCCCCACGTGCCGCGCGCACGGCGGGAATCCAACAGGCCGCCAGCGCGACCGCCGCCACGCCGGCCGCCACCGCCGCCAGCGTCCACGGGTCATTCGCCCGCACCTCGTAGAGCAGGCTGGCGATCAACCGGCCGAGCGCGAGCGAACCAAGCACTCCGGCCGCCACACCCGGCACGATCATGCCGGCGCCCTGCCGCAGCACGTGGCCGATCACATCGCCCCGCTGCGCTCCCAGCGCCTGCCGCACCGCCAACTCGCGCGCCTGCCAGGCAGACCGGCAGCTCATCACCCCGTAGACCCCGAGAATCCCCAGCAACGCCGCCAGACCGGCGAAAAATCCCAGCATCACGGTGGTGAAGCGCGGCTTGGAGACCGATTCGCTCAGCCGGGCGTTCACAGTCTCCACCGTGGCCACCGGCTGGTTGGCGTCCAGACCGGCGACCACGCGCCGCAGTTCCTTCGCCACCACGGCCGGGTCCAGCGCGCACCGCAGCAATATGCCGAGTTCCGAGAGCCCCTGCGTCTGGCGGTAGGGCAGGTACATGGCCGGCTCCGGCGCGGCCGCCAGTCCGGAGCCCTTGACGTTGCCTACCACCCCTACAATCTCGTAGTGCGGGCTGTTGGGCGGCCCCATGCGAACATGCTGCCCCAGCGGATTCTCCCTGGCGAAGTCACGGCGTACCAACTCCTGGTTCACCACCACCACGGGCGCGGCGTTTTCGGCGTCGGAATCCCGGATCAGCCGGCCCCGCAGCAGCGGCACCCCCATAATGCCGAAGTATCCCGCCGTCACCACCGGGTAGCGCGCAAACGGCACCTGCCCCTGCGGCGGCCTAGGGCGGCCCTCGATCAAGAACAGATTGGTAGCATGCCAGATGCCGGGCGGCAATTCGGTGGCTTGCGTGACCGTGGCGGCTTGCACCCCGGGGATGGCTTGGGCCCGCTCCAGAAGCTGTTCCACGAAGGCGAACTGTTGCGCCCGGTCCCGGTAGCGGGGGCTCGACAGATTCAGCGTGGCTGCGACCAGCCGGTCGGGTTGGAAGCCCAGGTTCACGTAGCGCATTTTCCAGAAGCTCTGGATCGTCAGGCCCGCGCCGGTTGCCAGAATGCACAGCGTGGCGATTTCACCGGCCGCGATCAGCGACAGGATGCGCATCGTGCCGCGGCCCCCGATCACCGGGCCCGCGCCCACTTTGATGGCCTCCGCCAGGCGGATCTCGGTGGCGCGAAAAGCCGGCGCCAGGCCGAACAGCAGGGTGGTGAGCATGCCTATACCCACCGCGAAGCCCAGCACGCGGCCATCGAACGGCAGGCTCTCGAAGCCCGCCACGCGGTAAGGGCTCCACGTCATCAGCGGATAGCGCGCCGCATACGCGATCAGAATCCCGGCCCCCGAGGCCAGCGCCCCCAGCAGGCCGCTCTCGGTCAGAAGCTGCGCCACCAAGCGCCTGCGCGACCCGCCCAGCACCGTGCGGATGGCCAGCTCGCGGTCACGCTCCATCAGCCGCACCAGCAGCAGGTGGCTGACGTTGGCGCACGCGATCAGCAGCAGGAACCCGGCCGCCGCTACCAGCACCAACCCGGCCTTGGCGGCATTGCCGAACAGGCGCTCGCGCAACGGCATCATCAGGATGGTGATGGTCGGCTTGAAGGGCGGCAGCGGCAAATGGCTTTGGATGGCGTTCAGCTCGGCGTGCGCCTGTTCCAGCGAAACGCCGGGCCGCAGACGCCCTACCACATTGCGGACAAACGATCCGGCCGTGTGGTCGAGCTCGGCGGCTTCGTCTTTGGCCAGCGGCGTGATCGCCTCGACGGCGTCAGGCCCGGGGAACACGAAGTCGCGCGGCAGGACGCCCACCACGGTGTACTGGCGGCCATCCAGCGTGATCGGCTGGCCGATGATTTTCGGGTCGCCCGCGAACTGCAGCCGCCACAGGCCATCGCTCACCAGCGCCACCGCGTCGCGGGCCTTGTAGTCCTCGGACTTCAGGAAGTTGCGGCCCAGTGCAGGCTGCACGCCCAAAATCGGCAGCAGCGACGCTGAAGCTCGCGCGGTTTGGAGTTCGGCAGGCTCCGTCGCCCCGGACAGATTGCGGGAGACGTACCAGTAAGCGGCCAGATCGGTGAAGGAGCCGTTCTGCCGCCGCCATTCGAGAAAATCCGAGGTGATGGTGATGTCGTCGGTGGTGTTGGCCTTGACCAGTTGGGTCATCCAGACCAGGCGGTCGCCTTGGACGTACGGCAAGGGGCGCAGGGCCACCGCGTTGAGAACGGTGAAGACGGCGGTCGTGGCGCCAATCCCGAGGGCCAGCGAGAGGCCCGCGGCAAGGGTGAAACCGGGCCGGCGGGCCAATGCGCGCGCGCCGTAAGTCAAGTCGTGAGACAGCATCATCCTGACTTAGAAACCACAGCGAGGCGGCCGGTTCCCGGCAGTCGAGGGGAAGCCGGTTCAGGACCAGCTTTCCGTGAGTGGCTGTACGAAGATCCCTTCGGGTATGCCTTGCGCGATGGCCGCCTCTTTGGTGCAGATCCAGTACTCGGCTTGCCAGTGCTCCTGGCGGTCGTAAGGCGGACGGTAGACGAAGAATCCTTGGGCACGCCGGCGCACCCGCGGCTCGAGGCGCGTTTCCTTACCCAACGCGCAGGCCTCCCTCAGGGCGGCCTCGTAACTTTCAAAAGGGCCGTCGATGTAATCGCGATGATTGATAATGTGCCAGTCCATTAAGCCAGTCGAGGCGTTGGCTCTCGCCGCCGGGCAGGACTCGATCGCATGCACCGGATCGCAGGGGTCCAGGGATACGGACCGACCCTGAGAGTTCGCCTGGAGTTCCAACGATTTTAGATGAGACACGCCCGCGATCGGTTTCAGCGCCGCGGCATGCCGCTGGGGGCCCGCCAGCGGGGTTGGGCCGCGGAACCGCCCTTGACCCGGAAAGAATCGGCCAGGGCGCGCGTGCGACCGCCTATAATAGGGGTTCCTTATGAGAGTGGAAGTCGTTCTTGCAGAAACGGATATCGCGCAGGAATTCGCCGAGGCCATGGAGGCGCGCGACCTTCCCGAGAAGTTCTTTTACTGGTTTCCCCGGTCGGTGGAGGAGTGGCAGGCGCTGGCGGCCAACGCGGAACTCTACGGTGGCCTGGCGGAGACCTGGGGAAGGTTGGCGGGTCATGCGGCGGCGCTGACCCACCATTTCGACGGGCTGATTCCGGTGATCAGCTTCGGAGCCGGCGACGGGGCCCGCGACCGCCTGCTGATGGGGGCGCTCAAAGACGCCGGGCGCGAATGCGCCTACTTCCCGGTGGACGCCAGCCAAGCCATGCTCGAAAGGGCCTGCGGCGGGGCTGACGACGACGATATCGACGAAGCGGTGGGGATCAAGGCCGACATTTCCAGCCCCGTCCACTTGGTGTATGCGGCGGATGCCGCCGAGGCGCCCCGGGTGCTGGTGTTTTCGGGCAATACGATGGGGGCGTTCGACCCTCTGGCGGAGATCCGCTACGTGGCCCAGTGCATGAAGCCGGGAGACCGCCTGATCGTCGACGGCGAGATCTTCGACGAAGCCCGGACCATGGCGCGGCGCGACC
>JBKQPR010000202.1:0-31463 GCA_052144935.1 Bryobacteraceae bacterium
CTCGCGACTGCCGCCAAAATCTCAATCCTCGTGAAATTCATCCGCGACCGGCTTGACCTGTCCAGAACCGAAGGAACCACCTTGGCGGCATGAGACACCAACCCTCACATATCGGTACTCTCAAGTACCGTATAGGCGTAAGGTTTCGGCGAAGGACTGCCTGTTTCGGCAGGGATTGGTCTACCTCACATGAGAATAGCCGGGGATCTACACTGGAATTAACATACCCTTTTAGCATGAAGACCTACACCTTCAAAGTCATTGTGGAGCCGGACGAGGACCGCTGGCACGCCTATTGCCCCGCATTGCGGGCGTATGGCGCTTCGACGTGGGGAGATACGCGCGAAGAGGCGTATAAGCACATCCAGGAAGTCGCGGAAATGATCGTCGAGGAGTTGCAGGAAGACGGCATTGTCATCCCCGAAGGCTTCGGAGAAGACGTAGAGATTCTCCCCGATACCCGCGTAGCGGTTACCGTCTGAGCGATGGCCGTCGACTACCGATCACTGCGCAACCTCACCGCGCGTGAGATCATCGGCGCCCTGGCTCGGGACGGCGTTTTGTATCGCCGCCAGAAAGGGAGCCACCAGCGCTACCAGCATCCTGACGGGCGGCGCGTGACGGTGACCTTCCATGCGTCATCGGACACCTTCCCATCGGGACGCTCAAAGAAATGATCAACCAGGCCGGCTGGACCGAGGAAGACCTGATCCGCCTGAGCCTCCTGAGCCGATGACTCCTGAACCAATGACCGCCCGCCGCGATGACAACCGCTCCGTGACGGTCGCGGCTCTGTGACCCGCAAATTCCCAGGGTCCCCGTTCCCGGAACTCCCCGCCGTTAACGCTTTCCCCCGCCACGCCGTCTTCCCCTCATGATGGCTCGCGCGGCGGGCCCAGGGGGCACCCCCCGGAGGCCCGTTATGATGATGCTGGTGTCCACGAATTCCTCCGAAGACCTGGGACTGGTCCGCGCCGCGGCAGCCGGCGACCGCGCGGCCTTCGGCGAGTTGTACGTGCGCTACGCGCGCATGGTGCACGGCATCCTGTTGGGGCGCGTGCCGCCGGCGGAGGCCGAAGATATGGTGCAGGACGTGTTCATCTCGGCCATGAAGCAACTCTCCGGGCTGCGCGCCGTGGCGGCCTTCCCAGGCTGGCTGGCAGCCATCGCGCGCAACCGGGCCATGGACCACTTTCGCGGCTCGCGCGAACGCGTGGCGCTGGATGAAAGGCAAGCCGAGAGGCAACCCGCCAAAGGTGCGGTGGAAGACGCTTTCCTGGTCCTGGATGTGGTGCGCCGGCTGCCCGAAGCCTATCGCGAGACCCTCATCCTGCGGCTGGTAGAAGGCATGACCGGGCCGGAGATCGCGCTGCGGACGGGCCTCACGCCGGACTCGGTGCGCGTCAACCTGTGCCGCGGAATGAAGATGCTACGGGAGTTGTTGGGAGGCATGGAAGCAAAATGAAGGAAGATTACCTGTGGGACCGTTCCGGACCGCCCGATCCGGAAATCGCGCGTCTGGAAAGGACCCTGGCGCCGCTTGGTTACCGGCCGGCCGCTGCGCCGCACTGTTACCCGCTGGCGGCGGCGCCGCGGCCCCGCCTGCGGTGGATGGCCGCGGCGGCCTCCGTGCTGATCGCTCTATCGGCCTGGCAAATGAGACTGGCCCCGGCGCCGCCCACCGCCTGGCAGATCTCCCGTATGGAAGGCTCGGTGCGCCTCGGCGGCCAGGCGGCCGCGGTCTCCATGGCGCTCGGAGCCGGCCAGGTTCTGCGAACCGGACCCGCCGGAGACCTCACGCTGGAAGCAGGTTCCGTGGGCCGGCTCGATATCGGCCCGGATTCCACATTGCGCGCTGCGAGCAGCCGCAAGGTCGAGTTGCAAATCGGCAGCCTGCACGCCTTCATCTGGGCGCGCCCGCGCGAGTTCGTGGTGGATACGCCCTCAGCGCGGGCGGTCGATCTGGGCTGCGAATACACCCTCACGGTGAACTCTTCGGGCGACGGCCTGCTGCGCGTTTCGATGGGCTGGGTGGCCTTCCAAGCCGGCGATTATGAAGCCTTCATTCCGGCGGGCGCCGAGTGCGTCACGCGCAAGCACGGCGGGCCGGGCATCCCTTATTTCGAAGACGCCGCGGATCCCTTCCGCCAGGCTTTGGCGGCGTTCGAAGCCGGCCAGGAAGGGGCGCTGGCCGCGTTGCTCTCGAATGCGCGCCCGCGCGACGGCCTGACGCTGTGGCACCTGGTGACCCGCGTCCCCGCCGCCGATCGCGGGCGCGTGTTCGACCGCTTCGCCGAGCTTGTGCCGGTGCCCGCCGAGGTGACGCGCACGGCCGCGCTAGCCAAAGACCCGCGGGCGATCAACCGCTTGTGGGATGCCTTGAACCTGGAAAACACCGAGTGGTGGCGCGGTTGGGAGCGCAAGTGGCAGTAGCGTCGAACGGATGGGCCGGTAGCCGCGTTCGGAACGCTCCCTTCGGTCGCGGCTCAGATGCAAGGCCTTTCCGAGCCACGACCGTAGGGAGTGGTCTTTTTCGTGTGCCGTGCCGCGGAAGCATCTACGGCCCGACCACGTGCTCCGGCCGTCCCTCCACGAACCGCCAGATATTCTCCACCGCCATGCGCAGGCCGGCTTCCAGCGCCTCGGGCGTGATGCCGGCGCAATGCGGCGTCATCACCACGTTGGGCAGCGCTGCCAACGGATGGCCCGCCGGCAGCGGCTCGCGGGCGAACACATCCAGGCCGGCGCCTCCCAGACGGCCCGTGGCGAGCGCTTCCACGAGCGAGGCTTCGTCCATCAATCCGCCGCGCGCCGTGTTCAGCAGAATGGCGCCGGGCTTGAGCAGCGCGAACTGGCTGGGACCGAGAAAGCCTTCGGTTTCGGGCGATAGCCGCAGGTGCAGGCTGAGCACGTCGCTCGTACGGTAGAGTTCGCCGAGTTCCACCATCTCCACGCCGGGAAACGGCCGCGGGTGGATGGTCCAGCCGATCGCGCGCATCCCCAGCGCCGCCGCCAGACGGGCGAACTCGCTCCCAATGGCGCCCAGCCCGATCACCCCGCAGGTCTTGCCGCGCAGCTCCACCGATTGGCCCTTGGCCCATTCGCCGCGGCGCGTGGCGGCATCCACCTGCGGGATGCGCCGCGCCACCGCCAGCAGCAGCGCCAGGGTGTGCTCGGCGATGGAGACGGCGGACACGCCCGGCGTGTTGGTCACCGTGACCCAGTGGCGCGCGGCGGCGGCCAGGTCCACGTGGTCGGTGCCCGTTCCCCATACCGAAAGCAGGCGCAGTTGCGGCCGCGCGGCGAACACCCGCTCCGTGAACTTCGAAGACGAGCGGATGTTGAGCACCGCTTCGGCCGCGCCGATCCGTTCGATGAGGGCTTCTTCGGAGCCGGGCAGGGTATCCCAATAATCGAGCTCGACGCGAGCCGCCAGGGCCGGCCAAGCGGCGCTCGGCCGCAAAACCGGCGGCGCGTCATCGGGAATCGAGATGCGAATCGTTTGGGCCACCCGTCGATGATACAGCAGGGATATGACATTCGTTACAATACTCGGCGTGACAATCGCTGCCAGGTATCTTTTGCCTCTTCTGGGACCTCTTCTGGGGCCTCTGCTGTTCGTGCCGGCGGCTTCCGCGGCCCAGACATTGGATGTCTATGTCATCGACGTCGAGGGCGGTAAGGCTGTCCTGTCCGTATCGACATCCGGGGAATCGCTGCTATTCGATGCGGGATGGCCCGGATTCAACGGCCGGGACGTGAACCGGATTCTGGAAGCCGTCCAGGCGGCCGGACTGAAGCAGATCGACTACCTGGTGATTTCGCACTACGACATCGACCACCTGGGCGATGTGCCGCTGCTGGTTTCCAAAATCCCCGTCCGGCATTTCGTGGATCACGGCCCGCTCCAGAGCACCGGCAAAGGCGTCGAGGGCCGTTACAAGGCCTACGCCGAAGTGCGCGACAAAGGCGACTACACCGCCGTCAAACCCGGAGACCGGATTCCCATCAAAGGCCTGGATGTGTTGGTGGTTTCCGCGGCCACCAAGCTCCTCGAAAAGCCTCTGCCCGGCGCCGGCGCCCCCAACCCGCTGTGTGCTTCCACTCCCGAGAAGCCCGAGCGCACCGAGGATCTCGAGGACAACATGTCCGTCGGTCTCCTCTTCACCCTGGGCAAGTTCCGCATGCTCGACATGGCGGACCTCGAATGGTTTTACGACCGCAAGCTGATGTGCCCGAACAACCCCATTGGCACGGTCGACGTCTACCAGGTGAGCATACATGGCCAGGACAAAGGTGTGTCGCCGGCGCTGGCGCAGGCATTGCACGCCCGCGTGGCCATCATGGGCAACGGCCCGCGCAAAGGCGGCGCTCCGGAAACGTGGCCCACGCTGCGCAACGCGCCCGGCATGGAAGATATCTGGCAGGTTCACTACTCGATGCTCGGGACCGCCGAAACCAACCCGCCCGCGGACTTCATCGCCAACCCCGACGCCCCCTGCCAGGGCAAGTGGATCAAGCTTTCGGCCCAGTCGGACGGCGCATTTACAGTTACCAACAGCCGCAACGGCTTTACCAAAACATACCGGGCACGTAATTGACGATGGAAGTAAGGTCGGCGTGATCGGCGCGATACGCGTGGACGCGCGCCGCCATAGAGAGGCCGCACCGGGCGAGGAACAAGCCTGGCAGACGGCAGCCCTCAGGGAACTTCCGCTTGGGGACCAAGGATGCGCGATTGGGGCAGAAGGGCAGGCGTGACAGCCTGCCCCGATTCGTCACTTACCTGCGCCGGCCTGGATACCATCCTGTACCTGATTGATGGCCTGACTGACCAATTGGATGGCCTTTGCGCGGTGGCCGCCTTTATCGTCCGCGGCCTGCTGCAGTTGGTTAGCAGCGTTTTGGAGCGCCTTCAACGCGGCTTCCATGTGTGGCTGAGGGGCGGCCTCCGCCAACGAGACGGCCACCAGCCCCGCTGTTCCCGCCGTCAGGATGCTCTTGGCAGCCGCGCGGCGCGAAAACGTTCGATCCAACATTTCCATAGTTTTCTTCTCCTTTTCGAGCGGAGCCCCAGTCAAGAGCGCTCCGTCCCTCTGACAGAAAATACATTAACCGGAACTCCCGTTTGGTTACCGGTTTCCGCTTATGATACACCGAACCGGCGGCTTTTGACCGTCTGAAGCGCAGTTTTTTTCTTGGGGAGCCATCTTTGGCGCCGCCCGGCGCCGCCCGGCGCCTGCGTCTACCCCCGTCAAAACCGGAGACAACCAACATGGGATAATCGCCTTGGGCGCGGCCCGGCGGCGAAGCGCGATGATCGCTCCCTTCGGCGGCCCAGAGGCGGTAAACTCGACTATCTGCCTTCGGGCAAAGGAGGAGAAGATGACCAGGCGCCACATCGCCCAAGTCAATATCGGCCGGATCAGGGCTCCGCTCGATGACGCTCTCATGGCTGGATTCGTGGCTCGGCTGGACGAAATCAACGCGCTCGCCGACCGCAGCCCCGGTTTCGTCTGGCGCCTTCAAACTCCGGCGGGAAACGCCACGTACCTTCGGCCGTATGACGACGACCGCATCCTCCTCAACATGTCGGTTTGGGAGACCATCGAAGCACTGCGACGTTTTATTTACGGCACAGCTCACGTAGAACTGCTTCGGCAACGGCATGAGTGGTTCGAGAAGTTCACCGGCGCTTATTCCGCCCTGTGGTGGGTGCCGACGGGCCACACTCCCGGTATCGACGAGGCCAGGAAACGCCTGGCGTATCTCGACGCCTACGGTCCGACGCAGTTTGCGTTTACACTCCAAGCGGTTTTCGAAGCCGATGAGGAATTCCAGCGAGCGATTGACTGGTCGTCCTTCGAGGCGTGTCCGGCAGTGTAGACGGCAACCGCCCGATCGCACCTCTCGCGCGAGCCGGCCCCGCCGTCGCTAGAACAGCCTTGGCGCAAAATCCGCCAGGTACTTGCGCCACACAGTCCAGGTATGGGCGCCTCCAGTCTCGACCCAGACATGTTGGATGCCGGCCCTGTCCAGATTTTCATGAGACGTCTTGACGCCGTCGTGCAGACTGTCCTCGGTCCCGATTCCGATCCACAGCAGCCTCAGTTGCTTGTTGATCGCGGCCGCGTCGGCCAGTTTTCCATCGTAGCTGGTGGCCGGATCCAGGTTGCCGATCGCCGGGCTGAAAAGCCCGATGCGAGTGAAAAGCTCCAGGTGATTCACCCCGATCCGCATCGCCTCCGCGCCTCCCATGGAGAGACCGGCTAATGCCCGGTGATCGCGATCCGCTATCGTTCGGTAGGTGGCATCGATGAAGGGGATGAGGTCCCGGCTGACCACATTGTCGAACTCGGTAAAAGGATTCCCGATCATGACTCCGCCGCGGCCTCCGCGCCCCGCAGTCCCTCCGGCGGGGGCCGTCCCGCCGCGGCCGGAGGCGGTGTCCCTGTGGCGCCGCGCCCCACGCCCACATTCAGGATGGTCCCGTTCTCATTGACGATGATCATGGGCTTGGCCTTGCCGGCGGCGATCAGATTATCGAGAATGAAATTCTCGTGGCCCTGGTTGCTCCATCCCGTCTCATCCTCACCAGCCCCGTGCTGGAGATAGAGGACCGGGTAGCGCAGGTTGGTCGTCCGATCGTAGCCCGGCGGAGTGTACACGAAGATGCGGCGCCACTTGCCGGTAGTCTTGGAGAAGTACCAATCGATCCTGACGGCGCCGTGTGGGACATCCTTCGGAGCGAAGAATTCGGATTCCTCTGCGGGGACCTCCAGCCCGCTGCTCTGCCTGGCATACCCGAAGAAGGTCTGGCTGCCGGGGTCGGTCGTCGTGAAGCCATCTACGACAACGGAATAGTAGTAGAACCCTGGCTTATACGGGCTCGAAGTGAAGGTCCAATACCCGTCGTCTCCTTTCGTCATTTCGTTGTTCACGATAGTCACCTTTTTCGCGTCGTCGGCCTTGATGCGGAAGGTCACGCTATTGTCGGGGTTGATTCTGGGAAACTGAGCACCCGGCACGTTCGAAGGGGCAGGCACGCCCTCGCTCTGTGCGAATAGAGCCGGGATGGCGCAGAGGATGGTGAAGACTCTCATAAGCATCAAGGTAACTCACTGGAGCGACGTCGGGCGTCGAGAGGCGGCGATCGAGGTCCGGCCTAAGCCTCAAGACCGGGTAAACTGGGTGTCGGCATGAGATTACACAAGAGGATGACAGCCGTTTCGGCGCTGGCGTCGTTGCTGGGCATCCTCGTCACACCGCGATGGCTGCCGGCACAGCAGGCGGATCGCTTCGCGGCCGTCACGGCGCGGATCGAGGAGTTCGTCGATAAAGGCGAGATCGCCGGCGTCGTGACGCTCATCGCCACCAGGGATCGGATCATCCACCTCGGCGCAGCCGGCAAGTCGGACATGGCCAAGGATCGGAAGATGCAGACCGATGACATCTTCTGGATAGCCTCGATGACCAAGCCGATCACGGCTGTGTGCATCGCGATTCTAAAGGATGATGGCAAGCTGAGCTTTGACGACCCACTGGTAAAGCGGCTGCCGGAGTTCGCCGGCCTGATGGTGAACGAGAACGGCCGGACCGCCAGGCCATCTCGCCCTGTCACCCTGCGGGACGTGATGACGCACACGAGTGGGATTGGAGAGATGACCAATCGCGAGCCCCACCTCACGCTGGCCGAAACCAGCCGGAGACTGTCCGAGCAGCCGCTGCGCTTCCAGCCGGGCAGCCGTTGGGCGTACTCGACCGCGGGCATGGACGTGCTCGGGCGTGTGGTGGAAGTGACCAGTGGGATGCCGTTTGACGAGTTCCTTCAGAAGCGTGTGCTCGACCCGTTGGGAATGCAGAACACCAGCTTCTGGATTGCGCCGGAAAAGGAATCGCGCTGGGCACACAGCTATCGCTGGAACCCGCAAGCCGCCAAGCTGGAAGAGACCACCGTCCCGTATCTTTACAACACGGCGGTGACGGACCGCCGGCGTCCGCCGCTCGGTGGGGCCGGGCTTTTCTCGACCGCCGGGGACATCGCCAGATTCTATCGGATGATGCTCAACCAGGGCGCTCTCCATGGCAAGCGCATCCTCAAGCCCGAGACCGTCGCGGAGATGACGCGCAACCAGACCGGTGCGCTCAACGCCCGGCCCGGGATGCCCTGGGGGCTGGGATTTTGCGTGGTGGAAGATCCGTCAAAGATGCCGGCCAACAGCGTCCTGTCACCCAATTCGTTCGGCCACGGAGGAGCATTCAGCACCGAGAGCTGGGCCGACCCGGCCAAGAACCTCATCTGGATTGTCATGTTTCAGCGCGACGGGAAAGGGAATCCCGACAATTCCGACGTGCGAATTGCCTTTCAGGAGGCTGCCGCGAAGGGACTCGGGCAGTGAGACAGGCGCCAGAGTGCGGCCGCGCCCTTACTCCAGGCCCGCCTGCGCTACAATCCCTGCATGCCTGACGTTGCTTCGTTATTCCGGCTGGATGGCCGTGTCGCGTTCGTAGCGGGCGCGGCTTCCGGCATAGGCCTGGCGGCCGCGGAAGGACTCGCCGCGGCGGGCGCCTTCACGATTTGCACCGATATCAACGGCCCAGGCGCCGAGAAGGCCGCCGCCGCGATTCGCGCCCACGGGGGCCAGGCGGAATCTTTTGCGCTGGATGTTACCGATTCGGCCGCGGTCGCCCAAGCTTTTCGCGCCATGGAAGAGAAACACGGGCAGATACACGCCGTGGTCGCCACGCCGGCGGTCAATATTCGCAAGCGGCTGCTGGACTACACCGCCGCCGATTTCGACAAGGTCCTGCGGCTGAATCTTGCGGGCGGCTTCCACGTGCTCCAGGCCGCGGGGCGCCATATGCTCGCGAAGAAAAGCGGCAGCATCATTCTCTTCTCTTCGATGCGGGCCGTCACGGTGGAGCCCGGACAATCGATTTACGCGACCACCAAAGCGGGATTGATTCAGATGGTGCGCGGCCTGGCGGTGGAACTGGGCCCGGCCGGAGTCCGCGTCAACTGCATCGCTCCGGGCGTGGTGGAGACTCCCCTCACCGCCCCCATCAAGAGCCAGCCGGAGTGGTACCAGGCTTATGCCAACCGGAACGCTCTAAACCGTTGGGCCACCGCCGGCGAAATGGCCGGGCCGGTGGTGTTTCTTGCCTCGGACGCCAGCAGCTACGTAACGGGCGCCGTGCTGTTTGTCGATGGCGGCTGGACCGCTATCGATGGGCGCTTCGCGCCACCTGTGTAACGCGGGACCCATTTAGAATCAATAACATGTCCCGGGTAAGCGGCGGACCGGCGGGACAAGCTCCCAGGGGCCTGTGTTTGCGTCCATCGCCAGTTGGCGCTACCGATCGGCGCGGCGACCGAGTCCCCCGGAACATTCAAAGACTGCTGTGTTCCAGCCGATAAGAGCTACGAGGGATTTGTACGATAACCCCGTCCGAAGTCACGATCTACGCGCAGCCGCTCGCGGACATCCTGACGGCGCATGCCGAATGGACGCTGGATCCGGCTCGCGGACGCCGCTGCCGGTTCAGGAACGTAACGCTGAACGAGGTGGAAATGCGGAAGGCCAACCTCAGCCGAGCGTGCTTCGATGGGGTGATGCTGGTCGAGGCCGACCTGTCGGACGCCGATCTCGACAGCGCCGAGTTGAATTCGGTGGACTTTGGGGGAGCGCTGCTCAGTGGCGCCGACTTCACACGTGCACAGATCCATCATGTGGACTTCCTGCGGAGCTATCTGTACGCTGCCCACTTTGTCGAAGCCAGGATCGATGGCGCAAGTTTCCGCCAGGCCCGGCTGGAAAAGGCGGCTTTTCAGGATGCGGCGATCACACACACCGATCTGGCGGGGGCGACTCTCAAGGGAGCCTTGCTCCACGGCGCCAAACTCGCCGTGTGCGATTTCTCCAGTGCCAACATGGAAGGTGCTCAACTGCCTCGCGTGCGCGCGGGGCAATGCCGGTTTGTGGGCGCGACCGGCCGCGATGTGAACCTCTCGTACAGCCGCTTGAACGACTGCGACCTGTCCGGGGCCGAACTGTACAACGCCAAGTTCAACAACGCCTGTATGGAGGCCACCCGGCTCGTCAATGCCGATTTGAGCGGGGCGGATTTCCGCGAAGCATCTCTGGGTGGAAGCGATTTCTCTCAAGCCGTCTTGAGGAGTGTGCGGATGGCCGGAGCAAATCTGCTAGGGACAGACCTTTGCGGAGCCGACTTAACCGGCGCAAGAGACCTCACGCCCCAACAGTTGCAGCAAGCGCGCACGGACGCATGTACCATTCTGCCGAACGGCAGCCGCGGCCCCTACGTCAGGTTCTCCGGAGCCGAGAGGTCTAACATCGACCGTGGCCGGGGCTGGACGTGATCCCCGCGGGCTTCGCGCCCCGCCGTCAAGACGCCCCGCCCGCCGTCATTCCGACTTCTGCCTCCCGACTCCTGTCTTCCGCTCTCTTACCGCTGCCTCCTCTCTTCCGTCTCGGGCTTTCCCGCTCCTGCGCCCTTCACATATTTATCGAACCACTGGAACTTCTCCCATAACACGGTCTCGATGGTCTCCTTGCCGCGGTACCCATGCGCCTCATACGGGAGAAACACCAGTCTTACCGTTCCGCCGTTGCCGCGCACGGCCTCGTACATACGCTCGGATTGAATGGGGAAAGTGCCGTCGTTATCGTCCATCTCGCCGTGAATGAGCAACAAGGGAGCCTTGATCTTATCCGCGTACATGAATGGCGACATTTTCAAGTAAGTTTCGGGCGCCTGCCAGATCGTACGCCGCTCGTTCTGGAAACCGAACGGGGTTAGCGTGCGGTTGGGCGCGCCGCTCTCCGCGATCCCCGCTTTGAACAGGTCGCATTGAGCCAGCAGGTTGTCGGTCATGAAGGCGCCGTAGCTGTGGCCGCCCACGCCCACGCGGGAGCGATCCGTAACTCCCATCTCCACCGCCTTGTCGATCGCCGCCTTGGCGTCGGCCACCACCTGCTCGACGAAATGGTCGTTCACCGTGCGCCGGTCGCCCACAATCGGCATGGAGGCGTTGTCCAGCACGGCGTACCCTTCCAGTGCGAAGAAGATTTCGGAGTAGCCGCCAACCTCGGTGAAACGCCTGGTGGATCCGCTGACCTCGCCCGCCGAAGCGGCGTCCTCGAATTCACGCGGATAGGCCCACACCACCGTGGGCAGGCGCGTGCCCGGCCGATAATCCGGCGGCAGATACAGTACGAACGACATATCCACGCCGTCCGGCCGCTTGTAAGTGACCAGCTCCTTCGATACCTTGCGCATGATCGGCTGCGGATCGGGATAGTGAGTGATGGCCGAAACCTGGCCGGCCGGTGTGCGCACATAGTAATTCGGCGGCTCCGTGGGACTCTCGCGCCGCGTCAGCAACTTATCGCCGTGCGCGTCGAGTATGGCGTCCACCACTTCATAGTGATCGTCGTCGCACCTAAACAGCGGCGCGGTTTCCTTGGTGGCCAGGTTATAGCGGTTCAGGAACGGGTGGTCGCCGGTGGGCGAGGCGCCCGTGCCGCTGAGGAAGACGTTGCCGCCATCCAGAATGACCACCCGCTCGCCGCTGCCCGTTGATTTTTCGAGCGGCCGCCCGGGATCCGTGTAGCGGCTGCCGGCGCTGCGCACCCACAGCGGTTTGGGCGGGTCTTTGGGATGGTCCAGATCCACCAGCAAGGCCGGTTGCGGACCGCGTCCGCCCGCCCCGCGCCCGGCGCCACCGCCACCGGCGCCGCCACGTCCGCCGCCCCCCGCGTCGATGATCACGGTGTGCCCGTTTTCGGTGAACATCAGGCCGGGAAGCCGCCGGTCGATTTCGAAGATCGGCTGCGGATCGCCCGCAAAGGGCGCTTTGATCGCCAGCACCTTGTCATGCTCGGGCTGCGCCGGCATGGCGTTCGGAGCACCGCTGGCATTGCCCGCCCCGCCGCCTCGCGTTCCGCCCCGCGCGCCCCGTCCCGGCCCGCCCGTCCCTTCGAACCACACCAGCGTGGCCGGTTCGTTGGGCCGCCACCCCAGGTTGCGCGGCCCCACCGCCGGCGCGGCATCCGGTTCGTCGTCCGTGGGCGCACCCGCGCCGCCGCGTCCCGCTCCCAGCGGCAGGCTGGCCATCTTCCGCAGCACCTTGCCCGTGCGGTCCCAGATCTCGATTTCCTTCGGGAAACTCCGCGCCGGATAGGAGTACGAGAACGGCCGGTGAATCGTCGTGACGATGAAATATTGGCCATCCGGCGACATGCGCGCGGATTCGAAAATGGCGGGCTTCCCGATGGGCGCCAGGGCCCCCGAGTTCATATCCACGACGCCGAGTTGCGCCGTGGCGTAGTATTCGAAAAGATCTTCGTCGTGCGGGTTTTGCAGCAGGTCCTCGAAGGTGCGCGCACCGCGTCCGCCGCCCAGGCTTTCCGAAATGTGCGGCCCCGGCGGGACCTTCGGCGCGGGAGGCTCGGCCCCCCGATTGGCCCGCACGGCGTCGACCAGCAGGCTCTTGCCATCGGGCAGCCACTGCGCGCTGCCGCCTCCTCCGAATCCGCCGCGGCCTCCGCCTCCCCCGCGGCCTCCGCCCAGCACTTCGTTCAGTTTGATCCCGGCCAGCTTATGAGTCTTACCCGTAGCGGTCTCGCCGATCCAGAGTTCGATGCCGTTCGGTGTCGAGTTGGTAAAAGCAAAATGGCTGCCGTCGGGACTCCAGCCCGCTCCGCCCAGCTTGGGGTTCGCGGGCAGCCCTACTTTGATCACGGTGCCTTCCGGAATCCGCCGCAGCACCAGGCTGGAATTGAACACCGTGTTGTGCAATCCGTTGGTCGCCGGATTGATGCGGATTCCGCCCAGCCGGTACATCGGCTCGGCCAGTTCGGAAATCGGCGGGTAGCGAACGGGGCTTCCCTCCATTGCGTAGGTATGAGTCGGGCTCATGGAGAGCACTGGCGTGGTTGGTGAATTCAGGATCTCCATCACCTCTTTGGGTGGTTTTTGGTAGGTATCCGCGGCTGCCAGCAATAGCGGCAGGCAGAGAAGCAGGGAAGCGGCTGTAATTCGGCGTCTCATAAGCGATTACGGCAAATGTAGGGGAAGTTCGCCGGAATGTCAACAGTGAACAACCGTAAACCATCACCTGGACACCGGCGGGCCAGAAAATTGGTCCCCGAAAATCCTCGACAGGGGGCGGCCAGCCCTGATTTCCCGATCCGTGCAAAAGATATTCGCAGCGTTTCCTGTACTGGCGGAGTGGCTCACAGTGGCGTGCCAAGCCGGGCCCGGATCGCCCTACGGGACCATGTTGTCCGCAGCCTGGCTGTTCGCGAGCGCCGTGTGACATTCTGTAACCATTCCAGGCGCGCGACTCTGGCATCATAAAGTGAGGAACTTCTATGACCACTGTCCCGACGATTCCCACCCAAGCCCAAGAGCTTCCCGCGCTGAGCGCCGAGGAACTGCGCAAGATGGATGCGTACTGGCGCGCCGCGAATTATCTGTCGGTCGGACAGATCTACCTCTACGACAACCCGCTGCTCAAAGAGCCGCTGACACTCGAGCACATCAAGCCGCGCCTGCTGGGCCACTGGGGCACCACGCCGGGACTCAACTTCATCTACGTCCACTGCAACCGGCTGATCCGGAAATACGATCTCGACATGATCTACGTGGCCGGGCCGGGCCACGGCGGTCCGGGGGTCGTGGCCAACACGTACCTGGAGGGCACTTACAGCGAGATTTACTCGCACGTGCCGCAAAACGAAGCCGGCATGAAGCGGCTGTTCACGCAGTTTTCGTTCCCCGGCGGCATCCCCAGCCACGTGGCGCCGGAAACGCCCGGCTCGATTCACGAAGGCGGTGAGCTGGGTTATTCGCTGCTGCATGCCTATGGCGCGGTGTTCGACAATCCGGACCTCACGGTGTGCTGCGTGGTGGGCGATGGCGAGGCGGAAACCGGCCCGTTGGCCACCAGTTGGCACTCCAACAAATTCCTCAACCCGGCGCGCGATGGCGCCGTGCTGCCCATCCTGCATTTGAACGGCTACAAGATCGCCGGCCCCACCGTGCTGGCGCGCATGAGCCACCAGGAATTGAGCGATCTGCTGGAAGGCTACGGATACAAGCCCTACTTCGTGGAAGGCGACGATCCTCCGGAGATGCACCAGCAAATGGCCCGCACGCTGGACGCGGTCGTCGCGGAGATTCAGTCGATCCAGCACGAGGCGCGTGCGCACGGGTTCACCGGGCGGCGGCCGTTTCCGATGGTGGTATTGCGCAGTCCCAAGGGCTGGACAGGTCCCAAGTTCGTCGACGGCGTGCAGATGGAGGGCACTTTCCGTGCGCACCAGGTGCCGCTCACGGATTTCGAAACCAAGCCGGACCACATCCGCATGCTCGAAGAGTGGATGAAGAGCTACCGGCCCGAAGAGCTGTTCGATTCCGCAGGCAAGCTGATTGCGGAATTGGCGGAACTGCCGCCCGAGGGCGAGCGGCGCATGAGCGCCAACCCGCACGCCAACGGCGGTCTGCTGCTAAAGGATCTGGTGCTGCCCGAATTCTGCGACTACGCTGTGGATGTGCCCAAGCCCGGCGCCGTGACTGCGGAGGCCACCCGCGTGTTGGGCCACTTCCTGCGGGACGCGATGAAGCTCAATATGGGCCCGGCGAACTTCCGGGTGATGGGTCCCGATGAGACCGCTTCCAACCGCCTGGAGGCGCTGTTCGAGGTGACCAATCGCGTCACCACCGAGACCATTCTGCCCACCGACGATCATGAGGCGCCCGACGGCCGCGTCATGGAGGTGCTCAGCGAGCACATGTGCCAGGGCTGGCTGGAGGGCTACCTGCTCACCGGCCGCCACGGTTTCTTCTCCTGCTACGAAGCCTTTGTCCACATCGTCGACTCCATGTTCAACCAGCACGCCAAGTGGTTGAAGACCACCCGCCAGATTCCCTGGCGGCGGCCCATCGCTTCGCTGAACTACCTGCTCACCTCGCACGTCTGGCGTCAGGACCACAACGGCTTCAGCCACCAGGATCCCGGCTTCATCGATCACGTGGTGAACAAGAAGGCCGACGTGGTGCGGGTGTATCTGCCGCCCGACGCCAATACGCTGCTTTCCGTGGCCGACCATTGCCTGCGCAGCCGCAACTACGTGAACCTGATCGTGGCCGGCAAGCAGCCCGCGCTTCAGTGGCTCGATATGGAATCCGCCATCCGTCACTGCACCGAGGGCCTGGGCATTTGGGGATGGGCGAGCAACGACCAGGGCGGCGAGCCAGACGTGGTGATGGCCTGCTGCGGCGATGTCCCCACGCTCGAAACCCTGGCCGCGGTGGACTTGCTGCGGCAAAACCTGCCGGATTTGAGAATCCGCGTGGTGAACGTGGTGGACCTGATGACCCTGCAGCCCTCCACGGAGCATCCCCACGGCCTATCCGACCGCGACTTCGACTCCATCTTCACCGCCGACAAACCCGTGGTCTTCGCGTTTCACGGCTATCCGTGGCTGATCCACCGGCTCACTTACCGCCGCACCAACCACGACAACCTCCACGTGCGAGGGTACAAAGAGGAAGGCACTACCACTACGCCTTTCGATATGACGGTGGTGAACGACCTGGACCGTTACCACCTGGCCGGCGACGTAGTGGATCGGGTGCCGCGTGTGCGTTGCCTGGCGGGCCACTTCAAGCAATTCCTGCGCGACAAGCTGATCGATCACAAGCGCTACATCGTGAAGCACGGCGAGGATCTGCCGGAGGTGCGCAACTGGTCGTGGCCCTATTGAAGCCAGGCCGAGCCGGCGGCGACGTTGTTGTCTGCGCTAGAACCGCTCTCTTACGTTCGCGGCTCCGCACGGCGCCGGCTCAGAGCCGCGAACGTAAGAGAGCGGTTGCGCAATTATTTATGACGTTCTGTTTAGTGTCAGCCGATCTTGTGGATCGGTTTGTCGGGAGCCTGTTCTATCCGGCGCTGCTGCTGCTGTATGGTATCGCGGCGAGAAGACTACGGGCGATTTCCTTGCTGGGTTTGAAGTGCACGATTTTCTTTGCCGGCACGTCTACGTTTGCGCCAGTTTTCGGGTTGCGGCCAGAGCGGGAACCTCGCTGGTGAAGCGAGAAAACCCCGAAACCTCGAATTTCGACGCGGCCGTCACGCCGCAGGGCCCGCACCATTGCGGCAATGATCGTTTCGAGCACCTGTTCCGCCTCGCGCAACGGGACATCCAGCTTCTGCGCGATCTCTCGCCTCAACTCCAGTCGTGTCAGCACGGCTGGGGGCTGCACGGCATTTAGTCCCCTATCCCCGGTGTCGCGAATGAATTTGTAGCGCTCCAGCGTGGCGGAGATTTGAAACGCGCACTCCTCCCCGTCAGTCGCGTGGTACATACGTTCCGATTGCAGAACCTTCCCCACGCAGCGAATGTCTACAGACTGCGGGCCATCGTGACTTAAGGTGATGACATACTCAATAGGTTCACCCGGATCGGGTTCCGCGTCCGCGGTGAATACCACACTGGTCGAGCTGATGTTCTTAGTCTTGCCGGCGAGGGCAAAGCCGTTAGCACCTGCACACGTGACCGAGATCGGCAGTTCCAACTGGAATCGCCGGTTGGGCATGGGCCGCACGCTCCGCGCGCCACACAAGCAATTGTTAGGCCAAAAACCCGAATCTGGCTTGTAACATCTCGTAAGTACAAGGAATAAAAGATCTAGTCATAAGCAGGACAATTGTACGAGCCTCGCCTTCCAGTGGGCATACGGTGCGGTTTTCCGGTCTGAATTCCCCAAAAATCGGTAATCCGCGGGAGGCGCTGGCGAGTAGGCATAACGGCGGCGCCCCCATGGGACCGGTCCGGCTTCAACGGGGCAGAACGGTGACCCGTGGCGCGGGCCCCCTTGAAGGCATCGAAGGTTGGCGCGCGGCCGCCTATTACCGCAATGTCCACGATGCTGCGGACGCGGTAAGACGGGACGGCCAGAGCTGGAGGGAGGCAATCTCCGAGTCATCGGGCCAAGGTTTCCTGAACCTGCTCGACCGCAGCGGCCACGCGGTCTGGAGGTCCCCCCTACTCTGCCTTGGCAGTGCGCCCGCGGAGTGGCGCAGCCACCAAAACAATCCTGGCTCCAACCGGGCCCGGAGGGCGCCCCCAGCCGGCTGCGGTGACGGCCGAGGCACGCCCGAGTGGCTCGTGCCGCATCGCGTCTTCGAGGGCAATCCGTCGAACACCATCTTGGCCGACCGTTTGACGCGGGGAACCCTGGGAAAACTGATGGCGCTTTACGAACACTCGGTGTGCAACCAGGGCGTAATCCGGAGCATCGACTCGTTCGACCAATGGGGTGTCGAACTGGGCAAGGTGCTGGCGCAGCGCATCATCCCTGAAACCAATAACAACCTGATTCGTTACTACCGAAAATCGAAGGAGGGGGCGTGATGGCTCCCGGCTTCCCGCGCCGGCGCACCCCGGGCTCAGACACCACTTATGGAGAGACAGAAGTGCTGTGTGCGGCGTCATGTACCCAATAAGGCGGCCGGCCGTAGTGGCAGTAGAGCCGGTTTTCATACTCTCGAGTAATCGGTGTGGACTCGCTGTACTCCGGGCCGTTCTTGATGGCTTCCCGGGAGAGGCCGGTGTAGACTTTGGAATCCGTCCAGCTCACCCGCTCAATCCACGAGGGTGAAACCAACACCTTCTTACCGGGCCACCAGTTCCGCGTCGCGACCTCGATATAACGGATCGCCCAGGCTTCATCGTCCACGATAAACCCGTCCACATGGCCGATTTCGCCATCGGTAGCTTCAATGTCATAACCAGTGACGGCCTCGCTGCTGCGCAGATGCGAATCGGGCGACTCGCTTTGTATCCGGTCCGCCATCGCCTCGGCATAGAAGTTTCTTGGACTCGCTAAGCCGGCCGGGTAGAACGCCGGACCCCACATATAAGGACCACCCCAATAATAGGGATACCCGTAATACCCGAGGTAGGCAGCCTCGTGTTGCCGGGAGACGGGCTGGTGTGTGTTGATGTCGGGGCTATCCGCGACCTGCTTTTTCGTCAGCGCCACGTCCAGGCGCCGGGCTTCCCAGTCCGTATTGGTTACAGAGAACGGCGAAATCAGCACCAGCTTCCCGCCAAGCCACCCCCCGGTCTCTACGATAAGGTACCGGATGGCCCACGTCTCATCGTCGAAATAGAACTCATCTACAGTTCCAAGCTCGCCATCCGTGGCTCGGATCGCAAGACCCTTCAAATGCGTTGCATTCGTTAACATCGTCGTTGCCCTCCTTGGGCCGTTGTGGGACGTTATCTTACGGCTGCTCCTACGGCTTCAGCCGAGTGCAGTGTCACATGGACAGGCCGTGTGGTGTCGATAATGTCTCTGGCTTTTTCGACTTCCGAGGCCGTGCCATGCACCATCAGCAGGAACTTGTCCGTCTTCAGCGCCCTGTCGTACTGAAGGACACTATCCTTCGGAATGCCCATGCCGTACAGTGCCGCGCCGATGGCGCTCAAACCGCCAACTACCGCGGCGCCTTCCAGCGCTCCCACGATCCACGCCACTACAGGGCCCGCCACGAGCACCGCACCGATACCCGGAATAGCAAAGAAGGCCGACCCGAACAGCAATCCCCAGAAGCCTCCCCAAAATGCGCCGGTCTTGCCCCAGTACTTCATCCGGTCGCCGGTATTATAGTAACCCACCACGTGTTCATCGGTGTGGGAATCCTTACCAATGATGGATAAGGTGCGCATATCGACGCCCGCGCGCTGCAGTTCCTTGACCGCTTCCTCCGCTCCGAGATGCGTTTCATAAACGGCTACCACTGCGTTTAATTCAGCCACTGTTTATCTCCTTTGGCATTTGAATCTGGCAACGGCTATCTCCATACGGTCGTTGCGCAGGAAGCAGTGCACGCGCAGCGCCACCGTCTTTCCGCTGAGGAAAACTCTTTCGTGCCGCGGGCCAACGGTTTTGGCCCTTGATCGGGACGCCAGGCTGTGAAGGTGCAGAATATGCCATTGCGAGTGCAAAGTCCGCACCGCGAAGCCAGTGGTCAAAGGGGGCGTCAAGCGACTCCGGCTATCCCAGGGAGAAATCTTCCCTGCCAGGAGGGATTGGTCCGCTTCGTGCACATATACTGGGGAGAGTTGCCCTACGTTTCAACAGGAGGGAACAGGATGCACGAGGCACACCGAACCGCCGCCGAGCAGCACGAACTTGCGGCACAGGCCCATCGTACGGCTGCCGAACATAATGAAAAAGGGGATTACACAACCTCAATCTGGCATTCGGAACGAGCGCTGGAGTTCTCGGATCACGCTTACAGGCTTGCCAAAGAAGCCCATACCAAGTCGGGGAAGATAGGGAGTTTTTAAGATGTCAACGCGCTATAACAACGGATCGCATTACGAGAATCATCAACGAGCTGCCGAGCTGCACGATAGCGCCGCCCACGCTCATCGTAGTGCCGCGGAAGCCCATGAGAAACAAGAACACGAAACCGGGCAGGAGCTCTCCAGGCGAGCTCTGGAGCACTCCCAACAGGCGTACCAGCATGCCGGGCAGGCGCACCGGGACGCTGTGAATGAACACGATGTCGCGACCTTCGGGCACGAGGACATCGCCGTGCTGGCTCATGCGCTGTGGGAAGCCAGAGGCTGTCCGCAGGGATCGGCGGAAGAAGACTGGTTCCGTGCCGCGCAAGAATTACGGGCCCGCGGAGAACGGCCTCAGAAGTAACTGTGCGCCCCAGAGGGCCGCAATCCATGCAGCGACTGCACCCATGCAGGATGCGCGCTCTCAGCATAGAGACACGGGGGATCGAGTTAGCGAGGGCCAGCACCTTAGCGCGGGCGGATCACGGCCGTGGGTCAAAATCGGCTTGTATCGGCTAACAGCCGGTAGCCGGACGGTGGCGGGCGCCTCCAGCCGGCTCCTCACCGAATGATAAAATCGCCTTTCATGCCCCGCGCCGCCTGGCTTCCCGCGGTGGCCGCCTGGCGTTGCGCCGCCGCGGCCGATGCGCCTTACACTCTCATCCGGGAAACTCTACGGCGGCGATTTCACCCATGCCCCCCGCCTGGAGGTGGAACGCGCCGGGCCCGCCGGAGGAGTCGAGCGCCGATGACGCCACCGTGCCTCTGGGCCGCGGTGCTGGCGCTGGCCGCAACCGCGGCTTCGTGCCGGCCCTCCGGCCCTCCACCCGCGATCCCCGGCGAGTTGACCGCTTGCGTACCTCCGGGCGCGCTGCTTCTGGCCGGCGCACGGCTGGATTCCCTGCGAGCCTCTCCGCTCTATCCCCGCCTGCCGGGCGCGGCGCGGACTTTCCTCGAACCCTTCCAGGATGCCTCCGGCCTGCTGTTGGTCTTCAATGGCGCCGGGATCCTGCTGGTCTCGCAGGGCCACTTTCGCGAGGCCGCGCCCGGCGCCACTCTGGCCGGCTCCCACCTCATGCTATCCGGATCGCCCGCGCTGATCCAGGCCGCGCTCGCCCAGCGGGGCTCCGGCCGGCCCGGCTCGCCCGACCTGCTCGCCGAAGCCTCCGCCGCGGCCGCCGGCCATGCCGTTTGGATCGCCGCGCGCGGCAAGATCGATCTCCCACTCTCGGGCGACGCCGCCAATCTCAATCGTTTCCTGCGCCTGGCCGATTTCGCGACCCTTGGCCTGCGCCTCGATCCGCCCATGCAACTGGATGTCGCCGCCCAATGTCCCACGCCCGATGCCGCGCGCCATCTGGAAGAGACCCTGCGCGCCTTCCTCTCGCTCGCCGTTTTAGGCGTCTCGCGCCAGCCCCAACTGGCAGCCATGCTCCGCGCGGTGGACGTGCGCCGCGAGGAGCGCATGGTGCGCGCCTCGCTCACCGCACCGGCGGAAGATATGCCACACATCTTGGAGTTTTTCGCGCGGTAGACACCGCCCTGACAGACGAAAGCGTCTGTCCCACCTCGCCGCTCAAGAACCCGCGGACACGTGGGCAGGCGCCTTCGCCCCATGCAGCTTACCTTGCCCGGAGCAGCATTCCGCATCAATTGTGGGGCGGGCGATCCTGCCAGGCGATCCTGCCCGCAGCCGCCTTTCAGGCGACCTGCTCTGTTGGCGAATCCCTGAGTTATCGCCTATCTTCGACGAGTCGATGTTGAAGGCAGTTCGCGCGGCATGTCACCTACTGTTGCGAGAACCGGCGCGCGCTTTTGAGGCCGGGCGCGATCCTGCCCGCCCGGCAAGCGCCGGCTGAAAGCCGGCGGGGCCCAGACGGCACCCCAGGATTGGCGCCCCACAATTCTTGCGCAATGTTGCCACAGCGAAATTAAGTCGCGCTGGGCGCTTACACCCGCCAACCGTCCCAGTTAATCCAGCGTCTTATGGAACCGCACCGCGCTCAGGCCCAGCACGGTCACGCCGTACACCGCCAGCGCCGCCATCTGCGGCCATAGCACAGATACGCCCACGCCCTTCAGAAAGATGCCGCGCACGATCTCGATGAAGTAGCGCAGCGGATTCAAATAGGTCAGCCACTGCACCACCTGCGGCATGTTGCGGATGGGAAACGCGAAGCCGCTGAGCATGAACGCGGGCGTGGTAAAGAAGAAGTTGGCCATCATGGCCTGCTGCTGCGTCTGCGAAATCGTCGAAAGAAATAAGCCTGCGCCCAGCGAGGTCATCAGGAACAGCACCGAGCATGCGAACAGCAGCAGCACGCTCCCGCGGAAGGGGATGTGGAAGATCAGCAGAGCCACGCTGGTAATCAGCGCCACGTCCAACAGCCCCACCAGCGCGAAGGGCAGCGTCTTGCCCAGCATCAGCTCCAGCGGCCGTATCGGAGTCACCATCAACTGCTCCATGGTGCCGATCTCTTTTTCGCGCACGATGGCCAGCGCCGTCAGCATCAACGTCACGATCATGATGATGTTCGCGATCACGCCCGGCACAAAGTAGTTTCGGCTGTAAAGATCGGGGTTGAACCACACCCGCGTGCGCGCGTTCACTTGCGGAATCCCCATATTTACCGGGCCGCCCGGGCTGCGCGTCAGCACGCGCACGTTCTGCTGGCCGGCCAGCACGTCCTCGGAAAATCCGGCGATAATCTCCCCGGCGTAACTGGACACCAGCGACGCGGTATTGGAATTGGTGCCGTCGATCAACACCTGCACTTCGGTGGGGTGTCCCCGCAGGACGTCGCGCTCAAACTGCGGCAGTACCCGCACCACGGCCTGCGCGGTGCCGCGATCCAGAGTCTGCTGCACGTCCTCTTCGCTGGCGGGCAGGGCCACCACGTCGAAGCGCCCCGATCCTTCGAAGCGTTCCCGCAGCTCGCGGCTCAGCGGGGTGCGGTCCATGTCCATCCACGCAATCCGCGTATGGTCCACGTCCAGGTTCACCGCGAAGCCGAAGATGAGCAGTTGTATCAGCGGCGGAAGAAACAGGAAAACCCGCATGCGCGGCTCGCGCAGCGCCTGAATCAGTTCCTTCCGCAAAATCACGCCAATCCGTTCCCACATAGTTCACACCAGCTTTTGGGTCATCTTCCGCGTGGCCCACAAAAAGACCAGCACGGCGTAGAGCGCCAGGAATCCCAATTGGCCCCAGAGCACCGTCAATCCCACGCCTTTTAGAAATATGCCCTTCATAATCGTCACCACGTATCGCGCTGGAACAATGTAGGTGATGGCCTGGATTACCGGAGGCATGGTCTCGATGGCATAAACGAATCCGGAAAGCAGGAAGGCCGGCAGGAAGGAGCTTAAAAGGCCCATCTGGTAAGCCAGCAATTGCGTCTTGGCGGCGGCCGAAATGAAGATCCCCCAACACAGCGCGCCGAACAGAAAGGTACATATGGAAACCGCCAGCAGCAGGCCGCTGCCGCGCATCGGCACCTGGAAAACGAACAGGCCCACCAGCAGCGCCACGATGGCGTCCAGCACGCCGACCACGAAGTAGGCCATCATCTTGCCCAGCACAATCTCGACCGGGCGGAGCGGCGTGGAAAGCAACTGCTCCATGGTGCCCATCTCCCACTCTCGCGCAATCGTCAGCGAGGTCAGCAGGGCCGCGATGATCTGAAGAATTACCGCGATCAGCCCGGGGACCACGTAGTTTTTCGACTCGAGCGAGCTGTTGTACCACACGCGCAGCCGCGCATCCACCGGCGGCGCGGTGCGCTCGCCGCCGCGCCGGTTCAGCATGGTGGTGCGCAGATCCACCGAATAATTGCGCACCACGCTTTCGGCGTAGCCCAGCACGATGGAGGCGGTGTTGGAATCGCTGCCATCCAGCAAAATCTGCACGGACGCCTCGTGGCCCGCTCCCACCTTCTGGGAGTAGTCGCGCGGGATCACCACTCCCATCAGGATGTCGTTGTTATCGATGCCGCGCTCGATCGGGCCGTATCCGTTGGCGAAGCCGCGCACCTGGAAATATTTCGATCCCTCGAACTGGCGGATCAGCTCGCGGCTGGCCTCGGTGCCGTCCTGGTCGTAGACGATCGTGGGCACGCGGTCCACATCCAAGCTGAGCGCATACCCGTAGAGCAGCAGCATCATCACCGGCACCGCCAGCGCCATCCCCAGGCTCCGGGCGTCGCGGGTGATGTGGTGGAGTTCCTTCACGAAAACGGCGCGCAGTCTCCGGTAGCTCATACCGCTGTCCCCTCCCCGTGCTTATCGTCTTTCCTCTCCTCCGCCTCGATCATCTCCACGAAGACGTCTTCCATGGAGGGTTCGATCTGCTCCAGACGATTCACGGCGATGCCCGCCGCGGCCAGTTTCTCGCGGATGCGCGGCGCGGTGGCGTCGGCGCCGTTCACGGTCACGTGCAATCCGCCGCCGAACACGGCCACGTCGCGCACGCCCTCCAGGCCTTCCAGCGCGCGCATGGTTTCGAGCGGCTGCCCAGTGTCCAGCAGCATCAGGCTGTGCTCGGGGAGGCTGCGCTTCAGCTCCGCCGGAGTGCCCAGCGCGATCACCTTCCCGCGATACATCAGCGCCAGCCGGTGGCAGTACTCGGCTTCATCCATATAATGGGTGCTCACGAAGATGGTGTGGCCGGTCTCGGCAAGGTCGTGGATCAGGCCCCAGAAGGCGCCGCGCGCGATGGGGTCCACGCCGGAAGTCGGCTCGTCCAGAAACAGCACCGGCGGATCGTGCAGGATGGCGCAGCCCAGCGCCAGTCGCTGCTTCCAGCCGCCCGCCAGGGTACGCGTGAGCGCGCCGCGCCGTTCCGCCAGGTTGGCCATGCCCAGCACATAGTCCTTGCGCGGCGTCCGTTTGTCCTTGGGCACGCCGTAGATGCCGGTGAAGAAGTCGATGTTCTCCTCCACGGTCAGGTCGTCGTACAGCGAAAACTTCTGCGACATGTAGCCGATGCTGCGGCGGATCTCCTCGGGTTGGGTAGCCACGTCGAATCCGTTCACCGATCCGCGCCCCGAGGTGGGCGTCAGCAGGCCGCAGAGCATCCGGATGGTGGTGGATTTGCCCGCGCCATTGGGACCCAGGAAGCCGAAAATCTCGCCCTTGGGAACCTGCAGCGACACGTGGTCCACCGCCACGAACTTGCCGAAGGCCTTGACCATGTCGTCGATTTCCACCGCCCAGTGGTTGCCGTTCGTTCGTGCGCCGTTCGTGGGTGCGCCGTTCGTGGGTGCGCCGCTCATGCCCGCACCGCTCATGCCCGCACCAGCCCTTCCACCTGGTGAATGGTTTTGATGAAGGCGCCTTCCAGGTTGGCCGTCCCGGTGGCCCGCTTCATCTCCTCGGGCGTTTCGCAACGGATCAATTTGCCCTTGTGCATCAGCCCTACGCGGTTGCATCGCTCGGCCTCGTCCAGGTAAGCGGTGGTCATGAAGATGGTGATTCCGTCGTGCAGAAGCTGATACAGGATGGCCCAGAAATCGCGCCGCGAGACCGGGTCCACGCCGTTGGTCGGCTCGTCCAGGAACAGAATCTGGGGATGGTGCAGCAGGGTACACATGAGCGCCAGCTTCTGCTTCATGCCCCCCGAAAGCCGGCCCGCCTGGCGGTTGGTGAACGGCTCCATGCGGGTCATCCGCAGCAATTGCGCGCCGAGCCTGTCGCGCTCGGCGCCCGCGATGCCGAACAGGTCCGCATAGAAGTCCATATTTTCCCGGACGGTCAGGTCGGTGTACAGTCCGAACCGTTGCGCCATGTAGCCGATCTGATCCTTAACCGCCTGCGATTCGCGGGCCACATCGTGACCCGCCACGCGGGCGCTGCCCTCGTTCGGATCCATCAGGCCGCAGAGCATCCGCACGGTGGTAGTTTTTCCGGCGCCGTCCGGGCCGACGAGGCCAAAGATCTCGCCCCGCGCCACGGAAAGGTTCAGATGGTCCACCGCCGTGAGCGCGCCGAAGCGCTTGGTCAGGTCGCGGGTTTCGATGATAGGGTCCATTAGCTCTCCGGGATCACTGTGCGTCCCGAGACGTCCGCACGAGTGCGGACGCGGCAGGCTGAGAGCCTGCGCCACGGGATGTGGCGCAAACACTCGTGTTTGCAGCGCCGAGATTCGTCTCGGCGCACCGGCCCCACTAGGGCCTGGTGATCTTCCATCATTGCTCCAGCAAAATCTCCGCGTCCGCCGGCATGTTGGACTTCAATTCGCGCCGCGGATTGTCCACCTCGATCTTGATGCGGTAGACCAGCTTGACTCTCTCCTGCTGGGTCTGAATCTGCTTGGGTGTGAACTCCGCTTCGGACGAGATGAAGGTCACCCGCCCGTCGAAGGGCTTGCCGGGATACGAATCCGTGGTCACACGCGCTTTGGAGCCGATCCGGATCTTCCCCAAGTCGGTCTCGTTGACGTATCCGCGCAGCCAGGGATGGTCGATATCGCCTACCGTCACCACGGTAGTGCCCGGCGCCAGGATCTCGCCCACGTCCGCCGATTTCACCAGCACCACGCCATCCACCGGGGAGACGGCCACGGTGTCCGAGAGCTGCCAATTGATCAGCGCCAGACTGGCCTTCGAGTGAACGATATCGGCCCGCCGCGCCACCAGTTCCTCCTCGCGCTGCTTCACCTGCAAGGCGTTGGCTTCGGCCGTCTTTAGCGCGGCACGGGAATGCTCCACCTGGGCCGTCTGCATGTCGATTTCCTCGATGCGCGGCCCGGCCAGCACCAGCGCCTCGCGCTCGGTAGCCGATCTGAGCGCGGCCACGGCGCTCTCCCAATTCTTTCGGAACTGGTCGAACTGGGCCGTGGAAATGTCGTCGTTCTTATACAAGGTCTGCGCGCGGTCCCAATCCCGCTTGGAGCGTTCGACTTCGGATTGCGCCGAATCCACCGCCGCCTTGGCGTCCATCTTCTCCTGCGGCCGGGAGCCGTTCTTCAGTTCGGCCAGATGCGCCTCGGCCGCCGCCAGGTCGGCCCGTTTGGTCTCCACATCCGACGCCAGGGTGGCCTTCTGCCAATCGAGGGAGGTCAGCGCCTCGGCCAGTTGGGCTTCCGCGGAATTGAGCCCCGCGCCTTCGCGCTCGCGCTGGGCGGAGAGCTGATCGCGATCCAGGCGCGCCACTACCTCGTCCTTCTTCACGTTGTCGCCCTCATCCACATCGCGCTCGATCAGCCGCCCGGCGGTTTTGAACCCGATGTTGACTTCGGTCAGCTCGATATTGCCGGAAACCAGAATGCGGTGATCCTGCCCGCGTCCCGTTCCGCGATAGGCATAGACCCCCGCGCCCGCCACCGCCAGCGCCAAGAAAATCAAAATTATTCGTTTCTTCATTGCCACTCTCTCCGTCGCATGTCTTGAGTTCCGCTCCCTAACGGTCGCGGCTCGGTGAAGATCACTGCACCACGGCCCGCACCCGGCCCATCGCCTGGGCCAGTTGGATGCGCGCCGCGTTGTAGTTGTAAAGCGCTTCGGTCTGGTTGTCGCGGGCCCGCTCCAGGCGCGTTTGCGCGTCGGTCACTTCCAGGCTGATGGCCACGCCGGCCTCGTACCGCCGCCGCGCCTGGGTCAGCTCGTTTTCGGAAAGGTCCAGGCCCTCCCGGGCCACCTTTACCTGGTCGTCGGCGGAGCTCAGCGCATCCAGCGCCAGCCGCACATCCAACTCGATCTGCTCCTGCAGATCGTTGCTGCGCACGCGTTCGGTGCGGTACTCGGAGGCCGCCTCTTCGCGCCGCGCGTCGCGCCGGCCGCCGTCGAACAGCGGCACGTTCACCGAAATCCCCGCCGTGCGGGTGGGCAGCGAGTTGTCGAAGCCCGTGCCGATGGCGCCGTAGTCGCCGAACGCATGCACCGAGGGGAGCCGCTCCAGTTTGGTGGCGCTGGCCGAGAGGCGCGCGTTGGCTTCCCGTTCGCGTTGGGCTTTGAGATCCGGCCGCTCCTTGAGCGCCTGGGCCTTGGCCTGCTCGATGGTGACCGCGTCCACAGGGAGGTACTGCAGCTTGTCGGTGAGGTTCACCTCGGTATCGAGCCGCATGTTCATGGCGCGCAGCAATTGCAGGTGGGCGCTGTGCCGGGCGTTCTCGACCACCAGCAGATGCTGCCGGTCGTTGGCAAGTTGCACTTTGGCGCGCGTGATTTCGATGCCGGTTCCGGTGCCGGCCTCCTTCTGGATCTCGGCCTGCTTCTCCAGGGCCTGGGAAAGCGTGACGTTGGCCTGCGCGCTTTCTACGTCGGTGTCGGCCTTCACCGCGGCCAGATAAGCCATGGCGACCTGGGCGGCCACCTGCTCGGCCGAGCTGCCGGTGTCCGAGCGGGCTGCCGAAACCGCCACTTTGGCCGCCTGAAACCGCCGGATGGAGCTGAAATCGAAGACCGTCTGGGACCCCGTCACCCGCGCATCCACGGTAGTGAACGGACCCACGAAATGGGGGATCGAAAACCCGAGTTGGGGAAAGCTGAGATTACCGAGACCCAGGGCCGCCAGGTTTTCGGTGCGGCTCTGGTCGGTAAACGAAGATTCGATATCCGGAAGCAGGGCCGCCCGCGCTTCGGCCGATCGCGACTGGGCCTGCTTCACGGCCTCGCCGGAAATTTGAATGCGCGCGCTGCCTTCCGGCGACACAGCCAACTCCACCGCTCGTTTCAGACTCAAGTCCAGAGGGCCGCGCGCCGCGCCCTGGTCCGCCGCCCCTGCGATTGTTGCCATCAGCATCCACGACCACGCCAATTTCATTGGTTTACCTCGAATGGTTCCACGACCTGTTCCACGGCGTTTTCCACTTTGGGGGTGCCCTGCCGCGCCGCCGGCGGGGCTTGAAATGCGCCGCTCAGAAAGGCAATCAGCTTCTCGATGCGCTCCTCAAAGTCGCCCGGCTCGCCTGTCAGCCAGGTTTGCGATTCGCCGCACAGGGCGCGCGAAATCGCCCCGAACATGAAGTAAATGCGCCAGCCGAGTTCCTCCTTGGATAGGTCCGGCAGACTCCGCTGCAGAACCTCCACGAACCGATCGATCATAGGCCGAAAATGCCGCTGCGCAATCCGTTCGATGAGACCCTCGGCCACGATCCGTCCCATGACCTTGACGAACTCGGGATTCTGCCTGGCCGCCGTTTCCGTGGGCGTCAGGAAGGCCCTTAGAATCCGCTCCACGGGGACCGGCGCGCCGGCGGCTTCCTTCTCGGCCTGGTCCAGCAGGGCCAGACGAGCTTCGTTCACCGGCCCGAGCTTGCGCACCACCACCTCATCCAGCAGATCTTCCTTGGAGCCGAAGTGGTAATGAACGGCGGCCAGGTTGACGCCGGCTTCACCGATGATGTGGCGGAGCGAAATGGCGTCGTAGCCCTGTTCTCCGAATAGGCGTTCGGCAGTGTCTAGAATGCGCTGTTTGGTGTCGATCATACGATTGATTGAAACGTATGATTCAATTATACGAATGAATGAGAGGTTGTCAAGCGGAAAAGCTAAGGGCTGGTTGGGAGTGGTAACGGAAGTCACAAACGGGTTCGCTGCGCGAGGCGCATGTACTTTGTTTTGTTTGGCCAGGGAGGAAGAACGGGTTCGTTCGGCGAATCCTGCCGGCGGGGTGTCGAAGGGTGCGCGGGAGTGGGCGGTAGCCGGACGGGCTCGGCTCCCCTGCGAGGCGGAATGGGTCGTGGGCCAAACACCCGGGTTCGTTTCGCGAAGGCGATCTGCTTTGTTTTGTTGTGGGAGGGACAAGAAATGGGTTCCTTCGGTGAATCTTGCCGGCGAGGGCATCGGCGGGTGCGCGGAGCGGGCGGCAGCCGGACGGGATCGGCTCCCCTGCGAGGCGGAATGGACCCGCGGCCCGAATCGGTTCGTTTGGTGAAAGACATCTGCTTTTTGCGTGGGGTTGGAGCGGAACCCGTTTAGCCGGGGCGCCGGGATCGATCTTCCGCTTCCAGATATAGCACGCGCAGGGGATCACGCCCGTGTCTGGCATGATCAACGGAAAGAAAAGAAAGGGGTTATTTTGGCCCTAAGTTGGGGACTGGCGGGCCGGGGCGGGCCGGCCCATACCGTTCTTACAGCGTGGACGGACACCCGCCCCGCAGCGATCGCCAAGGGGGGTTACCCCACGCGCTTGGTGTGCTCATTCTCAGGCGGTGAAACTCTGGCGCGGCGCTCCGAATCGCATCCCTCAGAAAAGGGACGTGATCGACCTCCTCCGGCGCACCCCAAGGGTGGCCAGAAGCAAAGCGCCCGCCGTCACCAGCAACAGCGATGCGGGCTCGGGAATTTCTTCGACGGTTGCGCCCGGAACCGGCCCGTTTTGATCGTCCACGTCAACGCCAACCAGCGTAAAGGTCGCGCTGACTTGCGCGGCCTCACCGGGTTCCCCCGCCAATGCGCCCACATACAGCGTCGCCGTAAAGCTGAAGGGCACTCCCGGGATGTACGGGACAGAGTTTTCGATAAGATTCCAACCATCCTCGAAGACACTATTGGGGGAAACGGGCCATGAATCAAACAGATCGACGTTCGCGAATTCCGGTCCGCTATCAAACGAGGGGGGGTTCTCCGACTCGGTGATGCCGAAGATGAAATCCGCGAAGCCCGGGACGTCGGTCCCGACGACCACCAGGTCATCCAGGGTAAAGGACGCGCCTGCGGAAGCGTAGACGTTCCTGTCGCTATTAAAGGCGTATGCCGACGCCGAAAGCACTTCCGATGCAAGCGTACCGCCCATAGCCGAAGCGGTAGCCGTGCTCAGGTCCCCTCCAATAGCACACTGTGCCGAGGCGCTTGCGGTTGTGTCGCCGGTGGAAGTCTGCCCGGCCGGGCAGGGGTTTGGGCCGAGACCATACCAACTGGTCGCAACCGCCGACACGCTGTTGGCGTAAGCGGGGCCGGCATCAACCAGGAGAACACCGAGAAGACCAGCGAACGGCAAAAGCCTTGCAAATGATTTGAGCATGAGGGTCATCGCGAAGAACCTCCTCAAGAGACCCAACACCCAGACTATACGCCGGTCCGGATTCGAGTTCAAGGTGTCCTTGTCCGATTTGCCCGCTACGGGGACCAACCCACCAGTTCTGGCCAAAGGTCCTGCTTGTCCGAAACTGCGACGTGGCAGAACAAACCAGTCCGCCTGGTTCTCGTGAACGGCTTCGAAAGGAGAGGCCTTCCGGCTACCTGGCGCGAGCGAATCGAGGCTGTTGTGGCAGCGCGCTCCAATCCTGTCCCACGCTCGGATGCCACGGTCCACGCACGCGGCTCAAGCTACGGCGATTGACGGCATCCGATCCAGGAGATCCCGTCGAGAGATCTCCCAGGGCGTCTTTGTTAGTTTGCGTGCGTGCTCCCGAAAAGGGACGTGATCGGCCTCCTCCGGCGCACGCGAAGGGCGGCCAGAAGCAAAGCGCCCGCTGTCACCAGCAAGAGCGATGCGGGCTCGGGACCTTCCTCGACGGTTGCGCCTGGAATCGGGTTCCCGTTCTGGTCCTCCACCACAATGCTCTCCAGCGTCATGGTCGCGCTGACCTGCGCGACGTGCTGGGGAGCCGTGGGGTACTGAGCCACAAATGCTTCGACCGAGAGGGTTATGGTAAGGTCGAACGGTGGTTCTCCTGGGGTATAGGGGACCAGGACGGTCGGGATGACGAGGGCATCCACGGGGCAAGGAAAGGAGTACGGCTCCTCAGGACAATAAGAGGGGGCGAGCCAAACCTCCGTGTCCGCATTCATTTCGGTATTCCAGGACGGGAACTGCGATCCGGTAGCGGAGAAGTCGAATTCCACGAAGCCCGGGACGTTGTCCCCAACAACCGCCAGATTCTCCAGAGTAAAGGATGCACTCGCGTCGCCATATACGTTTTCAAAAGTGGAGCTGCCACCGAAGGCGTATGCCGACGCCGAAAGCACTTCCGATGCAAGCGTACCGCCCACAACCCAAGCGGAAGCCGTGCTCAGGTTCCCGTCAACCGCACACTCCGCCGAGGCGCTTGCGGTTGTGTCGCCGGTGGAAGTTTGTCCGGCCGGGCAGGGGTTATTGTTGAGGCCCCACCAGGCGGTCGCAGAAGCCGACACG
>JBKQPR010000203.1:0-52566 GCA_052144935.1 Bryobacteraceae bacterium
TGGGCAACCAGGTCTTCGACCGTGTTATTTTGCGCTATTCCGAAACCGCTTGCTGACGCGCGCGGCTCTGCTCAGAGCCACGACCGTCAGGGAGTGGACTTCGGCAAAGGTACAGAATCAGGGCGGTCGGGGACCTAGTCGCAAGACGGCATCCTTCACCAATCGTTCGGTGTCGGTACCAATATGGTTGGCGATTCGCGAACGCTGCGCTTCCTCGTCGGGGGTGAAGTGTACTTCAATGGCTGAGCGTACAGATCGCCGGGAACTGTGTCAAGGTCCCGACTGTCAAGGTCCCGACCCCCGACCCCCTACGCGAGTATATCCAGCGTCGCCTGGGTCATCTCGTCCCCGGCCTTCAGCGTGTTGAGGTTGCTCTCAAACTGGTTGCCCGCCTGCATCAGATCCACCATCGTGTTGGGGTCCGCAGCCTCGGCAGGATTCTGCGCCACCCGCTTCGCCACACTGTTCAGTCGGCTTTCCGCCATTCCCATGCCCTGTAGGGGCGTCGAAAAATCAATCACACCCTTCGCCTCCTTCTCCTTCCTTCTCCTCGTTACCCTTATCGGCCGCTTTCGTCAATTGCTATAATCCGGCACAGCAGCAAAAAGGCTATCTATGCTTCGTAACGTGAAATTGACTCTTGTTTCCGCCGCCCTGCTTCTCGCCCTGGCGGCGCACTCCCAAACCCTCCCTCCCGGCGTTCAGAAAATCACCTCGGTGGAGGGGATTACCGAGTACTCCCTGCCCAACGGCCTGCATGTCCTGCTCTTCCCTGACCCGTCCAAGCCCAAGCTCACGGTCAACATGACCTACCTGGTCGGCTCCCGGCACGAAGGCTACGGCGAAACCGGCATGGCCCACCTGCTCGAACACATGCTGTTCAAGCTGACCAAGGGCGGCCGCGACGTGAAGAAGGACCTCACCGACCACGGCGCCCAGTGGAACGGCAGCACTTCCTGGGACCGCACCAACTACTTCGAAATCGTCAACGCGTCGGACGACAACCTCAAATGGTCCCTGGAGTTGGAGGCCGACCGCATGGTCAATATCCGCATGGAGAAGGCCATCCTGGACACCGAAATGACGGTGGTCCGCAACGAGTTCGAAATGGGCGAGAATAATCCCGGCGGGATCCTTTTCCAGCGCACCCTGGAGACCGCCTTCATCTACCACAACTACGGTAAGATGCCCATCGGCAACCGTTCCGATATCGAGCATGTGCCGATCGAGAAACTGGCCGCCTTCTACCAGCGTTACTACCAGCCGGATGACGCCATTCTCACCATCGCCGGCCAGTTCGACGAGTCCAAGGCTCTGGCTTACGCCGTCGCCACGGTGGGCGCCATCCCCCGCCCGTCGCGCAAGCTCGAACCCACCTACACGGTCGAACCCACCCAGGATGGCGAACGCAGCGTGACGCTCCGCCGCATCGGCGACACCCCGATTCTGATGGCCATGTACCATGTCCCTGCCGCCACTCACGCGGACAACGCCGCGCTCAACGTGCTCTCCGAGATCCTCGGCGACAACCCCTCCGGCCGGCTCTACAAGTCGCTGGTGGACAATAAGAAAGCGGTCGCCGAGGCGAGCGGCATGGAGGATATGCACGACCCCGGCTTCTTCATCGCGGAGGCCATTCTGCGCCCGGATCAGTCGCTCGAAGAGGCTCGCCAGGTGACCCTCAAGACGGTCGAAAATTTCACTGCCGAACCGCCCTCCCGGGAGGAGCTGGACCGCGCCAAGACCCGCCTTCTCAAACAGATCGATCTCAACCTGACCAATTCCCAGAACATCGGCCTGACCCTCAGCGAATATGCGGCCGCGGGCGATTGGCGCCTGCTCTACTACCAGCGCGATGCCATCAAGAAGGTCACCGTGGATGACGTGGTCAGGGTGGCCAAAGCCTACCTTAAGGAGTCCAACCGTACGCTCGGCGAGTTCGTCCCCACCAAGACGCCCGACCGCGCCGAGATCCCGGACACTCCCGATGCCGCCGCCGTTCTGAAAGACTTCAAGGGCGGCGAGACCCTCTCCCAGGGCGAAGCCTTTGTGCCCACCCCGGCCAATATCGAAAGCCGCGCCCAGCGCGTGACCCTGCCCAACGGCATGAAGGTGGTGCTGCTGCCCAAGAAAACACGTGGCGGCACGGTAGTGGTCCAGGGCAGCCTGCACTTTGGGACCGAGCAGAGCCTCATGGGTAAGTCCACTGCGGCGCAGATGGCCGGCGCCCTGCTGATGCGCGGCACCAAGAACAAAACCCGCCAGCAGATCCAGGACGAGGCGGACCGGCTCAAGGCCCGCATCAACCTCGGCGGAAGCGCCACCATGGCCAACATCTCCATCGAAACCGTAGAGGCCGGCCTCGCCGGTTCCCTGAAACTGGCCGCCGAGTGCCTGCGCGAATCCACCTTGCTGGACAGTGAATTCGAAGAGGCCCGCCAGCTCCACATCGCCCAGATCGAATACAACCGCCAGGAACCCAACATGCTCGCCAATATCGAAATGCAGCACCACCTGAACCCGTATCCGCGCGGCGACGTGCGATACGTGGGCATGCCGGACGAGCAGATCGACGACTTGAAAAAAGTCACTCCCGCCGAGGCGCGCCAGTTCTATTCCCAGTTCTACGGAGCCTCCGATTCCGAGCTGGTCGTCTCCGGCCAGTTCGACCCGGCGGAAGTCAAAAAGCTGGCCGCCGATCTGTTCGGCAACTGGAAAAGTCCCAGCCCTTACGTGCGCGTCTCGACCCCCTATCATAAGGTCGACTCCATCGACCGCAAAATCGAAACACCCGACAAACAGAACGCCTTTTTTATGGCTGCGCTGACCACCAAGATGTCGGATGACGACCCCGATTACGCCGCCATGACGCTGGCCAATTACATACTGGGCGGCTCGCAAGGCGGCAACCGCCTGTTCAAGCGCATCCGCGACAAAGAGGGTTTGAGCTACGGCGTCGGTTCAAATTTCACGGCGCCCCCCAAGGACGACGGCGCGACTTTCACCAGCTTCGCCATCAGCAATCCCCAGAACGCCCCCAAAGTGGAGGCCAGTTACAAGGACGAGCTGGCCCGCACGGTCAAGGACGGATTCACCGCCCAGGAGGTCGAAGAGGCCAGGAAGTCTCTGCTCGAACAACGTATGGTGAGCCGCTCGCAGGACCAGTCCCTGGCCGGGATGCTGGCCCAGCGGGAGCGCTGGGGCCGCACCATGAAATGGGACGAAGCCTTCGAAGCCAAGATCGCCGCGCTCACGCCCGATCAGGTCTCGGCCGCCTTCCGCCGCTACGTCGACCCCGCCGCCCTGAGCATCGTCAAGGCCGGCGATTTCAAGAAAGCGGGGGTGTTTCAGTAGGACCAGAGAGAAGGCCAGACTTCACCGCGGGCCGCGGGGGTGCCCCCTGGGGTGCCCCCCATAGGCGTTAAAATAAGGCCCTTGGCAAAACGACCTCGCCTGCGCGCGATCCAATCTCGGACTCGCGTGTGGTTGCAACTTCCCAGATCGCCGTTTCCTGGGAGTCTGCCGGGCAGTTCGAGGAGATGGCGACTTCTCGTCAACTTGGATTGCTTCTGGATGCCCGAAGATCCGGACGAGATATTTACGAGATTACGAGATTATGACAACACCCTCCTGTCATCGGGTGTGTCCCAGTCAATTATGTCCAATCGGGACCCTGTGAGCTTGTACTCAATACTCACAATATTGGCACCACGATCACCGATGCTGGCAGCAAAGAATGCGAGTTGTTCGCGCGAGCGCTCAATCGATACCATTGCCTCGGCAAACTCGACACGCAGTTGTTCGTAAGAAAGCGCTGCCAATCTCCCGTTCAGTTGCGGGACATGAACTTGCTGAATATTGTAGGGCCATCCCCATCCCACCCGCGTAGCGCGCAGATATGCATGAGGAAATGAGGAGCCGCCATGATAGGATTCCAGCATTCTGGGGCTTGCCCTCCAAAGCTGTTCCACGCTTTGCTCCCACACCTCCGAACTCGAGATGATCAGTCGTCCAGCTACGCTAAGAACTGAGGGGTCAATACACGTGTAGCAAGTCCATATCTCGATGTAAGGATAGGAGGACCTGGCACTCAAGAAAGCCGGAATTGCGGCTAAATCGTCGTGAGAGGTGACGCGGAGGTTCGGGAAGCCGCCGGGTTCGTCTTGGGTCACTAACTTGATCACAAACAGGGCGGCGCCGCGAGGAACACGACCGAGGGCGTCGCCAATTTCCGCGGTCAGCCTACGGATGGCATGCCGCGGATACCGCGCGATCTGCTTTTGCAGATCGCGCTTGGACAGAAAGCCAAACTCAGTTAAAAGGAGATATTTGCGCCACTTGAGGGGTTCTATGAGCCGCATGGGGATATCCCAATCGCCTGATCGGATTCCATGAAATTCAAAAACGCTGCGACCACAGGCACCATGTTCGGAATGAAGTCGTACCCACTCAAACTGCTGCAGTCTACCCACTCGATGCGGTCGATACGGTCATTCGGTTGATTGCGTAGCTCGGTTGTCGGATCGCCGCATGTACATGTCCTCGCAACAGCGACGACTTCTAAAATAGTGGAAGCGTCACTCTGGGGTGGCACGGACCACTGCCAAAGGAAGAACGGCGGTCCCGGCACGATTTCGAGCCCAACCTCTTCGCGAACTTCACGCCTTATGCAGTCATCCAAAAGTTCGCCGGGCTCTATCCGGCCGCCGGGCACTTCCCATCTCAATGGATTTACTGGGTCCCATGCCGAACGGCGTATGAGAAGCAATTTTGAATTTTTCGTAATAAACGCCTTCTGGGCGAATGCAAGGACTCGCGATCGCGTAGCGCACGTATCCATAGGCGATCACCTCTCTTCACAGAACGACGTAGGCGGATTACCTCGGGAACGCCATGTTCACCGATTCGTTGGCGGCTGAGCCCAAGCGTTCAAATGGGCCTACCGTCCGGTGCCGTCAAATTCATCCATCTTCTAGCAAATTCTCGCACGAGCCTTTACAAGCCAGACTTTCCGCTGGCCCAAAACGATTCGAGATGCATTCTTCACTCGCATACCGTGAGTTATGTCTCAGGCTTTCTTAGAACCAGCCATTCCGAAGTTGTCGGTCTTCAACTTCCGCGCTATGATGCCTAGCGTCCGCGCCACCATAAATCTGTTGTAATCTCGGTACGTCATTTGCCCAAATAGAATCAAGAACTGAGCGGCCAAATACTCTAAAAAGCCTCGATCGCTTGGGTTCGACAGATATGGTTTCGCTTGATCTCTGATCTCCCGGAGCATCAAGCCGAGGCGCGCATACTGCTCAGCAAGGCGGGAATTTGCCGTGCATTTGATCAATCGCTCTGCGCCATCCGGGATTAGCAGTAACTTGTCCACCTCCATCTGCTCATTGGGTTCAACGTGATGAGGGAACAACAGGAACCTTAACGAACACTCCATCAGCACATAATCGACCAGTACGTGGCGTGGTTTGTTCTCCCCCCTAGCCCAGGCGAAATCAATAAGGTGCACTTCTTCCTGGTCCTTGTCCACCATGATGTTCGTGGCGTGTAGATCTCCATGGACAGGACCAATCCACCCCTTTCGGGGACGATTAAACACCTCCTCTTCTATGAAGGTGAGAGGATTCTCGATCTCTGCGCCTAGAAATGAGAAGTCCGATCTATCTCGGTTTTCACCCAACACCGCGCTGAGGACCGCTTTCGCTTCGTCCTGCCGTGTATACCGCTCATATTCTTGCCGGAATACGAACTCGGCCTTTCTTGCTGCGTACCTTGCAGCTTCAAAGAGACGGAACATCTTGCGAAACACCGTGATGGTGTCCTTGTCATCTTTTTCGCAGCAGCTAAAGGATCGCCATTTCCTATCGTCGCCAAACACCATTTTGCTGAGTTCGCTGTATGACTCCGTATCTACGCGGCGCTGGGTCCGGGCGCCCCTATGCCGATACAAAAGCGCCCCGCTGCCGTTGCTCACTGCAGGTGCGGGTGCCGCACACTGCGCATCGGGAAAATACTGCTCGACACTCTTCATCGCCGCAAATTCATCAGTGATTTTCTTCGCCGTGTGGATCTTAGCAACTAGGGGCGCACCTCTACCCGGATAGCAAAGCAGAAGTTTTGCTCCAGAGTTGCCGTAGCGACCGAGCGCGCTCACCTTGACGGTTGATGGGTCCCAACCAGTTTCACGGAAGCAGGCCTTGAGGAGACCCCTCTCTCTGTTCAAAAGGAAGTTCTGTTGAACCTTCCACTCCATACGTTTACCCTCTTACGTGAGCATGTAGATTCGAATCGCAGGTTGGCGCGAACACTGTCTGCCAACGGGCAACGAAGCGCGCCGCCTCGTCGAATAACGGCGACACTCGCCAGTCCCAATCATGGCCGATGCCGAGGCGCTGGCAGATCAGCCTGCGCATCAACTGGCTCGGAACACGCTCATCGCAGGAATAAACGATCCGAACGTCCGGCTCGGGCTCATAATAAATGTACGACCGCGAGCCGCCACTGACAAAACTCCGCAACTCGCTGAAGCCGGAAATCCGGGAAGCACCAAAGGTTGATAATGAGCTGGTCACGTCACATCGAACAGGCAGAACATGGATGTGGGCATGATCGATGCAAGCACCGGCACGGTAGACAGGACACGCGGCGCCATGTTCAAAAACGCAAAAAGCTCGGCCGTACAGAGTGCTGAGTCGTCTCCTGAGTTCACGTAGCACGTTTTCCAGTTCGACACACCCTTCACTTTCAAGTTCAGCCATCGTGACGAGGTGCTCTTTCGTCACAATGAGGCAGTATCCTTCGATGAAATGGCCCAAAGCCGGCTTGACGTAGAAGTTGTCGCTCTCAAATAGGACTACGTTTTCGGGATGCCCTTCAAGCCGTGCCCGCTGCTCTCCGATCTCACAAAATAAACAATCCGACATTTCAGTGTCGTCCTATAATCTCGCCAAGATAGTCACTGGTCTGCTGAGCCCAAGCGACGCCTGGTAATGCGTGCTGCTCGCCATCTTCGCTGACGAGAATGTTCTTGCCCAATTCGTTGACTTCCCCGATGGTATAGAACCCAAATCCGTGTTTCGAGAACGTTTTCCTGCACAGGTCGTGGTCGGCGGGGGAGATGGTGAATAGCAGTTCAAAATCAACCGAGGCGCTAACAGCGATCTGTGCCGCAGAGACGTGCAGAAAGTCCGCCATGGCGCGAGTGGTGGGATCGATCGGAAGTGCACATTCGCGGACTGTAAAGGTTCGGCCGCTCAGAGCGGACATTTGCTCCACGGTTGACTTGAGGCCGTCAGAGATGTCCTGACAGGCGTGGCCGAATCCCGTTTCGGCGAGCAGAGCGCCTTCGGCAATTCTTGCTTTTGGACGACGCCATGATGCCAAGATACGGCGTTCCTCCTCCTGCGAAAGCTGGAACCCGGTCTGCTTGACTTCCTTAAAGTACAGCAAAGCTGTGATGGGCATTCCGACCGTGCCAGTGACGCATAGAAGGTCGCCAGCCTGCACCCTAGAGCGAAGCAGCGCCTGCGACGTCTTGATGAATCCGAAGGCGGTCGCCGCGAATACATCCTCGCTATAGCCGCCGATATCCCCCCCAACGATCTCAGTTGCATAGTCCTTCGCAGCCGCATCCATGCCGCGGAAGACTGACTGAAACTGGTCGTCCGTCATCTGTTTAGAATAACGGATGATTGTGGTGATTCCCGTTGGGCGGGCACCCATGGCCGCCAAGTCACTTAGATTTGCGGCGATGAGATAGTACCCGATATCCGAGTAGTCTAAATGCCCGAGCTGGAAAAGGTAGAATCCGCTGCCCCTGACAAAGTCGGTCGCGACCACCAGCGACGTCTCTTCGGTGACTTTCACCAGGGCTGCATCATCGAGCCCCTCAACGCCAAGCAGAACCGGCGAATTCTCGCGATGCTCACCTACGACGATGGATTTGAGCATCGCGATTCTGACAAATTCATCTGAGATGGCCAATTGCGCTCTCCCGAACTTGAACATTATAGCCTTTAATACGCGTGAGTGCACTCTTTGCGGTTTTGGTGGTTTTGGTGGGGTCGAGTCCGTGGCGGCACCTCCGCAACGATGTCTGCGTCGCATGTGCACCAGGGATCTCACCCCGGTCGGACCTCCTCACATAGCGGGCCCGAGATGCCCACGAGCACAATGACATCGCGCCGGTGATTTGATCCGACCCTTTGTTCCGCGGCACTGGCATTGCCACCTCCTGCAGAGCGGCGGCAAGCTCAGGACTGTCCGTCAAGTTGACGTATCACGCCCATTATGCGGAAGTGGAAGCCCAAAGCCCAGGAAGCCCCGTTCCGGGAAGTTGCCCAAAAGCGGCCCGCGAGGCTGGAGCGCCCAACACCCGGGTCATCTTCGCGAACGGCCTTATTTTAACGCCCGCGGGGGTGCCCTCTGGGGTGCCCCCTGGGCCCGGACACGCGGGAGAAACGCGGGGAACCATTAACTCAAAGCTATTCTCCGCCTCTCTGCGTCAGGTCTTACCGGGGTTCAATTCGTACAGGCGGCGGGCGATGGCATGGAATTCCCGGACGCCGAATTCCGCAGTGGCTCTGAGGCATTCGAGGGTGTCGCCGGAGAGGCCCGGGAGCACCTGCTTTTGGATTTCTTCAACCAGGGCCTTGAGACGGAAGTTGAGGAGGGGCACGCGGGGCGGAACGCCGTCCGGTGCGGGTGGATTGGCCTTCGGTGCGGGCGGACTGGCTTTCGGTTCGGGGGGACGCAGGGAGCGCCGGGCGCGGACCAGGGCGCGGATACGGGCGGCGTTTTCGGGAACGATGGGCACTTGTTCGCCATCGATTTCGATGCAGTTGTCTTCCACGGCGGCGGCGATCTCGCGGTAATCTTCGGCCGAGATGCGGGCCAGGGTGGACAGACGGAAGTAGGCCGCTCCGAACTCTTCATACTGGCCGATGACGCGATCGGCGTGCCTGCGGCTGAGGCCGGTGTACCGCTGGCAGAAATCGTCCCAGGTTAAGCCCAGCTTGTCGTGGCAGCCGGTGTCCTTCATCTGCTTCAGGGACAGCGCCTGGGCAGCCGAGCACTTGTTGGCGATCAGGGCGAAAGCTTGCTGGCGCCCCACCCAGGCGCCCATTTCGATCCAGTCCTCGGTCGCTTGCGTAGTTTCTTCCATAACCATGCGTTTCCGGACACGATGGCCGGAAATCCGGAAGGCTCTGTTGAAAACAAATGGGTTATCCTCTATCTTCCGGACGCCGATGTCCGGAATCCGCCTTCCTGGGGCCCCATTCGCTTGCGCGAAGGCCCTCCCGAAGCCACATTGTATGAGGAGAGCAGGCGGATCCCGCCGAGGAGGATTTGGCGTTGGCCCTATAAGTATTTGAAGTTGCGGGGGTTATTTGGAGGCGGAAAATTGCCGAACTCTGTGAACGTCTTCCGGGCAATCCTCCCCGAGCGATCCCCGGCAGGCGATCTGTTTCTTTTTCCGATGGATCTCCCAGGAGGAGTGTCGGGCAGCGCCAACCTCGGATTTGACGCGGACGCGCCACTTCGCAGTCAAGTTGGCGTCCGTTCGGGTGACAATAGACCCATGGGTTTCATGGATCTGCTGCTGGGCCGGCCGCTGGCCACCGAGGAAGAGAAGGCCGAAAGGATAGGTCCCGCCAAAGGGGTCCCCATTTTCGGCCTGGATGCGCTTAGCTCCGCCGCCTATGGGCCGGAAGCGGCGCTGACACTGCTGATTCCGTTGGGATTGGCCGGGGTGGCCTACATCGTTCCCATCAGCGTCAGCATCGTCATCCTGCTCGCCATCGTCTACTTCTCCTACCGCCAGACCATCATGGCGTATCCGATGGGCGGCGGATCGTACACCGTGGCCAGCGAAAACCTGGGCGTATGGCCCGGGCTGCTGGCGGCAGCCTCGCTGATGGTGGATTACGTCCTCACTGCCGCCGTGGGCATTTCGGCGGGCGTGGGCGCCCTGATTTCCGCCGTGCCCTCGCTCGAGAAGCACACCCTGGCTCTATGCCTGGCGATCTTGTTCGTGGTGACGCTGGTGAATCTCCGGGGGGTCAGCGAAGCCGGCGGCATCTTCCTGGTCCCCGCCTATCTGTTCGTCTTCTGCCTGCTCGCCATGATCGTGCTCGGCGTCGTCAAAACGCTGGCGGCCGGCGGCCATCCCATCCCCGTGGTGGCGCCTCCCCACTTGAGCGGCGCCACGGCAACTCTGGGCGTTTGGCTGCTGCTGCGAGCTTTCGCCAGCGGCTGTACGGCCCTGACCGGAGTGGAGGCTGTCAGCAATGGCGTGATGGCCTTCAAGGAACCCGCCCCCGTCACGGCACGCTTCACCCTTACCTTGGTGATTGGAATTCTCACCGTGATGCTGATCGGCATCGCATTCCTTTGCCGGGCGTATGGGGTCGCGGCCACGCCTCCCGGCGAGCAGGGCTATCAAAGCGTGCTCTCGCAGTTGCTCGCCGCCATCACCGGCAACGGCGTCTTCTACGGCGTAAGCATCGGGTCGATTCTGGTGGTTCTGGCGCTCTCGGCCAACACGGCCTTCGCCGATTTTCCGCGGCTGGCGCGGGCCATCGCGCAGAACGGCTTCCTGCCGCACGGCCTGGCGATCCGCGGGCGCCGCCTGGTCTATACCCAAGGCGTCTACGCTCTGGCCCTGCTGGCAGGCGTGCTGCTCATCCTGTTTGGCGGGGTTACCGACCGCCTGATTCCCCTCTATGCCGTGGGCGCATTCATGGCCTTCACGCTCTCCCAGGCCGGCATGGTGATGCACTGGAAACGCATGCGAGGCCCCGGCGCGTCCAAGAGCATGTTCGTGAATGGACTGGGAGCCGTCGCCACCGGCATCACCGTGATCGTCGTGCTCATCGCCAAGTTCACCGAAGGAGCCTGGATCACGCTGCTCTTGATTCCCGGGCTCATCCTCATGATGCGGCTGGTAAGGCGCCATTACGTTCATGTGGCGCTGCAGACCTACGATGCCACCCGGTTGAACACCCGGGACCTGACCCCGCCGTTGGTGGTGATCGCCATCGACCGTTGGAGCCGCATCACGCACAGAGCTTTGCGCTTCGCCATGACGATCTCTCCCGACGTCATGGCAGTGCATGTGGATGACGGCCAGGACTCCGACACCCTCGCGAGGCGGTGGAACGAGTTAGTGGAGGATCCCGCGCGGCAGGCCGGGTTGCCTGCGCCACGCCTGGCCGTTCTCCAATCTCGCTTCCGGTTCGTGATCCGGCCAATCCTGTATTACGTGCTCGACCTGGAAAAGAATAATCCCCAGCGGCAGATCGCGGTACTCATTCCGGAGCTGGTGGAGCGCCGCTGGTACTCGAATCTGCTGCATAACCATCGCTCCGCCGTGCTGAAAACCCTGCTCCTGTTCCAGGGCGGCCAGCGGATCACCGTGATCAACATTCCCTGGTATATGGACAACTGATGGCCGCCATCCGGCGGAGGCCGGCGCAGCGCCCCGCTGAATCGTGCGGTAGACTTCCTCTGTGGATGCCACCGGAACGATCGAGTCCATCGCCGGGCTTCCAACCAGCCTGCCGGAGGAATCCCTGGAGGGCCTGCTGGTCACATTCGATGCGCTGGTCGGGGTTTCCGGCGGCGCGTTGCGTCCGGTTGCCGCCCAGTTCTTGCGCCACGCCGCCGAGTCCTCCCAGGACGTGACGCGCCGCGAGCGCCTGCTCAGAGCCGCCGGCGCGGTAGCGGCGGGAGAGCCCTGCGCGCCGACCCCCCAAAGGGTTGACCGCGAAACAGGCCGCCGCCCAAACCGTGACCCAGGCCGAATGTGCCGAGTGGGGAGAGCGCGCCGCCCGAACGCCATCGCGTCCCCTAAGCGCCGGATGCGCCATCCGCCGGCAGCCGGACCGCGAAGATCCTCCGGCGGGCATTCACGGAAACCGTCCCGGTACAAGCTCGGAGGACTCGATGCTCAGGCCAGAGCCTTCCCGTACAGCGCGAGCAAGCGGCTCCATGCCTTCTCGGCCAGTGGCTCGTTGTAGACCTGCGAATCGGGAGGACACCAGCCATGCGCGGATCCCGCGTACACTTCGATCTCCGCAGGCAGGTTCGCCTTGGCGAACGTCTCTTTGAGGGCGGTCTTATCGTTGGGCGACCGGGCGTCGTCGTTGGCGGCGATGGCGATGAGGAACTGCGCCTTGGTCTTCGCGGCCTGCAGGTGCGGACTGTTAGGCGCATCGGTCACGAGTCCGCCGCCGTGGAATGAGGCGACTGCTCCGACACGATCGGGCACGGCGGCCGCGGTACGGAACGCCATCGGGCCGCCCATGCAATAGCCCTGTGTGCCCATCTTCCGATTCCTGGCAACCGGCGCTTGCCCGTCCAGCCACCCGATGAACGCTTTGGCATCCGTCATGTGGGTGGTCTCGTTCAGACCTCGGGCCAGCGGCATTACTTCCTGGATGGGAGTTGCGCCGCCGGCTGCCGCGGTGGGGGCTTTCCTGGTGCGGTAGAACGGGTTCACCACGAGCACCGAGTACCCCGATTCGGCGAGCCGTTTGCCCATCTGGCGGAACGCCGGCCGCAGTCCGAAGATGTCCGGCCATATGAGAACTCCGGGGGCGGTGCCGCTCGCCGGATGCACGAAGTAACAGTCTGCGGTGCCGTCGGGCGTGGTTACGTTCACGTCCGATTCGGTCACGGTGACCGCGTTGGCGGCTCGCGGCAGCATCATGGCGATGCCTGCTCCCAACATTACGCCGAATTGCTTCCGTGTCACCAGACCGCGAGCTTCGTACTCTTGCCGGTCTTGTTCAAAATGATCCTGGTCGCACATATTCCCTCCTCATCGCTGCCTGGTTGCGCGGTAGAACCGCACCCGTATCGCGCTATTATACCCACTCCTTCCCGGTGTCGGTGAGCTTTCAGGACTGGACTATGTATCGCGGTGAGGGCGCGCGGCGCAGGACGGCGTAGAGGAGGGCGATGTATGGCGGTGAGGGCGCGCGGCGCGGCGCTGGGGACGGGAGCGGGGCGAGGTCCCCATCGATGCGCAGCTTGGGGAGCGGCGGGCCGAACAGGTCCAAAAACGGCTCGGGGATGCCGGCGGCCTTGAAGCGGGTATTCCCAAGCCCCTTTTCAAGTTCAACGTTGGCGTGCAGGTCGGCAACGTTTTTGGGGTCACCGCGGACGGCCAGCGCTTCCTGATCGCCGAACCGGTTGAGGGGAACCAAATCGAGCGGCCCGAGATTCCGCTGGTGCTCAACTGGGCCGCCGACATCAAGTAGGCGCGCGGGCTTCACAGCGGTTGAGCCGGCACCAAAGGGCCGGTGCTTCGCACCGTTGGCAGGCGAATCGCCTGCCCCACGATCGCGAACAATGATGCAAACGGTGCCAGCGCCATGTAAAATGTCTGCGCATGCCTCTGACACCTGGCGACAAACTGGGGCCCTATGAAATCATCGCGCCGCTCGGCGCCGGCGGCATGGGCGAGGTGTACCGCGCCCGCGACAGCAAACTGAATCGCGACGTGGCGATCAAAGTGCTGCCCGCCGCTTTCGCCAACGATGCGCAGTACATGGCGCGCTTCGAGCGCGAGGCGCAGGTGCTGGCCTCGCTGAACCATCCCAATATCGCGGTGATTTACGGGATCGAGCAGGGCGCCATCGTCATGGAACTGGTGGAGGGCGCCGACTTGCGCGGCCCGCGGCCCCTGGAAGAAGCCATCCCCATCGCCCGGCAGATCGCCCAGGGACTGGAAGCGGCCCATGAGCGCGGCGTCGTGCACCGCGACCTGAAGCCCGCCAACATCAAGATCGCGGGGCCCGCGAGCGGGCACCCCGGGGTGGTCAAGCTGCTCGATTTCGGGCTGGCCAAATCGGCAGCCGATTTCGCGGCCGCCGGGCCCAAAGGGCACCCCACAGGGCACCCCACAGGACAGCCCGGCGCCAGCCCCACCATGTCGCCCACGCTTTCGCTGGCCATGACGCAGGCGGGCATGATCCTGGGCACCGCGGCCTACATGAGCCCCGAGCAGGCACGCGGCAAGCCGGTGGACAAGCGCGCCGACATCTGGGCCTTCGGCGTGGTGCTCTACGAAATGCTGACCGGCAGACAGCTCTTCGGCGGCGGCGAGACCATCACCGATACGCTGGCTTCGGTGGTGAAAGACGCGCCCGACCTCGACAAGCTGCCGGCAGAGACGCCCGCGTATCTCCGACGGCTGATCGAACGCTGCCTGCGCAAGGATGTGAATACACGGCTGCGGGACATCGGCGAAGCGCGCATCGCGCTGGAAAACCCGCCTGCCCCGGAGACGCCGGCGCAAGCGGCCACCGTGGTTCCGGCGGCGCCGCGGCGGTTGCCGTGGGTGCTTGCGGCAATTTTCGCCCTGAGCACACTGGCGCTGGCGGTGCTGTGGCTGCGCCCAAAGCCCGCCGATCCGGGTCTGGGCGTGGCGCGCTTCCTGATTCCCCTGCCTCCCGGGACCACGCTGCCCATATCCCTAGCGGCCACGGAGTGGGCGCCATCGCCCGATGGGCGCAACCTGGCGATGATCGTGGCCGATTCCGCTTCCGGAAAGACCGCTCTTTGGGTTCGCCCGCTGGGCGCCACCTCGGCGCACCGCCTGGATAAGACCGAGGAGGCCGATTACCCGTTCTGGTCGCCGGACGGGCAGTCCATCGGCTTCTTCGCGGGGGGAAACTGAAGCGGGTTTCGGTGTCCGGCGGGAGCGTGCAGACCGTCTGCGATTTGCCCAGGGGGTCCACCGCCCTGACAGCGGCCAATGGCGGCGCCTGGAACCAGGACGGCTCGATCGTATTTGCGGGATACAACGGCCCGCTCCTGCGGGTCCCGGCGATGGGCGGCATGCCGCAGCCGGCCACCGCGCTGGCCAAAGGCGAGCTATCGCATGTATGGCCGCAGCTCCTGCCCGACGGGCGGCATGTGCTGTACCTTGCCCGGAGCGGCGATGCAGCGAACCACGCGATCTACGTCCAGGAACTGGGCTCCTCCCTACGGGTTCAAGTCCTCAAGAGCCTGACGCGAGCCATGTGGTCGCCGCCCCCGGCGCCGCGCCGCCCCGATGAGGAGGGCTATCTGCTCTTCATCCGTGAGGGCACGCTGTTCGCGCAGCGCATGGACCCGAAGAGGTTAACGCTGGAGGGCGAGGCGCTGGCGGTAGCGCAGGAAGTGGTAGCCAATGAGGGCAATGGCCGAAGCACCTTCGCCGTCTCCCGGAACGGCGTGCTGGCCTATCGCAGCGGCGCCTCCGGCCGCACTACGCAGCTCACCTGGCGCGGCCGCGACGGAAAGGTCCTCGGCGTAGTGGGCCCGCCCGGCGAATTAACCAACCCCTCGCTCTCTCCGGATGAAAAGAGTGTCGCGCTGCTGGTGGGGTCAACGAACGTCGATACCTGGGTCGTGGACCTGGCCACCGGCGTGTTCACCCGCATGACCCGCGATGGCAAGGCTTCGATCCTCTCCGTACCGGCATGGTCGCCGGACTCCCAGCGGCTGGCCGTCTCGCAGAGGGGCGGTGCGGGGGCGCAGGAGATTGATGTGGCTTCCGGCAAGGTTACTTCGCTGGGGAAGGAAGCGGGGTACGTGGAGGATTGGACGCCCGATGGCCGCTCGATTCTCTGCAACGACCCGAGCTCGAGCCGTTTGTGGCTGCTCTCTCTGGCGGAGGGGCCGAAACTCCGGACCATCATCGAGACTCCTTACCGCACGCAGTCCTTTCGCTTCACACCCGATGGAAAGTATGTAGTCTACACCTCCAATGAATCCGGGCCGTCTGAAGTCTACGTGGCATCTTTCCCTTCATTCGCGGTGAAGCGCAAGGTATCGACCGGAGGCGCGCTCTATCCGGTCTGGGCCAATGGCGGCAAGGAGATCTTCTACCGCGCGAATGACGGGACGATGATGGAGGTAGAGGTCCGGACGGGGTCCACCATTGAGGCGGGCATCCCCAAGCCGCTTTTCAAGTTCGGCGTCGCCGGGACATTTGGCAACCAATTTGGCGTCACCGCGGACGGGAAGCGTTTTCTGATCAACGAACCCGTGCAGACAGACGAAATTCAAAAGCCCGAGATTTCGCTGGTGCTCAACTGGGCGGCGGAGATCAAGCAGCAGTGAGTCCCGAACAGAGCATCGCGCACTATCGGATCGTCTGCAAGCTCGGCGAGGGGGGGATGGGCGCGGTCTACCGCGCCACCGATACCAGGCTGAATCGCGACGTCGCCATCAAGGTGCTGCCGCCGGCCTTTGCGGAAGATACCGCGCGGATGCAGCGCTTCGAGCGCGAGGCGCAATTGCTGGCGTCGCTCAATCACCCGAATATCGCGGCGATCTATGGGATCGAGCAGGGCGCCATCGTGATGGAGCTCGTCGAGGGCGAGGACCTCAAAGGGCCTGTGCCGGTGGAGACGGCGAGTCACTACGCGCGCCAGATCGCCAATGCGCTGGAAGCGGCGCACGAGAAGGGCATCATCCACCGCGACCTCAAACCGGCCAACATCAAGGTCACCCCAGATGGAACGGTAAAGCTGCTGGACTTCGGGCTGGCCAAAGCCACTGAGAGTTCGCAGGCTGAAGGTCCCGGCGGGCGCCCCGCCACTGATTCGCCGACGCTCTCGCTGGCCATGACGCAGACGGGGACGATCCTCGGCACCGCGGCCTATATGTCGCCGGAGCAGGCGCGCGGCAAGCCGGTCGACAAGCGCGCCGATATCTGGGCGGTCGGCGTGGTGCTCTACGAAATGCTGACCGGCAAGATGCTGTTCGGCGGCGGCGAGACAGTGTCCGATTCGCTGGCGGCGGTTCTCACGCGCGAGCCGGATTTCAACGCGCTTCCCAAGGACACGCCGCCGCGGGTGCGCCTCCTGCTGGAGCGCTGTCTCCGCAAGGACCCGAAACAGCGGCTGCGCGATATCGGCGACGCGCGGCTCACGCTGGACGAAGCGGAACCCGGCGTGCCTGCGCCGGCGCCGGTTGTTCCCGCAACGCGCCCGCGCCTTCCCTGGATACTCGCGGCCGTCTTCGCTCTCAGCACCCTGGCGCTGGCCGCGCTCTGGCTGCGCCGTCCGGTGGAAGAGGCGCGGACGATCAAGTTCTCCGTGCTGCCCCCGGAGAAGGCCGGCTTTGTGGCCGACAGCCTTCCCGCGGTTTCGCCCGACGGCCGTCATCTGGCCTTCGCCGCGGGAAGCGAAGGCAAGACGCAGATCTGGATCCGCGATCTGAATGCGCTGGCGGCCCGGCCCCTTCCCGGCACCGATGGCGGCTTCGACCCGTTCTGGTCGCCGGACAGCCGGTTTGTCGCGTTTTTTACCCCTGGCAAACTGAAGAAGGTGGATATCGTCGGTGGCCCGGCCCTTACGGTGTGCGGCGCCTCCAACGGCCGCGGCGGAAGCTGGAACCAGAACGGTGTGATCGTCTTTACGCCAAGCTTCGGGAATTCACTTTCCAGCGTTCCTGCGACCGGGGGCACGGCGACTCCCCTCACCACGCTGGAGGAGTCGCTCAGCGAGACCAGTCACCGCTTTCCTTGGTTCCTCCCGGACGGCCGGCACTTCCTGTTTACGGCGCGAAGCGGAGACGAGAAGAAGACGGCGATCTACGTAGGCGATTTGGAATCCAAGGAAAGGCGCCGTCTGTTCGCGGCCGCCTCCAACGCGGTCTACACACCGCCCGGTTTTCTGCTCTTCATGCGGGAGAGGACCGTGATGGCGCAAGCCTTCGATGCCACGGCGCTGCGGACCACGGGCGACCCCTTCCCCGTCGCCGAACAGGTGGACTATGCGCAGGCGAGTATTCAGGGCCAGTTTGCCGTATCGCAAACCGGAGTGCTGGCTTACTACTCGGGCGGCGCGGCCCTGGACTCGCAACTGACCTGGTTCGACCGCGACGGGAAGCCGCTGGGAACCGTGGGCCCGCCCGGCACCATGCAGGCTCCGGCCATTTCGCCCGATGGCGGAACGGTGGCGGTGGACCGCTTGGATGCGCAGGCGGGCACCTACGACCTCTGGCTTCACGACCTGGCTCACTCTACGGACTCCCGCTTTACTTTCGACCCCAGCCATGACTGGTGCCCGGTCTGGTCTCCCGATGGCAGCCGCATCCTCTTCGCCTCCAACCGTACCGGGAGGTGGGGCCTCTACCAGAAGCCCGCGACCGGCGCCGGGAAGGAAGAACTCCTGTACGAGACAGCAGGCCTGACGTTTACTACCGACTGGTCGCGTGACGGGCGTTTCGCGATTTTCCACAGCTTGGCCGCAAAGACCGGGGACGATCTCTGGGTCCTGCCTCTTTTGGGCGACCGGAAGGCATTTCCCTTTCTGCAAACCGAATTCGCGGAAATGTACGGGAAGCTTTCGCCGGACGGGCGCTGGCTGGCCTACGCGTCCGACGAAACGGGAGTCTACGAGGTGTACGTGCAGACGTTCCCGGGCAAGGAAGGCAAGTGGCAGGTTTCGGCCAAGGGCGGCACGCGTCCGGTATGGAGTCGGGACGGGAAGGAACTCTTCTACATTGCGGAAGGTCACAAATTGATGGCGGTGGAAGTGAGGAGCGGCGTCCAGTTCGAGCACGGCGTACCCAAGGCGCTGTTTGAGGCGCGAACGCCGACGGGCGCTTCATTCGACGTCACCCGCGACGGCAAGCGATTTCTGCTGATCAATTCTCTGGCGCAGGAAGCCAATGCGCCGATGACGGTGGTCATCAACTGGCACGCGGGAGTGAAAAAGTAATGCCACTCTTACCAGGCGACAAGCTCGGGCGCTACCAGATCGTCGCGCCGCTCGGCGCAGGCGGGATGGGCGAGGTGTACCGCGCTCGTGACAGCAAACTGAATCGCGACTTCGCCATCAAAGTGCTGCCCGCCGCCTTCGCCAACGATGTGCAGTATATGGCGCGCTTCGAGCGCGAAGCGCAGGTGCTGGCGGCGTTGAATCACCGCATCCGGCGCCGGCGAGCCCGGCTGAAGCCGTCCTCAGAGGGCGCTCGCCTGGCAAGGCCGACGGCGCTGCGGGTGTGCCGCACGGTGCCGCTGTAAGCGCTGCGGAACGAGTAGCGGGCGACACCTCGGGCCTGAGAATGGGACCACCTCCCGCACTCCCCCCGTGATCCTGGCATACTGGAAGAGGTCACCGATGAGGAGCTGTCATGACGGTCAACGCACATTTCGATGGCAAGGCTATCATCCCCGATGAGCCACTCGATCTACCGCCGAATCAAGCCCTGATCGTGCAGATCGAGCGTGTGGGAAGCCGCGAGACAGAGGGGGTCTCCGCTTTAGCCTGGCTTGCTGCCAACGCGGTTGAGAGTGACGAGTTGCCCGCGGATCTAGCCGATCGGCACGACCATTATCTTTACGGCTCTCCCATAGAGGACAAGCGGCGGTAGTGGCAGCCTACTTCGCCGACACTTCGTTTTGGATGGCGCTCTCGCGCAGGAGGGATCAATATCATCCGCACGCGGCCGCATGGAACCAGTTCGTGATCCGGACCGGCAGTATGATCGTGACGACCGAGGCCGTTCTTTGGGAATGGCTGAACGCCTTCTCCGACCCGAGCACTCGTAGCGTTGCATCCGAGGGCTACCGCCGGGCCCATGCGGACGCGCGCATCGAGGTGGTGCCATTCCAACCCGAACTGGTCGACTCGGCCGTGCAACTTTACCGGGCCAGGCCCGACAAGAGTTGGAGCCTCACCGATTGCCTGTCCTTTTTGGTTATGGAACGGCGCCAACTAACCCAGGCGCTAACCACGGATCGTCACTTTGAGCAGGCGGGGCTGAAAGCGATGATGTTCCAGCAGCCGGCGCCCTGAGGCTTGAGCGGGGTTTGTGTGAGGGGGCCCTGTCCGCCACGGGCGGCGGGTTGGCAGGCCAAAGGGCCTGCCCCACATCAATAAAGCGAATCGCGCTCATAAATACTTTCGTCTTCTCCCCTGCCCCCGCGGTTGCACAAACTGGTATAGTTTCGGCGGAGGACGCATTGAGGTTCGCCTCATACAATACCGAGGGATTTTACGACGAGATGTTCGAGGCCGGCGGCCAGCCGCGTCCCCACGCGCAGTTTCTGCTGGAGACCATCGAATCGCTGTCGGAGGGCCAGCTTCTGCGCTACAAAACCGCCGCCGACCAGGTGCTGCTGCAGATGGGTATCACCTTCAACGTGTATGGCGATTCGGCGGGCGCCGAGCGCATTTTCCCTTTCGACCTGGTGCCGCGAATCGTGCCGGCGGACGAGTGGGACCGCATCGAGCGCGGTCTGCGGCAGCGCATCCACGCCCTCAACCTGTTCATCGACGATATCTATCACGGCCAGAAGATCCTCAAGGACGGCGCCATTCCGCGCGAGGTGATCGAATCGGCCGTCTCCTACCGGCCGCAGTGCCACGGCCTCAATCCGCCGCGCGGGGTGTGGTGCCACATCACCGGCACCGACCTGGTGCGCGACCGGGATGGCTGCTACTACGTGCTGGAAGACAATCTGCGGGTGCCTTCCGGGGTGTCGTACGTGCTGGAAAACCGCGAGGTGCTGAAACGCATCTTCCCGAAAGTGTTTGAAGGGCTGCCGGTGCGGCCGGTGAACGAGTACACCAGCAAGCTGCTGGAGATGCTGGAATCGATCGCGCCGGAGCGGTCGGCGGGCGGCACCGTGGTGCTGCTGACGGCCGGCATCTACAACTCGGCCTATTTCGAGCACAGCTTTCTGGCCCAGCAGATGGGCGTGCAGCTTGTAGAGGGGCGCGACCTGGAGGTCTCCCGCAAAAATGTCTACATGCGGACCACCAAGGGCCTGGAGCGCGTGGACGTGATCTACCGCCGCATCGACGACGATTTTCTCGACCCGGAGGCCTTCCGCGCCGATTCGATGCTGGGCGTGCGGGGATTGCTGGACGCGTATCGCGAGGGACGCGTGGCCCTGGCTAACGCCCCCGGCAACGGGGTGGCCGACGATAAGGTAATCTATGCCTATGTGCCGGACATGATCCGCTACTACGAAGGCGAGGATGCGATTTTGCCGAACGTTCCCACCTATCTGTGCTGGAGGGACGACGACCGGCGGTACGTGGTGGAACACCTGACCGAGCTGGTGGTGAAATCGGCCAACGAATCGGGTGGATACGGAATGCTGGTGGGACCGCATTCGACGGCCGCCGAGCGGGAGGAATTCGCGGCCAGGGTACAGGCGAATCCGCGCAACTATATCGCCCAGCCCACGCTGGCGCTGTCGCGCGTGCCCACCATCGTGGGCGACCGGTTCGAGGGCCGCCACGTGGATCTGCGGCCGTACGTGCTATACGGCAAGGACATCTACGTGCTGCCGGGCGGGCTGACCAGGGTGGCCATGCGCAAGGGATCGCTGGTGGTGAACTCCTCGCAGGGCGGCGGCAGCAAAGACACCTGGGTGCTGGCCGCGCAGCCGCAGCCGGAGGGAGGGGAGCAGCAGTGACGACGACACAGGCCAAGCCGTTGCTGAGCCGCGTGGCCGACTCGGTGTATTGGATGTCGCGCTACATCGAGCGCGCCGAAAACGTGGCCCGCTTCATGGACGTGAATCTGCACCTGGCCCTGGACGCCGCGCCCGGCTACGGAAACCAGTGGCAGCCGATTGTGGACACCAGCGGCGACCGCGCGGGCTTTTTGGAGCGTTACGGCGAGGCCAGCCGCGAGAACGTGATCGAGTTTCTGGCCTTCGACGAGCGCAATCCGAATTCGATCTGCTCGTGCGTGCGGGCGGCGCGGGAAAACGCGCGCTCCGTCCGCGAGACCATTTCCTCGGAGATGTGGGAGCAGGCCAACAGCCTGTACCTGCTGCTGACCGGGGCCGGCAAGCACGTTTCGCCCGACGGGCTGCCCAATTTTTTTCGCAGCGTGCGGATGGGCTGCCACCTGTTCGAGGGCATCAGCGCGGCCACCATGAGCCACAACGAAGCCTGGCACTTCAGCCGCCTGGCGCGCAGCCTGGAGAGGGCCGATAAGACCACCCGCATCCTGGACGTGAAGTACTACGTGCTGCTGCCGTCGGTGAGCGACGTAGGCACGCCGTACGACGATATCCAGTGGGCGGCGGTGCTGAAATCGGTGAGCGGATTCGAAATGTACCGCAAGCGCCACGGCCGCATTCTGCCCGACACCATCGTCGATTTTCTGCTGCTGGACAGCGAATTCCCGCGCGCCGTGCGGTATTCGATCGGACGCGCCGATGAATCTCTGCATGCCGTCACAGGGGCGCCGCTGGGGACGTTCTCGTGCGGCTCGGAGCAGCGGCTCGGGCAGTTGCGCTCGGAGCTGGATTTCGCCGACGTCCACTCCATCCTGCGGGAGGGGTTGCACGAATTTCTCGACGGGCTGCAGACAAAAATGAATACAATTGGTGAATGCGTGCTCGGAGACTTCTTCGTCCATGCCCCGGCGGTGGGCGCGGCGGGGTGACGGTGCGGCCATCATGACATTCTGCCTGGGGATCACGGTGGAGGAGGGCCTGGTCGGCATCGCGGATACGCGCGTGCTGTCGGGCAACGAATGCATAGTGGCCAAGAAGACCGCCACGTACCAGGGTCCCGGGTTCTCGTTCTTCGTGATGAACTCGGGGTTGCGGTCGCTGCGCGACAAGATTCTGCTGTTTTTCGAGGACGCCTTCGCCCGCGACACGCAGGCTCGCGACCGGCTTTTCAAGGTGGTCAACCTCTACGCGCAGCAGGTGCGGCGGGTGGCGCAGGAGGATGCCGCGGCGCTGCAGCAGGCGGATCTGTCGTTCAACGCCTTTTCCCTGGTTGGCGGACAGATGGCGAGCGACTCGGTACACCGCCTGTTCCTGGTTTATCCGGAGGGCAACTGGGTAGAGGTGGGGCCCGACACGCCCTACCAGATCATCGGGGCGACGGGCTTCGGGAAACCGATCCTGGAGCGCTCGCTGACCCGCGCCGACTCCATGCTGTACGCCTTCAAGGTGGGGATTCTGGCGTTCGACGCCACGCGGCTGTGCGCCGCCGACGTGGATTTTCCCATGGATGTGCTGCTCTATGCGCGCGGCAGTTACGAGCTGGTGGAGCACCGCTTTGAGCGCGACGATCTGCGCGAGATCTCGAACTGGTGGCAGGAGCGCATGCGGCGCAGCGTGGAAGATCTGCCGTCGGAGTGGGTCGAAAACGCCTTCTCGCGCCTCACCCGGCAGGCGGCGGCGCTGTAACTTGCCGATGCGCATCGCGGTCACGCACTTGACTAGTTTCCGCTACGATGCGCCGGTGTATTTAGCGCCGCACATGATCCGCCTGCAGCCGCGCGAAGACGGCTCGCAGCGGTTGCTGCAACAGCAGTTGAGCATTTCGCCCACCCCCGCCGGCCGGGCGCAGCAACTGGATGCGGACGGCAACGTGGCGTTGCAGGTCTGGTTCGACGGCCCAACCACCGGGCTGTCGGTCGAGAGCTCCTTCTCGGTGGAAACGCTGCGGGAGAATCCTTTCGACTTCCTGCTGCCTTCCGCCGCGCAACTGGAGTTGCCCATGAAATATCCGGAGACGCTGGCGCGGGCGCTGGCGCACTATGCCAACGGATCCCGAGTGGATGACGCGGTGCGGGCGTATGCCGAAGCACGGTCCGCCGAGGCCGGGCGGCAGGCCATGCCTTTCCTGATGAACCTGACCGAAACACTGTGCCGGGACTGGAAGCACGTGCTGCGTCCGGAAGGCGCCACTTATGCCCCGGCGGTCACGCTCGAACTCGGGGAGGGATCCTGCCGCGACCTGGCGGCGCTATTCTCGGAGGCCTGTTGGGCGGTGGGGATCGCGGCCCGTTTCGTGAGCGGTTACGAACGCGCGGCGGCCGTGGAGGAGCACGCCTACATGCACGCCTGGGCGGAGGTCTATATTCCCGGCGGCGGCTGGCGGGCCTACGATCCCGCGCGCGGAGTGGCGGTCTCCACCACGCACGTGGCGGTGGCCGCGGCGGCCCATCCGGAGATGGCGGCGCCGATCTCGGGGGTGTACAGCGGCAAGGCGCGGGCCCACATGCAGGTGGCCATTTCCATGCAAGTGGCGGAGTGAGGCCGGGACTACCGCTGATCGGGATGCGGCCTCAGAAGTTCCACTTATGCGTAAGGGTGAGGCACAGTCTTCTGTTCTTGGAGTCGAAGACGATGTCCGTCGCGGTTTCCATTTCTTGGCTGATAGGAATCCCCTTCTCTTTGACAATGGTCTTCAGCCAGTTCGGAAGTTTCGCGACTTCGTTCTGATTGGCCTGCGGGTTTATCGTGATCCGCGTCAGGTTGACCGTGAGGTTCGAGGAAGCGTTCAGTACCTTCTTGCGGATGTCTTCACGCTTCTTCTTGAGATCCTTGAGCTTCTTTTTGTCAGCGTCGCTGGGTTGGTTATTCCTTTTCCAGCTTGTCGATCTCGTCGTCGATCGGCCCAAGCTCCTTGGCGATATCGGACAGTGCCTTGTTCCAGCGGGTGAGTACGTTGGTAACCGCCTTCTTATAGTTTTCGACGTGGATGTCGCCCATATTTTCCTCCGATTTGGCTTGATCCCAGCGCGTTCGGCGGGGCCCTTCGGCAGCGCTTCCATACTCTATACCACAATGCCGGGGATCGGCCAACGGGTTTGTGGGCGTCCATCAAACAGTGGGTACCAACGTCTTCGCGGAGGGTACCAGACGGCGCAATAGTCCGCCCGGAGCTGATCAGGTTCGTCCGCCGGCGAAATGCTTTGAGAGCACCACGCACGTGGCGGTGGCCGCGGCGTCCCATCCGGAGATGGCGAGGGCCACATGCAGGTGACGATTTCCCTGCAAGTGGCGGAGTGAGGGCGGGACGGCGCCGGGGATGGTCATCGGTGCAGGTAGAGAGGATTGCCGTCGGGATCGCACACGGGCAGCGGATCGGTGGGAAAGTGCGACTCCCGCAGGACGCTCCAAAGGTCGAGTCTGCGCCGCCGGACGGTGGTGGTCACGCGCGTGCCCGAGCCGACGGCTCCCGAGACGAGTCCTTCGGCGGACAGCGCTTCGTAGGCGCTCACGACCGTGTTGCGTGAAATGGTCAGGTTTCTCGCCAGCGCGCGCGTGGATGGCAGTTTCGCGCCGGGCGGCAGGCTGTGATCCAGAATGCGGCGGCGCAGTATGTCGCGGAGCTGCAAGTACAGGGGCTGCCGCGAGTTTGGGTCGAGCTGCAAAGTGGTACCCTCCGAATGCAAATTGGCTCTTTCCATCCTCGCACTGTTCGTTGGATGCTAAGGAGGTAGAGATCGGGGAGGGAATCATGTTTGCCAGCGGCAACGTCACGGTCTACGTTTCGGACATGGATCGCGCTGTGCGCTTCTACACGGAGGTGCTGGGTCTGAAGCTGGCGTACCGCTTCGGCGACCATTGGTCTTCCGTGGAAGCGGGCAAGGGGCTGACCATCGGTCTGCATCCGGCATCGGGGGAGATGCCGGCTGGACGAAAGGGCTCGATGGCGATCGGGCTGGAGCTGGCCGGCTCCATCGAAGATGCCATGAAAACTCTGGGTGCCAAAGGTTTGCAATTCCAGGGGTTGGTCAACGAGGGCAAGGCCGGCAAATTCGTGGGTTTCGAGGATCCGGACGGCAACCAGCTCTACCTGGCGGAGCTCAGTTGGAGCCACGTGAACCAGGGCGAGGGCCAATACCAGCACGTCTGAGCGGCGGCGGGCGACAGGCGTTTTGAGGTCGGCCCACACGCCCGGTGTTCGAGGTGGCTTCGGTTAGGCCGATGCAACCGGGTGAAGCTCCCGCTCTTGCCGGCGATCCGGGAACGACGGAATGCCGACGAGTCGATTACGCCGTGCGACGTTCCTTTTCCAGGGCTTCATGCAGTAGCATTTTTATGTACGTTTGATAGGGAAGGCCCTTTTTCTGTGCGAGATCCTGAGCCGATTGGATGTCGGGCGCAGGCAACCGCATGGTGACGCTTTTCAAGGGGACCGCTCGCCTCGCTTTGCCGGATTTGATCGCACGCTTCATGACTTCCGTGGCCACTTCCGGATGACTGTCCCACCATTCAGCCTCTTCGGCTTCGGTGCGGAACTGCGGAATTGCGATTCGCTTTTTGGGCATGCTTACTTCCCCCCGAAATAGACCTGTTGCCGCTCTTGTCATTTTCAGTAGTCGCGATTGGCACAAAAACCATTCTGAGACCAAGGGCGTTCAACACCCCCGTAAAACTTTCGTACGTAGGGTTTCCCGTCTTGGAAAGCATGCGATACAGCGCCTCTCTGGCAACCCCGGCATCTTCGGCAATTCGCGCCATCTGGCGGGCCTCGGCAATGTCGCGTAGGGCAACCAGGGCCATTTGCTCCGAATCCTCAAATGCGGCGTTTAGGTAATGCGCAGCCTCTTGTGGGTCACGTAGATCGGCGAGTAGCTCTTCCCTAAAATCGCTTGTCCGCTTAGGCATTGTAGCCCTCCCAACACTCCTGCGCTTTCTTGATATCCGAAACCTGTGTGTCCTTGTCGCCGGCTCCAAGGAGTATCGCCTCGTTTTCGTCGATTCCGAAATACACCGTATAGCCTGGCCCGTGTCGACCTTCAATTCGTAGACTCCACTGCCGACGGGCTCGCAATCCCCATAGTTGCCAAACTCCTCAATACGCCTGATCCTGGCGCTGATCCGGCCGCGCGCCTCACCGTCGATCTTCCGTATCCAATCCCGGAAAGGACTCTTCCCCGCAGCATTACAGTAGTTCTTCGCTTTTCTAGGAATCGGATCCACGGGCAGGGTGCCTTAAATCTCTTAGCAGTGATTTAAATATCACAACGCAATCATAGCATGGAAATAGGCTGTTGGATAGCTTCAAACGAACAGGATGGGTGAGGCGCGGTTCCTGTGGCTCACCCTACCAACCGCTCCCAATACACCGTCACCGCCGAGCCTTCCGCCACAAAGGCCGAGTCCGGCTGGCGCTCGAAGGTTATGTGCCACGGAGGGCGCATCTCCGGCCATGAGTCACGCCGGCGCCGACGCAGAAACTGGCGCGGGCACCGTTGGATTTGCGCTCCGAGCGGAATTCCTACCGGGTACAGGCGATGGCTGCCTTGGCATGCGGCCGCCGGCGAGCGGCTCAGAGTGGTACAACAGTCATATCAGATGCGCTTTAGCTTCGACGCTCGAAAGAGCAGACGCCTCAGGGCGAATCCCAGGCGTGGCATCGGGTTCGAGGAGGCGCGGGATTTGTTTTCCCGTCCTTATTGGCTCGATCGTCGATCCGACGTTCCGGAGCAATTTCTGGCCGTCGGCTGGGTGGGACCGGCTGTATTCTGTGATCTTTGAAGTCAGCGAAGACGAAGAGGGCGAGTATCTGCACCTTGTCACCCTTGTGGAGGTCGGCGAAGGATAGAGATCCGATTGTATGAGGAAAACTCGTAAATCCGCCAAACCGGTTTCCGCCGATGCGATTGCGCGGCTGGCCGAATCGAAGCTCTTGGCCAGCTTCTCGCCGTAGAGGCTCGCGGGGGAGCCTTCGAAAACCGCCGCGGTGGCCTTCCAGATGCGCCACGGGTCGTGCGCCACTTGGTACTCCAGGCAGGACTTGTCCGGTTGCGACGCATAGCCCCAGTAGTGCTCGGTGATGAACTGTTCGAGCGATCCGTCGGGCGCACGGAGAAGTGGCGCGGCCACCTCTCCGGATTTATGAGAGAGCAGCGGTCAATTCCAATGATCGGCGGCGAGCGTTTGAAAAATCGTGGGATACGGCGAACCCGACGGCTGCAAACCCTGGTAGCTGCAGCCTCCCCGGCGATGTTGTTTTGTACTACAGTGGAGTCAGCTATTTATGCCTGAGGTAGCCTGGCGTCAAACAAAGCCCCGGTGCCTGGGAGGTGAACCCAGCGTTGCGTCCGCAAGCGCAACTCCTGATCTGCGAGCGGCTTTACGCCCAACGAGCATGGATTTGTTGAGAGGGCAGCCTAAACAGGAGGAGCTAGGCACAGATCCATGGGAGGAGTGAGCGTGGCACTGTCGGACGAACAGACGCATATGCTATTCGCGATCCAAGAAGCCAAACGCTCACGTGGCGAGGAGGGAAGGGTCCATCCACATGTCGGCGCCGTGGCCGTCCGCGACGGTCAAATGGTCGGCTCGGCTTGCCGTGGCGAAGATGAAGAGCGCCGCGAACACGCTGAGTTCTGCGTCCTTGAGAGGAAGTTGCCTCATGAGACGCTCGCCGGATGTACCATATACACCACCCTTGAGCCCTGCACCACTCGCAACCACCCGAAGCTCAGTTGCGCGGACCGCCTCATCGAACGACGGGTCAGCCGCGTGGTAATCGGAATGCTGGACCCGGATCAGCGAATAACAGGAAAGGGAATTCTGAAGCTTCGGCGCGCCGGCATCGCCGTAGAGCTATTTCCGCCGGCGTTGATGGCCGAGTTGGAAGAATTGAATCGCGACTTCACTCGAGACCGCGAGAGGACATCTGTGGTCCCGCGCGTCAATGGTGTCGCCGAGGCTGGCCTTACAGCGTTCTATCCGTCCCGTGACTACTACGGACGCATTCGCGAAGCGGGCGAAACTATCGACCGCTATGTCTCGACAGCACAAGATACGGCGGTCGTCATCAGCATCAACTTGATCACAGGCATCCCATTCCACGACCCTCTGTACGGCGCTGGAGCGGAAGGTGAATACGCCCGGTGGTAAGTTTAGCGTTACGATATCGCTCCTAGATCCCAGCCGGGCCGACCTAATGACGGCCGTCGCTCCCGTTCTATCGAAAGATCCTGGGGACCTATCAAGAACCATCCGCGAGAGCCTTCAGGTGTTCGCTCGCTTCAAAGAGGGGTTGGGTAAGCGCGCCCGGCCTAGAGTTGACGTGCGAGTTCACCAGGCACTGCCGTTTGGGAGCGCCATACTACTCGACCACCGGCTACCCAACGGCCGGATCCAAATTGAGACTAAACCCTACAAGGCCGGTTACCAGAAGAGCTTTGGATTCGAATTAAAGCGCACGGAACCGAACGGCCTATATGATGTACTGGCGGCGTCCTACGAGGCCCTTATCCGCGACGGTCACCCTGCCGATTCTGTGGAGGGTCTGTAATGCTCGCCAGTGCCGGAGGCGAACTATGAAAAAAAAGAGTGCGGGACTCCTGCTATTCCGCGAGACAGCCGTCGGTGTGGAAGTGCTCTTGGTTCACCCGGGCGGTCCGTTCTGGGCAAAGAAGGACGATGGCTCCTGGTCGATACCCAAGGGGGAGTTCGCGGACGAGGAGGACCCGCTGGCCGCAGCCAGACGCGAGTTCGAGGAGGAGACGGGTGTTCCGCCTGCCGGTGACTTGATACCTTTGGAGCCACTCAGGCAGCCAAGCGGCAAACTAGTGTTCGCGTGGGCACTTCGCTCTGACTTCGATCCTTCCAGGCTAAAGAGCAACCTGTTCTCGATGGAATGGCCCCCAAAGTCAGGAAAGCAACAGGAGTTTCCGGAGGTCGATAGGGCAGCGTGGTTCGGAGTGGAGCCGGCAAGGCGGAAGATCTTGAAGGGGCAGGCGCCGTTTCTCGGCCAACTTCTAGAAAGGATCAAGAGGGCCGACGGATACTCTCAGTCTCCCCGAGTGCCTGCGTCCGCATCCGCGACAAGCCCTGCACAGACTCGACAGCAATCGCTCTTTGAGGATGTGTCGTAGCTCTCGCCTGCGCGTCATCTGTAGGTCACGGCGACCTCTTCCATAGCTCCCGGCGGCGAACCAAAATCATTTCCCTGGCCTTCTGCTTTGGCGCATGATAGGGCGCGTTTTCATCCGGTCTGCCTCGACTTCCGCAGGTGGTAAGCTAGACGTCTCCACTTCTATATCTGGAGAACGTCATGGGGTTATACGTCCATTCCAGGGGAACTGCCCGGCGAGGCATATCGATCGTACTACGTCTACCTCCTTGACTACGGGTGGGATGAAGCTTTGGGAGATGCTGTTCGCAGGAACCTGCCAAGAATGGCGGACGCGGCATCTCGCTTGGAAGCGGTTGTCATCCACGGCCCACGCGGTATGCACTTCGAGGATGAGGTCCTCTCGTGGCATCACATCAATGGTTCCCCAGCGGAGGACTTCTTGCCTGCGATTCTCGTGACGACAAGGCATCCCAGAACATTTCGCGAATTGTTCAGACCGGGTGGTAAGTTTCCAGCGCCGGCCGATGCGCTTTTGCTGATTCCTCTTCGGAAAGCATGCAAGACTCCTGACGACGTCGTGGCCTTGATCGACCGACTCTTCCGCGATGTTGCCGCGAAGAAATGCCTGAGCGATTTTACGGTCGCTAAGGAAATGCGACGCGGCGTTGGGCCTGCTATCGTCGATGCTCTGGTTGTCCAACCGAAAGTGGCAGGGGTCGGAATCGACCTAGCCAAACTCGCTCGGTTCTTCAAAGGAAACCGGTATCGGTGAAAGGGCATCCGACTAAGCCCTTGCCTACCCTACCACGCGCCCCCGATACACCGTGACCGCCGAGCCTTCCGCCACAAAGGCCGAATCCGGTTGGCGCTCGAAGCTCTTCGCCAGCTTCTCGCCGTACAGGCCCGCGGGAGATCCCTCGAAGACCGCCGCGGTGGCTTTCCATATGCGCCACGGTTCATGCGCCACTTCGTACTCCAGACAGGACCTGTCCGGCTGCGAGGCATAGCCCCAGTAGTGCTCGGTGATGAACTGTTCGAGCGATCCTTCGGGCGCACGGGCGGGTTTGCCTTCGCACTCCACGCGGATGGAGTTCCAGGCGCCGCCGTGCTGCCAGCGGTACTCGGCCTGCACCCGGCCATGCTCGGAAACCGGCTCCATGATGCGGTGCCACATGGGCAGCGCCACGTAATTTTCGTGAAACACCAGGCGCGCTACTTTGGCCACCGCGTAACGCGGCACCACTTCCTTGACGAACACCACGCCGCGCCTCGTCCGGCCGGCTGCCTGCCGCTTCACGTAGAAGCGCAGATTGACTTCGTCGAAATCCGAGTGCAGCGGAATCCACAGCCCGTGGACGCGCGTGCGCAGGAAACGGAAGCCCACCAGGCTGATGTAAGTCTTGCCGCCGAACTGGTCGAGTTCGGTGCCGCGGGGCACCAGGGCCTCCAGCACGGACGGCTCCACGGCGTAGTTCAGGATGGCCAGGTTGCGCCACTCGGCGGTGAGAAACTCGCGCCGTGGCTTCTGCTCCGTGGGCCGCTCCATGCTCTGTGCCAGGGGGGCGTTACTGCGCCGTAAAGCCGCCGCGCCCGCCGCCCACAGGGGTCGGCCTTAGCCCGGGGTGCGGTGCGGATTGTCTGCCACCCGGTTTGGCAAAGATTGTGATACACTTTCCCCGGCGTTCTTGTGCGCTGCGCCCCGCTAGCGGACGCTGAGCGATACCTATGGAGTGGAAGACAACTCAGGGCATAATGCAGACTTCCTTGATGAAACGAAGCCTGCTTGTAGCGCAAATCATCGTATGGGTCCCGCTGATCTGGTGTGCACAGGCACCAAAAGATGGAACCACCGGGTCGAGCAACAGACCTCTCACTGGGATTGATCTTACAAAATGGAAACTGCATCTGGAGGGGGTCCGCGTCCGAGGTGGCCTCCCCGCATATTTCCCCCTGGACGACAACGCGGCGTCAGCGGCGGTCCTCGAGATCGCACCAGAGGCCCGTGCGCCTGAAGATGTCGCATGCCTCGCCTTGGTCAAAAACAAGCGGAATCCACCCATGGTTTTCGTGGGCGGAGCCGTCGATGGCCCCGCAGACAGTCTGATTTCAGTCGGCGTCGAGCTGACCAATTCCGACCAGAAGCCGGTCACGTTCCTGGTGGGCGATGTGACACTGGTAAGCCCCGGCGGACAAAAGCTGCGACCTATCGCCGTCTCAGGAGGCGATTCACCGCTGGTTGCGAAGTTCAGCGATAACGCTTGGAGGACGTCGGGAGCGGTGCCCGTGACGGTTGCGGCCGGAAAGACCGTGCGGCTAAACTACTGCCTTGTTATAGGCCCGAATAGCTTTCCTCTCCGGCTCCAGCTCGGAACTGCAAAGACCAACACCGTACTGAACGATTTGCAGACGCTCACTGAGCGCGGGTCGCAGGATCGCGGATTTTCAGTGTCAATGGCGGGCCAACTGACGATCGACGCAGACGTTCCCTCAGAAACATTCGAGGCGTCGGTCGGACGCGGCGTGGCGGTCCTGCGTTTTGAGTCGGTAGCCCTTAAGAGGGGCGAAAGACTTGCTGCAAGCGGCGGCAGAAGCATGGATACCTTGGAGGGAGTCGATGGCCCTGATGCCCCGCTATTTGAAATCTTTCAGGGCCGCGGCTATGTCGCAGGGAAACTGTTTGTACTCCAGCCGATCACCCCGATTAAGGCCGCGGTGACCGTTCAGGGGCGCCCAGTTACATTTGCTAACTCATTTCAGGCGCGGACGGGTGATGTCCTGGGAGGGACCACCAGCGGCCTAGCGGACGACAGCATCGAGTGGGTTCTGAGTCAGCTCGTCGTGATTCAGCCGCGCAAGCCTTAGGCCGCACAATTTGAAATGCCTGACCGGGGTAGCCTGCCTCCTTCGTGGCGTCAGCCCTCGGACGCACACTCAGCGTCCGGCGGACAATACGCGACGCACGGATTCACACCGGGAAACGCGCCTGCGTCTCGATTCCCTGCCTTACCCGACCACGCGCCCCCGATACACCGTCACCGCCGACCCCTCCGCCACGAAGGCCGAATCCGGTTGGCGCTCAAAGCTCTTGGCCAGTTTGTCGCCGTAAAGGCCCGTGGGGGATCCTTCGAAGACCGCCGCGGTGGCTTTCCATATGCGCCACGGTTCATGCGCCACTTCGTACTCCAGACAGGACCTGTCGGGTTGCGAGGCATAGCCCCAGTAGTGCTCGGTGATGAACTGTTCGAGCGATCCTTCGGGCGCACGGGCGGGCTTGCCTTCGCACTCCACGCGGATGGAGTTCCAGGCGCCGCCGTGCTGCCAGCGGTACTCGGCCTGCACCCGGCCGTGCTCGGAAACCGGCTCCATGATGCGGTGCCACATCGGCAGCGCCACGTAGTTTTCGTGAAACACCAGGCGCGCAACTTTGGCCACCGCGTAACGCGGCACCACTTCCTTGACGAACACCACGCCGCGCCGCGTCTGGCCGGCTTCGCTCCGCTTCACGTAGAAGCGCAGATTGACTTCGTCGAAATCCGAGTGCAGCGGAATCCAGATCCCGTGGACGCGCGTGCGCAGGAAACGGAAGCCCACCAGGCTGATGTAAGTCTTGCCGCCGAACTGGTCGAGTTCGGTGCCGCGGGGAACCCAGGCGGCCAGCACGGACGGCTCCACAGCGTAGTTCAGGATGGCCAGGTTGCGCCATTCGGCGGTGAGGAACTCGCGCCGTGGCATGCGCTCCGTGGGCGGCTCCATGCTCTATGCCAGGGGGGCGTTATTGCGCCGTAAAGCCGCCGCGCCCGCCGCCGCCGGCCGGCACGTGCAACTGGTAGCCTTCGGGCGGCTCCGCTCCCAGCAGGTAGCGCACGAAATAATCCCAACGGCGCCGCGTCATGTAGTTACTATCTTCGCCGTATCCGTGGCCGCGGTTGGGCAGCAGCAGCAGGTCGAAATCCTTATTGGCTTTGATCAGCTCGCTCACCACTAACAGCGTGTTGTATGGCGGCACGTTGTTATCCATGGTGCCGTGCGCCAGCAGCAGGTGGCCCTTCAGATTCTTGGCCTGGAGCTGATTGGCCTGGTTGTCGTAATTGGTGCTGCCATCGGGATTCTTCGTCAGCAGGCCCTGCCATTTCTCGGCCCAGTCGTCTTCATACTCGCGGTTGTCGTGGTTGCCGGATTCGGAAATTCCCACCTTGAAGAAATCCGGATAGCGGAACATGGCGTCGGCGGTGGCATACCCGCCGCCCGAATGCCCGTAAATGCCGGCGCGGTTGATATCGATCCACGGATACTTCTGCGCCAGCTCCTTCATCCCGGCCACCTGGTCGGGCAGCGTGTTATCTCCCATGTTGCCGAAATAGGCTTCGTGGAATTTCTTGGAGCGCCACGGCGTGCCCATGCCGTCGATCTCCACCACCACGAAACCCAGTTCGGCCAGCGCCTGGCAATCGCCGCGGGCCGCCGAAAAATTGCGGCTGCCCACGCTCCCGGTCTGAGGGCCGGGATAGATGTGGTTGACGATCGGGTACTTCCTCTGGGGGTCGAGATTCGACGGCTTGAACATCAGCCCGTAGATATCCGTGACGCCGTCGCGCGCCTTCACCACGATCGGCTGGGGCGGCTTCCATCCGGTGGCCAGCAGTTTCGAAATGTCGGCGGTCTCCAGTTTGGCCCGCAGGTTCCCCTCGTTATCCCGCACCACCGCCGCCGGCGGAACGTCCGGCTTGGAGAAGCTATCGGTGAAATAACCGCCCGTGGGCGAAAGCGTCACATCGTGATTGGCGTCTTCCGGGGTGAGCAGTTTCTGCCCCGTGCCATCGAGGCCCACGCGGTAGAGATGCACGAAATACGGATCGCGCCCCTTCTCTTTGCCCACGCCCAGGAAATAGGCCACGCGGTTCTTCTCATCCACGCGCAGCAGTTGCGTGACATTGCCTTCGCCCGATGTGATGCGGTTCTTCATTTTGCCGGTGGTCAAATCGTAGAGGTAAAGCTGGCCCCAGTTCTCCTTCTCGGAAAACCAGATCACTTCCTTCGAAGCCGGCATGTAGAACCAGTTCACGCGCCCGTTGCCGGATTCGTAAAAGGTGTCGACCTTCTCCTCCAGCACGTCGCGCACCTTGCCGGTAGCGGCGTCGGCGAGGCGCAGGGTTTCCACCCTGTGGTCGCGCGAGGTGGAAACGAAGGCCAGCTCGGTTCCGCCGGCGTCCCACTGCACGTCGTCCCAGCCGCTGCGGCAGGCCACGTCGTCGCACAGCGTGGAGCGGTGCTGATCGGGCGGGAGATCCAGCCGCACCACGTGCGGATCGTCCACGTCGATAATCACCCGCTGGATGGTGGTGACCACCGCATCGCCCGGCAGCGGGTATTTCCAGGCCTTCAGGGTGGGATGGCCTACCTGCGTGTTCACCAGGTACATCTCGCCGACGCCGCGCTGATCCTGCTGGAAGGTGGCGACCTTGCGTGAATCGGGCGACCATGCCACGATCGCCCGGTCGCTGGTGCTCCATCCGGCGTTGTCGGTGGCGTAACCGAAATCCTTGATCCCGTCCTTGGTGAGCTGGGTCAGCTTGCCGGTAGCCACTTCGCGCACCCATAGATTTTCGTCGCGGATGAAGACGGCTTTTTTGCCGTCGGGCGAAAGCGCTTCGTTGCGGCCTCCGCCCCCGCGCCCGCCCCGGCCCCCGCGCCCGCCGCGTCCGCCGCCCCCACGGCCGGGCCCAGAGGGCACCCCCGCCGCGCCTTCGGCTTCACATTTGGCGCCCTGCACGTCGCAGCTCCAGTGGCGGCCCGAAAGATTGAAGGCCACGCTCAAGCCGTCGGCCGAAGGTTCGATTTCGGTGAACGGCAGATGTCCGGCGTCGTATTTCGCGGCCGCGGCCGCCGATAGCGCGGCTGCCAGCTTGGTGTGGTCGAAAGCCGGCTGGCGCGTGCCCTTGGCAGGATCCACCATCACAAACTCGCTGCCTTCGGGCGTAGTGACGCGATACCAGAAGCGCTCACCCGCCAGCCAGTTGGGCCGCACACCGCTGCGATAGACCAGCGAGGTGGTGTTATACGCCATGACTTTTTCGGCGCGTTCGTAGTCCGCGGCGGTGAACGCGCGCCGCGCCGTAGTGGTCTGCTGAGCCAGGCCGGAAATCCCCAGGGCGCCGCCCGCCAGCAGCGCGAGCGGCAGAAAGCGAGAGCGAAATTTACGATGTTGCATAATTGGACAGACGAATCATTATACAGCGGCCCTGAATGTGCTTGAAAATCGGGTGCCGCGGCGGATGCCCGCGGAACATTGGCTCTATGCTGTCTTCGTCGTGCCGCATCGCCACAGTGTGTTGCCTGCTGCTCCCGGTCCGGCTTGCTTCGCAGAATGCTTCGCAGGACACCGCGCAAGGCTCCGCCGCACCCGCAAACTGCGTCTTCGCCGGCGCGGTATACGATTCGGTTACCCATCAACCCTCGCCAAAGCCAGCGTGGAACTCGATGCCCGCAGCAGCGGCGCGGTGAGCTGGCGCACCATCACGGACGCCGCCGGCGCGGTCGGCGAGATAGCGATCGAGACAGTAGAGAATCTGCATAGCGGTTTCGCGGTCAATGACCCGTAGATCGGCGCGGGCTTCCGGCGACCAGATGACCGCAACCCGCTCGGGCGCGGGATCTTCGCTCACCGGCTCAGCCCGAACTCGCGCAGGATCTCCTCGTGTGCTATACCTTCGCCACGAGCCAGCGAAGCACGGGCGTGGTCCAACGCCGCGGCCGCGCCAGGTGTGATCTCTTCCTCATCGAACGGAGCCAGGGCCAGCGAGCGTGCCAGCGGTTCCACCATCACTTCGAGCAGGCCCCGCACCGCGTTCAGCTTCTCGGCCGGCAACATGTCCAGCAGCGCGTGGGCCTGCTGACGTTCTTGATCGAGATTCGGTTCCATTCGGAAACTGTCTATAACGTCATTATGCCGCATTCGGCGGCGTGGCGCTTACGGGAACGGCTCCCTACCACCCCGCCCGTAACCTTTGATTTGGTGCTACAGTCAATTCCTAAACAGGCATAAATTAAGAAACCATGGATTCCAACCAAGCGCCCGGCGCATCCCCTTCGCGGTATCTCCCCCTGCTGCTGCTCCTGTTTGCGGGCAGCGGCTGCTCCGCGCTGATCTATGAAATCGTGTGGTACCAGATGCTCCAACTGGCCATCGGCTCGACGGCTGTGTCGCTGGGATTCCTGCTGGCCACTTATATGGGCGGCCTGTGCATCGGCAGCGTCGGGCTGCCACGCCTGCGCATGATCCGGCAGAACCCTCTGCACGTTTATGCGCTGCTGGAGCTGGGCATCGCCGCGTGCGGCATTCTGGTGCTGGTGTGCATGCCGCTGATCGACCGCGTGTACATTGCCGCCGTGGGCAACGGGCTGCCCGGCATGTTGCTGCGCGGCTGGATCTCGGCCATCTGCCTGCTGCCGCCCACCATCCTGATGGGGGCGTCGCTGCCGGCCATCGTGCGCTGGGTGGAATCCACGCCGCGCGGCGTTTCCTGGTGGGGTCTGCTCTACGGCGGCAATACCGTGGGCGCGGTGGTTGGCTGCCTGCTGGCGGGCTTCTACCTGCTGCGCATTTACGACCTCGCCGTGGCCACCTTTGCGGCCGTCGCCATCAACGTGGTGGTGGCGCTGGTGAGCTTCGCGCTGGCGCGGCTGCCCCTGCCTACCGCCACGGAGAGCGAGGTGCTGGCCGCCGAAAGCGGGGCCATGGCCACCGAAAGCGGCGCGGGCCCAGAGGGCGCCATGGCCGGCAGCAAGGGCGACGGACCGCTGTGGCCGGTCTACGTCACCATCGGAGTTTCGGGCGCCTGTGCGCTGGGCGCCGAAGTGATCTGGACGCGCCTGATGGGCATGCTGATGGGCGCCACGGTGTACGTCTTCTCCATCATCCTGGCGGTGTTTCTGATTGGACTGGCGCTGGGCAGCTCGGCCGGATCGTGGCTGCTGCGCGTCATGCCCGGCGCGCGCAATGCCCGCCTGGCGCTGGGCTGGTGCCAGGTGCTGCTCACCCTGGGCATCGCCTGGACCGCCTGGATGATCGCCGATTCCCTGCCGTACTGGCCCATCAATCCGCTGCTCACCACCAGCCCCTGGTTCACATTCCAGCTCGATATGGCGCGCACCCTGTGGGCGCTCCTGCCGGCTACCGTGTTGTGGGGCGCCAGCTTCCCCCTGGCCCTGGCCGCGGTGGCCGCCCCCAGACAGGACCCCGGCAGCGTGGTGGGCGGCATCTACGCGGCCAACACCCTGGGCTGCATTGTGGGCGCCCTGCTGGTCAGCCTGATGCTGATCCCCTGGATCGGCACGCAGGATTCCCAGCGCCTGCTGTTGGTGCTGTCCGCCGCCAGCGCCTGGCTGCTGCTGGTGCCGTACGTATGGGAGCACCGGTCGAAACCCGCGGCCGTGGGCCTGGCGGCTTCCATGTTGGGCGCGGGACTGTTGGTGGGCGGCGTACACATGGTGCCCGGCGAGCTGATCGCCTACGGCCGTAAGATGGCCGTGAACCAGGGCAAGTCCAAGGTGCTGTATACCGTGGAGGGGCGCAACTCGTCGGTGGCCATTACGCAGTGGAACGATGGGGCCATCGAAATCGACGTAAACGGCCACGTGGAGGCCACCACCGAGGCTTACGATATGAAGCTGCAGCGCATGGTGGGCCACCTTCCGGCGCTGCTGCATCCCGATCCCAAATCGGTGCTGGGCATCGGCTTCGGCGCGGGCGTTTCGGCGGGGACGTTCACCCGCTACCCCGGCATTCAGAAGATCACGGTGTGCGAGATCGAGCCGGTGATCCCGCCCACCTCCACGCGCTTTTTCGGCAAGCAGGATTACGAGGTGTACCACAACCCGCGCACCCGCGTGGTGTTCGACGACGCCCGCCACTACGTGATCACCACCCGCGAGAAATTCGACGTGATCGCCTCCGACCCGCTGGACGTTTTCGTGAAGGGCACCGCCGCGCTCTATTCCAAGGAGTACTTCGAATCGATCAAGGCGCACCTCAACCCCGGAGGGATGTTCAGCCTGTACGTGCCGCTCTACGAAACCGACGAGCGCACCATCAAGAGCGAGCTGGCCACCTTCTTCTCCGCCTTCCCTTATGGCACGGTGTGGGCCAATACGGTGGACGGGCAGGGCTACGATATGGTGTTTATGGGCCAGGCGGAGCCTCTGAAGATCGACCTGGACGAAGTGCAGCGCCGCCTGGACAGCCCGGGCTACGCCCCCGTGGCGCAATCCCTGCACGACATCGGAGTGAATTCGGCGACCGACTTATTCGCCACTTATGCCGGCCAGCAATCCGACTTAGGTCCCTGGGTGATCGGCGCCGAACTCAACCGCGACGGAGACCTGAAGCTGCAGTACCTAGGCGGATGGGGCATTAACTCGGCGATGGAAGATTACTTATACCGCCAGATGATGAGTTACCGCCAGTCTCCCTCGAACATCTTCACGGGGACGCCCGAGCACCTGCTGGCGCTGGTGCACGCGCTCAACGGGCAGTGAGGCCCCGCCCTCACCGCAGAGGCGCAGAGAACACAGAGGCTACGCGGAGAAGCACTTCTTGTGCCTGCTGGCCGCCGGCGCCTCGGCTCCGAGGAAGCGCGCTAGCTTTTCGCAATGGTCTCCTTGATGGGAGTGGGTCCACTTGAAAAGCGGGTGTTACAGGAAAATTGTGGTCTATGGTGCATGACGTGGTGCGTCTTTCTCTGAGCAATCAATCCGCAGCCGCGTAACGTCTGGTGCACTTCTGACGGCCAGCAGTTTCGTGCCTGGCTGCGGATGGACTGTGAAATCAATTTGGGCGCAGATCGGATCGTGATTATCTGCCGTAATTCTTATCTTGGCCGTCCACAAACCAATTCCTAAAGTCCTGGCTATTTCATTCCCAGATGAGTTGTACCACATTGCTGTCAATGGCACCGATGCCTGCGGAAATGCGCTACGAGAAACTTGGTCTTCGTGACGTGTCAAAAAGATAGGGAAGCGTTGGAACTCATTCCATCCAAGGTCGAGAACATCGGTACGCCCGTACCCGCCAGTAGACTCCACGAACCAGATCACTGGGTTAACCGTGAACTGATGTACACCTTCTAATGAATACGATATGCTACAGCGGACATTGTAGATAACATCTCTAGGTGATTTGTGATTATTCTTCACCGACAGCACTGAGGAATACAACGTACCAAACGGGACAGGGAATGTTAATGGTCCATAAGCAGTAAATTCCTCAAAATCCATCGAGCGTTTAGGGGACGGAACATCGATCTTCGGCTGAATCGGCATCTCCGAAACAGAGTAAATATGCTGGATTACATCTCTGCCAGCTACCGGGCTATTTATCTCCTCGCGTCTCCCCTTTCACGGCAATAGCTTTCTCTTCTATCTTTCCCCAGGCAACATTTGCCAAGAATTTCCAGAGCGCAATCACGATTAGGGCGGCAGAAAGGGCAAAGAGAGAGATCGTTACCCAATGAGCAGAGTGTAGCCAAGCTGGATATCCCTTGACTCACAGCGAACCCAAGGCGCCCACCAGGACGCCGACGGCCAACGCCGCGTATTCTTTGGAGGACATTCCCTCCAGCCTAGCCGTTCTAAAGCGCCATCGCAAACCGACAGGGCTTCTGAGGTGCCGGAGTGCTCAACCGCAAAAGGATCGGCCTTGTGAAGGGTCCGATTTTCAAATGGACCCACCACCCCTTGATGCGCCGGCTTACTGAAAGCCCCCAAAGCCCCCAAAGCGCCCCGGTCCGCGTCCCGTAGCGTGCGACCCCGGTCCGGAGCGTAACAGTCCAATCCTTTCTCTACATCGTTATGGGAATGTTCTTTCATATTCCATTCAGGACCGGTCCTGTGCAGCGTGATAAATCCGCATGACTTCGATGGTCTGCTCTCTCACGCGGAAGACCGCCACATACGGCGTGGGAGGAAACAATAGCTCTCGGGTTCCGCTCTCGCGCCCGGGACGGCCCCGCCCCGGCCACTGTTTCAGAGAGCGGATATCCTCATACAGCTTTCGCATCGTAGGCTGCCGGTAGCTCGGATGGTGCTCTTTGAGGTATTCGCTGATGTGCTGCATGTCCGCTGCGGCGGCGGGCGTCCAACGGATTCGCATTTCTATGAGCGCAACATCTGCTCCAGGCGAGCGTCCATTTCCTCTTCTTCAATGAACTCGCCCCGGTCGGCCTGTGCGATGCCTTCCCGCACCGCTCGACGAAAGCGGGCCTCTTCCTGAAGCAGGCGCAAGGCTGCCTCCTTCACCAATCGCTCGGCGTCGGTGCCTGCGTGGGAGGCGATTTGCGAAAGCTGCGCTTCCTGCTCGGGCGTGAAATGGACTTCCATGCCCTTCAAGATACGCGAAAACCGGAAACGAGGCAACACGGGGAAACGAAAGTCGTTAGAATTAAAGCATCCGAAGGTCATGAACCCGTTCCCCACCAGCCTTTCGTTAGGCTCCGTGAAGATCGCTCCGGCCACCGTGCTGGCGCCCATGGCGGGCGTCACCGATACGGTGTTCCGGCGCTTCATCCGCAATCTGGGCGGCTGCGGGCTGATTATGACCGAGTTCACCAGCTCCCACGGGGTGAGCGCTTCACTGGGCGCGCGCAAGCCTTCGAAGACATTGAAATACCTGGCCTTCGAGCCGGAGGAGCATCCCATCTCCGCGCAGCTTTTCGGCGCCGATCCGCGGGTGATGGCGGACGCCGCGCGGGTGTGCCAGGATCTCGGCTTCGATATCCTGGACATCAACTTCGGCTGCCCGGTGAATAAAGTGGTGAAGTGCAACGGCGGCTCCGGCCTGCTGCGCGATCTGCCGCTGGTGGAACGGCTGCTGCGCGAAGTGCGCGCCGCCATCTCCATCCCCTTTACGATGAAGTACCGCGCGGGCTGGAACGACGACGAACTGGTAACCGTGCGGATGGCCAGGCTGGCGGAGGATTGCGGCTTGCAGGCGGTGGCGCTGCATCCGCGCACGCGCGAGCAGGGCTACAGCGGGCAGGCCGACTGGAGCCGCATCGCCGAGGTGAAGGCGGCGGTGAAAATTCCGGTGATCGGCAACGGCGATATTGTCACCCCCGGCGACGCTCTGCGCATGGTGCGCGAGACCGGCTGCGACGCGGTGATGATCGGGCGCGCGGCCAGCTCCAACCCGTGGATCTTCCGGCAGATCCAGCAGTACCTGGCGAGCGGCGCCTATGACGAACCGGCCGAGCGGGACCGCTACGAAATGATGCGCCGGTACTACGCCATGCTCATCGACCATCGCGAGAGAGACACCGTCGGCAAGATGAAACAGTTCGCGACCTACTTTACGCACGGCGTGCGGCATGGCGCGCAGCTTCGGGCCTCCATTTACAAGGCCCAGGAGGCGGTAGCGATCCTCGGGCTGGTGGACGAGTTCTTCCAAATGGGGAGTTGGCAGGCGGAAGGTTGGCAGGCGGGGTGCCCTTTGGGCCCGCCTGCCCCACTGTGAAAAAAGTCCGGGTGATCACCGATGGGGCTTGCCTGGGCAACCCCGGACGCGGGGGCTGGGCGGCCATTCTGCGCTACAACGAGCACAAGAAGGAACTATGGGGATCGGAGCCGCACACCACCAACAACCGGATGGAGCTGCGCGCGGCCATCGAGGCCCTGCGGGCGCTCAAGGAGCGGTGCGAGGCGGAGGTGGTGACGGACTCCGAGTATCTGAAAAACGGCATCACCGGATGGATCCAGGGCTGGAAACGCAACGGCTGGATGACGAAGGCCAAGAAGCCGGTGGTGAATCAGGATCTGTGGCAAGCGCTGGACGAGCAGGTGGCGCGCCACCAGACCACCTGGACGTGGACGAAGGGGCACGCCTCCCACGCGGACAACAACCGCTGCGACGAGCTGGCCTCGCGCGCGGCGCGGGAGCAATCGAAGAGCGGGTAGGGGCCCTGTATTCACCGCGGAGACGCGGAGGGCGCAGAGGAAGCGCGGAGAAAAACCTAGAGTAATAGAGGGGTTTCTCTGCGTAGCCTCCGCGATCTCCGCGTCTCCGCGGTGAATACAGGGCCCCTACCGCGCGCCGCCGCAGCAGGGGCTGGTGGCAATGATCTGCGGCATGGGCACCGGGCGGGTGGTGTCGGCGGCGAAATAACGCTGCTCGGACAGGTTGCGGTAGATGGCGCCGGCCACGCCCGCCGCCACGCCTCCGCTGACTGTGTGCGTGCCCATCAGCATCACCACCACCACGAGCTGATGGGCGGTCACCTCGTTGAACGAGCCAAACCATCCCATATGGCTGGAAACGCGGAAGTCCGTGCAGGTGCCGGTCTTTCCCAGGATGGGCTCGGAGGGATCGTACGCGGCGCTCTTGCCGGTGCCGTAATCCACTGCCGCGCGCATGCCGACGCGCACGTCCGAGATGCCGTTCGCCGCCAGTTCCAGGGGCCGCTTCACTTGAGGAGTGAAACCGGCGCCTTCCGCCTCCGCGCGGGGATACTGCAGATAGTAAAGCGTGCCGCCGTTGGCGATGGCCGAAAGCATGGCGGCCAATTCCAGCGGCGTCACAAGGAAGCCTTCCCCGTAGGCTGTCTCCAGCACCATTCCGCCGGCTTTGGGCGGGCCGTCGGGCACCGCGCCCGGTTCTTCGCCGGGAATGTCCAGGCCGGCTTTCTCCCCTAAACCCAGCATTTTGGCGTAGCGCACGACGCGCTCGTAGCCCAGCTTCTGCCCCAACACGCCGAAATATTCGTTATTGGAGTGGGCGATGGCGGTGTCCATGTCGAGGGTCAGATAGCGGCTGATGCGAACCGGCGAATCGCGCTCCACCACGTGTTCGCTGAGGGCCGCGAGCGAGGTCACCAGCTTGATGGTGGAACAGGGGATGAATCCGCTGGCGAGCGCCAGTTTCTGGTTGACTATGCTGAGGATGCGCCCATCCGACGGGTCCACCACCACCACGCTGCCGTTCATGCCGCCCAGGGCGGTTACCGCGGCGCGGCGGATGGTCAGATCGTCGCCATCCACATTGTCGCCCGCAGTGGGATCCACCGGGGGGGCCGGCTTGGCCCTCCGGACGGTCTTCCTGGCCGGTACAACCTTTTTAGCCTGCCCGGCGGCAGGAGGCACACTCTGGAGTAAACCCACCAGAATCAGCGGCGCGAACAGGAACCCTTTCATGTGGCGCAATCGCGTACTAAACGTAACATTATCCGCTATCCATATCGGACCCGTCAAATCATTTCGTTAAGAAGTTCCGGGCGCGGGTGCGGAATCACAACTTTATTTACCAGCATGCCCTTTTGGCCCACCACCTGGGCGCCCGCGTCCACAGCGCTCTGGACCGCCGCCACGTTGCCGGTGAGCGTCACGAAGGCCTTGCCGCCCAGGGCCATCGCCAGGCGGATCTCGATCAGCTCGACGTTGGCCGCCTTGACCGCCGCATCGGCGCCCTCGATCAGCGCGGCCACGGAGAAAGACTCGACGATGCCCAAAGCCTCCAGGGCCTCCACCTTGCTGATTCCGCTGATGGCGGGAAAAACCGCTTCGTGCAGGTTGGGGATGACAAAGCTGTCGATCACCGAGAAGCGGCCTGAGTGGCTGCCGGCCGCTACCGCCGCCTCGACGGCCGCCACATCGCCGCGCACCATCACCATGTACTTGCCCGAGCAGATGGAGCGGGAGAGCACCAGGTCCACGGCGGCCGCCTTCAGCATGGCATCGCACACCTGGAAGCCGGCCGCGATGCTGGTGAGTTCGATCAATCCCAATGAGTTCTTCGCCATGTTTATGCCACGATTTCGATCGCTTCTGGGGTGACGGCGCGCACTTTGCCATCGATGCTGGCGTGCACGTGGGCTCCCAGTTTGGCATCCTCCACGCGCCCCACCACCTGTCCCCGCTTGACTTGGCGGCCCGCCTCGACGGCCGGAACCGCGGGCTGGCCGGCATGCTGCTTCAACTTGATGCGCACTCGGGTGGGCCGGCACTCGACCCGCTCAAAGGGCGTTTCGCGCTCGTATTCCTCGATTTGCAGGCGGCGGCGCAACTGCGAGAGGGGGATGCGCCGGTATTCCTTCATGGGGTGCACCTCGACGGGCCTCTGCTGCACGAATTTCAGCCCGGCCGCGCGGCGGTCGTGCTTGCCCTGGTCGCAGGCTTCCTTCGGGTAGAGATCCTCCGGGCAGGCGTAGAGCGTGCAGATGCCGCAGGCGCAGCACAGCTCGGCCCACTGGTTCCAGATGTCGCTGCCGGTGGCGGTGAAGCCCAGGCTGCGCATGACTTTGTGGGGCTGCACCTCGTAGCCCAGCAGGTAGCGCGGGCAGAACTCGGTGCAATAGCTGCACTGGTCGCAGGCCGATTTGCCGATCTGGTTCATCTCCTGCTGCGAGCGCGTGCGGCGGGTCATGAGGTAATGGTCGCGGGGCAGCACGATCAGGCCGCCGGTGGTCTTGGTCACCACGTCGTCCAGGTCGAAGGTGAGCGTGCCCATCATGATTCCGCTGATGAAGATGCCGAAATCGTCCACGGTGGCGCCGCCGGCCAGGGCGATGAGATCGCGGAACGACGTGCCCACCGGCGCCCAGAAGGATTTGGGCTGCTTCACCGCGCCGCACACGGAGAGGAATTTCTCGGTGACCGGCGTGCCGCGCTCCGCCAGCGCGACGTTGTAGAGGGTCTCCACGTTGTTCACCACGCAGCCGACCCGCAGCGGGATGCCCGCCGGCGGGATCAGACGCCCGGTGGCGGTGTAGACCAGCTCGTACTCGTCGCCGGAGGGGTAAAAATCGCCCAGCATGACGAACTCGATGCGGCCTGGCTTCCAGTGGTGTTGCAGCGCCTCCAGCGATTCGGCGTTTTTGGTCTTGATGCCGAATTTACCGGTCTTGGCGCCGGTGGCGTCCATCATGGCGTGCATGCCCTGCAGGATTGGCTCTGGAAAATGCTTCATCAGCTCGGCGTCTTTGTGGATGAGCGGCTCGCACTCGGCGCCGTTGGCGATGAGGTATTCCACTTGCGACTGCGCTTTGACGTAGGTGGGGAACCCGGCCCCGCCGGCGCCCACCACGCCGCACTCGCGCAGACTGTCGCTGAGCATAAATTAGAGGATAGCAGGGGAAGGGAAAGCCCGTGGATTCCATTCTTACCCGCCGCCCGGCCCGGAGGGCGCTGTTGCGGCCGCCTCAAGATCCGGCTGTAGCTCTCGACCACTGGCGCGGCCACTCATCAAAGTCGCCGAGGGCTTCATCATTTACGAAGAGAGTGTATAAATGGTCTTCAGGAAAATCATTGACGCGAACCGTCCAGATGTCTGGCCCTACTTGGGAACGCCATTGCGCCGCTGGGTGATTGGCTCTCGACCAGTTGGCGACCGAGCGCAAGCAGTCCTCGAACGAGACGTGGGGCGGTCTGTTCGCGTCCATGAGCGGTTGCTTCATGTTTGTCGCTCCTCTAATCATAGGCGATTCGACCCGCTCTATGGGCGGCTCGGACTCGCTGTGCGTGGTATGGTGAGAGCATGAGCGACGCGATCGCTACGGGTGTGCTCGACAGCCTCCTGGAGTCGTTGAGCGAGTGTCTGGATGCCGGGTCGGCCCGGCGCGTGGCTGAGTTCAGCATCACTGCGAATGTCCAAGACAGGGTAGATACGCTCGCAGAGCTTGCAAACGAAGGTCTACTCAGCGACGACGAGCGGGCCGAATATGAGGCCTTTGTCAACGCGTCAGACTTCATCGCAATCCTCAAGCTCAAGGCCCGCCGTAATCTGGAGTCGAGCCAAGACGCGTGATAGATGCCGCCGCTCGGAGCCTGGTCCGCAACCGCGCGAACCGCCGATGCGAATACTGCCTGCTTCCTGAAGAGTACAGCCATCGCGTCCACCATATCGAGCATATCGTGGCAAAACAGCACGGCGGATCCGATGATATCGGCAATCTGGCCTTAGCCTGCCACCGGTGCAACCTCTGCAAGGGACCGAACCTGACGGGCTTCGACCAGGAGAGCGGCCGGGTCGTGCCACTGTTTCACCCTCGCCGTGACCGCTGGGCCGAACACTTTGCATGGCGTGGTCCGCGCATCGAAGGGCTGACGGACCTTGGGCGAACAACTGTCCTGGTGCTCGCGATGAACGACACCCGCCGCCTCGAATTGCGCGCGGAGCTTTTGGCGCACGGCGAGTTGACCTGACCGGAACACCGGGCGGCTCACGCTGTCCCGATCCGGCCCCCTTCCCCAATTACGACCCTTGGTAGTATTCCTCCCCCACAGGTATGCTGAAAACCGTAAGGGGTTATGTCTCAAAAATTCTTAACACTGTTGGTGTCCCTGGCCGGCCTGGCCTGTCTCCAAGCCCAGACGCCCGACACGGCGACGATTCACGGGCAGGTGGTGGATCAGAGCCATGCCGCGGTTTCGGGAGTGCTGGTGAGCGCCAAGAACAGCGTGACCGGACTGGAGCGCACGGCGCAATCCGACGCTGCCGGCAACTTCACGCTGGGCGGGCTGCCGATTTCCGGCACCTACACCGTCACTGCGTCCAAGCAGGGCTTCGCGGGTGGCAGCTTGAGCGATGTCAAACTGGAAGGCGGCGCCACGGCCGAAATCAACCTGCAGCTCAATGTGGCGGGCGGCCAGACGCAGATGACCGTCACCGGCGTGGTGGGCGAAGTGCGCGCCGACGAGCCGCAGTTGGGAACGCGCCTCGATGCGGCGCAGATCGACGAGACGCCGCTGCCCAACCGGCGCATCTCGTTTCTGCCCATGCTGAATGCCGCCAACCGGCCCGCCATCAACATGGGCGATGTCTTTATGAACCAGAACCTGTTCACCACCAACGGAGCGGGGCGGCGGCAGACCTGGTTCGAAGTGGATGGCAGCACGGACAACGATAGCTGGGGCCGGCAAACCATGATCACCAACCTGCCGGAAGCGGCGGTCTACCAGGAATCCGTGCTGAGCAATGCCTTTTCCGCGGAGTACGGCGGCTCGACCGGCAGCGTGGTCAACATCATCACCCGCAGCGGCGGCAACCAGTGGCATGGCGACGCGCTGGAAGTGTGGCGCCCGGCCGCCACCGAAGCGGCCCTTTCCGGCTTCACCAGCGGCAACGCGACCAGCGGCAACGATGTCACCAGCGACACGCTCGGCCAATCCGCGTTGTACGTTTCCGGACCGCTCGCAAAGCAATGGTATCTCGCGCTAGGGGGCGAATTCAGCCGCGAAAACCGCGCCTCGCCGATCATTTCCCCGGTGGAACCCGGCAGCTTCGTGGGCCACTACCGCGGCTGGCTGGGATTCCTCCGGCTGGACCACCCTATCAATGACAAGAACAACCTGTTTTTCCGCAGCGACGCGGACTCGTTCTACGACACCAACCCCAACGGCACGGTGGGCGGCAACAGCCTGCCCTCGGTGGACCGCGTTTTCCACCGCCGAACCTATTCCGAAGAGCTGGGCGAGACGGCTGTACTTAGTCCGTCGCTGATCAACAACGCGCGCGTCCAGTTCCAGCTTGCTTCGCCGATCACCGAATTCGACCCGGTGATCTACGGGACGGAGTTCTCCGTGCCCATCTCGACGGGCGGCACGTTCGCCAGCGGCACCTCCCAATCGGCGCTGCTGATGAACCGCCAGTACCAGGTGAACGACGTGCTTTCGGCGGAGATCGGCCGCCACCAGGTCCGCTTCGGCGGCGACATGATCTTCGCTCACACCGGCGGCGACAGCAAGGAGTTTGGCGGCCCCATTTACGACGGCGAGTTCATCTATAAGTCCTGCACACAGCCTTTGTCGGTTTGCGAAAGCTCGACTTACCTGGACAACCTCTCCAACGTAAACAGCTACACCCAAAGCTACGGCAACGCCAGTTACACGGTGAACGATGTGTTGTGGTCGCTGTTCGCGCAGGACGATTTCAAAGTGCGGCCGGATCTCACGCTGAACATGGGGCTGCGCTACGAGCGCCAGACCTTCACCGATTCGCACCTGAGCTTCGCGCCGCGCGTGGGCTTCGCCTACAACTGGCGCAACCACGGCAAGACCGCGATCCGCGGCGGATTCGGCATTTACTACTCGCAGATCGTGGACAATGAGGAGGCCACTTACGCGCTCACCGGCCCCACCGGAGTATTCAACTACGTGGCCTCGGCGGGACAGGTGGGTTTCCCCACCAGCATTGCGGCGGCGCCGCTGCCGGCCTTTCCCGCAGGCGCCCAGCAGCCCTTGCGCAGCCTGTATCTCCGGCCCGGCGATGCCACTTACTATAACCAGTTCTTTCCCACCAACACGCTGATCGGCTATCCCGATGCGTTGCTGAATCCCAACTCGAAGCAATGGACCATCGGCATTGAGCGCCGCCTGGGGCAGAACTGGGTGCTGGCGGTGGATTATGTGGGTTCGCACACCACGCGCATCGTCCGCCCGCGCGACGTGGACTCGCCTTCGCCGTTTACCCGCACCGCGCCGGGGCAGGTACGGACCGCGCAGGCCGCCAATTGCACACGGCCCTATTGGATCTGGTGGTACGCCACCAACAACATGACCTGCAATCCGTTGGCGGCCACCAATCCGCAGCCGCCCTACGCCGAGATCCAGAGCGACGTGAACGACGGCTACGACAGTTATAACGCGCTGGATGTGAGCCTGACCCACGCCTTCAGCAGGCACCTGCAAACCCTGGTGAGTTATACCTGGTCGCACAACCTCGACAACGTGGACCAGGACGCCACCTCGCAGAACCCCAACGACCAGAACTTCACCGGGAAGATCGAGTACGGCAATGCGGTTTTCGACCAGCGCCAGCGCTTCGTGGCCAGCGGGGTGTGGATCGGGCCGGGCCAGATCCACTTCGGCGGCGTGGCCACGCTGGCCACCGGCCTGGCCTACAACTACACCACGGGCGCCAACAACAGCGGCGACGGCGCGACCAGCGACCGGCCGGTGATCGACGGTGAGGTGGTGGGACGCAACGTCGGCCGCGGCGGCAACATCTACGACATCGCGCCGTTCCTGGAGCGGCCTTTCTCGATCGGCGAGCGGTGGCGGATTGTGCCGCGCATGGAAGCCTTCAACGTCTTCAACCACGCCAATTTCGTGGGCTACAGCGGCACGTGGGGCAACGGAGCCACGCCCGGCGCCGGCTTCGGCGCGCCCCTGGTGGGCATCACCAACCAGTTGCCGGCGCGCTCGGTGCAGTTCTCGTTGAAGGTGGCGTTTTAGGGGAACGAGGGCGGCGAGCCTCTGCGGCCAGCCCCTCCTTTGCAGGGCCGCCACGGTTCCTGCTTAGTCCGCGCCAGTCCCCGCCCATGAAGGCGGGACTGCCAAAAACGCGTGGCGCTGGAATGATGGTTGCCGCTGTGAGTCTGAGTGTGACGAGTAAAGCCGGAATCCGCGACATCGCGATCCGGATTGCCGAACGTTTCGCGCCGGAGCGTTTCCTCCTGTTTGTTTGATACGCGCGAGGCGCGATCTACGCCGCCTTGGCGGGCTGTGGCGTTGCCAAGGACATTCTCGTTTCCACGGTGAGCCGGTTCGAACGGTACCGTAACGTTCGCGATGCCAGACTCATGCGAACCTCCTCTATAAGGTCTGAATCACGGTATTGATGGCGCCCGACAGCCGGCTCTACTGCGCCACCTGCTCCTTCAGTTGCGCGCTGCCCGTCCGCGTGAGCGAATAAAACTTGGCCTTGCGCCCGGTCTCCGTTTCCGCCAGCGGGCCTTGATCCAGCCCCGATGCTCCAGCCGGTGCAGCGCCGGATACAGCGACCCCTGCTGCACCTGCAGCACCTCGCTGGACATCTGTTGGATGCGTTTGGCGATGCCCCACCCATGCTTCGGCTCCAGCGCCAGAGTTTTCAGAATCAGGAGATCCAGGGTGCCTTGCACCAGGTCGCTCGGTTTTCCCATAGTATGATCATCTACAAAACGACAGGCAATTGTAGATCGTCAAGGGGTGGGAGGATCGGAGGATCGGCGTGCCAATTCGCGTGAAGACCGGACCGGCCTCCACCTGAACTCCGTCTGCGACAATGGAACTGGAGATGCGGGCGGCGACGATTACCCTAAAACCTGAACAGGCGCGGGTGCTGATGGACGCAATCCACTCGGGGTTGGCGCACACCGCCGATGAAGCTCTGGACCAGGCTCTCGATTCTCTGCGCGTACGTCTGCCTCGGCAGGAATCGGCTGCCAGCGATTCGGTGGCCGCCGCGGCCCGCCGGCTGGCCACGTTCGGCAAGCGCCACGGGCTTTCGTTGGGCGGCATGATGGTTAAGGAGGTACTCCCGAGAGCAGGCGGCCGGACCGTCCTCGTGAATCGTGAATCAAGAGCGAGGGCGGCCTTTAGCGCCATACTGTACTATGGGTGAATCCTCTCGGCGGCCCCGGCCACGCCCTGTCTGGGAGCGGCCCTTCTCGGTGAGGAGATAGCAGTGTCAATACGCGACCGTGTGAATCTAGTTCTGAGCAGATGGTGTGGCGCGAACCAAAACAGTATTGATCAGACGATGAGCATTGAGGAACTTTGGGAATCGACCCTCGACAATCTTGAGAGCCCGCACAGCGCCATCCCGTTTCAGCCGGATGGCGTGGAAGACCTACTAGAAAAGCTACGCTCGGAGTTCAAGACTCCAGGAGAGGTCCGCAAGGACACCTCCGGGCTAACCCCACATAGTTTTAAGCCTGACGGGGACATTGACACGGTAGACGACCTAGTGAGAGCCGTCGTGACCTGCGGGAATCCGCCGCCGCCAGGAACAAAATAATGCGCTCCAGCTTGGCCGTACTTATCGCTCTCCTCCCGGCGGTGATCCTCGCTCAGCCTGCCAGGGAGGCCAAAGAGGCGACGGATCTACCCTGCAAGCTGACCGATTTTCGCATTGCCCGGTCAAGCGCGGCGGGACCGCCCGACACCGTCGCCGTGCGATGCGACGGCACAGAACTCGCAGATTTCGCGGCCACCGCGATGCTGTATAGGCTGGAGGACGAAAGCGTTGCTTATCCGGAGATCGAGAAGGTAAATGCTCAGGCGCCGACGGCAAAAAGCCCGTTCTGGTTGATTTTCAGGTTTGCTCATGGGCTTCAACTTGCCCGGGATTATGAACTGCGGATCTCCGGCACATACGCCAGGCCCTCAAACCGAGCCGTCGCGGAACGTTTCCCCGCCACTCGGTTTCGTTTTTCGACAAGTGCGGACCTAGCCATAGCAAAAACGCCCGGCAGAGATGCCGTGTACCTTACCAGCCACGTCGAGATGCAGGTTTCAGACGCGGCCAAGCTGATCGACCATGCGAACAACAAAGAGTACGCGCTGGAGCCGGCTTCCACTGAGCCAGATGACTACGACACAATGGGACAAATCCTCCTCCGTGACGGACCCTCCTCGCTAGGCCAGGTGGGCGCGAAGTTAGCAGTGCAGGGCGTGACCGACGCGTTTGGCCTGATCCCGCCGGTGAATCCGCCAAAGCCGACACCGCCGGCAGCCGCACCGAAGAGTAAAGACGCCTCTACCTGGTACCTAAATTTCCTGCACCAGGCTGGAGTCGGCATCACTCCGACTTGGATTGCGAATATCAAGTTGGCTCCGGTATTTCGCGCCCTGCCTGGTGGCCTTTTCGTCACGCCCTCGCTCAACGTTGACGTCGGCCAGGGCCAGGTGGGGCAGACCAACACCAACGATCTGATCAATCCGAAGTTGGGCGTTACGCGCCTGATCCGGATCAAGAACAGCATCCTCGAAGGGGTGCGTTTTGTGCCGAGTTTTTCCTATGAGACCAATCGCGAGCGCGACAAGGAGAACGCCCTATTTGACGGCGACTGCCGGTTCTACGTAGGAGGCTTGAACCTAAAACCGGCGATTCAGAAATAGGCTGAAGTGGCAAGTAGCTGGTATTGTTAGCGATGGCCTTGGAAAAGGAAGTTGCCGTTGTTCACCCGGAAGGTGAGCAGGAATTGGTGGTAGTCGGGGG
>JBKQPR010000204.1:0-18340 GCA_052144935.1 Bryobacteraceae bacterium
AGGAAAACAAACAACAGCTTAGATGTTTTTGGCGCTAAAGTCCAGCACTAATTTGCTCACCATCACCGCCGTCGACCCCACAGCCCTATGCCACGACCCCGATTCCCCCAAAACGGTTAGGCACCCCGGATCGGCCACTACGGCGAGTGCGAATGGTTGGCTCTCCAGGAAAGCACCGGCCATCTCGAGCGCCTTCCCGCTTCGCAGCTTGGCCGAGTCCGCCTTGTCGAAGATTTTCGCATCCTCGAAACCGTAGTCCGCAAGCGGAGGTCCGGCGGGCAATCGCGCGATACGGTGCTGGGCGAGCTCGGTCGAATCCTCATAGCCGCGCTGCTTGAAGAAGCCGCGCACCAGGAACTTGTGCTTGAGCCTTCCATGTCTTCCTGAAAAGCGGCGGCCCCGGCATTCACCTGCTGGCGGCCCGCCCGCGACGCGCTGGCAGGCGGCCAGGCGAGCGCGAGCCGGGAGCGGCCGTCCGCGCGGCGGCGCCGCCGGTCGCGCCGTCTTTAGCGTTCTTGATTTGCGCGCGCGGCGGCAGTTCAGCGCTGGTCTCGTCCGTCGGCGCCGGCCGCCCTTCCACCCCGCCATGCCGTGCGGTTGGGGCTGCGGTGGGAGCTTCCGGGCGGCCGGGATGCGCGCGCATTTCGCGGACTGCCCGGTCTCGCCTTTCGCTCGTCCCACTCGCGAGTATGCCTGCATACCTTCTGGCTTTCTCGCGAAAAGCGGTCCAGTCTGAACCCTTTCGCTGTGGCCGATCGGCTTCCGGGCCTCGGCGGCCGCGCCGGGGATGGCTTCGGTTTCCGGCCAAACTCCTCACGCGGGCGATTAGCCATTACTGCCTCCAGTACTCTATTCTATTTATGATTCCCGCGAGGTGAGCCACTTGGACGGTGAGTATCTCGACGCTTATGACCTTCACGAGACGCTAGGCACCGGCGGCATGGGCACCGTCTACCGGGCCACTGACCGTCGCATCGGCCGCGCCGTGGCGATCAAAATGATTCGTCCGGATCGCCTGCCCGATGACAGCGCGCGCACACGCTTCGCCCGTGAGGCACGCAGCATTGGCAGCCTGAACCACCCCAATGTCGCCACCCTCTATGACGTCTCGTTGAGCGGCGACAAGCCGTTCATCGTGATGGAGTATCTGCCGGGCGGATCGCTGCACGACCGCCTCCGCTTGGGACCCTCGCCGTTGCCCGACATCCTGCGCGATGCGGAAGGAATTGCCGCGGGCCTGGATCACGCGCATGCGCACGGAGTGACTCACCGCGATCTAAAGCCGGCCAACGTTCTGTTTTCAGCCGGCGGCGTTCCCAAAATCATCGACTTCGGCCTCGCCATCCTGCCCGAGACTTCCACCATGACCGCCCCAGGCACGGCGATGGGGACGGCCGAGTACATGTCGCCGGAACAAGCCAGCGGGGAAGTGGCCGATCAACGCTCGGATATCTTCAGTTTCGGCGTGATCCTCTACCGGATGGCCTCCGGCCGTCACCCGTTCCAGTGCGAGAGCGTTCCAGCCACGCTGCATAAAATTGTCTACGATCCGCCGCCGCCGCTCCAGGAGGTGCGGCCCGGCCTGCCCGCGGCCTTCATCAGGCTGGTAAACTCGCTGCTCGAAAAGCGCCCGGAGAACCGGCCCCAGCGGATGCGCGACGTGATCGACGGCCTCCGGTCCATCCAGCAATCGCTGAGCGGCGCGGCCAGCGCCACCGAGACCATGCTGGCGCCCCAGGCGCCGAGGCGCGGCCGCCGTCGCGCCTGGCTGGTGCTGGGGGCGGTGCTAGTAGCCTTGGCCGCGGTGCTGGGTTGGTGGATATTGGGGCGGACTTCGCGCCACCTTCCGTCCACCCGTGAACTGGTGATCCTCCCCTTTGACAACCTCAGCCGCGATCCCTTGGAGCAGGCATTCTGCGATGGCCTCGTGGAACTGCTGACCAGCTCGTTGACCCAGATGGAGCGCTTCCACAGCACCTTGTGGGTCATCCCCTCGGCGGACGTCCGGCGCATGCAATTGCACAGCGTCAGCGATGCCCGCAAGGCGTTTCCCGTTAACCTGGTGGTGACCGGCAGCCTGCAAACCGACAGCAATCAGATCCTGGTGGTGGTAAATCTCTCCGACGCCGCCACCGCGCGCCAGATCGCCTCGCGGATCGTGCCGGTGAGTCAGGCCGAACGCAGCCAATTGACGCCCAAGCTGATCTCCGCGCTGTTGGACCTTCTCGATCTCGGCTCCGGCGGCGATCTGCTGCGTAACGTCCAGCCGCATGTCTCCTCGGCCAACGATTCCTACCTGCAGAGTAAAGGCTTGCTGCAACATAGCGAGGTCCCCTCTAACGTGGACCAGGCCATTGCTCTGTTGGAACAAAGTGTCAAGCTGGACCCCACCTTCGCGTTGTCGCATACGGCGCTGGCCGACGCCTATTTGCGGCGCTACTCCCGCACCAAAGAGAAGGAATGGCTCGCCAGGGCCGACCAGATGGCCCAGCGCAGTCTCGAACTGGATGGGTCGCAGTCCGCCGTACACCTCGTTTTGGGCCGCCTCTACCGCGCCACCGGACAAAGCGAGCAGGCCATCGCGGAAATTCAGAGGGCCATCGCGCTCGACCCGTTAAATGTCGCGGCCTACACCAATCTGGCTCTGGCTTACAGCGAGGTGCGTCGCCCGGCGGACGCCGAGAAAGCTTACCTGCAGGCCATTCGCATCCGTCCCAGCTATTGGCTGGCTTACTCCAACCTGGGGGTCTTTTACGAATTGCGCGGCGAATACGCCAAGGCCCTGGAGCCGCTATCCCTCGCGGTCAAACTTGCGCCGGACTACCCCGACGGGCACAATACTCTCGGCACTTTGTATTACTACCTGGAACGCTTCGACGATGCGCTGGCGGAGTTCGGCAAGTCCCTGGAGCTGCGTCCCACACCCCTCGCTTACTCCAATCGCGCCATGATCTACTTCGAGCGGGCCGACTACCCCAATGCCCGGGACGCCTACCGCAAGGCTCTCGGCTTGGACAGCCAGGACCCCTTGTATTGGGGCAACCTGGCCGACACCGACATGCAGATCCCGGGCGCCCAAGCCGAGGCGCGGGACGCCTATCAGCGGGCCATCGCGCTGAGCCGCGAGAGGTTGGCCGTGAACCCCAGGGACGCCGATGCGCTCGGGCGAATGGCGCTTTACCTGGCCCGCATCTCCAACTGCGCCGAAGCCCGCGACCGGATCGAGGAAGCGCGGCGGCTGGCGCCCGATCGGGTACTGCTGATCTTCAAGTCGGCGAAAATCGCCGAGGCTTGCCACGACCGCCCATCCGCACTAAGATATCTGGAGTCGGCCATTCGCAAAGGATATCCGCGCCGCGAGGTCGACCAGGATCCCGATCTGGGCCCACTCCGCCAGAGCCCTGCATACGCGGGTATGCGTGCGCGGACGGCGGAAAGTTCGCAATCCAAGGAATAGGAGCAGAAGCCATGCCTAGCCGGCCACCGAAAGACCGTGTCATACAGATCTCCATTAACGCACAGAACCAATTCCAGTACACGAATCTATCCGACGGGAGCGATGCCAGCGTTCTGGTTCTCATCCAGGGCGATCATCTCACGTGGGTCCTGGCGCCCGTCATTTCGCCACGGACATTTCAAATCGATTTCGATGTGGTGAATCCCTTTCAGCTCGGCAGCCCGGTTAGTTTGCGCGGACGCGACTCTATCAAGGCGCCGGCTTTGAACTTCCCCTTTAACACTTACGCCGGCAACCGGATACTGAAGTATTCGGTCTCGCTGGGAAACGGATGGACCGACGACCCGGATATCGTGCCCTCGCCGGGCGACCCGGTCCTTACAGGGCAACTTGTTCAGCCGAATGCCCTGATTACCTGGGTGGACCCTGCGACGCAACAGCAGATCAGCTTAAATCCGCCCAACATGACCGCCGACGCTACCGGCGGTGGAGGCATCGCCAAAGTGAGTTGGGCATGGCAGGGCGATCAACCGAACCCGGAGCCCTTCACGTTGCAGTTTGAAAAGGGCATCGCGCCCGGAATCCCATCGGGATGGCCCACCGTCCTGTTGGATTCCACCCCGCTGGGCGGGATACCGGCCATCCAGCTCTTTCTCCCGAAGGGACTCCTAACAGCCACCACGTTCACCCTAACCACGACCACGGGCGATGGGAATCAGGCGCCGCCGATCCAAGGGACGCTCCTGATCTCGTGACGCAATTGGACCGGCGTCCTGGTCCGCGGCTCCGACCGGCGCGGCGGCGCGCTCGGGCCCGCCATCGCGGGCCAAGCGCGTCTATTTCAAGTCTTTTACTGTACCGCACGATCGACCGCTAAACCGCCAGCCAGCCGTACAGCAAGTCCGGTCCCATTGGAAACCCTCCTGAGCTCACGGGCGACCTGATGGTAGTGCGCTGCGGTCATGCTGTACATCGGGACGGGCCAGGTAGGTTTCGCGATCGGCGGGATCCAGCCGCGCCAGGAACTTGGAAAGCGCCTCCACGGCGTGCGAGGTGAACTCGCGCTCTTTGACTTGGTCCTTCCGGCTGCGCGCGGCCCGAGCGGCCACGGCCCACGCGCGCCACTCCGAGTCGTACTGCCCGGCGCGCGCGAATTGCCCGGCGGCTGCCAACGCCGTCTCGGCAGACGGTGCCGCGTCCCCGGTTTCGACTAGCGCTTGGGCTCGCGCCAGCAGCGCTTGGGAAATCAGAGCCGGCTTGCCGGACGCGGTAGCCGCTGCCAGCGCCGCTTCGATGTTGACCCGGCCTTCCCGTTTCGCCCCGGCCAGAATCTGTGCCAACCCGAGCGCCAGCCCCGAGCTTACATTCTTCAATTCGGCGTCCTGGCTTCCTGCAGCGGCCAGCGCCTGCCGGACGCCGGCCATGGCTTCCGGAGCGTGGCGCAGGCTGAGTTCCATTTCGGCGCCTTGGAGGTAGCACGACCCCAGCAGAAGCTTGTCTCCGCCCGGCCGTTTGGCCATGTCCTCCACCTGGCGGAGCTGCTCGCGAGCCTCCTGGTAGCGGCCCAGGCGCCAAAGCTGATGCGCCGAGTTCAACTGCGTGTAGCCCATGCCGGCCTGGTTCCCGCCAGCCTTGTTGAGGGCGTAGCTCTGCTGGTAACGCGCCAGCGCTTCGGAGAACCGCTCCTCGAGGGACAGGATGGAGCCTAAAGCCTCGTCGGCCAGCGCCATCTGGGCGTGATCGTCCGCCTGCTGCGCCAGCCGAAGCTGCTGCCCGGCGGCGCCGAAGGCCCCTTCGTAATCCCCTTTCTGGCGTTTGGCGCGTATCGACAGAATCAGGGCCTGCGCCGTTTCTTGGCGGTAACCTGCCTGCTGGAAGTAAGCCAGCGCGGGATCGAGATGGCGCAGCCCCGCATCCAGCTCGCCCCGCTGGATGTACACGCTGGCGAGCGACAACGAGGCCCGCATTTCGAGGCGCACCGTATGGAACTGCCGCGCGGTGTCGAGCGCCTGCGAGAAGTAGGCGGCTGCCTGGTCCAGATCGCCCTTGATCTGGTGGACGTTTCCCAGCGACGCCAAGCCTCGCGTGGTCAGGTTCTCCAGGCGGTTGCTGCGAGCCAGGCCGATCGCGTCGGTCGCAAGCTGTTGCGCCTGCGCCGTGTCGCCCTCGGTGAACGCGACATTGCTGAGTCCCAGCATGATGGGGATCTGCTGCTGCAAGTTGCCGGCGGCCCGCGCCATTTCCAACGCCTTCTCCAACGCAGTGCGCGCCTCGCCGATGCGGCCCAGGCGGTTGGACAGCAATCCGCGCTGGTAGGTGACCTCGGTGACGCCTTCGATGTTGCTATGGGCGCGGTAGAGCGATTCTGCCTGGTCGAACGCCGCGCCAGCCTTGGCCGGGTCCAGTTGGCGGCCGTAAAGCGCGCCGGCGCGCAGGAAAGCCGCCGGAAGCTGCGGGTCGCGGCGCGCGGCTTCCCGGTAGGTGTCCAGCGCTTCTTTCGGCTTGTCGTTCTTATCGTAGGCGCGGCCCAGATCCACCAGCACGGCCGGTTGCTCGGCATCCGGCGCACGCCGCAGAATCTCGCGATACTTCTCCACGGCGCCAGCGAAGTCGTTTGTCAGGGTGAGCCGGACGGCTTGCAGATAAAGATTGTCCGGGCGAGAGAGCCTGGGATTCGATTCGGGGGAGATGGCGCGCAGCAATTCCTCTTTGGCCTTGTCGCCTTGGTCCAGCTCCGTCCAGGCCTCTGCCAGGCGGGCGTGGGTCAGCGGGAAACCAGGGTCCAGGCTGACGGCGCGCTCCAGCGCCTTGCTGGCCTTGAAATAAGTGCCGTCGCGCAGCGCGTTGCTGCCCTCCTGATACCAGCGCAGCGCTTCCGGGGAGGGTTGATAGGGCAGGCGCAGCCACAGCCACCAGGCCGCCGCCGCCACCAGGAACACCGCCATTACGAGGGCCACCTTCATACGTGAAGGCCGTAAGGACCCCACCAGGCTCTGCAGCGTGCTGGCGCGCGGGGTAGAACAGGTGGTCACCACTTGAGTCTCCAGGCTGTCGGCGGCCGTCAGCGTGGCGTGGATGACGCGCAAGTCGGCCAGGACCTCGTCGGCCGATTGGTAACGCGCCTCGGGTTTCTTGGCCAGCGCCTTCTGCGTCAGGCGATCCAAGTCCTTCGGCGCCAGCGGATTCACCTCCGAGGGGGGCGTCGGCTCCAGGTGGATGACCTGGGCGAGGATCTCGACCGCATTGGCGCCGCGGAAGGCAGCCCGTCCCGCCAGGCATTCGTACAGCACCGCGCCCAACGAAAACAGGTCGCTGCGGCCGTCCACCGGTGCGCCCCGGGCCTGCTCCGGGGACATGTACAGCGGGGTGCCCATCACCGTGCCCTCCACCGTTCGGGGGTCCGCATCGCCCGCCCCGTGCGAATCGTCGGCCGCGAATCCGGGCTGGTCCAACTGCTTGGCGAGGCCGAAATCGAGCACCTTCACCTCGCCGCGCCCGGTCAGCATGATGTTGGAGGGTTTGATGTCGCGGTGGACGATGCCCTGGCGGTGAGCTTCACCCAGCGCTTCGGCTACGCTCTCGACAATTCCGAGGATGCGCACCAGCGGCAGCGGTCCGCTGTGGAGAAGCCTCAGGAGGCTCTCGCCCTCCACCAGCTCCATGACCAGGAACGGCTGGCCGTCGGCGGTCTCGCCATAGTCGTAGATGCCGGCGATGTGCGGGTGGTTGAGCGCGCAGGCCACCCGCGCTTCCCGCAGAAAGCGGGCGCGGAAAAGGCTGTCGCCCGGCGCCGCGGTGGAGAACTTCACCGCCACCCGCCGGCCCAGATGCGTGTCTTCCGCCAGGTAGACCACCCCCATGCCGCCCTGCCCTAACTGGCTGAGGATGCGGTAGTGGGAGACCGTCTGCCCGATCATGTCGATTGGTTAATTCTGCGCCAGCCGGCGGAGATCCGCAAGTCCGAAACTGCCACTGCGCCCGGCCGCCAGCGAGCACAAGACACCTTCTCAGGCCCCCACTGCGTGGCAGGCGCCGGCAGGACGCCCGACAACGGCCCCCACCGCGCGGCAGGCGCCGGCAGGACGCCCGGCAACGGCCCCCACCGCGCGGCAGGCGCTGGCAGGACGCCCGACAACGGCCCCCACCGCGCGGCAGGCGCCGGCAGGACGCCCGACAACGGCCCCCACCGCGCGGCAGGCGCCGGCAGGACGCCCGACAACAAGCTGAATCGCCGCGAGTGCCTCTTCTTCGGTTATTTCGTCCACATCCGCGTCGAAGCCGTTCCAGTAACGCCGAATGATGTCCGCTTCCTCGTGCCGTTCCCGGCGCGCCAGTCCCAATCATGCGTTTGCCACGAGCCCCCGGCGTGGCGCCGCATCCGGCAGACGGCGACACGCCAGTCGCTCATTTGAGCGTCGTTTCGCTGGATGAGGTAGCGGACCTTCCCAAAGCCATTTGCCATAAGCCTGGCGAAACCGACGAACCCGACAGGCTGGCCCTGGATACAGCGCCGTTTTCACATAAGTGCTTTCCCCATCGGGTCCGGTTCGGCGCCCGGCGGTCACCGTTCATCCGGCCAAGGATGCAGCCCGCATTACGTGGAAGTCCGTGCCGTTGGCCAACCTGTGGCGCGGTGGGCCGGGAATCTGCCCACCCCTACCACACGTACGAGGCCACCACATCCGGCAGCGCCGGCGTATTCCCAATCACGCGCGCGTGCAGCACCACCTGCAGATTCTTGTTTTCCCATCCCGGCGCGAGCTTGCGCAGGATGACCCCCAGTTGCTCGGGGTCGGCCAGCAGGCGGCCCGCCGCTTCCGTCCCGAACTGCTTCAGGCCCGCCGCGACCAGGATCAGCCCGCCAGTGTAGCTGCTATGGATGCGGCACACCAGAGTGTAATCGTCGGGCGTCGATCCATCGTCTTTCGCAACTACCGACCATTGGCCGCCGTCCCCGGCCGGGTTGGCTTGCGTATCCACGATGACGGTGCGCGTTCCCGGCAGCCAGGTGAAACGGAACCTCCAGGCCTGCTGCATCTCCATGGTCCACCGGTTGGTCACCGCGCCGATGAGCAGCGTCTGCGTATTGCGCAGATCCGCGAATTCGATGGCGCTGGCCATGCGCACGCGCACCGCATGGGACTTCCGCGCCAGCATGGCCGACACTTCGTTGGCCGCGATCATGTCGCCGAAACCGACGTACTGATTGAAGACCGGCACCATGTCGGAACCGTTGAGTTCCTTGGGCGGCACCTGGAGGGCCCGTTGCAGGGGAATCTCCTGCGGCGGCAGATTCTGTTCGCTGAGCCGCACCGCCCGTCCGGAGGGATGGTAGACGATCGGGTGGGCCATGGCGATGAACAGCGGATCCGGCGAGCGCCATACAGGATCCCAGAACCGCTGAAACGCTTCCAGGTTGGGACTCGGAGCGCGCAGCTTCCACACTGCCGCAACGGTGGCCGCCCCCACGACCGCCACCACGCAGATCAGGATGAGCTTCCGGCCGGCGCGCCGGGGTGGCGCCCCTGGGGCGCCCGCTGGGGTGCCCCCTGGGCTGCCCTCTGGGGTGCCCCCTGGGCCTGGCGGCGGGACCGCTTCCTTGTCCGGCGCGGCGGTGACGTAGCGGAACTCGGGCACGTAGGACCCCGACGGCAGATCGATCCGAATCCCCGCCGCCGCGCCCTCCGGGGTCACATAGTATTGCGCCAGCCTCTTTCTTACTTCGCGCGCGCCCACCCGGACGATAGTGTCTTCGCCCAGATCGATGTGGGGCTGCCGCCCAAAGACCTCCACGGCGATGCTTCGCTCTTTGAGCGCACCCCCTTCACCGGCCAGCGATTTTTCGCAAACGTAGTCCAGGAACTGCTGGCAGCGTTTACTTCCGTGAAACACGGGGCTGGTCAGGATATTGGCGAGCTGGCGCCGGATCTCTTCCGGCTGCGGCAGGTGGTCACGGATGGCTGCGGCATCCTGCAGCGCCAAGACGGCTTTCGACATGGCCCCCCCCCCGTTCTCCCTTTTGCTCCCTCCGATTCTGCTACGTCTCGCCGCCAAAAGCAAGGTGGTGGTGTGGGTGTGGTGGGTGTGGTGGGTGAGGAGCGCCCCATGTTTCTGCCCTCCACCGCCGAAAGGCTACGCGCCGCTGGGGTGCCCCCTGGGCCCGCCAAGGCCGCCCGCTCCTCCCAGCACTCCCGCAAGCGCGACTCCACCGATCCCAACTCCGCCGGCGCCGCTGGGTCTCGATTCGGGTAGATCCCCGGCCTCCGGGAGCCAACCGGGTCACCAACTTCCGCCGCCTAAAGACCCCTTTCCCTCCAGCCACTTACCGGCAGCGCACCCCGGCCGGCGCCGTCTCGCGTGCTACACGTAGGGTGAGGAACGCCGCATGCCTCTTGCCGCCAACGCCGCCCGGGGCGCCCGCTGGGCCCCTCCAAGCTTCGCCGCCGAACGCCTCAAAACCCTCTCCGCGCAAAAATACCGAACGAACCCATTTTGGAGTGCCAATCTGAATCGAATCAACCACTTGAGCCACCACCACCCGAACCCATTTTGCCCATGGAACACCCCTCCCCCAGCCCCCACCCACGCCGCCGCCGCGCGGTCCGGCGGCACGTTTACGACCGTGGTAGGCCACCTGTTACCCTTCGCTCAGTGCTTCCGGCCCGCCATTCGTGCGAAAATTAAGCTTGGTGGTCAAGAACGCGCCAAAACGGGAAATGCGGGTCCGTGTGCCCAGCAACGCCTTTCTGGCCCGCTTCTTTCTGGGAACCGCCGGACGCGCCCTCATCCTCGGGTTTATGGGCTGCACCATCCTGGCCTGCGGAACCTTCACCTATTTCTATTCGCGCTATTCGCATGTCATCGACCGCAAGCTGCGCGAAGGTCCCTTCGCCAATACCGCCAAAATCTTTGCCGCACCCGAATCGGTGGCCGTCGGAGACGCCACCAGCCCCCCCGAAATCGCCGCCGAATTGCGCCGCAGCGGCTACAACGAATCGCGCGGCAACCCCATCGGCTACTACCAGTTGCAGCTCAACTCGATCGAAATCTTCCCCGGCCCGGAGTCCTACTTCGATCAGGAGGCCGGGGTCCTCCGCTTTTCCGGCGGCCGGATTTCGCAGATCGTCTCCCTCCAGGACAACACCGCGCGCAATCAGTACCAGCTCGAGCCGCAGCTCATCACTAACGTCGCCAGCGCCAACCGCGAGAAGCGCCGCATGGTGCACTTTCACGATATCCCGCCGGTGCTGGTCGAGGCGGTCACTTCAGCCGAGGACAAGCGCTTCTTCCAGCACGCCGGCTTCGATCCCATCGGCATGATCCGCGCCGCCTACGTGGACCTTAAGGAAGGCCGCAAAGACCAGGGCGCTTCGACCCTCAGCATGCAGCTCGCCCGCGAGTTCTTCCTCGACAAGGAAAAACGCTGGACCCGCAAGATGGCCGAGATGATCATCACCATGCAGCTCGAGCAGAAGCTCTCCAAGGAAGAGATCTTCGAGGACTATTGCAACCAGATCTACCTGGGATCGCGCGGCACCTTCCGCATCCACGGCTTCGGCGAGGCGGCCGAGGCTTTTCTGGGCAAGGACCTCAGCCAGATCAACCTGCCGGAAGCCGCTGAGCTGGCCAGCCTGCCGCGCTGGCCCGCCTATTTCGACCCGTTCCGCCATCCCGACCATCTGCGCGACCGCCGCAACGCGGTGCTGGGCCTGATGCGCCAGAACGGCGACATCAACGGCCGCGATTACGAGCTGGCCATGCAAGCCCCGCTGACGGTGGCTAAGGGATCCGCCCAATCCGTCGAGGCGCCCTACTTCGTCGACATGGTCAACGACACGCTGCAGGCCAGGTTTCAGGACGCCGATTTCCAATCCAACGCCTTCCGCGTCTACTCCACCCTCGATATGCGCCTGCAGCGGGCCGCCTCGGAAGCCATCCGTATCGGCATGCAGAATGTCGATGACCAGATCCGCAAGCAGCGCCGTTTCAAGGGCCAAACGCCTCCCGAGCCGCAAGTGGCGCTGGTGGCGCTGGATCCCCACACCGGCGAGATTAAGGCCCTGGCGGGCGGGCGCAGCTACGGCGTCAGCCAGCTCAACCACGCCCTGGCCCAGCGCCAGCCGGGGTCCATTTTCAAGCCCTTCGTGTATGCCGCGGCCATGGATACGGCGGTGGAAGGCGGTCGCCAGGTCCTTACGCCCAGCAGCCAGGTGATCGACCAGCCGACGACTTTCTGGTTCGACGGCAACCCCTACGAACCGCACAATTTCGAAGGGAAATACTTCGGCGAGGTCACCCTCCGCGAGGCCCTGGCGCACTCCCTGAATATCGCCACCGTGAAGGTGGCCGAGACCGTGGGGTACGAGGCCGTGGTGGATATGGCCGAACGCGCCGGCATGAATCACGCCATCAAGCCCACTCCGGCGGTGGCCCTGGGATCTTACGACATCACCCCTCTGGAGGCCGCCGGCGCTTACACCATGTTCGCCAACCAGGGCGAGGTGCTGAAGCCCAGCTTCGTGCGGCTGGTGCGTTCGGACAAGGGCCAGACGATGTACAAGAATACCGTGGAGCACAAGCAGGTGCTGGATCCGCGGGTCGCCTACCTGATGACCAATCTGATGGAGGAAGTGCTGCGCAGCGGCACCGGTGCGGGAGTCCGCGGGCCGCCTTACAAGTTTTACGTTCCGGCCGCCGGAAAGACCGGCACGTCGCGCGACGGCTGGTTCGCCGGGTACACCACCGAGCTGCTGTGCGTGGTCTGGGTGGGGTTCGACGACAATCGCGATCTGGACCTGGAGGGCGCGCATTCGGCAGCCCCCATTTGGGCCGAGTTCATGAAGCGGGCGCTGGACTATCGCGAGTACCGCGACGCCAAGCCGTTCCTCGCGCCGGAGGGCATTGTTTCGATCGAGATCGACCCGGAATCGGGGTTCCCCGCGACGCCCTCCTGTTCCACCCGCCGTACCGAGGTGTATATTGCCGGGACGCAGCCCGTGGGCGCCTGCCCGCTGCACGGCGGCCGCCCGGGCATCACCACCGTGACCGGTTGGGACACGTCCGCACCTTCCGCTCCCTCCGCGGTCCCCTCTCGATCCCCCGCCGACAACTCGTTGCGCGTCACCGGCGCGCAAGCCGAGCCCCCTGCCACCCCGGCCACGCTGGCCCGCCGCGCCGCCCGCCAGGAGGGCGCCGATCTATCCGCCCCAGCGCCGGCCCCCGCCACCGCCGAACCGCCCAAGAAGGAAGGGAAGAAAGGGTTGTTGCGGCGCATACTAGGTGTGTTTAAATAGGTCCTAGGGGGTGAGTAGTCATGCATTTCCGATTTCTCGCCATCGTTTTTGGGGCCTCGCTCGTCTCGACCGGCGCGCTCGCGCAAACCAACTCTCTGGTGGATGGCACCAAGCCTGTGCCGGTCATGCCACAGCTTTCGGCGGAGAACCGCGGCGACATTTACATGGCGCGCAAGATGTACCGGGAGGCTATCGACACGTTCCGTGAAGGGCCTGCCGGAAACCCCGTTCTGCTCAACAAGATCGGCATCGCTTACCACCAGCTTTTACAACTGGACAATGCCCGCAAGTCCTACGAACAGGCCTTGCGCCTGAAGCCGGATTACGTGGAGGCGATGAACAATATCGGCACCATCTACTATGCCAGGAAGAGTTACCGCCGCGCCCTCACCTGGTATAGCCGCGCGCTGAAAGTGGCGCCGCAAGATGCCAAATCCGCGCCCATTTACATGAACCTGGGCACCGCCTATTTCGCGCGCAAGAAGTACGAAGACACCACCAAGGCCTACGAGCACGCGATGGCGCTGGACCCGGACGTTTTCGAGCGCCACGGCAGTTTCGGAGTCATGCTCGAGGAGCGCACCGTCGAGGAGCGCGCCAAGTATCATCTCTACGTGGCCAAGCTCTACGCCAAGGACGGGCGCAACGAGCTGGCCCTGCAATACCTGCGCAAGGCCTTGGAAGAGGGTCTCAAGGACAAGAAGAAGCTGGACCAGGAACCCGAGTTCGCCAAGTTGCGGGACACGCCCGAATTCAAGGAGTTGATGGCCACGGAGCAGCGTGTCCTGTAGAACCGGCACGGTTCAGCGCCGCGGCGGCATGGCGCTCTGCTCCCTTGTGCTTGTGGCTTTGGCCGCCGCCGCGTCCTGCGGGCGGCGCGCCGGCGGTGAGGCGTCGAGGCCTCCACGACTGGCGATTCTGCGTTTTGAAAACCTGGGACCGGACTCCTCCCAGGATTGGATCGGGCGAGCCCTCGAAGAAGTGGTCGCCACGGATCTTTCCCGTGCGCGCGACGTGACCGTGATCCGTGCGTTGCGGATCCATAGCGCGGACGCGGTCTTGGGGCCGCGCCCGGCTTCCGCTCCCGGCATCTCCGCCGAACGGCAGGCCGCGCTGGTGGCGGGGGCCGGCCGCCTGGGCTACGGAACCTACATCGTGGCGGGCGGGCGGTTGCACGTGGATCTCACCATCGAAGACGCCAACACCCGCAAGATGGCGCGCGTGCTTTCCGCCTCCGGAGCGCCTGGCGATGTCATCGCGGTGGGCGCGGCGCTGGCGGCCGGGATCTCCAACCAGACCACCGCTTTCGACACGCGCAGTCTGGAGGCCCTGCGCGGATACTCCGAAGCCATGGAGATGGCCGATGTTTCGCAGGCTGCGTCGCGGCTGGAACAGGCCATCGCCGCCGACCCCAATTACGGTCCGGCGTACCGCATGCTGGCGCAACTGGAGTTGCAGCACCGGGATCGCGACGGCTCCGTCGCCACCCTGACGCGGGCCCTGGCGCGGGGCGGCGCCCTCGGGGGGATCGAGCGCGCGCGCATCGCCGTGGATCTGGCCAGCTTGCAAAATGAGCCCCAGCTCAAGTTGCGCGCCCTGGCCGCGCTGGTGAAGCTCGACCCCAACGACGCCGGAGCCTGGCAGGCGCTGGGTGCGCTGGCCCTGAACCGCCGCGAGTTCGCGCAATCCGTGGAGGCTTACCGGAACCTGCTCGAGCGCGAGCCGCAGGATTTCAACTCCTGGAACCAGCTCGGCTATGCCGCCGCCTACCTGGGCGATCTGGATACCGCGCGCGATGCCCTCCGCCATTACGCCGGCCTGCGCCCCACCGACCTCAACCCGCTGGATTCCCTGGGCGACGTGAACCTGCTGTGCGGCCGCTTCCGCGAAGCCGAACAGGCCTACCTGCGGGCCGCCGCGAAAGATCCCAACTTCCGCAACAACGGCGAGTACTTCAAGGCGGCCATGGCGCGGCTGTGGACCGGCGACGTGGCCGGAGCCGGCGCGCTGGCCGCGCGCTACCATCAGGCTCGCGCCGCCGCGCACGATCCCCTGGTGGAGTTCCGCAAAGCCCAATGGACCTGGCTCACCGGCCGGCGCAAGGAGGCGTGCCGCCAGATGGAGGTTTTCGCGCGGGGATCGCTCAACGATGTGGCGCCGCGCGCATGGACCGAGTTGGCCCTCTGGGAGATGATGCTGGGCGACCGCGCGGCCGCCCAAGCCGCCGCGGACGCAACCGCGCGCACCGCCGGGTCGAACGGCGCCGGAGCGGCGGTGGTGACGCGCTTCCTGCTTCAACCCGAAGCTTCCGGGGCCGAATGGGCCGCGCGCGCCGGGCAGGCCTTCCCGAATCCGCAGCAGGGCGCGCTTCGCAACGTGGCGCTGACCGCGGCGCTGTTGTTCGCCCGCCAATACCAGGACGCCTCGGCGCTGTTGAAGGAGGCCGTCGAAGCCGGTCCGCCGGAGCCGGATGCGACCGCGCCGGTGCTGCTGGCATGGACCTGGCTGGAGACCGGCCGCGCCGCCGCCGCCGCGCCCTTGCTGAAGATCACGCCGGCGCCTTCGCTTACCGGCGCGGACGCTCTCCTCAGCTTCTCCTTTCCGCGCCTCTACTACCTGCGCGGCGAGGAAGCGGAAAAGCTGGGAAAGCGCGAAGAGGCCCGCGCCGACTACCGCTTGTTTTTGCAGCTCTCGGGCCCCGACCCGCTGATGTGGGGCGAGGAGCAGAAGGCCCGGGCGGCGCTGGCGGGGTCGTAGGCACCGCTCACTGGCCCCAACGGCCTTCGGCCGGGTTGGAACAGGGCTCGCCAAGGCCGCCGCTCTCTGATGGGGCACCCTCCGATCCCAGCCCGAGGCTTTAAAATAGGGACGCCCCAAGATTCGGTCCTGGCCCAAGTTGGGCCGTTCGGCGCTGGCTTCCTCAAGCGGCTTCCTGGGCGTTTGCTGGTGGGGGAGGAGGATTTCGCGACAGGAATCGCGGTCCAAGTCGGACTGCCGAACCCGCGGCGTTGACCTCGAAAATCCTCTACGGCTACTCGCCACCACTGGGAAGCGGTCAGCCCCCGTGATCGCTTGCCGGGGCGTCATACTAGAAACTAGAAGAGCCTCTTCACGGGATCGGATGCGGTGCCACGACGCCGATGAAGTTCGCGGGACGTGATCACCTTGGTCTTCTTCCAGAACTTCGGAAAATGCCGCCGGTTGCCGGTCACCAGGTAGTCGGCGCGGGCGGTGTCCGCGCATTCCAGAAACTTGTCGCCGTCGGGGTCCTTCGCAACCTGAATGGAGAGCGTCGGCTTGACGGACTGCGCATGGTTGTTGATGAGATCGAGAAACTGCTGCCGGAGGCCCTTGCGGATTGTTCAGCTCCGGGCGCGCGAGCACTTCTCGGTATTCGGCAACAATGGCGGCGGAAACGTACAGCCTGGCCGGTCTGGTGATCGCAAGCAGAAGGACGGTGCGCTGGAGCCCGTCCGGTTTTAGAGCGCTGAGACGAGGATGTTGGTATCAATGACGAGGCGAAGCGGGATCATCCGCGCTTCGGTTTTTTCGCGCGCGCAGCCTTGATTACCTGGTCAATCTCGCGCGAGCTGAGCGCATCTGTGCCATTGCGCTGCGATTCCTCCCCGATCACCCGGAGCACTTCCGGCTCGGGGGCGGCAAGACGCACATAATCGCGGATGCTGAGCAGCACCGCCTTGGGCGCACCGCGCTTCTCAATAACTAGCGAGCGGCGTTCATCCTCCACCCGGCCCAACAGCTTGCCAAAATTGGCGCGGGCGCTCAGCGCGGAGACGACGATACTGCCGTTCTTGCCGGTTCTCATTGAAAACTCTTCATTTCAATTACTGAGTGGAATGGGAGTGAGGAAGTTGATGGAGCCTGATGGATTCGCCCATCAAAACACGGTGCGGAGATGGGGATTCGAACCCACGGCGTCCAGCTTGGGAATCCAGACGTATGTTGGATCTAAATCACTTGCGCGTTTCTGTTGCGAATTCCTGAATCTGCAACACATCGCCGAATCAGCATTTTCCAAATCAGGCCGCCCAAATGAGGCATAAACGAGACACGTGCGTCACCAGTCTGCACACGTCTCGAATCGCTCCCAGTCACGAGGGCGCCTTTCCGGGATGGTGCTCACAGCGGGAGGTATCACCTATGAGAAAGCAAGACACGAGATTTCAGTGCGATAAAGAGAATCACGGCTGGTGTGAAGGCCGGCCCTGACCGTCGCTGGCAAGTTTCGATCTGGTGGCTGGCCTTCACCCTCCAGGGTAAAGTCAGTTCCGAACGAAAAAAGAATATCGCGTTCTGCCTATCGCCCGCAGACCCTCGCTCACAACATTGGCCGTATTAAAACGAGGATCCACCCAAACCAGCCAATGTCGTCGCGGTGGTCATACCGCTCGCCAAAATCGGGAGCCGCGCTTGACAGATAGTTTCTATGGAAAGTATGATAGTTTCCATGGAAACTATAACGCGGCAGCGGTCTGCGTCGGACCTGGAGCTTCACCTGGGATACTGGCTACGGCGCGTTTCCAACCACGTCTCGGGCGAGTTTGCGCGAACGTTGCATACAAAGCGCACTTCGGTTGCCGAATGGGTGGTGCTAAGCCGCGTAAAGGAACGGCCGGGGATTACGCCCGGGGAACTCGCCGAAGCCCTGGGGTTGACGCGCGGAGCTGTTTCCAAGGTCATCGACAAGCTCGAAGCTAAAAACTGGATCACAGGTTCGACCATGCCGGAGGACAGCCGCCTTCGGTTATTTTCCCTGACGCGGCGGGGTAGCCGCGTTCTTCCCGAGTTGGCGGAGATCGCCGATCGCAACGATCAGACGTTTTTCGATGTCCTGGAGGCCGACGAGAGAGCCACCATGCGACGCCTGCTCTCGAAACTGATCGACCTTCACCATATCGGGGCCGTTCCGATCGAGTAAAACCGAAAGATCCAGGCCGATTTCACTTGACATCACGCACGAAGGAGAATTTCCATGAGTAAGGCAATCGAGAACTTAGAAGCGGCGCAGAGACAGGCTATGGCGATTCGGCCTAAAGTCGGGGGCTTCCCCTACCTGGCCGAGGCGTTGCGGCGCGCGGGCGTGACTCGGAACTTCTGGTTTCTGCCTGCATGCCAGAGCCTTTTTCTGACCAACGACGGGCCCGTCGCGAGCCAAGGCAAGCCGTTAGCGACGGGCACGGTGGACGTCCCCCTGTTCAACCGCGAGGCGTTGATTTCGGCGTTGCGGAAGGACCAGGCCGGGGAAAGCAGCTTTCCGGAATTCCTAGAGGCTTAGTGGCACGCAGGCGTTGTTCGTTACGATGTCGATTTCACGGCGCGAACGGTCGCGTATTACGGCTGCAACGGGGAGGAATACGTGGAAGCCTATCCCGCCGTCGAGATCGATTCGTAGTAAGGGTTCCGCCCGGCGGCAGTGGTCTTTATCGAAGACGGCAAGAGCGACTAATCAGTTGGGAGATCCCCCGGCTCTGCCGGGGAGGCAGTAGAAGTTTGACGTATCCGGGAGTATGCCGTTCGTGCGCTGTCGGGCGCAACCGGCCCGATCAGCAGCGTGCGGCGCGCGGGACCG
>JBKQPR010000205.1:0-11939 GCA_052144935.1 Bryobacteraceae bacterium
GAGAAAGGCAAGAAGAGTATTGTTTTCTCCGCGCTTCCTCCGTTTTCTCCGTGTCTCCGCGGTGAAAACTCCCCCCGGCCCTTCCCGCTACCCCATCCCCTCCATAGAAATTTTGGATTGGACTCCCCTCCGATCGGTTCCTACACTGAGATCTAGGGAGGTAAATCCAGTGGCGGCAACCGAGGCAAGTAGCCAGATCGCTTTACTCCACCAGATCAGTAACATTGTCAGTTCCGGTGTGGACTTGGAGAAGATGTTGCGGGAACTGATCGGGTTAGCCCTGGATGTGACCGACTGCGACGCCTGTTTGGTGTATCTGCTGGACCGCCACACCAACGAGATCGTATTGCGGGCGTCCCAGCAGCCGCACGCCCAGGAGATCGGCAACATCCGCATGAAAATGGGCGAGGGCATCACCGGTTGGGTGGCGGAGCACCGTTCCGTGGTGGCGCTCTCCTCCAACGCGGCGTCCGATGCGCGCTTCAAGAGGTTCCAGGCGCTGCCGGAAGACACCTACGAAGCTTTTCTTTCGGTGCCGTTGATTGGCGACGGCGAGTTGATCGGCGTCATCAACATCCACCACCGCGCGCGCCACAAGCACACGCCCGACGAAATCGCCATGGTGAGTTTCATCGGCGAGCAGATGGGCGGCGCCTTCACCAAATCGTGGCTGGAGGCGCATTCCGCCGGAGCCACACGGCGCATGGAAGCGCTGGCGGGCCTGGCCCGCACCATCGCCGAGCAGAATTATCTCGATAACATCCTGCAATCGATTTCCGAAATGGTGGCCGAGATCTTCGACGCTCCCGTATGCTCGATCATGCTGGTGGATGAGGATCGCCGCGAGCTGGTGATTTCGGCGGCGCGCTGCTCCTCGCCCGATTACCTGCACAAGATGCCTCTGCGCATCGAGGATTCGCTGATCGGACGGGTGGTGCGGGAGGCCCGGCCGATCGTCATCCCCAATGTGCTCGAGGAGAAGCAGTACCGCTATCCCGAGCTGGCGCGGCGCGCCGGTCTGGCTTCGCTGCTCTCGGTGCCCTTGATCACTCGCGAGAGGGTGATCGGCACGATCAATATCTACACCCGCGACGTGCGGCACTTTAGCGAGGATGAAGTGGGTTTCGTCAAAGTGGTGGCGGGCCAGGCGGCCATCGCGGCGGAAAACGCGCGGCTGATGTCGGAAGCGCTGGAGATGAAGCGGACGCTCGAAATCCGCAAGCTGGTGGAACGCGCCAAGGGTATCCTCCAGCACAAGCACGGGCTGACCGAAGAAGAGGCCTACCTGCGGCTGCGGAACGAGAGCCGGCGCCTGCGGCGGCCCATGCGCGATCTGGCGGAGGCCGTGATTCTGGCCGACGATCTGGAAAAGCAGAAGAACGCACGAGCTACGGCCACCGCGTAGGAAGGCAGGACCAAAGTGGGGCGCCCATGCTGGCGGGGATCCCTCTCCGGGTGGCTTTTGCCCGCGGGCCGCGTGGTAATCGATCTATATAGTTCTAGTACCAGTCGCTAACCAGAGGCAACTATCGCTCGATGGGTTGCCTTTTGTAAGCTGGAACGCGTGGGTACTTTAGATGCAGAACTACTAGGCCCGCAGGAACCCGAGTCGCTTGAGGAAACCGGTCTGCCCGAATCGCTCATTGAGCAACTCATCCTCAAGGTGCTGTACTTCCGGAGCGAACTCTACGGGCAGGACCTCTCCAACGCTATCGGCTTGCGCTTCAGCGTGATTGGCGACCTGGTGGAAGCGCTGAAGTTCCGCCATCATGTGCAGGTGAAGCGGTCCCTGGGGATGGGCAGCGTGGGTTCCGTTCTGGCGCTCACCGAAGCCGGCCGCGAACGCGCCCGCGAGTATCTGGAGGCTAACCAGTATGCCGGGCCGGCCCCCGTGCCGCTGACGCAGTACAGCGAGATGGTGCGCCGGCAAAAGCCTCGCCAGGGGTGGATTAGCAAAGAGGCGCTGGCCAGGGCGTTCCGCGGCATGGTCATGACGGAACGCGTGCTGGCGCAAGTCGGTCCCGCCGTCAGCGCATCCAACTCTCTGCTGCTGTACGGCAAACCCGGCGACGGCAAGACGTTCCTGATCGAGTCGCTCAACAACCTCGACACGGCCCCCATTTTTCTGCCGCATGCCCTGGAATGCCAGGGCAACATCGTGCAGCTTTTCGACCCCATCTATCACTTCCCGATCGAGGAGCAGCGGCCGGCTCCCACGAGCATTGCGGTAGAGCGTTCCGCGTTCGACCGGCGTTGGATCAAGTGCCGGCGGCCCTTCATCGTGACCGGCGGCGAGCTTTCGCTCGACATGCTGGACTTGCAATACAACCACACCTCCAAGATCTACGAAGCGCCGTTCCAGTTGAAGGCCAACAACGGCATGTACCTGATCGACGATTTCGGCCGCCAGCGCGCCACGCCGGCCGAGGTCCTGAACCGCTGGATCGTCCCCATGGAGCGGAGGGTCGATTACCTGAGTTTCCTGACCGGCGGGAAGATGAGCGTGCCGTTTGAGACTTTCCTGGTGTTCTCCACCAACCTCAACCCGGACAGCCTGGGCGATGAAGCCTTCCTGCGCCGCATCCAGTACAAGCTCCTGCTACGCGGCCCGGCGGAGAACGAATTCGTGCGCATCTTCGAGACCTTCTGCTCGTCGCACAACCTGGCCTGCTCGCGAGAGATGATCGGGCGGTTCATCGAGCGGCACTACAGGCATAGCGGGAAGGCCTTGCGCCGCTGCCATCCGCGCGATGTGCTGACGCACGCGCTCAACCTGATGCACTTCGAGAAGCTGCCGCTGGCGCTGACCGACCCCATACTCGAGCGCGCGTTTGAGAGCTGCTTCCTGCAGGAAGCGCCGGATACGCCGGTGGCCGAAGCGGCGCTGCTGCCGGTGGCCGTGCAATCGTGCGCCGATTTCTGGGACGACCGCCTCACCCCGATCACTACCGTGTTCGGCGGGCTGGTGTTCGCGGCCGGGTACCGCGACCGGATCAGCGGCAGGTACCAGGAGGCGGAGAGCGCGCAGAGCTACGGCGAGGCCGAAACGCACCGCGTACTGGCGCGTCTGCACGCGCGCGCATTTACCGAATGGATGGGCCTGACGCCCACGCAGCAGAGCCGCGACCTGGCGCTGTACCTGGTCTCCAAAGACTCCAACGGGCTGAAGCTGTCCGCGGGGCCGCGCGCACTGGCCAACCAGTTGGCGCCCATCGGAGCCTCCCAGGAGGATGTCGACCGGTTTGCCGGCTGCCTGGCCGCGGTGCTGGCGCCGTCATCGGCGCCGGCCGACGTCGTGGAGCCCATGGAGCGCATCGCGTAAGACCTGCTCGAAGCGGAGTCGGCTTCGGGCAGCCCGGAATCCGCCACCGGCTTTGGCCTCCCGGTATTCGTAGGCCAACCGGCTTACCGTGCCGATGAATAATAGGCCGCCGAGATAAGCCGGAGCCAGATGAACAGGATCGGTATATCCGATCGCCGGATGCACACCGATCGCCGCGCCGAATCCCGCCAGACCCATCAGCGTAACGATCTGCACGAGGCTCTTGGTAATCGGCGCGTGCCGGGCAATGAAGAACAGGGTGATGCCCGTATTAAAAAGTCCCCCGCCAAATCCCGCGCGGTCATGGGCGATCACCGGAACCAGCCGCGGAGAAATGCCCTGAAGATCCGCCCGCGTCATGTGCATGAACGTGAGGTCCTGTGGAACGAATACGCTGGTCATCCCGACGATCATGATGGTGGCGCCGGCAGCGATCATCCCGGCGGCGAGGAATAGCAGCCCCGATCGTCCCAAACTGAGCGGCTGTCCGGGACGCCACGCATCCCGCCAATCGATCCTGACCGGCCGCGCCCGCCACACACCCGCGGCGTATACAGGCAGCAGAAAGAGGGTCGCGATTCCATGCCAGGTGTCCAGGTAACCGTAGCTCAAATAGGACAAAAAACTGGCAAATCCACAGACCCCGGAGATGCAGAATGCCCACCAGGCCCATCGCTCGCCGGCGCGCAGCGGGAACTCCGCCAGGAACCAATATGCAAAACCGATGGCCAGCAGCGTGCCGCCAAATGCCACCCGGTCGTGAAACATAAAGTACACCACGCGGAGATTGGCCGTCCGAGCCAGGTCCTGGGCATCGAAGCCCAACGCGTGCACATCCTGGGGCAGGAAATAACCCGTCAGAGATTGAAGAATCGCGAAGCCCCCGCTCAGGACCAGTACGAAGCCGGTTAGCGACAGCAGAAAGCGGCCGTTGGAAAGCAGCGCCTCCAGGATGCCGCGGTCATCGCGCATGACTTTCACGATAACTAAGCCGCTGCCGGGAAACAACCGATTCAATCGCTGGTAACCGCTCCCTTCGGTCGCGGCTCCGACGCGCTTTCAGAGCCGCGACCGAAGGGAGCGGTTATCCCGCCACCGGGCTTCCTTGCTGACGCTGGCATAGCGCAGTATGCGGTCTTTGGCGACTTGGCCAATCGAATGGCTACCCGGCTGCCGATCGAATGGCTCCAAAGAATCAGACACTTTGGAACTTTAGCCGATCTTGGGTTTGGGTGGAGGCAACTCGCGGGCGGTGACGGTATCGCTGAAGCCCATGATGTTGTGACTGCCGTCGCAAAATGGCTTGTTGGCCGAGTGGCCGCAACGGCACAGCGAGATGACCGTGCGGCCGGCCAGTCCAAAGGCCGCGCCGGTGGGGTCGCAAATCTCAAATTCGCCCTCCAAACGGAGGGGCCCGTTGTTCAACGGAGTGATTTTGATGGACATCAGAATGGATGGTAGCACGGGCTGGGCGTTTGAAGCTCCGGGGCGATTGACAGGGAGGTACCCCCTGGGCCGGCGCCTTCAGGGCTCGGACTCCGTCCCCGCACGGTCCGCACGTAAGGATATGCAAGCCTTCGGCAAAGCGATGAAATAAGGAGCGGGCGGATGGTGTACTCTTGCCGCCCCTTTTCGCTGCGTGTTGTATACTGAGCCAAACTCAAGGATCCGGATGGCCCTCGCGGGACTTTTCCTCGGGGGGTCGCATTTGATGTGGTGACATGGGCTGGACGATCTTCCTCCCGAGCCGACCTTTCCCTTTCGCGGCGGGTCGGAGACCGTCCGCCGGAGTTGAACGAGGGGTCCCGCTTTGAACGAGAGAGAGAAGCACCCAGGCGACCGGCCACCGCATGAGGGAGTCACCGCTCCGCGAAACGCAGGGAGACCGGAGCGCGGCCAACCGATTGCGAAAAAGGTCCCCTTATGGACCAGATTATTGAGCAAGCTGTTTGTGGGGATTTGGATCGCGGTGGGCTTGTTCTTTCTCGGGAGCGGGGTTTTGCTGGGCCTCGGCCAATTCGCCGTCGTGACGTCGTGGCCGGCCGCGGAGGCCGAGGTCACCAACAGCCAAGTGCTTTACCAGGACGGCAACTACCAGCCGGAAGCCGGGTTTCGCTACACGGTGCGCGGGAGGGACTTTGTTTCCAAGGCGGTGCTCGCGACCGGCACGAGCAGCTATCCTCACGCGAAGGGGCTGGCGGACCGCTACTCTCCGGGAACCCGGCACGCGATCCGCTACGATCCCCGGCACCCCGAAGAGATCGTCGCCAATGCCGCTTACACGCTGGATTTCTTTCGGCAGCCTTTCCTGGCGTTTGGAATGGGGGGGATCGTCCTCTTGCTTGCGTGGCGGCTCTTTTTCCGGACCCGGGCGCCGGCGAGAAAGCTCGCCCCATCTCAGACCTGGAGGCTCGCCGGTGGTTTTATCGCGGCGCTGGGGATTCTCTTTTTCTCGATAGGAAGTTGGAAGGCCTACTCGGATTACAGGGTCGTGAAGACCTGGCTGGCGGCCGATGCGCAGGTCGCGGGCAACCGGGTTCGGCAGTATCGCAGGTCCAGCTCCAAGAATACCTCCACCGAGGTCTACGAGGTGACCGTCGAATTCCGCTATGCGGTGGAGGGAAAGGAGTTTGTCAGCCCGTCGTCAGAGGAATTCAGCTCGCCCGGAGACTCCCGGCAGGCGCGCGCGCAGTACGCGCCGGGGACCCGGCATGAAATCCGCTACAACCCCGGCGATCCGAACGACATTCGCTTCAATGTGCGTCCGGAGGATTTCAGCATTGCGATGGAGTGCATCTTCCCGGGGATGGGGTTGCTCTTTGCCGGGATCGGCGCGACGGTTCTCTATGCGTCGCGCCCAAAGCCAGCCAAACTCGCCGTCCCGCCAGGAGTGCACCGGCCATCGTCTTAGCAGGAGGGCGAGGGTGTATTTTTTGCCGCCTTCGTATCGTCGCAAGAACGCCAGAAGAGCCGCCTTCGTTCGCGTCCTTCGTTCGCGTCCTCGACAAATGGCAAGCCATTTGCTATGCTATCTGCTAGATCCAACGTGGTACTGCTGCCCGAACATCTTATCTCCCTGTCGCCGGTATCGAATCCCCCAGCAATCCATCCGAGGAGCAAAGTCTAGCAAAATCTATGGCCTCCAATACGTTTTCCCAGGGCGCCCAGGTCGAGCACCAGAAGTTCGGTTTGGGCACTGTCATGTCCAGCAGTGAAGAACGCATCGTGATCAAATTCGACGATCATGGCGAAAAGAAATTCGTCACCAACATGGTGATGGGCAGCCTGAAGAAGAGCGACCGGCAGCCACCTGCCGAGAAGAAGGGGTCCCGCAAGAAAAAGGTCGTCGCGCCCGCCGCGGTTTAGGACGCATTTCGAGGAAATTTGGCTTGAACGCACGTCAAAAAAGATTATTTGAAGACGCCCGGAAACGCAATCCGGACCTCAAGATTCCTTCCACCTCGCAACCCGAGTGGAATGAGGCCGATCTGGCCCTGATCAAGCAGGGCGTCGGAGATAAAAGCAGCCGGCCATCGCAGAGCGGGTCGGAAACCGGCGAAGCTGCGGCCGAGGCCCCTACGGGCGAGCAGGCCGGCAGCGTGGTCACGTATTTCGAGGCCAAGGGCTTCGGATTCCTGCGCCCGGATGACGGCGGCAGGGACATTTTCTTCCACGTTTCGCGGCTGGTGGAGGGCCTGGCCACCGACCTGCGGCCGGGCACGCGAGTCCTCTATGAGCTGGGAATGGACCGCACCGGCAAAATGGCCGCCAGCAGCATCCGCATCGCTCCCACCGAATGACCGGCTATAATAAGGGAATCGCAGATGGCGGTCTCCGTGCGGCTTCGAAGGCGGAGGCAGTGTGTCTGGCGGCGCGTCCCGTTCTGCGGGCACGTGGATTGAAATAACTAACCAGCATGTTCGACAACCTATCCGAAAAACTGCAGCGGGTTTTCAAGAACCTGCGCGGCGAAGGGAAGCTCTCGGCCGAAAACATGGACAGCGCGCTGCGGGAAATCCGCCTGGCGCTGCTGGAAGCCGACGTCAACTTCCGGGTAGTCAAGCAGCTCATCGAGAACATCAAGCTGAAGGCCCAGGGCGAGGAAGTGCTGATGTCGCTTTCTCCCTCCCAGCAGGTCATCAAGATCGTTCACGAAGAACTGATCAAGATTCTGGGCAGCCACGAGTCCAAGCTGCGGTTTGCCAATGAGCCGCCCAGCGTATTCCTGATTGTGGGCCTGCAGGGTTCCGGCAAAACCACCTCCACCGGCAAACTGGCGCGTTGGCTGGCGCGCAACGGGCACCGGCCCATGGTGGTTTCGGTGGACGTGTACCGCCCGGCCGCGCGGGAACAGCTCAAAGTGGTGGCCCGCGAGGTGGGGCAGCCGATCTACGAAGGCGCGCCCGGCGAGAGCCAGCCGCTGGAGTTGGCGCGTTCGGCGCGCCGCGAGAGCAACAATACCGGCCGCGACGTGCTGCTGGTGGACACGGCCGGCCGGCTGCACATCGACGAGCAGCTTATGGCCGAGCTGCAACAGTTGAAGCAGGAGCTCAATCCGGTGGAGATCCTGTTCGTGGCCGACGCCATGACCGGGCAGGACGCCGTCAAGTCGGCCGACGAATTTCACAAGCGCCTGGGCATCACCGGAGTGATCCTCACCAAGATGGATGGGGATGCCCGCGGTGGCGCGGCGCTTTCCATCCGCCACGTCACCGGCCAGCCGCTGAAGTTCGTGGGCGTAGGCGAGCGCCTGGACGCGCTGGAGCCGTTCCACCCCGACCGCGCCGCCAGCCGCATTCTGGGGATGGGCGACATCCTTTCGCTGATCGAGAAGGCCACCGAGCAGATCGACCAGAAAAAGGCCGTCGAGATGCAGCGCAAGCTGCTGGACAACGATTTCACGCTGGAGGATTTCCGCGATCAGTTGCGGCAGCTCCGCAAGCTGGGTCCGCTGCAGTCTTTGCTCGGGATGATGCCCAAAGTGGGCATGCTGAAGGAGCTGAAAGACGTCAAGGTGGACGAAAAGGAAATCAACCGGGTGGTGGCGATCATCGATTCGATGACCCCGCGGGAACGCGATAACCACATGATCATCAACGGCAGCCGCCGGCGGCGCATCGCGCGCGGCAGCGGCACGTCGGTGCAGGACGTCAACCAGTTGTTGAAGCAGTACGCCGAGGCCCGCAAGATGATGAAGATGTTCTCCGGCGGGCTCAAGGGCGGCATGGGAAAGCGTATGGGCAAGATGAAGCTGCCGCCCGGCTTTCCGTTTGGAGATTTGCCCGGGTCGATGTGACCGTAGCAGGATGGACTCCCGCACCAGCGGGTTCTCAAGTTCGATTTTGGAGTAGAGATGCTGATGATTCGCCTGGCGCGGTTTGGCGCCAAAAAGAAGCCGTTTTATCGCGTAGTCGTGATTGAAAAGGAGCGCGCCCGCAACGGACGCCACCTGGAAGTGCTGGGCCATTTCAACCCGCTCGCCACCCCTCCCGTAGCGGTCTTGAAGCACGACCGCCTGGAACACTGGATGAAGAACGGGGCGCAAATGTCCGATACCGTCAAGCGGCTGGTGGAAAAAAACCCCGCGCCAGTTCCCCAACCGGTGGCCTGATCCACGGATCGCATCCCCTAACTGTAACGAAGAGAACGGCTATGCTCTTTTGAGGGGCGATCGGGCATGAACTCTCCGGCCGCTTCAGTTACCATGAGTAATTAGGAGGCGCGGCGGATGAAACAGTTGATCGAAGATATCGCGAAAGCTCTCGTTGACATCCCCGAGGAGGTGGCCGTTCGGGAGGTGCAAGGCGAACAGGTCACCGTGCTGGAACTGAAAGTGGCGCCCAGCGATCTGGGCAAAGTCATCGGCAAGCAGGGCCGCACGGCACGTTCGATCCGCACTATTCTGGGCGCTGCCGGGATGAAGCTGAACCGCCGATTCACGCTGGAAATTCTGGAGTGAGCCTGCCCGAAACCGGCTGGGTGGCGGTGGCCTTGTTGGGAAGAACCAGGGGCAACCGGGGTGAAGTCACGGCTTGGCCGCTCAGCGATAAACCTGAACGCTACCAGGAGTTGCGGGAGGTTTATCTCGAGGGAGCCGGTGTGCCGGAGGCGCGGCCGTACACGGTGGAGGAGGTCTGGTTCCACCAGGGCGTGCTGGTCTTCAAATTCCAGGGTGTGGACACGATTTCCGATGCCGAAAGGCTTTACGGCGCGGAAGTGCGCGTGCCCTCCGCCGAACGCGTGGCGCTCGGGGAGGGTGAGTACTTCCAGTCGGACCTGGTGGGGTGCGAAGTGATCGAGCGCGCCAGCGGGCGGACGCTGGGACGCGTCACCGGCTGGGAAGACGGCGGCGGCGCGGGCCTGCTGGTGGTGGATTCCCATTGGCTGATCCCCTTTGCCCGCTCGATCTGCGTGGAGATCGATCCCGCGGCGGGGCGCATCGCGGTGGATTTGCCCGCCGGTTTGAAGGATGTGAACCTGCAGTGATCTTTCACATCCTGACGATTTTCCCCGAATTCTTCGCCGGGCCCTTTGCTCACGGCGTGGTGAGCCGCGCGGCGGGGGCGGGGTTGGTCGAGATCCGGATTCACAACCTGCGGGATTGGACGGCCGACCGCCACAAGACCGTGGACGACCGTCCGTTCGGGGGCGGCGAGGGCATGGTGCTGAAACCCGGCCCCATTTTCGAGGCCGTGGAATCGATCTGGCCGGAGCGCTTGGCGGAGCGCCTGCCGGAGAGCCTGCCAAAGAGCCAAGACGGCCGCAAAGTGGTGCTTCTCTCGGCGCAGGGCCGCCTGTTCGACCAGGCGATGGCCAATCGGCTGAGCCGCCAGCGGGAGTTGCTGTTCCTGTGCGGCCGCTACGAGGGCGTGGACGAGCGCGTGGCCGAGCATCTGGCCGACGACGAGATTTCGATCGGCAGTTACGTCCTGAGCGGTGGCGAGCTGGCCGCCGCGGTGGTGATCGATGCCGTGGCGCGCCTGCTGCCGGGGGTTTTGGGCAATGAAAGCTCGGCGGCCTTCGAATCGTTCCAGGAGACGGGACATGGAGAAGGCCTGCTGGACTGCCCCCACTGGACGCGTCCGGCCGAGTTTCGCGGCTGGAAAGTGCCCGAGGTGCTGCTCAACGGCAACCACGAGGAGATCCGCCGCTTCCGCCAGTGGATCGCGCGGGAGAAGACGGGGCGGTTGCGGCCGGATTTGCTGGGGAGGAGCGGGGACTCCAAGGGGGGATAGGGTGGATCGAGCTTCAATCGGTCGGATCCCAGATCTGGAATCCCTCGGCTTGGGCTGCCGATAGGAGTGCGCGATCAGAGGCGACAAAAAAGATGTCGGTGATACCGCTCGCGGCGCGGGCGACCCAACCACTGGCAAGCTGAATCGCATCGAGAGATCGCAGAGCATGTCGATCCAGCATTTGCTTGGCGGTCTCGATGACCGGAGTATTGATGGGTTGCTCGGTCATGGATGCCGACTCGGCGGCCAGCAGCGCCAGCGCTTCGGCAGCGTGGGCGGGCGACAGGTCGCCCGCCCGTTCGCGCCGCCGGATCGCGGAATGCACCTCAATAGCGCCAAGGCTCGAAACCAACTTCTGGGCCGGCGCGAGCGGCTCGACCAGGGCGATTAACCGATCCGATCCGAGTTCCTCGACGAAAAGCTTCGCCAAGGCGCTGGATTCCAGGAAGTAAAGCGTCAACGAGTGCCTCGGTCACGCAGAATCGTAGCTGACAGCGGCTCGCCCGAAATCGGTACGGGACGGAACCGGCTGGTTTGCGGCGTGGCCGCTGGAAGCTGCTTCTGACGGTTCAACCGCACGGCTGTCGTCGGATAAAGGGGCTGGCGCGGATTGGTGACCTTGCTGGTCAGAATCCACCCTTCGTTGATCGCTCGGGAAAGCACGCCCTGGCGCTCCTCTGGGGTTTGCGCCCAAGGATACCCTTTGGCTGGCAGGATCTCGTCGCGAAACCATTTCAGCGCTACGAATGAGTGACCTGGCGCGGTCTCCACCTCTTCAAGTGCCCGCAGGATCTCGGCAAGCTGCCGGTCTGGTGCCGACGCGGGTTCCGCTGGGCGAGCAGAGATGTGCTCCGCCGACGATTCCACGGCGCGTTCAAAGTATACGTGGATCTCGCCGGTCTCGGGATTCCAATTGTCCGCGGAGGCCGTGCGCCGCTTCTTCCGGCCATCCTCATGTAATTCGACCACCGGGCGAAAACCCGCCGGGGCAAAAAAGCCGAGCACTTGCAACTGCTCTGCATCGGACATCTGTCGTCTGCGGAGACCTAATAGAAAAGCCTCCAGCGCCTCTTCCGAATCCTGAATCGTGGGGGATTCCTTTTTACTCTGCATTTCTCTTTTTCTCTTTGATATTTATCGATCAGTTTAGAATAATAATATTAGGGGCTTATCGCCTATATATAAATTAGCTCTGAATGCAGCGTTTGTCAAGCACCTTTTTGCAGCCTGCGCTCCCTGAGACCCGTTACCAGGGCTAGCGGGAGTTTACAAGATATGAGCGCGTTTCTGTGGTGCCGCCTCGCCTCTCTCACCCCGGGATCGGCGCTATTCTTCTGAAAATAAGTCACTTAAGGCGACGCACCAGGCCGGGAATTGGCGAC
>JBKQPR010000206.1:0-19538 GCA_052144935.1 Bryobacteraceae bacterium
TTGGCGGGTGACCCGGTAATCGCCTGAAACGTGCTGCACACTCGGCCCCTCGGGCGGGCGCGGTGCGCTCGCCCGCGACGAACTCCGCGCGGCGTGCAATCGTCGCCCGCCGTGGGTAGGTCGTCTCGCATGCGACGCCCCGGGCTTTGGGGCCTCGGCGACGACTGTCGCCCGCGTAACCCTCACGGCCCGCGCTCGCAAGGCCGCCGACCAGCGCCTAGCGGGCGGAAGCCGGGCGGAAACGTCCAGACTGGTTCGGCCTGGCGACCGGCAGTGGCGCCGGGCAGCGATCGGAGAAGCCGGGGGCGCCACTCTGCCCAGCGAAGACCGGGCGAAAAGCAGAGTGTTGTAAGTCTGCGACAGTCACCTTTAAGTGGGTGTCGAATGAAAGATGAGGTTTTCGGTGGCCGGTGCATCTTGCGGTGCGCAACGGGCCCGCCGCGCGATGGGCGCTTCCACCTCGCGGTCGCATGGCCGCCGCCCACCGCGCCGCGGGCGGGACGCGGCAGAAACGGCAAGACTGGTTCGGCCTAGCGGCCGGCAGGGGCGCCCGGCAGCGATCGGAGAAGCTGCTCGCCGAGACCAGCGCGCAACTTTGACCGAGACGCGAATGGAGCACCTTGCTGCCGAAGCACTTCTGGCGAAGTTTACAACAGGAGAGCAAAACGATGTCAACGTCAACAGCCGCTATTGAGAGCAAGCGAGAATTCACGTTGTCGACGCTATGCCCAACCGGCGTCGACCAACCGTGCGTGCCGTTGTCTGGTCGTTGCGCACGGGTATTGGGCGGACGCCATCAACCCGACCGAAGGGGATGCGCATGGTTGCAATCCGGATCCAATGACGTTTCAACAGAGGCGTCTTTTCACTTCACTTGCAGCGTCTCGATATACGCGGTGAGGTTGCTGATCCGCTGCTGGACGACGGGATTGCCGTTTGGGCTCACCGACAGAAGGATCGGCCCCCACACCGGCATGTCCTTCGACCCGTGAGCGTTCCTGGTGCCATCTGTGATCGCATTGACCACCACCAGAGAGGGTATTTGCCGCCGTTCTTTCGCGCCAATAAGGTGAGGTCGGCGGGCAGCGCCTTTAGCGCTGGCGCCGCGGGGCCACTGCCGTTTCCGTCAAGCCCATGGCAGGAGGCGCAGTATGCTCCAAACATTGCCTTTCCCGAGTCGGCTGCTGTGGCCTGCGCCGGGACTTTATTGATTTACTGATCTCCGAGGCCACCTTGAACTGGGGACGCCCGGAGTTCCGCTCCGAGTTAGGCAGATTCTTCGGGCACGGAAGAATGAACAGTGCCTGTAAGGAAAAGCGTGCCGAGATCGACGACCCCAAAAGGACTCCACCCTCAACCCGGGCGCTGGCTGTCTACCAACATCTGCGCAGAGTTGCCGACACCTTCATTACAGTGCAACAGCGGCGCGAGGAAGCGGATTACGACACCGGGAAGGAGTGGAAAGGGACGGAGGTCGAAAAACAAATCGATGCAGTAGAGGAGGGCTTCGAAAGCCGGAAGGCGATTCGCGAAGAGCCGGCCGCGCGGGCTTACCTGGTGTCGCTCTTGGGCAAAAGGCCGCGGCCGGAATGACTTCGGACCGGAACATCGACTATAAAACTGGGCGATTGCGGGCGTGGCACGGTAAGCGGCGCGAAACACCGTGGCGTGGTGCTTGCGGAAGACTCGCTCCAAATCCGCGGCGGACGCTCGAACGGTGTCCATAGGTGCGCGCGCGCCACGTTCGCGCCGCCAGGATGGGTTGGCAGCACAGGCCAACCCTCTGCCACCGGGCGCAACTGGGCGAGGTCTACACGAACGGGCGGGCCATAAGGGACCAATGAGGAAGTAGTTCAGTGATAGGATTGAATCCCGGCTTCATGCGCACGGAGTGCCGGTGTACATGACCACCGAGGCCCGCGAGAAGGAGTTCCGTTTCGACCTGAGCGAGACCGTCGAATCCATCGGCCGCGCGGCGCGAGCGCCGGCCGCCGGGCTCAGGGTCATCCGCAAGACCGGTCAACTGCTCCGGGTGGCGGAGTTGGCGCCCGTCGAGGCGTACCCGTGCTGAAGCGGGCTGGCCTGGGATTTCGCGCCCACTCGGGCTGGGCGGCGCTGGTGGCCCTGGGCGGATCGCCGGCCACGCCGTCGGTGTTGCGGCGCGGCCGCATCGAACTGTGCACCCGTGGCGTTCACCGCGAGGGCCAGCCGTATCACGCCGCGGCGGAGATGAAGCCGGAGGACGCGCAGGCGTTCCTCGACGAGTGCGCCCGTACAGCCTCTTCCATGGCGCATAGCGCGCTCCAGGAGACTGTGGCGGATTTGTCCGCCACGGGCTACCGCATCGCCGGCGCGTGTGTCCTCATGGGATCGGGCAGGCCGCTTCCCGGCCTGGCGAAGGTGTTGGCCGCGCACCCTCTAATTCATACGGCCGAGGGCGAGTTTTTCCGTGCCGCCACTCGCCAGGGATGCGAATCGTGCGGGCTGGCCGTGTCGGGAGTAAAGGAACGCGATCTGGCCGCCCGCGCCGCCGGCACGCTGGGCATTTCCGGCGAGGAGTTGGAGCGGCGCATCGCCGCTTTAGGCAAGCGCATCGGCCCACCCTGGCGGCAGGATGAAAAGCTGTGCGCGACGGCCGCGTGGATACTGCTCGCCGGCTAACCGCAACTCCGGCGATCTGAGAACCCGTTTTCATTTCGGCCGCGCCGGCCTGGCGCATCGAGATCCGGCCGGTGGACCGCCTGGCGCGGAATAATCGGACCCACTTGCCGGGCAGCGTAGCGGCCTGCATCGTCGACTTCGCTTGAACGAGTCCATCGCCGGAGATTGCGGCAATCGAAGCCGAACTTTGGGCTGGCCACCGGTACGTGGAGGTGCGCCCGCCGGGGAACGCGAGGCTGTCCGCCAACACACCCATGCTCAACGCTCTGCCGCTGTGGCCGGAAGCCTGGTCCCGGACCGCGAGATTCGGTGCGATTCCGAGACCTCTCGCGGGGTGCCCTCCGGGCCCGGTGCCCCCTGGACCCGGCTCTGATCGGAGCCACGACCGTAAGGGAGTGCCCATGGGCCTGCGGCCAACCGAACCGCCTGAAGACGCGGCTGGGCAGCCTCGCAGAATCAGTAGCTTGGACCGCGTCTTCAAAGGAGTGCCATATGGCCCGCGGCGGGCCACCAAAGAGAATGAAGACCCGAGCTTCCGGTCCAATGGAATCAATGGCTTGGAGCGCGTCTTCAAAGGAGTGGTTCACGGCACCAACACAAGGTGACGCGGCCGGCAGTCTAGTTCGACGGCTGTTGCCGGGGCGGCTCGACGGCGTGATAATCGCGCGCGATGCGGGCCGTGTAGTCTTCGAGCAGCGCGCGCACGCGGGCCGGGTCGGGCGAACGGACGATCAGGCCGATGTGGTGCGATCTGTCCATCCTCCAGACCACTTCCGGATCGGAAAACTGCGAGGTATCGGGATGCTCCTGCCGCGCCAGCGACACCACCAGCCCGGCGTAGTCTTCGCGCGGCTCGGGCGGCGCGTAGGGAGCCTTGCCGCCGGCCAGTTCCACCTTGGCCCACTCCGCCCAGAGGTTGATGCCGGTGGCCGCTTCCACCAGGTCGGCGATGTGCGCACCGCCGACGCGCGCCGAAGTCTCCAGAAAATAAACCCGGCCATCGTCCCGGCCGATGATGTACTCGGTGTGCGAAACCCCGCGCACCAGGCCCAGCTCCGCGAGCACACGCTGGTTTTCCGCCAGCAGGCGCCGCGCCGAATCCGATTCGCGGTCCAGGATGCGCGTGGTGAAAATGCCGCCTCCGTGCGCCACCTCGAAGGGCGGCCGGCCGTAGCCGCTGGCGATGGCGAAGCGGATCTCGCGCTCGTAGACTATCGTATCGACGTGGAAGATGTCGCCGGGCACAAACCGTTCCAGCAGAAAACGGGACTGCTCGTCGCCTAGCGTCTCCACGATTCCCCAGAGATCCTCCGCGCGGTGAACCATGCGGATGCCAAGGGCGCCGGCCATGGAACGCGGCTTGAGCACCCAGGGCCCGGGCACGCGCTCCAGAAACGCGGCCACCCGCCCATGGTTCAACACGTGGACGAAATCGGGCACGCGGATGCCGGCTTCGGCTGCCCGCATACGCATGGCCAGCTTGTCGCGAAAATAATGCGCAGTGGTCTCGCCCATGCCCGGAATGCGCAAGTGCTCGCGCAACATGGCGGCTACTTCGACGTCGAAATCGTCGAGCGGGACGATGCGGTCGAAGATGCGGGTGCGCGCCAGGTAAGCCACCGCATTCAGCGTGTGCGTGAGGTTCCACCGGTGGTGGTCGTCCGGCATGTAAAAGATTTCGTCGATGCTTTCGGTGGGGAAACGGGCGGCCTGCCGGATGCTCTCCGAGGTAAGCAGCACCACGGTCCAGCCCTGGCGCTTGCACTCACGCAGGAAGTCGTGACCCTTTTCGTAGCTCGCCAAACAGAGGATGGTCATGATGCGATGAACCCCGCGGAGGCTCCCACCCACTCGAAGCCTTTGTTGTGATCGACGCCCATCTGCGCGCCGCGGCCCATGCGCAGGAGAATGTTCACGGGGCGCATTCCGTCGTGGCCCCGCTCTCCGTCCGCCCCCCGCACCTCGTCCTGCCCCCGCATATCGCCCGGCCCCCGCGTTTCACCGTGCCCTTGCTTTTCGTCTAACCAGAGATACATAATGCGGACTTCGACCTTGGCCGGTCCTGCCGGGGTTTCCACCACGGGCGCGAAATCCACACGCTCCTGCAGCAGGTAATCGCCGCGGCGCGCGGCCGGCACGGCATCGATCTGCTCCTCGGTCGGCCCCACCACCACGCCCAGCCCGGCGAAGGAATAGAGCGGCTTGAGAACATAGCGTTCGGGCTGGTCGAGGTGTGTCACGCGGTCCAGAAACTGCGCTGCCGGCGCGGCCGGATGATGCAGGTAGGGAAGCGAAAACTTGCTCAGGCGGAAAAACCAATTGGGATGCCCGGCCCAGTCGACATCCAGATCGTCGCGGAAATCGAAGGGCAACTCGATCGCCCGGCGCACCAGCTCATCCACGATGGCGCGGTTGTAAATGCGCTCCACGGGCGTCCACTGGCCGTCCCGCTCGTACCACAAACGGTTGGCCCGCTTGCGCACCGCGCGTACATCCACGGCGCGCACCCCGAACAACCGCTCCGTCACCGTGAAATCGCAGCGCGTCTTTTGGCCCTCCGGATCGATTTCGAGCAGGATGACCTTGGCCGGATCGTGCGCGCCCACAATGGCTTCTCCTAGCAGTGCGTGGTACCGCTCGATATCTAACCCGCCCGGCAGCGTGGCGAGGCCGCTATCGATCCCATAGGCTTCGCTATAGCATTCGGCCATCACCGGCTGATACGCGTACAAAGAAGGAAAGCCCTGGATCTCCACCAGGTGCGGCTGGTGTTGCGCGTCGAGGCCAAAATCGGCCTGCACGAACAGCGGAACGGCGGATTCGTTGGGCACACGATAGCGCTCCGGGATGGCGGCCCGCGAATCGCGCTGGTACTGTTCGTCGGCCAGCAACTGCTCCACCATCTCGCGCCCGTAGCGCGCCATGCGATCGACTAATGGCGCGGGCAGGAAACACGGCGTTTCGCTATGACGGAACCGCGGGGCGACTCCCGAGCGCTCCTCGATGAGCGCCAGGAAGCGGGTGTAGGCGGCGGGCGTCCAGTCGCGGTTAAACTTCCGCCGAAGCGAGGGTATCAAAGAGAAACGCTCCGCCGCGCATGATCTGCCGGCCGTCGATCCAGATGTCGAACTCGCGTCCCACGACGTCGATGTGGGTGGACGAATACCAATCGGCGCCGGTATGCGCGCCGTAGGGATTGCCGAAAGCGATGTGGATGCCGGGGATTTTTTCGTCCTGCAGGATGTTGCCGATGACATCCCGCACTCCGATGTTGGTGCCGATGGCGAACTCGCCGACGCGGTCGCTGAACTCGTCGGTGTGGCAGTAGTCCCAGAATTCGCGCTCCAGCTCGCGGTTGTCGGAATGGGCTTCGCGCAGGCGGCTCTCTTCCACGCGAATGGTGAGCGGCGTGCTCCCCAGGTCGCCATATTTCTCGCAGAGGTAATCGCCCACCACGCCATCGATCACGAACGTGCCATCCACGCGCTCGGGCGTGGTGAAGGTTTCGCCGCCCGGCAGGTTGCCCCACTTGTGCGGGCTGATGATGCCGCTGGTCTTCAGCCATTTCAGGCGCGGGGAGAAGTGCGCCACCAGGCGGGTGCCCGCGGGATTGGTGGCGCGGATTTCGCGGGCCGCGCTGGCCATGCGCCACACCTGCGTGCTAATGCGGTCCACTTCTCCAAAATCGGCGCGCATGCCTTCCAGCATGATGCGCCGGTCGATGTTGACCATGTGCGCGTGGCGCATCTGGCGGCGGTTGACCACCTCGGTCATCTGCATGCGCGTCGGCAGCTCGTTGGCCTGGGCGCGCACCGCGAAGATGCTCACCTGGCTGGTCTCCATGTCGTCCAGCACGGCGCGCGGCATCTCCGTCAACGGGCGCGGCGCCAGGTCTTCCAGGATCCAGGCGTTGTAGACCACCCCCAGCCGTTCGAGCTGGGCGGCCAGCGCGGCGGCGATTTCGCGGCAGGCCACATCCGTGATGAGGGTGACTTTCTCTTCGGGCTGGATGCGAAGGCAGCAAACCACGGCGTTGCGCGCGCCCGGCTCCAGGTCGGGGGAGAAGGCGATCTGGCGCAACTGTTGGCGTCCCGTCATGGCGCGCTCCGTCATTGTGCGGCGCTTCCTTGTGCAGCCCCGGCGGCCAGACCGCGCTCGGTTTCGGCGATCATGTAGTCCACGACCTGTTTCAGATCCCCGGTGTCATGAAAGACCTTCAACTGGCGGTCGGCGCCGGTGCCCTCTTCCAGAATTCGTTGGATGTAGCCGATCTCTTCGCGGCTGCCGAGTTCGTCCACCACGTCATCGATGAATTCCAAAATTTCGCCGATCAAACGCCGCACGGGCACTTCCTCCTGCTTGCCGAAATCGATCAGCTTGCCGTCCAGGCCGTAGCGCGCGGCCCGCCACTTGTTTTCCATGATGAGCGAGCGGCTGTAGTGGCGGAAGGAAAGATTCTGCTTGTGCAACTGGTACAGCTTGGCGAGCACCGCCTGGCAGAGCGCGGCGATGGCGATGCTCTCCTCGAGCCGCATGGGCATATCGCAGACCCGGAATTCGAGCGTCGGGAAGTGCGGATGCGGGCGAATGTCCCACCAGATCTTCTTGGCGTTGTCGATGCAGTTGGTGCGAATCAGCAGATCCACGTAATCTTCGAATTCCGACCAACTGCGGTACAGATCGGGGATGTTGGTGCGGGGAAATTTGTCGAAGACCTTGCAGCGGTAGGAGCGCAGCCCGGTCTCCATGCCCTGCCAGAACGGCGAGTTGGTGGAGAGCGCCAGGATGTGCGGCAGAAAATAGCGCGCTCCGTTCATGAGCTGGATGGCGGTTTCGCGGTCTTCGACGCCGATATGCACGTGCAACCCGAAGATCAGGTTGGCGCGCGCCACCATTTTCAGATCTTCTACGATGGTGAGGTAGCGGGCGTCGGGGTAGATGTCCTGGCTGGCCCAATGGGCGAAAGGATGGGTTCCGCCGGCGGACAGGCGCAGGCCGTTGGCGCGGGCCAGGTGTACGATCTGGCTGCGGATGTCGCGGATTTCCGCCTTGGCTTCCTGGATATTAGCGCATATTCCGGTGCCGATCTCGATGACCGACTGGTGCATCTCCGGCTTGACGCGCTCGGCCAGCAGCATCTTGCCTTTCTGCACGATCTCGGCCTGGATGTGAGAACGCAGGTCGCGCGTTTCGGGATCGACCGTCTGGTACTCTTCTTCGATCCCGATGGTGAAGCTGGGCCGGGTGACGCCGCTCATGTCCGCTCTCCCGCCAGAAACCGGCTCCAGCGCATCTCGGGCGGCTGGGGCGGCGCGAGCGCCCGCGCGACCGCCATTTCGGCCACCGCGTCCACCACCCAGCGGAAATTCTCGCCGCCTACGGATTCGATGGCGGCGTCCGGCGCCGGGTTCATGAAGTCGATGGCATACGGCACGCCGTTTTCCACCGCGAATTCGACCGTGTTGAGGTCGTAGCCAAGCGCGCGGCACAGCGTCAGCGAATCGGCCACCATGCGCCGCTCTAGCTCCGGCGCGGGGGGTGGATTGCCGGGCACATAGCGCAGGTGGTGCGGGGCGCTGGGATCGTAGCGCATCACGCGCACGTGCCGCTGGTCGATGACGTAGCAGCGAAAGTATTCCTGAAAATTCACGCCGCGCTGCAGGGTCATGCAGAGATCGCCCGATTCGTCATAGGCCGCGTAAAACTCGTCGGGCGAAGTAACCCGATAGACGTTCTTCCAGCCGCCGCCATCGTGCGGCTTCAGAAACGCCGGAAAGCCGACATACTCGAAGATACCCTGCCAGTCGAGCGGGTATTCGAGATTGCGCATGGAATGGGCGGTGGTTCCCGGCGGATGCATCTTGTGGGGCAGCAGGACCGTGGGAGGCACGGCCACACCCAGCTTCACGCCCAGCGCGTAGTTGAAGAATTTGTCGTCCGCGCTCCACCAGAACGGATTGTTGATGATTTTGGCGCCCGAGAGCGCGGCGTTCTTGAGAAACGAGCGGTAGAAGGGGATGTCGTGAGAGATGCGGTCGATAATCACGTCGTATCCGCTGGGAGCGGCCATGCGCACGCCGCCCACTTTGAGATGCTCGGCCTCGACACCGGCCCCCATCGAGTTGATGCGGTCCACCAGCGCGGGGGGAAACGACTCTTCCATGCCGTAGAGAACGCCGATTCGGGCCATATATTCCTCTATTTCACAAAATACTTGTCGGCCATCTTCTGCCACCATGGCCAGTCGTGGCCGAAGCCCTCCCACACGTCCAGCTTGTGCGGCAGCCCCTTGATGCCGAAGATGTGCGCCAACTTCACGTTTTGATCGAAAAGCGAATCGCCGTTTCCCACCACCAGCACATAATAATTGCGCCGCATCCGCTCCAGGAACCACGGGTCCTCCAAATTCGGCAGGCTGTCGAGCGGGCTGTTGAAATAGGCGTCGCTATTGTAATAGCCGTCCAGGAACTGCCGCGGGACATCGAAGGCGCCCGACATGCTCACGGCGTAGGTGACGATATCGGGATGCCGCAGCGCGTAGTTGATCGCATGATAGCCGCCGAAACTGCAGCCGGTAGTGCCCATCTGCCCCCAGGTGGTGCGGTTGCGGACGAAGGGCGCCACTTCCAAGGTCATGTAGGCATCGAAGGCATTCTGCCGGTGGAGACGATCGGCCGGGGCGATCGACCGGTTGTACCAGGATTCCTGATCCACCGAATCTACGCACACCACCTGTAGCTCGCCGCGATCGATCTTAGGAGCCAGCGCGTGCACCATGCCGCGGTCCTCGTACTCGAAGAAGCGGCCGCCCGAAGTCGGGAAGACCACGATCGGAAACCCGGCGTGGCCGTATGCCAGCAGCTCCATACCCCGGCCGAGAGACGGGCTGTACCACTTGATGTAATCGCGACGCATAACGCGCAAGGAAGGGCTTTCTCATATCGTACACTGAACGATTGGCCCCGCGCGCGAAAGACGACGGCCGTCTCCGTCTGCACCCTCGCTTCCCATCCCGCTACCTTTCCACGGCGCGCCACATCGCGGTGTATCTGCCGCCTGGATACGAGACTTCGGGCGCGCGTTACCCGGTCTTCTACTTACAGGACGGGCAGAATCTTTTCGACCCCGCCACGGCGTTTGGAGGCGTGGACTGGCGAGCCGACATCACCGCCGACGAGCTGATCCGCAGCGGCAGAATCGAGCCGCTGATCCTGGCCGGCATTTCTAACACCGGCGTGCGGCGCATTTCGGAGTACACGCCCACGCGCGACCGGATTTCGCGCAAAGGTGGCAAGGCGGCACGCTACGCTCAAATGCTGGCTCGCGAGATCAAGCCCCTTATCGACCAGACTTACCGGACTCGCAAAGCCGCGGCCGATACGGCAGTGGGCGGCTCGTCGCTCGGGGCGCTGGCCGCGCTGGTGGCGGGGATGGAGTATCCACGCGTCTTCGGCAAACTCGCGCTGCTCTCTCCGTCGGTCTGGTGGGACGATGGTTCGATCTTGCGGCTGATCGAAGCATGGACGCCCCGCCAGCCGCACTCGCGCATCTGGCTCGATACCGGGACGGCGGAGGGACGGAATCCCGCGAAGGTGGTTGAGGACGCGCGCCTCCTGCGCGAAGCTTTGGCCGGCAAGGGCTGGCGCGAGAGTGACGATCTCCACTACGAGGAAGCGGAGGGCCACGCTCACAACGAGCAAGCCTGGGGCGACCGCTTCGGCCCCATGCTGGAGTTTCTGTTCCCGGTGAAATAGGAGCCGGGTGGCGCGGCTGGCGATGCGCGCTGCGGCAAACGGCCACGCGTGGCCGTCGCGCCGCCGTAATCAACTGAAATCAAAGGGCCGGTTTCGACCAACGGCCAGCGCTGGCCCTTTGCACTTCCGGCGCGCTACCGAGCGGCCCGCCAGTTCGCCGGCCGCCAGATCCGGTGCTCTCCCCAACCGCTCGCGGATCACCCTCCGGACCCGGCGCCCGCTGGGCACGGATCCGGTTGCGCCAAAGTTACTCTTGCGTGGTGTTTATCCGGAAGTCCGGAGCCAGCTATAGCGACCATGTCTACTGAAGTGTACTTGTGCGGCGACGCCATCTCGGTATAGGTTAGTACTGCCTCTCAGGATCGGCCTCTCCGTCCTTTACGTCCCGCCGCGTCCGGCTTTCCTCCTGCATAGCCGGCCGCATGCTCCTCTAAGAGAAGATGTTGGGGTTGTTGGGCGAAAGGATACTGCTATGCCGGTCTTGTTGGATCATCCAGTATCGAAAACGGACGCAGCTCGGGAAGCCGGTTGGGTGAACAGGCTCTTGAACCGTGAGGAATTTACTCCGGAATACCAGCGGTTGAAGTTCACCCTGCACCGAAAGCTCCTGGACCGGATCAACCTGGAGGCGCTCACCTCGATGGCGGGCGAACGCGTCCGCTCCCAGGTTCGTGCCACGGTCGCCAAGCTGGTTGACGAAGAGGAGGCGCCCCTCAGCCTGGTGGAGAAGGATCGCATCATCGAACAGGTCCTGGATGAAGTCTTAGGCCTGGGGCCGCTGGAGCCCCTGCTGCAGGACCCCACGGTGTCGGATATCCTCGTCACCACCCCGCGCCTGGTGTACGTGGAGCGGGCCGGCAAACTCTACCGCACGCCAGTGGAGTTCAAAGACGACGCGCACCTGCTCCGTATCATTGAAAAGATCGTGTCTCGCGTGGGCCGCCGCGTCGACGACTCGTCTCCTATGGTGGATGCGCGCCTTCCGGACGGGTCGCGCGTCAACGCCGTGATTCCTCCAGTTGCCGTGGACGGACCCCTGCTTTGCATCCGCCGTTTCGGACGGCACGCCCTGCGAGGCGAGGACCTGGTGGCGAAACTCGCCCTGACGGAGGGGATGCTGGAGCTGCTCAAAGGCTGTGTCAAAGCGCGCCTGAACATTGTGATCTCCGGAGGCACCGGCTCCGGCAAGACCACCCTGCTCAACGCGGTTTCCTGCTATATCCCGGAAGACGAGCGCATTGTGACGATTGAAGACGCCGCTGAATTGCGCCTGCAACAGACGCATGTGGCCCGCATGGAAACCCGGCCTCCAAACGTGGAGGGCACCGGCGCGGTGACCATTCGGCAACTGGTCATCAACTCCCTCCGAATGCGCCCGGACCGCATCATCGTGGGCGAAGTTCGCGCGGAAGAAGCTCTGGACATGCTGCAGGCTATGAACACCGGCCACGATGGGTCGCTCACTACGTTGCACGCCAACACTCCGCGCGACGGTATGGGCCGGCTTGAAGTGATGATTGGCATGGCCAACGCGAACATGGGGATTCGCGCCATCCGCCAACAGATCGCTTCGGCGGTAGATCTGTTCGTACAGACCTCGCGCTTCAGCGATGGAACGCGCCGCATCACGCACATCACGGAGGTGGTCGGAATGGAGCAGGACACGATCACGCTTCAGGATATTTTTCTTTTTGAAAGGACCGGCGTCACCGAATCGGGGAGGATCCAGGGCCGTTTCCGCGCAACCGGAATCCGTCCGAAGTTCTACGAGCGCCTCAAGACATCCGGCATTACCCTGCCGGTCTCACTGTTCCAGACCGTAGTGGATATCAGTTAGGCGCAAGTACCCGATCGTCGCCCTGCCGACCCTTCACATTGCGATCCGCGCGCTACCATGAGCCGTCATTGCGGCACGGGCTTCACAGGCGCCATCTCCGGCCCATCGATGACGCAGACGCGGCCACAACGAGATCGGACGGCCGCAGCGGCGTTCGGGGCCGTGGAGAGGGGGTAGCCCTCATCCTTGAGCCGAATGCCGCTCCTGCGCCTTCTCGGTCACCTCCGCCTGCCTTGCTACACATCGTGTTATTGGTCGAAGCTGCCGGCGTTTCCCACGTGATTCGCGCCGAGACCGGCGCGCCGATCCAGCGCGGCCAAGCCACCATCGAGCTGATGCGCGAACCCGGTGCGCCCGAGGGCGAGTTCGTGGCGGCGGTGCAATCGCGGGTCCAGGACACGGCGCCGGTCGAGTGTCCTACGAGATTGCCGCTTCGGCCGTCATGGCGACCCAGGACGGCAAGCTGCCGCTGAGTTGGCAGTACGTGGCTATCCTGCCAAAAACCCTTCACAATTCCGCGCTCGGGGCTATGATTGGAGATCATGCGTAAGGCTATCGGTCTGTTATGCGCGTTGGCGGCTTCCGGTCTTGCCGCGAACCTCCGTTTGGTCGAAAACGGCAAATCGAACTACTCGATCGTGATCGCTTCGGATGCGTCGCAATCGGAGCGGCACGGCGCGGAGGAGCTGCAGAAGTTCCTGGAACAGATGTCTGGCGCGCGGCTGCCCATCACGGCGGAGCCGCAGCTCAGAATGGTGCTGGTAGGCGACAGCCCGGCGCTCGAAAAGCTGAACCTGGGGATACCGTTTGCGGAACTGGGGCCGGAAGGGTTCGCGTTGAAAACATCCGGCCCACACGTGGCGATCGCCGGCGGCCGCCTGCGCGGCAGCATGTACGGCGTCTACACGTTCCTCGAGAAACTGGGCTGCCGCTGGTTCGCGCCCGAGGTGAGCCGCATCCCCAAGACCCGCACGATTACGGTCGGCCCGCTCGATGAGACCGGGAAGCCGGCGTTTGAATACCGCGAGACTTTCTTCAGCGAGGCTCTCGACCGCGACTGGGCGGCCCGCAACAAGACCAATGGCTCGTATCAACGGCTGGACCCGGACGTGGGCGGCAAAGTGCAGTATTACCCATTCGTCCACTCGTTCGAACGCCTCCTTGCGCCAAGCCGCTATTTCAATCAGCACCCCGAGTACTTCTCGCTGATCGACGGCCAACGCCGCGAGCAAGGCGGACAACTCTGCCTGACCAATCCCGACGTGTTGCGGCTCGGCATCGAATCGGTGGAGCAGTGGATCGCAGCGAATCCCGAAGCCACCATTATTTCGGTTTCCCAGAACGACCGTTACGGGTACTGCGAGTGCGACAACTGCCGCCGCGTGGAACAGGAAGAAGGCGGCGCGCATTCCGGTCCGTTGCTGCGTTACGTGAACGCCCTGGCGGAGCAGATCGAGAAGAAGCACCCCGATAAGCTGATCGATACGCTGGCCTACCAGTACACCGAAGACCCGCCCGCCGTTACCCGCCCGCGCCGCAACGTGCGCATCCGGCTTTGCCCGATCGGCGCATGTGAAGCGCACCCCTACGAGCAGTGCCCCTACGACGCCTACTTCATGAAGAACCTGCAGGCGTGGTCGAAGATCACCGATCGGCTCTATATCTGGCACTACAACACAAATTTCGCCCACTACCTGCTTCCGTTCCCCGATTTCGACGAGCTGGCCGCGGATATCCCGATGTACAAGCGTCACGGTGTGGCCGGTCTGTTCATGGAGGGATCGGTCACCAAAGGGGGCGGCGCCGAGAACGCGGAATTGCGCTCCTACGTTATGGCCAAGCTGCTGTGGGACGTCAAGGCGGACGCGAACAAACTCGTGAACGAGTTCCTCGACGCCTACTATGGCAAGGCGGCCAGGCCCATGCGCGCCTACTTCGATTTGATCGAGCGCCAGGTGCGCATGGCGCCGAACGGGCTGGGCCGCCACCTGTGGATTTACGACTCGCCCAGCGCGCCGTACCTCAGCGACGAGGTCCTGGCCGGCGCGCGCGGACTCTTCCGCCAGGCCGAGGCTGCGGCCGGCAACGAGGCCATGCGCGCCCGCGTGCGCAAGGCGCGGATCGGGATCGACTACGTTCGGTTGACCCGCTCCAAGAAGTTCACGGTGGAGGGCGAGTGGTATCGCCCGGCCGATCTCGAAGGGCTGAAGGAGCGCTGGAACACGTTCATGTCCAGCCTGCGCCAATTCGGCATCACCAATATCAGCGAATCGACGGTCGCCACGCGCGATGATGAGGACTTCACCCGGTACATGCGCCCGTACCGGATCGTCACGCTCGAAAACAGCCGGCTGCGCGTGCACGTGGCGCCCGGCCTGGGTGGGCGGATCACCCACATCATCGACAAGGCCAGCGGCAGAAACCTGCTGGCGGAGCCCGAACCCGGCGCCAAGCAGTACCCGGATTTGGGCGGTCTTAGAGTCACGCCATACATTGACTATGTGACGCGCATGACGGGGACCACCGCGTGGGCGCTGGATGCCGGTGCATCGGCCAACGAGGTATCGCTCACGGGGACATGCCAGAACGGGGTGAAGGTCACGCGCAGGCTGCGCCTGGATGGGACCATGCTGCGCACCGAGACGATCCTGGAGAACACTACGGCCGCTCCCGTAACCGCGGCCGTGCAGTCGCAATGGGACGTGAACCCCGGCGACCTCGCTTCCGTAGTCGTCCGATACCGTAAGCAGGCGGGCGGCGCCCTGGAGAAGGCGCTCATCGAGCCGGAGAAGATGCCCTCCGGTTCAGAGGTCTACAACGCCGGGGACCAACCGGATGGCGAATGGCGAATCGTGAACCGGCAGGGAGGGCCGATTTGGGTGAGCCGCTTCCCGAAAGAGCAGGTCGGCCGCTGTTACTTGAGCTGGACCGCGAAGAACGATAACCGGGTGAGCATGGCGGTCTCATCCGTCAGCCGCTCGTTGCGGCCCGGCGAACAAATCAGGCTGGCAGTGGACTACGGAGCCGAATAGGTGCGCGCACCAGGTCTCCGACCGCCTGATTCTGTACCTTTGCCGAAGACCACTCCCTCACGGTCATGGCTCGGAACAGAGCCGCGAGCGTCAGCGAGCGGTTTTCCCGGCAGCACGGAATCTCGCGGTCGCGGACCTGGCGCGTAGTGGGCCGGCCGGGGGATACCACCGCTCGCCTGACGCTGTCCATCACGAGGGCAACCAGGTTTTGCCCGGGTGCAACGCTCCCGGCCGGCGTTCCGGGCCTACGGTAGCCTGCAAACGCCCGCGGCTATGCCCCCTAAACGGCCCCCTGAACGCGATTGCCGTTCACGAACACGGCATCCTTGGCGACATCGCCGGCAATATCGACCGCCTTGCCCGCATTGCCCAGGTCGTTGCCCATCACGCTGAGACGCTCGCACCGGTTGCCCGACACTTCCATCCAGGTCCGGATCCGTCCGGGCGCGCGGCAGCCGTGCACGAAGGCATCTTTCACCTGCTTCAGACGCACCGAAGGCTCGGCTTCGGGCGCGCCCGCAAAGGTCGAGCCCGCCAACTCGAAGCCCTCCACGTCGTCACAAACCAGGGCCGGGCGCTCGTCGTCCTGCAGGAAGCCTGTCTCAATGCCGCGCAGGCTCAGGCCCTTCACGTGGCGGCAACAGAATCCGTACGCCGGCAGCGTGCCGAACATGCTGTGCTCGGGATATTTCTCGGCGTTCTCGGGGATCTCCCGGCGGGCGTCCGCCCTCTTGCCGCCACCGGCGAACGTCAGCCGCAGATTCTCCAGAACCACGTTTTCAATGGCATGGCCGGGGAGGCCCGCAATGGCGCATCCCATGCTCCCGGCGCCCATGGCCTGCACGTTGCTGATCGAGACGTTGCGCAGTTCTCCCACCGGCGGGCGCGCGCCGCCGTCGGTGAACGGCCGTGCGCGGTCGCCGAGGCGGATGAAAACCGGCGCCCCCACCCCGTTCATGACGATGTTCGAAATGCTGACCCGATCGAGCACCCCGCCGTCCACCATTTCCAGCGCAATGCCGGCCAAACGGGTGTCGTAAATCGTGCAGTTCGAGATGGCGATGTTTTCGAAGCCGCCGTTCGATTCGGTGCCCAGCTTGAGGGCGTTGCACGCCGTGCTCAACACGCAGTTGGTGATGACCACGTCCTTCGAGGGGCGGCCCGCGGTGGCCTTCAACACGATGGCGTCGTCGCCGGAACTGATTTCGCAATCGGAGATGCGCACGCGCTGGCTGCCATCGATGTCGATGCCGTCGTTGTTGACGTTCACGCGGCTATGGACGCTGATGCCGCGGATCTCCACTTCGTCGCAGTCCAGGTAGTGCTGCACCCACATGGGCGAGTTCCTGATGCTGACATCCGTCACCGAGACAGTGCGGCAGCTCACGAAGCGCATCATGTAGGGCCGCACCTTGTACGGACCCTTGAACGCGGCGCCCTGCCCGTCGATCGCGCCGCGTCCGCGAATGCCGATGTCCTGTAGACCTTCCGCGTAAATCAGGCTCCTCTCTGTGTACGTGTCCGTAAAGGAGCGCAGGGCGGGCACGAAGGATGGATAGTCCTGAAGGTTCTTGCTGCCGAGCAGCACCGCGCCGGCGTCCAGATCGAGCGTCACCCGGCTCTTCAACACGATGGTTCCCGAGAGGTAAGCGCCCGCGGGAAATAAGACCGTCCCTCCGCCCGCCCGCGCGCAGGCATCCACGGCATCCTGGATCGCCTTCGTATCGAGATGTGCGCCATCGCCGGCGGCGCCATGGTCGCGAACATTGAAGCCGGCCTGGCTAGTGGCCGGCCGGCCCTGCGGAGCGGCGGCGGCCGCCACAGCCGCCGCGGGGACCAGCCCCAGCAGGAAGCGGCGGCGCAATTGATCGTTTCGCATACCAAATTCCCTTTGACAGCGAAGAGTGTATCATACCTTCGAGGAAGCTCTACGATAGGCGTCGAGGTGTTCACTCAAAGGCCCCTGGCGCAGCCGTTCAATCGTGCTTGAGAAAGTGAGGAGTTGGTCTGTCACTCTCCCAGATTGCCAGGCAGGGCGCCAAAACTATGCCGCGTCGCCGCAGTGTATGGGCCGTGACGCGTTTCGAGATTCCGGCGGCTTGCGCGGCTTCCCGGCAGGCGGTTTCCGCCAGGTCAACTGGTTTGTTTATGCCCTGACGGCGCTGTTCGTGGTGCGATTTTGGTATTTGGGGAAAGGTCAGTTTGCGGCGCGGACACTCCGCCGGGCAGCCAACCCTGGCCGGGTGCCCTCGAATTTGCGGCTAGCCACCGCGTTGGGACGCTCCCCGCTCAAGGAGCCGCGACCCCGGACGACGATGCGTTGCCGGGGATCGGGCGGGGATTCGAAGTCGACGTGAGATCCAGGGTCGCCGGAGCCCGAACCGGCAACGCCGGCCCTGCTGGCATTGGCCGCCACCGGAGGGTGCCTGCCCACGCAGTTGCGCAAACCACTTTCCCCAGCAGTTTTATGAGACAGCTACACGCCCATGCGGAGTGGAGAACGCCAAACCGGCGGATCGAGCCCGGGACCGGGCGGCCTCTCCTGTCTGATAACAGATTTTATCGGACATAAGCAAGGGTCTCGGACGGCCCGATCTTTATCGTCTATGAAAATGATTTTGAAACTCTACGCTTGGGACGCGGGGACCGACTTTCCCAAGCTGTACACAAAGTACTGAATCGGGTATCGATGACGTTGATTCCCCAATGAGCCAACCGCGACCGTTACCTCAGCCAGTCGTTTTAGCCCGTCAATATTCGAGGTGAACCAAGGTCCTGAAAAATCCAAAGCGCAATATGCTCCGACATCTACTCCGGCAGCGGCCATGTATGCTGGCAACTGGTGAGTCAGGCCATGCATAAAATCCCGAGAATGTGCGCCCTTAAACTCAACGCAGACCTTTGCTGTTTTGCCTCCCACTAGCCTACCTATCAACAAAAAGTCCAGCCGGCCAACCGAGGTGGCGTGCTCAGGGACAACATCAATCGAGGAGAGGAACAGATGATCGGACAAAACGGACTCAATGATGGAATGCAGGTCGCGCTCGCGTTTAGGCGAGCGCTTGACTACGCTGTTTCCTTCGTACTGGATGTCCCAAAAGCACGACGGTTCTCGCACGTTTTCCAGCTTCTGCTCCAGTGACCCTAGTGCATGAAACACCCTTGCATAGAAGTCGGTTTCAGTCTTGTATTCTTCGATAGGCAACAAACCCCGTTTTCGCGCCCAGTTGATCAGGGTACTCGGTGGAGCATAATGGGGTGTCTGGCATTCCGCTATTAAGCAACTGGTCCCGTAATCATCGGTCAATGTAGTAACGAAGGACGATTCAGAGTGACCGTGGAACCGCTGAGTGGATCTTGTCGGACCACCACCCATTCGACTAATGCTGAGAAGCATCGTAGTGCGAGACCACCCTACTATTACGTGCAATTCAGGGCCTAGTTTAGCGAGGGTGCTTAGTGGAAAAGACAACACATCCTCTCCTCGGGCAAAATAGAGACGTGGGTCTTGAGCAGCTATAGGCAGACTACCGAGGCCAACAGCAAAAAGAAACTCATTGCCAATTATGGTTATGATACTAGAGCCGCGGCCTTGTTCAAGGTCGTCACGGTGCTCCTCCAGCGTCTTTTCAATCTGAAACAGATATTGGATGGACCCTTCAGTTTTGAGTAACTCCGTCGGGAAAAGAAAGCCTTGGAAGGTCGGTGATATATCCAAAAACGGCAACTCGAACGGAAGCGGCAAGTCCATGCATATAATTATGCGCGGAATCTCCTCTAATAGCGCAGGCCGATGCAGGAGGCTGCGCTACCGTCGGCCCTCCTAAAAGGCTCTTTAGCCGAAAAGTTCATTCCGATGGAACCCTCATCCGATTGTCCGACCGGCGTTAGCATGTTTGGCGGCATTAAGCGTTGGGGGGATGCGGTCGCTCGCGGGCTTTAGCGATATTTTTCTTCGCACGTCGGCTTGTGCGGTGAGGGGCAGGGCCCCCAGAAAGAGGGAAGCTTCGGGGGTGACCCACCGCGTGATGTCTGCTCTTTCCTCCCCTACTCCAGCGCTTAGGGATCGGTGCCTCGCGATGCTTAGGCGTGTCGGTGCAGCGGGCGACTATCCATAAACCGGTATTATGTAACCTGGATTATGCACACGATCACCCTTCCGAGCGCTGGCCCCGCTCGGCTGATGCCCCTCGTGTGTGAGTAAGTCAGTTTAGTTTTCGCTGCTTCACCTCCTGCCCCCAGAGTTCTTTTCCG
>JBKQPR010000207.1:0-3920 GCA_052144935.1 Bryobacteraceae bacterium
GAACCCGCCTCTGTCAAGCTTTGCGGGAGCGTGGACGCATTAAATTTCACTCATAAACATGAAACCAGCCGAAGGATCGTAGGGGTAGGAAAGGACTGCGCGCTAAGCCGGCCGGGATGGCCCGCCCCGGCGCGTCAAAGCGGCCGCAATCGAACATTTTCGATCTGTTCTGTCTTCGCTCCCCGAGCGCGGGCCCTTCGCCGCCGGGTTAATCCGTGCGATTCGAACCCGCCGTTCGGTTACCGGTGGACGATCCGAGCCAGAGACCCCCAAGCTCGGAGCGGCCCAACTGCTGAACCCAGATGCCACAGGAGCAAGTAAGCCCCAACGCATCAGTAGCTTACGGGTTTCGCGACAGAGGCGCACGAGATCGGTTTTCTCACCGGCCAGAAAGAGCAGTACGCTGAAATCACTCGTCCCGGCAGCCCGGGCCGTCCCGCCTGGATGGATATCCGGCTCGATGATCCGGACGACCTGGCCAGGAACCACATCCGGTTCCAGTCTGTGCATCTTCTCAATGATTCGGGGAACATTAACAAGGCTTTATGATTTTTTGCTCGGCGCGGATGCGCGACCTCCTGGGAGCAGCAGGCGAGCAGGAGGATGTTCGCCCGTTCTTCGCTCTGGGAACGGAAGGGCCTACCAGGAGCGACCTCCGCCTGATACTCTGCGGTCCTTGCGGCTGCGCATGGCCTCTGAACCAAACACGGAAGCGCAGGCGAATAATTGGCGAAAGTCCTGCTGTTCGCCTACTGCTCCCAGGAAGTCGCGCTGGTCGGCCACCCGCAAGCGGTTTCAGCCCGGCGCCCCGTCCGCTGGGTGAGCGGCACCCACGGGACTGCGGGCCCGTTTCGCACCGCAGATGCACAGATCCGCAGTGGCCACGAATACTGGCCCAGCATCTGCCATTACAGTACCCGAGTGCCCTTTGCGCGGACAGCCAGTTTAAAGGTTCTTCGGTCCGCTGCGGCTGCTGACGCTCTACCGGGCTCTGGGCGGTGGCTGGCAATAACCCGAGCAGGCATCAGCCGAGCGCACCAGGAGTTGAAGACGAATTCCACCGAGAGCCCCACGCCGCCGCCCAGCCCTGACGCACGGGGCCCACAAGGAAGGCCTGGTGGCCGAACTATTTCGGCTAGAATGGGCGGCGTGCTCCAGGAGGGAACGGTACGGACCATATTGATTTCCACGTCCGCTATGCTCTTATGGACGGCTGCCATGATCCCTGCCAGCGACCCGCCGCCGGTAAAGGAGGGACAAGCCGTCCCTTCGACAACCGCTTCTGCGCCAGCCGAACCCCTGGCCGCCGTAAACCAGAATTCGAATCGAGGTCCTCCGTCGGCTGCGGAATACGAACAGGCATCCCGAGAGAGGATCGGCTTGCAGTTTCTCCTGGCACAGCCGGGCCAGCGAATTCATGCCCTTCCTGGATCACGCCGACTCCCACAACGCCCGGCTCAGTCCGGCCAGGTCGGGCACCGCGGCCCCGTTCCATTGGTTGCGCACCTTGCCCCGTGGCCCCTCTAACTCGATGAGATATTTCGCCGAGGGGGCTGGCGGCGGAGCCATCAGTTCCATAAACGCCGCCGGGGCCGGAGCACTTTTCCAGGCGACCGGCCCGCCGTCAACCGCCGCTTGAGCCAGTTGCTTGAGCTTGTCGTATTCCAAATGCAGAAGCTGGGCCGCCCGGCAAACGCCATGCGATCGAGCCAATTGTGCGTCGGCGGTCTATAGCCGCTCCGGAAACGGCGTTTTCCCCACACGTGTCCGCCGCCAATGTTCCAAACGCCGATACACTATCTGCATCTCCATCGGTATGGCAGCACTTGCTTGAGCCATGGTCAGTCCTCCCTCGGACCGCGCAAGACTGACCTTATCAGTTACGGACTGGCAGAGCCGCGGCGTAGGATCCGATGGGCCGGGAATCTGCGCCCGCTTGCAGTTCCTCGCGGCCCCATCCCAGATTGGTAACAAGTGTGCCACGGCGTCTCGGGCGCCCTACGCATTTTCTTCACGCTTTTTTTTTCCGATTGACATTCAAGGAGCTTTGCCGTATTCTTCCAGTTGAAATATCAGTAATCTGCGTCCGAATCCCTCGTGGGATGGACGACAGGGGTCGGTTCATCGTGAACTTCGACGATTTGCCCAAAGCAACGACGGAGTTTTGTCGAGACGGTGGCCGGGATTCCGGCTGCCCAATGGAGAGCATCAATGAGACTGCGGATTTGGATGTGCTTGATCTTCGGCCTTTTCCTGTCAGCGGAAGGGCTGGTCGGGCAAGAGTACCGGGGGTCCTTGTCCGGTCGTGTGCTGGACCAGAGCGGCGCTGGCGTTCCGGGCGCGCACGTAACTTTTACCAACACAGACACCAACGTCCGTCTCACGACGGATACAAATGTGGAGGGGAACTACACGCTCCCCTACCTTCAACCTGGAATCTATAGTTTGCGTGTGGAACACCAAGGCTTCAAGGCTTTCGAACGGAGCCCGATCGAAGTCCGCATTGATTCGGCCGTGGTAGTCGACGCGCAAATGGAGCTTGGAAGCGCCACGGAAACCGTTAATGTTCGGGCGGAGGCGCCGCTGCTGGACCTGGCGAGCGCCAACCAGGGGGAGACGGTCGACGACAAGAGAGTTGAGGAACTGCCCATTCAGCAGGGGGTTCCCTACCACCTGATGGCCCTGACCCCGGGTCTGGTCAAGACGGGCACCAACATGCTCGACGAGAACCCGTATGACGGAACGATCATTTCGTATTCGATAGGGGGCCAAAGCGCCAGCAACAACCTGATCATCGTTGACGGCGCGGTTACCGGAGGGTTTTCCGGCGGCAGCATCTCGCCCTCCTTCAGCCCCCCGGAGTATTCGGTGGGCGAGTTTCGTGTGCTGACGTCCAGCTACAGCGCCGAGCAGGGATGGGGTAACGGGGCGAACGTAAGCGTCAGCCTCAAGTCCGGAACCGACACTATTCACGGCGGGATTGCCGACTACGGAGGCGGGGACGGGAACCTCGTTGCGAACAATTATTTGAGCATGATCAAGGGGTTGCCCCATGTGCCCACCGGCCCGTACAGGCGTAGGGAGCTTGGTGTCGGCGGCCCGGTGTATATACCGAAAATTTATGACGGCCGGAAGAAGACCTTTTGGTTCTTTGGCTTCACGAATCTCGACCGGACCCAGGTCTTAACCCAATCCTTCACCGTGCCCACGGTTGCAGAGCGGAGCGGCGATTTCTCCGCCCTGTTGCCCCTGGGCTCCAGCTATGTAATCTACGATCCATTCTCGCGACAGCCCGCCGCGAACGGCAGGGTCAGTTCCGTCCCCATTCCGAATAACATCATTCCGGCCTCGGTGCTGGCGACGCCGGCCTCCAAAATCGGCGTGGGCCTGCTCCAATATTGGCCGCTGCCGAACGCAACCGCCGCCCAGGGCGCAACGGCAAACGGCACCAACGACTGGTACTGCAACAACAGCGGCCAGAGCAATGAGTATTGGGGGATGGACCTGCGCATCGATCAGAACTTTGGCGATAAAGACCGGTTTTACGGCTCCATGCACCGCTACGACCGCAACAATCAGGATTACAACATTTTCCAGAATAACGTCAGCGGAGATTCGTGGAAAATACACCCGCGCGGCGGTGTTCTGGATGAGGTACACGTGTTCAGCCCGAGCTTCGTCATGGATATGCGCCTGGGGTTCGACGACTACGACAAGCTGGTCACGAGTTTGGGATCGGCCGCTCTGAACTGGCGGTATGCGGCCAACGGATTCCCAGCGTACCTGGACAGTTATACCTGGATTATGCACACGATCACCCTTCCGAGCGCTGGCCCCGCTCGGCTGATGCCCCTCGTGTGTGAGTAAGTCAGTTTAGTTTTCGCTGCTTCACCTCCTGCCCCCAGAGTTCTTTTCCGCCA
>JBKQPR010000208.1:0-19973 GCA_052144935.1 Bryobacteraceae bacterium
GCTCCTGCTACCTGTTTACCAATGCATTCTGGTCTCTTTCAGGATTCCAGCATATGGTCGGACAGGAACTTATTATGATTCCAATCTGCTTGTCGAATGTTGTTTTATTGTTGGGCGGCCGCTTAGCGCGCGCCGGCGCGCAGATCAGCATCGAGGTTAGCATTGCGGAGGATCTCCGCTATGCCGAGGTCGACCCGGGCCAAATCGGCCAGGTGCTCCATAACATCCTGCTGAATGCGCGGCAGACGATGCCCGCGGGCGGCATCATCGAGGTTCGCGCGGAAAACGTGGCTGCCGGCGACGCTTCGCGGACTGACAGTCGCGTGAGGATATCCATTCGGGATTACGGATGCGGCATACCCGCCGATGTTCTCCCCCGTATTTTCGACCCGTACTTCACTACCAAACCTGGCCACAGCGGCCTCGGTTTGGCGACGGCATATGCCATCGTTGCCAAACACGGCGGTACGCTTTCCGTGGAATCGAAACCCGGTTACGGAACCGTATTCACGATCGATCTCCTCGGCTCGCAAAAGAGTCCGGCGCCGCAGGCTCCGATTGCCGCCCACGTGCAAACCGGCACGGAACGGCTGCTGGTCATGGACGACGAAAGTGCGCTCCGGAAGCTGCTGGCCGGCGTTCTGACGAACCTCGGGTACGAGGTCCGGACCGCCCGGGACGGAGCCGAGGCAATTGCCCTGTGCGAAGACGCCATAGCTTCCGGCCGCGGTTTCGACGCCGCCCTGCTGGACTTGACTGTGAGCGGTGGCATGGGAGGTTTGGAAGCGGCCGCGAGACTGAAGGAATTGGACCCCTCCTTGAAGCTGATCGTCTCCAGCGGCTACGCGGATGCGCCGGTCATGGCGGATTTCCGCAGGTACGGCTTTGACGACGTACTTCCGAAGCCATGGTCGGTAGCCGAACTGAGTGAAGCTTTCCGAAGGTTGCTGGTAGCGTATCCCGATCGCAACGCCAAACCGAACGCATAAGCCGGGAGGGAGGGAAGTCAGGAAACCGGAGCCGGAAGGGCCGCCCCGCCGCCGCATTCCGACTCCCGGCTCCAGGCTTCTTCTATGCCTCGAGGAGCTTCAGGAACTCCTCTTCGCCGATCACCGCGATCCCCAGTTCCCCGGCCTTGGCCAGCTTGGAACCGGCGTCCTGGCCGGCTACCACGTAACTGGTCTTCTTGCTCACCGACCCGCTGACCTTGCCGCCGGCGGTTTCAATCAGCCGCTTGGCTTCCTCGCGCGTCAGATTGGGCAGCGTCCCGGTGAGCACGAAAGTCCGGCCCTGAAAAGGTCCGGCCTTGGGCCTGGAGGACTCATAGGTAAACTGCAGGCCCGCTTCCCGCAGCCGTTTGACCAGTGCCTGGTTGCGCGGCTCGCGAAAGAACTGGAACACGCTGTCGGCCACTTTGGGGCCGACCTCTTCGGCAAGCTCCAGCTCCTCCAATCCCGCCTTCGCGATGCGATCCAGGGAGCCGAATGTCTCCGCCAGAAAAACCGCCGTGCGCTCCCCCACGAAGCGGATGCCCAGCGCGTTCAACACCCGTGGCAGGGGACTCTTCTTGGACTCCTCGATGTTGCGCAGGATGTTGCCCGCCGACTTCTGGCCCATGCGCTCCAGCGTCATCAGCTTCTCGAGCGTGAGGCTATAGAGATCGGCCACGCTCTCGACCATGCCGCGGTCGACCAGTTGATCGACCAGCGCGTCGCCCACGCCGTCGATATTCATCACGCTGCGCGCGGCGAAGTGCAGGATGGACTCCTTCAGGCGCGCCGAGCAGTTGGTGTTGATGCAGCGGCGGGCCGCTTCGCCTTCCTCCCGCACCACGTTGCCGCCGCACACCGGGCACTGGGAAGGCATTTGGAAGGGTTTGCGGTAAGATCCCTGGGAGTGGACCCGCACCACCTTGGGGATCACGTCGCCGGACCGTTCGATTACCACCTCGTCGCCGATCTGGAGGCCCAGGCGTTCGATTTCGTCTTCGTTGTGCAAAGTGGCGCGCGAAACCGTGACGCCGCTCACCTCCACCGGCTTCAGCCGCGCCACCGGCGTGAGCGCGCCCGTGCGGCCCACCTGCACCTCGATGTCCTCCACGGTGGTGACGGCTTGCCGCGCCGGGTACTTATAGGCGATCGCCCAGCGCGGCGCCTTGGCCGTGAAGCCGAGCTGGACCTGCTGCTCGATGGAATCCACCTTCAGCACCACGCCGTCGATTTCGTACGGCAGCTCGTCGCGCCCCGCCTCCCATTGGGCGCAGAAGGTCAGCGCCTCCTCCACGCCGGCGCACAGCTTGCGGTGGCTGTTCACCTTGAAGCCCAGGCGCGTCAGCTCGTCGAGCGACTGCCAGTGGCTCCGGAAGACCGGCCGCCCGTCGACCAGCAGCGAATAGGTGTAGTAATCCAGACGGCGCGAGGCGGTGATCTGCGGTTCGAGCACACGCAGCGAGCCGGCCGCCGCGTTGCGCGGGTTGGCGAAGCGCGAAAGGCCGCGCTCGTCGCGCTCGGCGTTGAGCCGCTCGAAGGCGCGCCGGTTCATCACGGTTTCACCGCGCACCTCGAAGGCCGCGAGCGCCGTCCGGACGCGCAGGGGCAGCGAGCGGATGGTGCGCGCGTTTTCGGTAACCTCCTCGCCGACCAGGCCATCGCCGCGGGTGACGGCCTGCGCGAACTGGCCGTCGCGATAGTGGACCGCCATCGAGAGGCCGTCCATCTTCAGCTCCGCCACGTAACGGAAGGAAGCGTCCCCCAGCAGCTCGCGCACCCGCCGGTCGAAATCGCGCAGCTCGCCTTCGTTGAGGGCGTTGTCGAGCGACAGCATCTGCGAGCTGTGCGGCGCCTTGACGAAGCCCTCGCGTGGTTTGCCTCCCACGCGCTGGGTGGGGGAATCCGCGGTCAGCAGCTCGGGATGCTCGGTTTCGAGCTGCTGCAGGCGGCGCATCAAGGCGTCGTATTCGGCGTCGCCGATCTCGGGCTGGTCCAGAACGTAGTACAGGTGCTCGTGGCGGCGCAGCTCGTCTCGAAGCTTTTCGACTTCCCGCACGGGATCTTTCATCGTCCCCTCATCTATAATTTAACGAGGAACCCGGAGAATACGCCATCACAGCCTACAGGAAAACCGTCCTGATCTACAACCCCCGTGCGGGCAAATTCGGACGGAACGGAGATTTGCAGATCGCACGCGCCGTGGAAATCCTCGAAAGCCGGGGCCACCAGATCACCGTGGCTTCTACCACCGGCCCGCGCACGGCCGGCGCGATCGCCCGCCACTACATCGACCGCGGGGCCGGGCTGATCCTGGCGGCAGGCGGCGACGGCACCATCAACGAAGTGGCCGAGGGGATGGTGCATACCGAAGTGCCGCTGGGCATTTTGCCCGGCGGAACCGCCAACGTGCTGGCCATGGAGATGAAGCTGGGCAACCGGCTGAACCGCGTGGCGGAACGGCTGGACGAGCTGTGCCCGCGGCGCGTTTCGCTGGGCCACGTGACCTGCGACGGCGGCCGCGTGTCGCGCCACTTCCTGCTGATGGCGGGCGCCGGTCTGGACGCGCACATCGTCTACCACGTGGACGGGGCGCTCAAGGCGCGCGTCGGCAAGTTCGCCTACTGGGTGGCGGGCTGGAGCATGTTGGGCCGCCGTTTGCCGCAGATCCAGGTGACGGTGTGCGGCCAGCAGCGCCAATGCTCCTTCGCGCTGGCCAGCAAGGTGCGCAACTACGGCGGCGATTTCGAGATCGCGCGCTCGGTGACGCTGTTCGAGGACACCTTCGAGGCGGTGCTGTTCGCAGGCCGGACCTCGCTGCCGTACGTGAAATACTTCCTCGGGATGGCCATGAATCGTCTGATCGGAATGAAGGGCGTGACGGTGCTAAGAGCCGCCCACATGAACCTGGCCTGCGCCGAAGACCCGCGGGTCCATCTGCAGATCGATGGCGAGTTCGCCGGCAATCTCCCGGCCGAGATACGGATTGTGCCCGACGCCATTACGCTGCTGGCGCCGGTGGAGTATGGAGCGGGGGAGAAGCACGCCGTGGCTAGCGGGCGTGGTTGCGCGTAGAAGCTATCGGAGCGGCAAGTACAGGACTCCAGCGGCCCAATCCTCCGGCGTGGAACAGGCATCCAGGAGAAGGATGTCGTCGATGACTATACCGACAGGCAAGGAATCCGGCACGAGGAGGATCGCCGCGCATTGCCCGGACCGGACCAGTTGCTGCCGCATAGCGGGGATCATCGTGGAGAGATCGTGGGTCAGAACTGTACGGCCGGTGCGTGTGGCCCAATCAAGCAAGTCCCCGTCGTCTCACCCCGCGATGTCAAGGTCCTGTGCCCTGACCGCATCGAAACCGGGTTGGCGGCGCACAACGCCGCGGAGGATATCGTTGTGGAAGTTTTCGTCCGCCAGCCATCTCAAGGATTTGCCTGTCGATTCAACAGCCGCTCGCGCAATCCAAGAGGGGACCATTCGTCCTGGTGCGCGGCAAGCAATTCCTGTTCCTCGCGCTCGCGCCGTTGAAGGTAGTCTGTGAGTTCATCGCTGTGCTTCAGATAGTACCCGATCACCTGGTAGATCTCCGACAACTTGAGCACGGGGAACCCTTGGGCGATTTCCTCTGCCGTGGCTCCCCGATTAAAGGCGCGAACAAGGATGTCCAATGTGACGCGGGTCTTGCCGATCCGATACACGCCCTGAGCGTCCATCGCCAAGGGGATCGCATCAAGGACTTCTGTAACTGGCATGATACGATTGTCGCCCTGGCAGGCGGGTGGGCGCAAGACGCTGCAATCGAGAGATGCAAGGAACGCGTTTGACTCTTGTGCGGATATTTCCCGTACACTTAAACTGAGGATTCGTTTAGTGCGCCAGACCGCCAAGCAAGCCAGGAAACAAGCGAATGTTTTTCAGGGCTCCGAATCGGGCGTCGAGCGGGCGCTGGATAGGGAATCCACATTGGTCCTCACCGCCAGCGAGTCGGAGGCTTTTGCGGACGCCATCCTGAACCCACGCGACCCCGGCCCGGTGTTGCGCAAAGCCGCCCGGGAATACCTGGAGAAGATCGAAGCGTTCCCGCACCAGCGGCCACGGCGTCGCGGCACCCGAGGCTGATCGCCGATCGCTGAAACCTTGCCACGTTCGAGCAGGCCGGGGTGTTCCCTCAATGGATGGAACCCCGGCCTGCTCTCCTGTCCTACCGCTTACGCCTTGACCGCGTGGAATTCCCATCCCTTACGGAAGATGGGCTTGAGGAGCTTATTGGCCTCGGTGTTATTGGTAATGTGCATCTTCTCCGAGTCGTACTCCAGTTTGCCCTCGTTGCGGAGCGCAATCACGCCCAGCAGCATCCATTCCACGAACGGCGCCGCCACGTCGAAGTTCGAGCATGCCGGGTCGCCGCCCTTGCAGGCGCGGATGAAATCGCGCATGTGGCCGGGGGAACGCGTCAGCAGCGGGGCCGGCATCCGGTAATCCTTCATTTTCTCCACCGGGAGCAGGCGCGTCATCTCGCCATAAGTGCCGGTGGTCATCATGCCCTTGTCGCCGACGAAGAGACTGCCATCGGGTTTCGGGAAGCGCAGCGGCTCCGTGGCCGCCTTCAGGGCTTGGAACTGTTCCCAGTTGAAAACGCGGCCGGGAGATTGGAATTCGTCGCCCGAGCCCGTCCCGCCCCTGCCCATTCGGCCGCCTCCGGGCCCAAAGGGCGCCCCGCCTTGCGCGGCACCCGGAGCGCCAGCCGCAGCACTGCCCGGAGCGCCACCGGGCGGCATACCCTGCGCACCCGCGCCTCGGCCGGCGCGGCCGCCCCTGCCTCCCGCGCCCGCCAGGCTGGGCGGATCGCCGAGCCACTCGCCGTCCGGAACGCCGGGGATCTTGGGGCTCTCCTTCAGCCCGTCGTACCAGAACACTTTGAGGGGCGGCATGTTGCCGTAGGCCGCAAAATCATACCGGATCACCGACCCCTTCGGGAACATGAAGGGGCTGGTGCCTTCCTTCTTGACGCACTCGACGCTGACAATCTTCCGATTGGAGAGGTGCAGCGCCATGTTCGGCGCGCCCAGGATGTGGCAGGCCATATCGCCCAGGGCGCCGCAGCCGAAGTCGTAGAACCCGCGCCAGTTGAACGGCTGGTAGAAGAATGCGCCGTTTTGGTCGGGCTCGGTCTTGCCGTCCGCCGTGAAGGGCCGCTTGTCGGCGATTCCCAGCCACAGGTCCCAGTCCAGAGTCGACGGAACCGGGTCCGGTTTCGGAATCTCGGTGAGGCCCTGCGGCCACATCGGACGGTCGCTCCAGGCGTGTACTTCAGTAACGTTGCCGATCTCGCCGTTCCAGACGATCTCGGCGGCCTGCCGCGTGCCTTCGTTGGAGTAACCCTGGTTGCCCATCTGGCTGGCGACCTTGTATTTCGCGGCCGCCTCCCGCAATTGGCGCGCTTCCCAGATCGTGCGCACCAGCGGCTTCTGCACGTACACGTGCTTGCCGCGCTCCATCGCCCACATGGCCGCCGTGGCATGCATGTGATCCGGAATCGCCACGATCACGGCGTCGATGTTCTTGCCTTCCTTATCGAGCATCTGCCGGAAGTCTTTGTACCTCGGCGCGTTGGGGAAGCGGGTGAAGGTGTTGGCGGCGCGGCGGTCGTCCACATCGCAGAGCGCCACGATGTTTTCGGTGGGCGCCGCGGCCGAGATGTTCGCGGCGGCCTGACCGCCGGCCCCGATCGAACCGAAGTTCAGTTTTTCGTTGGGGGATTTGTATCCCAAGGATTTCAGGGATGTCGAGCTGCCGAATCCCACCGCCGGAACAGCGCCGGCCAACAAGCTGCCATAGAAAAAGTAACGTCTCGTAATTGCCATTCGAAACTCCCAATCTGTAGTCCGCGGACTACGCTAAACAACTCTTAACATAAGCGAAGCACTTTTTGGCCTCGGCCACGATGTCCGAACCCTCGGGAACCGGATATTCCAGCTCCATGTTCGCCGGGAAGGGATACTTCTCCTTTTTGAGGAGTTGCATCACGTCTTTGATGGGCGTGTCGCCGGTGCCCCACACGGCCACGTTGGGGCCATGGTCCTTCTTGCGATCCTTGACGTGCAGGTTGGTAATCTTGTCGTGGTGCTGCTTGATGAACGCGACCGCGTCGTAATTGGCGGCCGTGAAGTGGCCGATATCCAGGTTGATGCCGTTGTATTTGCCGTATGCCATCAGCGTATCGTAGCTCTCCAGAGTGGCGGTCTGGTTGGGGTCGTTGGTCTGGTCGTGGCCGTGATAACCGACCATCATCTTGTGCTTGTCCGCCACCGGCGCGATGCGCTTCGCCATGGTGAGGGTGGTGCTCGTAGAGATGGCCTTCGCGCCCAAACCCTTGGCCATGCTGAACCCGTACTCGATATCCTCGTCTTTCATGCTGTCCTGCATGTTGTAGCAGAGCAGCGCGACCGCCACGCCGGCGTCATTGAATTTCTTGGTGACGGCCTTCCACGTATCGGCGGTTGCCGAGGCGCGCCATGCGGTGACCTTCTCCATGGCGGCTTGCCTCTCGGCCTGTTGCTCGGGGGTCAGCGGCGCACGGCCGCCGCCTTGCCCGCGCTGCGCTGGCGGCTGTCCGGGGGCCCCGCCGGCCGCCGCGCCTGCTGCCCCACCTGGCGCCCCGCCGCCGCGGGCTCGACCGCCGCCACCGCCGCCTCGGCCAAACGCCGGCATGGGGGGCGCGCCCGCCAATGCCTCGCAATGGTTCGACATTAGCTCGCACTCGCCCAGCCCGACCTCGACGTACGCCTTGACGATCGCTTCCGGATCGGGGCTGGCGATCCGATTGAAGCTATAGGTGATGGCGCCGATCTGAACGCCCTCGATCTTCGAGTCGATCATTTTCGCGCCAAACAACCGGCCAACCGGCACGGACACTAGCGCGATCTTTCCCAAATCCCGTCTTGTGAATTCCATCCTGTTCCTTTTCATCCAGCTTTTGCCCCGCCGGGGCCGGCTGCCTTGGAGAGCCGGGTGTCACCGCCTTCCCGCCCTTGGTGTGCCCGGTCACAGTTCCGCTCAGTAGACAAAAGGATGTGACATTCTGAAAATACACCCGTTCGGAGGTCGAATACCAGTGGTATTTTCGGCGGCTGTTGGGGCGACTGGGGCGCGCAGAGGCGCGGGTGGGCACATGGACGGCGCCGCTCCGCCGAAGGGCGAACGTTAGAAGCCGCATACTGGTTTATGCAATAACTGGCGAATCGAGCCCCCGGGCGGTTACCCGGGGAACCCGCTGGATAGCGTCCATCCGCACATTGACCGGCGGTTTGCACGGTGACCGTAAATTCCAGATGTGGGGGCGGGTTCGGCGCGCGCGGGAGGCGGCGTGGCTGGCTCCGGCCGGATCGCAAGGATGCTTCCACGCCGGCGCAACGTCCTCGCGGGCCTGTTCCTTCCCCGCTCCCTTTCCTTTCCCCCGCTCCCTTACTTCCCCCGGTCCCTTACAATGAAGAAATGCCGGACAATCTGATCATCGCGGGCCGCGAGTTCCGCTCGCGCCTCATCGTGGGAACCGGGAAGTACCGCAGCTTTCAGGAGATGCAGCGCTGTCACCAGGCCAGTGGGGCCGAAATGGTCACCGTGGCCGTGCGCCGGGTCAATCTCACGGACCGCTCCAAGGAATCCCTGCTCGATTACATCGATCGCAAGAGCCTCTTCATTCTGCCCAACACCGCCGGCTGCTACACCGCCGACGACGCGGTCCGGACCGCCATGCTGGCGCGCGAAGTGGGCCTCTCCAACTGGATCAAGCTGGAGGTGATCGGCGATGAGAAGACCCTTTTCCCGGACAATTTCGGGCTGCTGGAGGCCACTCGGATCCTGGTGAAGGAGGGCTTCGTGGTGCTCCCCTACACCAATGACGATGTGGTGACGGCGCGCCGGCTGATCGATGCCGGCGCGGCTGCCGTGATGCCGCTGGCCGCGCCCATCGGATCGGGCCTGGGGGTGCAGAACCCCTCCAACATGCGCATCCTGCGCGAGATGATTACCGAGGTTCCCATGATTGTGGACGCCGGCGTGGGCACGGCCTCGGACGCCGCCGTGGCCATGGAACTGGGCGCCGATGGCGTGCTCATGAATACCGCCATCGCCGCCGCCGACGACTCGGTGAAAATGGCCCGCGCCATGAAGCTCGCCGTGGAGGCCGGCCGCCTGGCTTACGAAGCCGGCCGCATGCCAAGAAAACTTTATGCGTCGGCCAGCAGCCCGCTGGCGGGAGTGGTGGGGGGCTGAACCCTTCTACTGTACGTACAGCACCACCGAGCTTGAAACCCCGGTTAAGGTGGTCCAGTTCGGCTCGGGTTCCACCGGGGCGCCAGGATGCCATTGAAAGTTACCGGTGTGCCGGCCGCTGGCCGCGTACATCGGGTCGGGCCTGGGAGTGCAGAACCCCTCCAACATGCGCATTCTGCGTGAGATGACTACCCGGGATAGCGGCTAAAAAGAAGAGAGGACCTGCAAGCCTGGGATTTTCTGGAAGTGGCGGGCATTGAAAGTGGCCACCGCGTAACCTTGCTCGATTGCCGAGGCCCCGATCAGCAAGTCGTTGGCCGGGATGGTGATGCCCTTGGCCGCTTGCTCTCCACTGAGCTGGCCCGCGATCTCGGCCGTGCTGTCGGTTATGGGGTGCACCGGGACATGCTTCTTCAGTTCATCGATGAAGGCACGGCGGCGGTCCCGACGCTCGGACGTGTCGGCGCGAGCCACGCCGTGCACGAGTTCTGCAAGGGTCACTGCCGAGATGGCGATCTCGATCTCACCAAAGGCCTGCTGGACGGACGCCAGCAGATCCTCCACCGTCTGGCTTTTCCGTTCCGCCGCGATGATGACGCTCGAATCCAGGATCAATCCCAGGAGGGAGGATTCCATGGCTGGCTGCGCTCTCTAATCCCTTCTTCGACATCTTTGCCGAAGCTGTCATCCAGCGTCACTTTCGAGCCACTGGCCCTGGCGGAAGCGATGCATGCGGAGATGGGCCGCCCTGAACGCTTGGGAGGTTTGATCATTGCTACGGGACGATGGTCCCGTTCCACAATCACTTCCACGCCTTCCTGCACCTTGGCCAGCACGGCGTGGAGATCGCGGGCGAGTTCGGCTTCCGTAATATGGAGCATTCCCATATCCTGATCATAGCGGCTATTCCTCCTCTTGGGCTTCGGCATCGAGCGCGGCCAGCAGTTCGGCGGCATCCGGAGGCCCACGGCGTGGAGTCACTGCAGTTCGCGCTCGGGCCGGCGCTTTCGGCTGCCAACAGGTGTAAAATTGACACCGAACTGCCATGATGCGCCGGATTCTCGTGCTCTCATCCGCCGCCATGCTTGCGGCATTCGGACAAAAGTACACTGGTCCCCGCCCTCCCCAACCGGACCTGCCTTACATCAAACACGCCGATCACCTGGTGCCCACCGAATCCGTCATAGCCAAGGAAGAGAAAAAGAAGAACCAATCCATCTTCACTATGGAAGGGGCCAGTTCCTCCGCCAGAACCCCACTGGCCCTGCCGGTCTTCCTGCTGCTCGCCGACAAGCTGGCGCCCGACCATTTCGGACTGTATCGCCTGGAGTCTAAGGGCGGCCATCGCGAGGTGACGTTCACCGCCAATAAACAGCCCGAGGCCATCCGCATCGAGGTAGGCGACAGCCTCGATCCCGGCGAGTACGCGCTCAGCCCGGAGGGTTCCAACCAGGCCTTCTGTTTCCAGGTTTTTTGACTGGGCCCTTTCCTCACCGCAGAGGCGCGTCTCACGAACTGTAAGCTCGTGCCGGCAACCGCTCTCTGACGTTCGCGGCTCGGAATCGGCGCATTCCACCTCATCCGGAAGGGCAGGCTAAAGCATGGCCCCACACCCCCTCCCCAAATCTCATATAATTGTAAGGAACAGTGTACTCGCCACTCCCCATTACAAGGATTCCTTATCGATGTCGACACTAGAGGTATCCCCTTCGGAGCCCGTCTCGGGCCCGTCCGGCCACGCCATCACCAACGATTTCAGCATCCAGGTAGCAACGGTAAACGGTTCAGGCAGCCAGACTGCCAACACCGTCCTGATGCGCTCCCTTTTCCAGATGGGCATCCCCGTCTCCGGCAAGAACATGTTCCCTTCGAACATCGCCGGCCTGCCCACCTGGTTCACCATCCGGGCCAGTAAGCACGGCTATATCGGACGGCGCAAGGAGATCGATTTCCTGATCGCCATGAACCCGGAAACCGCGCGCGAAGATGTCATGAAACTGGATCGCGGCGCTGCCGTGGTTTACGATGAACCGCTCAAACTCAGCGACCTTCGCAGCGACCTGCATTTCTACCCGGTTCCCTTCGACAAGCTGGTGGCCCCCGTCTGCCCCGACGCCAAGTTGCGCAAGCTGGTCCGCAACATGATCTACGACGGCGTGGTGGCCTGGCTGCTCTCCGTCGAAATGGACGAGATCCACAACGCTCTCGTCAAGCAGTTCGGAAAGCGCAAAGCCAAGGCCGCCGACCTCAACTGGGGCGCCGCCAAAGCGGGCTTCGAATTTGCCGCCCGCACCTTCACCAAGACCGACCCGTATCGCGTCGAGCGTATGAACGGCACCGCCGGGAAGGTCATCATCGACGGCAATTCGGCCTGCGCCCTGGGCGCCATGTTCGCCGGCGTCACGGTGGTCACCTGGTATCCCATCACGCCTTCCTCCTCGCTGGTCGAAAGCCTGATCGTCTACCTGAAGCGCTTCCGCCACGACCCCGAAACCGGCAAGGCCAATTACGCCGTGGTGCAGGCGGAGGACGAGCTGGCCTCCATCGGGATGGCCCTGGGCGCGGGATGGGCGGGCGCCCGCTCCATGACCGCCACCGCCGGTCCCGGCATCTCCCTGATGTCGGAATTCATCGGGCTGGGCTACTACGCCGAAATCCCCGCCGTGGTGTTCGATGTCGAACGCGTCGGCCCCTCCACCGGGCTGCCCACGCGCACGCAGCAGGGCGACATCCTGACCAATGCCATCCTCTCGCACGGCGATACCAAGCATCCCATGTTCTTCCCTTGCTCGCCCGAGGAATGCTTCTCCATGGCCATCGAGGCCTTCGATTTTGCCGAGCGCTTCCAAACCCCTGTGTTCGTGATGACCGATCTCGACCTGGGCATGAACAACTGGATGGCCGACCCCTTCGTCTACCCGGAAAAGCCCATGGAACGCGGCAAGGTGCTCACCGCCGCGGACCTGGACCGGCTGGGCGGCTTTGCCCGCTACAAAGACGTGGACGGCGACGGCGTCGGCTATCGCACGCTGCCCGGCACCAACCACCCGCTGGCGTCTTACTTTACTCGCGGCAGCGGCCACAATGAGCGCGCCCAGTACACCGAGCGGGAGGACGACTACATTCATAACATGGACCGGCTGGCCCACAAGTTCGAGGCCATGCGCAAGCGCCTGCCGGAACCCGTGGTGTACAACGCCGAGGGCGCCGAAATCGGCTTCATCGCCGTGGGCACCTCCGATTACGCCGTGCGCGAAAGCTGCGACCAATTGCGCGCCGAGTACGGCATCGAGGCCAGCTATATCCGCTTCCTGGCCTATCCTTTCTCGGAACACCTTCAGGACTTCATCCGCCGCCACGAGCGCGTCTATGTGGTGGATCAGAACCGCGATGCCCAGTTGCTGGCCCTCATGCGCCTGGAACTGGACCCCGACCTGATCGCCAAACTGCGCAGCATACGCTATTACGGCGGCCTGCCGCTGGATGCCCGCACGGTCACCGAAGAACTCGTCAAACAGGAGGGCAAATGAGCACCACCGTAACTCCCCCCAGGAAGACTAACCGCGCCGGTCTGGAGGTTCTGAGTTATAAGGGCAGCAAGACCACCCTGTGCGCCGGCTGCGGCCACAACTCCATCTCCGAGCGCATCGTGGAGTGCTTCTACGAGCTAGGCGTGAATCCCTACAACGTGGCCAAGTTTTCCGGCATCGGCTGCTCTTCCAAGTCGCCGGCTTACTTTCTGGGCATGTCCCACGGGTTCAACGGAGTCCACGGCCGCATGCCCGCCATCGCCACGGGCGCCATCCTGGCCAACCGCACCCTGCTGGGCCTGGGGGTCACCGGCGACGGCGACACGGCCTCCATCGGGATCGGCCAGTTCATGCACCTGGTGCGCCGCAATATCCCCTTGATTTACGTGATCGAGGACAATGGCGTGTACGGTCTGACCAAGGGCCAGTTCTCGGCCACCGCCGACCTGGGGTCCACGCAAAAGACCGGCGCGGCCAACGACCTGCCGCCCTTCGATTGTTGCGCCCTAGCCATGAAATGGGGCGCCACTTTCGTGGCCCGCTCGTTCAGCGGCGACAAAAGGCAGCTCCAGGCGATTATCAAGACCGCCATATCTCACAACGGGCTATCGGTCATCGACGTCATCTCCCCCTGCGTCACGTTCAACGACCACCAGGGTTCCACTAAGAGCTACGGTTACATGAAGGAGCACGAAGCCGTTCTCCAGGAGCTGGATTTTGTGCCTTCCTATAAAGAGATTACGGTGGACATCCCCGAAGGCGAGGTGATGGACGTGCAGATGCACGACGGCTCGCACTTGCGGATCCGCAAACTCGGCCGGAATTACGATCCGACCGATCGCCTGGCCGGGCTGAAGGCGCTGGAGGAGGCCGAGGCCAAGGGCGAAGTCCTCACGGGTGTGTTGTATGTGAACCCGGACAAGCCCATGTTCCTGGACCTGCTGCACCTCGCCGAAGAACCGCTGGCGACTCTGCCGCAGGCCAAGACGCGGCCTCCGCGGGAAATCCTCGAAGAAGTACTAGAAGAACTACGCTAGCTATTACTTATCTTCTACGAAAAATAGCTCGACAAAAAGCCTGTTTGGAATTGATTTGAGCACCTCCAGGTGTTAATATCGTCACCGGTCTGTCATCCTCCGAGACAGATTGTAGTAGAACTTCATGCTCCACGCCTTCACTGGCGTGGGGCTTTTTTTTGGGTGCCGCACGGGGATTTGCTCACCCGGAGTCAATCCAGCCGGGAGACCGCGCGTCAAGACAGCTTGCGCACAATCCACATCGCCAGCGACAGCAGTACGCTTAGCAGAATGCAAGTGGTGATGGGGAAATAGAAGCTGGAATTTTTCCCGTGGAAGTAGAGATCGCCCGGCAACCGGCCCAGGCGAAACGGCAGCCGCCCGCCGAACGAGAACAGCAATCCGGCGGCAACCAGCACCAGGCCGAGGACGATCAGCATGCGGCCGAGGGGCATGCTTTCAGTATCGCGCAGCTTGTGGGGCAACCACTCGTGGCCCCAACCGGCTTTCAGCCGGCTGGGACGCCCTCTGGGACCTGAAAGCGTCCGCAGCCTGAGAGGCGCCTGAGAGGCTGCCCCGTGTCCTACCCAATCGAGTACGTCCGCCCGCGATGCAGGCCCAGCAAAATCTGCACCAGGCGGTGCGCGATCAGCTCATGCAGCGTGAGCAGCTCGCGGTTGGCGCGCGTGATGGCGGCAGCGTCGCGCGGGTCGGCGGAGGGGTCCACCGTGCCGCCCGCTTTCAACGCGTTGGTCGCCTCTTTAATGATCGGGTCGTCTTGCACCTCGCCGGCCATCTCCCACAGCGTGATGAAGCGGTCCACGGCGCTCGGGAAGCTCACTTCGAAGACGCCGAAATTGCTGGTCGTTCGCGGCGGCTTGAAGTCCAGGTTGAACGGGCCGTGGTAGCCGTGGCTGCGCAGCAGCACCAGCACGTTCAGCCAGTCCAGCGGGTTCACCAGCCCCACCCCGATGTCCACGTCGTGCTTCAGCCGGTAGCCGTCGTTGATGTCGAAGTGGAAGAGCTTGCCGGCCACCAGCGCGCGGGCCAGCGCGGCGCGCGGGGCGCCGCCCCACATCAGCTCGTGCAGATACTCGGGGTTCAGGCCCACCATCTCGGGATGCGTCAGGAGGCCGGAGGCGATGAAGGCCAGCATGGCGTCGCTGGTCGGCAGCAGGATCTCGGCCTGCGGCTCGAACGGCTTGGCCTCCAGGCAATGCTTCAGCGTCTTGCACCCCTTGGCGGCCGCCACTTCCAGATCGCGATCGCAGGCCGCGTTGAGGGCTTCGGCATACCAGCGCAGCGTGTCGGTTTCGTCGATGGCGCCCTGCACGTAGTAGCCCAGCGATCCCGGCCAGTAGACCGCGAACGCCGCGCCCAGCTCGTGGCCGATGTCCACCGTGTTCTTCACGCGAAATTTGGCGTACTCGCGCACCTCCGGCGATTCGGCCGCCGGGCTGGCCGCCCATACCGCATGGTAAAAGGTCTCGGTGGTCACCATCGAGCAGCGCACGCCGTTCTCCCCCAGCGCCCTGCCGATGCGCTCCACAATTTCCGCCTGCTCGTACCGCCCCAGCGCCTCGGTGGGAATCACGTCGGTGTCATGGGTGGTCCAGTGGCCGATGCCGATCTCGCCGTACCGCCGGATAACCTCTTCGAAGCCCACGGCTTCGCGCGTGGGGGCGTGGAAAAGCGCCTGGCCCTGGTAGGCGGCCGCCCACTGCGGACCGGAGATGTAGAATTTGCGGCGGGTCTCCGGACTGTAGGATCCGCCGCACGCCTGCATGAGCCGCGTCACAAGCGCCTGTTGCTGATTCTCGGGGATAGACATTTAGTTCGACTCCAAAATTAAGTTCTAGTCTACCACCGGTAATGGGGCCGGCAGTCGTGGCCGGCCTGGCTCTTGGCGGGAGCACAAGCGTCAGTTAGAACCGGCCCGATTGGACTATGGCCTGGACTTCTACGGGTGGATCGCGGGTGAGATTGCATGTATATTCGAAGTAGACACATATGCGAAATGAAACCACCGTTTCAAAATGGGGAAACAGCCTGGCGGTCAGGATTCCGCAGGCGATCGCCAAAGAGGCCCGCCTCAACGAAGGAGACTGTCTGGCGTTGGATTTCGGCCGCGACGGCAGCATAATCTTGCGCCCAGCCCGACGGAGGTACGAACTTTCGGACCTGGTCTCCCGGATCACCTCCAAGAATCGTCATGGGGAAACGGACTGGGGACGGCCTCAGGGCGAGGAGTCCTGGTGAGCGCGACCTACGTACCGGAGACCGGTGACTTCGTTTGGTTGACGTTCGACCCGCAAGCGGGCCGCGAGCAGGCAGGGCGGCGCCCGGCGCTCGTACTGAGCCCGAGAACATACAATGCGAAGGCCGGCCTGGCGCTAGTTTGTCCGATCACGAATCGAGCCAAGGGATATCCGTTCGAAGTGGCCGTTCCCGCCGCCCATGGCGCTACCGGTGTAATCCTGGCCGATCACGTGAAGAGTGTCGATTGGAAAGCCCGCCGCGCGGAAAAAGTCGGGCGCTGCTCAACCGAGGCAATCGACGAAGTTCGGTCCAGACTGGCGCCCCTGCTCGGGTACTGAAGCCGCAAGCAAATCAACGCGAAGGGCGTCCAAGTGAACTCGACAACTCTTCCGAACCGCTAGTTTCCGGTGTCCTGACTTCGCAGGCACTGCCCCGCGTCGCTTTGCGAGCGAGAATCGCTTCTGCTTCTTCTGCTTCACAACTATCCTCCGTCGACTGAAGTGTTGTCTCTTTAGATGGTAATCAACCACCAGAGCGGCTAATGATGACGACAATGACGACAATACCCCTGGGCCTGTCGAAGGCGAATCCACGTACCGGTTGAAGCAAATCGACGTATAGCCGACCCGGAAAAGTGCCGGCCCGTCCGGAACGCTGGCTCAACTGTGAGGCATGCGGCCAAACCCCGAACGAGGCCGGTAGACCCATCCTTACACTGTTTCCTACGTCCGCCTCACATCCCGCTAATCCGCTGGTAGATGGGCCGCAGAGCCGGATACAGCGCCTGGTAAATCCCGTGCGCCTTGGCATAGAACACAGCCGCATCTCCCGGCGCCACCGACTCCGTCTCCCGAATCGCCGCGCGGCAGACTTCCACCACCGAACCGTACGCCCCGGTGCCCGCCAGCGCCAGCAGCGCCGCGCCGTACGCCGACCCCTCCTGGGTCTCCAACGTAACCACACGCTTGTTCAGAATGCTGGCCAGCAGGCCGCGCCAGAAGGCGCTCCGGGCCCCGCCGCCCGAGGCCCGCACCGAACTCACCTGCACGCCCAGCGCTTCGATGATCTCCAGGCAATCGCGCTGGCTGTAGCACACGCCTTCGATGAGCGCCCGGATCAGGTCGGCGCGTGTGTGGCTGGCGGTCAGCCCGATCCAGCCGCCGCGCGCCGTGGCATCCAGGTGCGGGGTGCGCTCGCCCATCAGGTACGGCAGCCAGAACAGGCCCTGCGCGCCGGCGGGCGAGTGCGCGGCTTCGGCGGTCAGCGCGTCGTACTCCACGCCCGGCGCCAGGCGGTTGCGGAACCATTGCAGGCTGAGGCCTGCGCCTTGCGTCACGCCCATCACGTGCCACTTGTCGCGCACCGCGTGGCAGAAGGTGTGGACGCGCCCGGCCGGGTCGTAAGCCACCTGCTCCATGTGTGCGAAGACCACCCCCGAGGTGCCCAGCGTGCAAGACACGATCCCTTCTTCCACGATGCCATTGCCCACCGCGCTCGCAGCCTGGTCGCCGCCGCCGCCCACCACCGGGGTTCCCGCCGCCAGTCCCGTCAACTCGGCCACCTGAGGAGTGATGGTTCCCGTGACGTCGCTCGATTCGTAGCACCGGGGCAGGATGCCGCGGTCGAGACCCAGCTCATCCATCATCTCGAAGGACCAGCGCCGGTGGACCACATCGAAAACCGCCGTGCCGGAAGCGTCGGAGACCTCGCTGGCAAATTCGCCGGTCAGCCGGAAACGCACGTAATCTTTCGGCAGCAGCATCTTGCGCACCCGCTCAAAGCTCCGCGGCTCGTGGTCGCGAACCCACAGCAGCTTGGGCAGGGTGAAGCCGGTGAGCACGGGGTTGGCGATGTAGGACAGGATCCTCTGGCGGCCCAGCTTTTCATTGACCGCATCCACCTGCGGCTGGCTGCGCTGATCGCACCAGATCAGCGACGGGCGGATCACGCGATGGCCTTCGTCCAGGATCACCAGGCCGTGCATCTGCCCCGAGAGGCCGATGCCCTTCACCGCGCTGCCCGCGATGCCGGTTTCGGCCAGCACGCCGCGAATCGCCGTGACGGCCGCGTCCCACCAGTTATCGGGGCGCTGCTCGGCCCACATGGGCTGCTGCATCAGGATGTCTTCGTGAAGCGCGGTGTACCCGCCGCGGACGGCGCCGCGATCGTCCACCAGAAGCGCGCGCGAGCTTCCGGTACCGATATCGATTCCCAGCCACATAGCCTTATAGTGACACGGGCACGGCCTTCCCGCGGCATGATATGCTATACACATGAAGCGCACAAATCTTGTGTTGGATGAGCGGCTGCTCACCGAGGCCACCGAGCTTCTGGGAGCGAGGACATACTCCGCGGCGGTAAACACCGCGCTGGAAGAGGTGATCCGTGTGCGAAAAATCCAGAGCCTTCCTCGTTTCTTTGCATCCGGCATTTGGAAAGGAGATCTGTCCCAAATGCGGAGAGACCAGCCATCGCGCCGCCGCCGTCCCCAATGATTTTAGTGGACACATCCATTTGGATTGATCTCCTGACGAGGAAGCCGCGCTACGCCATCCAGGAGGAGGAACTGTTTCGCTTCACAACCTGCGGGCCGATTGTTCAAGAGGTCTTTCAAGGTCTCAGGCCAGGCCCAGAAAGCGATGCCTTTCGCGCGGTATTCCTGGCGATTCCAGTCCTCTGCGATCCGATCCCACTGAGCCTGTTCCTATCCGCGGCGGAAATCTACCGCGAGGGCAGGCGGCGGGGCATCACTATCAGATCCTCGGTGGATTGCCTGATCGCCGCAATCGCAATCGATCGCGGAGCAACTCTATGGCACCGCGACCGCGACTTCAGCGCCATCGCACGGTACACGCCACTGGTATCGGTGCAATCGATATCGTAAAGTCGGCGAGACCGCCTTTTCCGTGGCCGCACCCGCCCTCAAATCACAGGGCGGTAGCGATCAGACTACCGGGCCGGAGGTGATTAGATTACCGGGCCGGCAGCGATCAGATTACCGGGCCGGAGGCGATCAGATTACCGGGCCGGCAGCGATCAAATCACCGACCCGCCGCTGACATTGATGCTCTGCCCAGTAATGAATCTGGCGTCATCGGAGCACAGAAAGGCCACCACATCGGCGACATCTTCGGGTTCGGCGATTCTCCCCAGCGGGTGGCGTCGCAGAACATTCTCGTATATCTTCGGATCGGAAAAGTAGTCCGCGGTCATATCCGAGGTGACATAGCCGGGAGCCACCGCATTCACCAGGATCTTGCGCGGCGCCAGTTCCAGGGCCCAGTTTCGTGTCAGCGAGTCTATGGCAGCCTTCGCCGCGCCGTAGAGACTACGGCCTCCCGCTACGCCGATCCGCCCTGCTACGGAAGAAATACTGACGATTCGGCCGCCATCCTTCAGCAAGGGCAGCGCGCATTGCGTGACCCAAAAAGGACCCTTCAGGTTCGTGTCGAGCAGTTCGTCGATGACCGCTGCCGGCGAGGATCCCATCGGCGTGCCCTTCCAGATTCCCGCGTTGTTGATCAGGAAGTCGAGCCTGAGGTCGCCCAGCTCGCGGAACATGGCCTCAATTTCCTCGATGGACGCCATGTTGGCGCGGACCAATCTTACTTCACGGCCAATGGCAGCCGCGACCTCTTCGGCGGCGGCCCGATTGCGATGGTAATGCAACACGATGTTCGCGCCGTCTTTCGCGAGCCGCAGGCAAATGGCGCGTCCGATGCCCCGCGAGCCTCCCGTGACCAGTGCCGTGGTTCCTTCCAGCATTCCCATATGTCTTACAGTAACAATCCTCCGGCAGAGCCGGAGGCTTTTGCGGTTGCTGGCCCCTCAAAGGGGCCTGATCGCAACCGCTCAAAAACCGGTCCCGCGCGCCGCACGCTGCTGATCGGGCCGGTTGCGCCCGA
>JBKQPR010000209.1:0-5756 GCA_052144935.1 Bryobacteraceae bacterium
GAGACGACCTACCCACGGCGGGCGACGATTGCACGCCGCGCGGAGTTCGTCGCGGGCGAGCGCACCGCGCCCGCCCGAGGGGCCGAGTGTGCAGCACGTTTCAGGCGATTACCGGGTCACCCGCCAAGACGTAGGCTTGGGACCTTGGCGAACATTTTCCCCGGGATACGATACGGCAAATCCGCATTGGCGTTGCGGAGGGCAAGTCAATCAGGCCGGATATTTGCTGCCGATGTACGTCTGTAATTGATCGATTGTATGGGCTTGGTCAGCGATCACGGCGTTCACCATATCACCGATGGAGACGATTCCTATAAGGTTGCCTCTGTCGATAACGGGAAGATGCCGAATCCGGTGGTGGGTCACGATCCGCATACATTCGTCGATGGTATTCTCAGGAATCACGGTGACCAGATCCCTCGTCATGATCTCCTCAACCCTGGTCCCTTTGGAAGACCGGCCTTGGAGAATCACGTTTCGGGCGTAATCCCGTTCCGAGACAATCCCGACCAGCTTGGCGTCCGCGATCACGAGTACCGCCCCTATGCTTTTTTCCGCCATGAGCGCGATGGCATCGTAAACACTCGTATCGGGCGATACGGACCAGATTTCGCGCCGTTTCCTCTGCAGAATCGATCCGATTGTGTCAACCATCAGATTCCACCTCGTCCAGCCTCTGGCAATGGTGAACCGCCGTTTCAGACAGGATGGCACCGAAATCTCCGGAATGCAACGGGGCGAGTGGAGGAAATCGGCCGCTCCGCGAGCGCGAAGCGCCCTCACGCCTTTTCCCGCCGCGGGGGTCGCCGGCGCCGAGCGCAAAGCGCCTTCCGCGAGGGCTTCTCCGATCGCTGCCCGGCGCCACTGCCGGCCGCTAGGCCGAACCAGTCTGTGTTTCCGCCCGGCGTGCCGCCCGCGGCGCGCTGGCCGGCGGCCATGCGACTGCGCGGGTGAGAGCTTCCAGCCGCGCGGCGTCGCCGCCCGTACGCTGATGCGGCAAGCAAGCTCGTGGACGGCTCGCCGGTCTCCTGGGCCTGCTGGCGGGCCGATCGCAATGCGCACCCGGACGCAAATCGCGAGGCTGGAGATTACTCTCCATCCTTCTGGAAAGGGCGGCGGCCCAAAGTTGTACTATGCCGGCGAAATCGCGGCGACGGCGTTCACGAGACACCTTCCCGGAATCAAATCGCGAGCCGAAGAACTCAAAGACGTGATATGCATGATTCGCGACGCCTATTCCCACGCCACGAAGGCGATGCACGCTCTTATAGTCCTGTTTCCGTGGTAGCGGTTCTAATCAGTTGGGAGATCCCCCGGCTCTGCCGGGGAGGCAGTAGAAGTTTGACGTATCCAGGAGTATGCCGTTCGTGCGCTGTCGGGCGCAACCGGCCCGATCAGCAGCGTGCGGCGCGCGGGACCGGTTTTGGAGCGGTTGCGATCAGGCCCCTTTGAGGGGCCAGCAACCGCAAAAGCCTCCGGCTCGGCCGGAGGATTGTTACTATGCTTTTGATATTTCCTTCGCCGTTGATTGATCGCGTCTGACCCAAGAACAAATCGAGCGGACCGACATGGGCCGAGTGCTGCGGAAGACCCGGCGATCGAAGCCGACCTCGATGGGCCGGGCCTCCGGCAAGGGTCTCCAGGCAGCCCCTGTTGCCGCAGCCGCACAGTGGGCCGTCTGCAGGATCGTCTGATGCCCGATCTCGCCAGCGTGGCCGTATATGCCCACTCGTCGTCCACTATGCCCGCTCCCGAGTAGCCGAAGTTTACCAGCCAATGTTGTGAGTGAGGAGCCCGCGGGCAGCGATTCAGAGCAATATTCCTTTTTTGTTCGAAACTGTCTTACCTTGGCGAGTGACGGCCTGCCTGGGGCAATCGGGGCCCCGTTCCTGGTGGCCCTTGCATTCGATTTTCCGGAGTGCGACAAGAGAGTCATCGGCGCGCCATTGAAGCCCACTTTCGCCTGAGCAGGAAAGCGGGCAGAGATTGGCCGGTTATGCCGAACAAACCGGACGGAAACTCCGGCGGGACTTTTCGACAGGCGACAAGATGCCGTCACCACTTTTTGTGGACGAAGCAACCTCCTGCGCAACTCAATTTAAATGAGCCGATCACCAGGACTCACCCAACACCGCGTCTGTCAGGGCTCAGTGGACACATGGTCAGGGTCATCATGAGCCAACTCGTTCTGAGCAGTGAGCAAAGCCCGCCGCGCCGCCCGGCCCAATTGTGACCTTGAGGCCAGACTAGCGACGTGATACAGTCGAGCTCAGGAGTTGCAGAGCCTCTAGTCCGTTTCGGGAGCAAATTATGGCCGAAGAGAAGCAAGGCATTACACGAAGAAGATGGGGGAAAGCCTTGGCCCTTGCCGGCACCGCCGCGGTGTCCACCGGGACTATGCTGGGCCAAGCCCAAAGTCAGGGGCCTCCGAGCCAGGCACCTGGTCAGGCGCCCGGGGGCCAGGCGCCGGCTCAACCCGCGATAGGGCCTAGGGTGGCCGGCGTAGCCATAAACGATCAACTGGTATTCGGCGGCATCGGCCTTGGCAATCGCGGAATGCACGATCTGAGGCAGTTGCTGAGCGATCCACGCGTGCGGTTCGTGGCCATCGCAGACGTTCGGGACAGCGCCGGCGAGATCGTCAAGAGCACCGTCGATACCTATTACAAAAACAACGACTGCGTGATGTATCGCGACCCGGCCGAACTCCTGGCGCGCAAGGATGTCGACTGTCTCCTTATTGCGACCAGCGACCGCTGGCACGGACCCATGGCGATGTGGGCGGCGCAGTCCGGCAAGGACATGTATATCGAAAAACCCGCCGCGATGTCGATCATGGAGAGCTACGCTCTGGCCGACAATGTGCGCCGCTATGGTGTGGTGTACCAATCGGGCTGCCAGCGGAAAAACCAGTTCGCCTTTGAGTTCGCAGTCGGGCTGGCCCGGAGCGGTAAACTGGGGCGGCTGCTCGCGGTGCACGCCGATACAGCGATTGGGTTGGGAGCTGTTGACGCGGGTGGGCACGGCTGGTGGCCGGCGGAGACTCCGGAGCCGAACCGGCTGGTCTTCGATTGGGACAAGTGGCTGGGTCCGTGCCTCTGGCGGCCGTACAATTCCGCCTACCCGGACCGTGGCAGGGGTGAGTTCTGGGATTTCCACGCCGGTCTGCTGGAGTGGGCGTCGCACACCGTTGCGATGGCTCAATGGGCCGCGGACATGGAGTACACCGAGCCAGTCGAATACGTGCCCGAAGGCGGCACTTTCCGGGGCGACGGCCTCATCGGCCGGTACACGATCTATTGCCGGTACGTCAATGGCGTGCAGCTCATCCTGCGCAACCACAGTTGGATGGGGCTCGGCTCGTGCAGCAACCGGTTTGAAGGAACCGAAGGCTGGGTAGAGACTGGGGATAGCGGACGCATCGAGGTGTCTCCCAATCTGAAGTCTTTGTTGCCTACTAGCCAGGGTACCCGGTATGACCCGACCTTGGAGCATATGCGCGAGTTTCTGGAAAGCGTCCGTGCGCGGGTTCAGCCGCGGGCCAATGCCGACGTCACATGTCATACGCACGTTGCCTCTCATGCGGCCTGGATTTGCGCTCAACTGAACCGGAAGTTGACCTGGGATCCGGCCAGGCGAATGTTTCTCAAAGACGAAGAAGCCAACCGCATGCGCAGCCGGGCCTATCGTGAGCCCTGGCGGATGGAAGCGCTGGCCACCAGTATGTAAGGCACCGAGAGAATCAGGAGGTTATCGAAATGCCACAAGCACCTGGACAGACACAACCGCCACAACGAGCACCGGGAGCCGCGCCGGGCCAAGCGCCAGGAGGCGGCAGGGGAGCGCGGCCGGCAGGTCCGTTTGTCCCCCCCGAATTCGACGGACTGGCGATCTGGAAAATGGATCCGGCGAAACTGCTCGCGCTCGTCAAGGACCCAAACTCGACGGTGTTTCAGAAGGCCATCGCCTGCAAGAAACTGGCGTTCGTGGGCGGCAAGGAGGCGGTGCAGCCGATGTCGGCGCTGCTGAGCCACCCGCAACTCGCTTGCTACGCCCGCTTCGGGCTGGAGCCGAACCCCGACCCGTCGGTAGACGAGGCTCTACGCGCTGCGCTGCCGAAATTGAAGGGCCGGCTGCAAGTGGGTGTCATCACCACGATTGGCGTGCGCAAGGACGCCAAAGCACTGGACGCCCTGACGAAGTTGATCGACGACAACGACGCTGAAGTTGCCGCGGCAGCGTCGGCATCGGTGGGAATGATCGGGGGCCTCGAAGCCTCCAGAGTGTTGCGGGCGGCGCTGGATCGTACGAAGCCTCCGGTGTTTCCAGTGGCGGCCCGAGCCGCTCTGCTATGCGCCGAAGGACTGATGCCGGGCAATCGGGCGCAGGCGCTGGAATTGTACGCCCATTTGTCTGGGACCACGATGCCGGAGCCGGTGCGCCAGGCGGCGCTGCGCGTGCTCAATGCCGTTGGGCCCGCGCCGCCAGGGGCGAAAGCTTATCCGCCGCCGACGGGCGAGGCAGCCGAGAGGGACCAAAGCGGGTTCTTGGGACGCGGCCGCTAAGTCCACGCACCGGCCCGGTCTCCGCCTCATGATGAGAGATGCGCTCGTCGTCAAGCTGATGTTCGGCGCGGCGTTGTTCGCGCCTGGTCCCCTTGCTGGCCAGGAGGCCAAAGCCGCCGTCCCCGCGGCTGGCGAGTGGCGCCCACTTTTCGACGGCAAATCGCTGGTGAACTGGAAGGAGTCGGACTTCTTCGGGGCCGGTAAAGTCACCATCGGCAAGGGCGTCATCAACATCGGCTCCGGCGTTCTCACCGGCATCACCTGGGCGGCTTCCTCTCTCCCGTTTCCCACCACTAATTACGAGATCCGTATGGATGCGGCCCGGTTGAGCGGGACCGATTTCTTTGCTGGGATCACGTTCCCAGTGCAAGACTCCTTCTGCACATGGATCAACGGCGGCTGGGGCGGTGAGTTATGGGCCTGTCGAGCATCGATGGCGCCGATGCTTCGATGAACGAGACCACCTTCACGCGGAGGTTCGAGCTCGGCTGCTGGTACTCCCTGCGCCTGCGGGTGACTTCCGCCACCATCTCGGCCTGGATTGACAACGAACTCGTGATCGAGGTGAGCATCGGCAAGAAGTGGATTGCCCTGCGGGAGGGTGACATCGATAAATCGATACCATTCGGCATTGCAACCTACTCCACGGCGGCGGCTGTGCGGAACATAGAATGGCGTCCCTTGGCGGCCGACGGCCCCCAAAACCCTCACCGCTGACCGACTCCTGGCTTGCCGTGGTCGATGCACCGGGTGAGCTTCAGAAATCACGCAATGTAACTGTGCCGCAGCAGTTCGCGGGCGCACAGCTCGCCTGAGCGTGCATAGAGACACAACTCGACCTCTTTTGACGGACGTCCCGAAACCAAGGGTGCGCCACATCTCGTTTTGAGAATCACTTTGGAACCGAATGAGGCCGATCGGTCCGCAAGTGGCTAAACCACTCGAATGCGGTGGCACCGGCCGTGAACGGGCATTCTGGAAAGTGGAACCACGCCGGTCCGCCATGGCGATGCTAATGGACGATATGCCCACTTTCGAGGAAGTTGTTTCCGAGTGGCCGACTCATACGGCCAATCTCTGCCCGATCCATTGTGGTGGTGCGGCGGGTCAGTCAAGACCACACACGACCATTCTGCACAGTGAAGGCAAGGACTGCAAGAGGTTTCCTGTGAGACCTGAGTACCACCCTCG
>JBKQPR010000210.1:0-10210 GCA_052144935.1 Bryobacteraceae bacterium
GCCCGGCCGCAAGCCGAACGGTTTCTCAGCCTCACGCTGACAACCGCGGAACACACCTGGCAGGCACTGGCCTGGGAAGCAAATGCCCGCGTGGCCCTGGCCGAACCAGACCTCGCGCGCGCGCAACGGTGCATCGGCAAGGCTTTGGCCGCGATGGAAGGTTTCGAGCTGCCGCTGGCGGCCTGGCGCGTTCACGCGACCGCCTTTGAACTCTGCCGGAATTCAGGCGATCGAGATTCAGCGGATCGCCAACTGGCGCTCAGCCGCGAGACGATCATGAAGCTGGCAAGTTCCCTGCCCGCGGAAGAGCCTCTTCGGCAGATATACTTGTCAGCGCCTATGATTCGCAACATCCTTGGCGATGGCGAAGCTCCAAGATCAAGCGCCAAAGAAGCTTGACGCAGAGCACAGAATGGGGAGATCCCGACCAGGTTCTCCAGCACGGAGAGCCTTTCCCGCCCTCAGCAGAACGCGAGCATGGTCGCCGTCTGGTTGACGTGTCCCAGGCACGCCTCGCCGTTACGTACTGAAGCCCACCGACGGGGTATTTGCGAACAGGGCGCCGAAGGCCTCGCACTGGCCCTCGTCCTGTAGTTGCATGGGATTCGGTAAAGAGAATCTGGTCGCCTCGAATGATACCGCCGCCGGCCGGCAACAAAACCGGCGCGTGGAACTGGTGGTTTCCGGAGAGCCGATCGGGGTTGACCTACCGGAACCGCCGCAGTAGCCCGGAACCGCGCATGGGGCAGGCCGGCAGGGCCCCGCAGCCCACGGTAGCCAAGGGCAGGGCAGCCCCGGCAACCGGCAGCCCCTCGGTCCGCAACGCGCCAGCCCCCAACAGCCCCGGCAACCGGCAGTCCCCGGGTCCGCAACGCGCCAGCCCCCAACAGCCCCGGCAACCAGCAGCCCCTCGGGTCCGCAACGCGCCAGCCCCCAAACAGCCCCGGCAACCGGCAGCCCACCGGGTCCGCAACACGGCGGCGCCCAACAGCCCCGGCAACCAGCAGCCCCTCGGTCTGGACTCGCGACAGCCCGGCGGTGGCCAAAAGCCGCGGCAGCCCCACCTTTCCCCGCCCCCAGCCCCGGGGTCTGCCCCACAACGGCCTTCCCTCTGCTATCCTCATCGGGATGCCCGATGCTCTCATCGAAGCCATCCGCTCCGGCGAGATGCGCGCGGTGCGCCAGGCGGTGGCGGCGGATCCCCCAGCGGCGCGCCACCCCAGGGCGGTAGTGGCGGCTGGGCGCAGGGCCTTCCAGCCAGCCTTGGCATTCCTGCTCACCAAGGGCGCCGATCTGAATGCTGCCTGGAAGAACTACCGCCCCCTCCATGCCCTGCTGCAGGAGGAGCCGCACGGCCGCGGCGCCAAGCCCACGCCCGAGCGGTTGGCCTGCCTGGAATGGCTGCTCGCCAACGGCGCGGACCAGGAGCTGACCGCCGCTTGGCCGTCGGCGCGCACCATCATCGTGGCGGCCTTCATGGGCGAGCCGGAGTACATTAAACGGCTGCGGCGCGGCGGCGCCCGCGTGGATGGCTTCGCCGCAGCGGCTCTGGGCGATCTGGATCTGCTGCGCCAAACCCTCCGGAAGCGCCCCCCGTTCGCAACCGAGCGCGATGCCGGCGGCCTCACCGCCCTTCAATGCGCCGCCGGATCGCGGATGCCGGGCGCGCCCCTGGTGGAAGCCGCCGCCCTGCTGCTGGATGCCGGAGCGGATCTCGCCGCCCGCACCCGCTCATGGGCCCACGACGCGGATGCACCCTCCCTGGCCGCTTCCGCCAAGAACGCCGCCCTCTTCAAGCTGCTGTTGGAGCGCGGCGCCGACCCCACCGAGGCATTCTCCCACCCGGTGTGGGGCGCCGCCTACGAGATGGCTGAAATGGCGCTGGAACATGGCGCCGATCCCGACCGCGCCACCGCTAACGGCAAGCCGCTGCTCAACGATCTGATCCGTTGGGGCCAGATTCCGCAGACCCTCTGGCTGCTCGCGCGCGGCGCCAGCCCCAACATTGCCGACGAGCGCGGCTGGACCGCCGTCCACCAGGCCGCCTCGCGCGGCAACCTGCGGCTCCTGGAAGCAGTCCTGGACGCCGGTGGCGACCGCGGGCGGCGCGACCGCACCGGCGACACGCCGCTGGATATCGCCGTCCAGGGCGGACGCGAAAAGCTGGCCGCCCGGCTGGCGGTGTAGCCTTGGACAACCCCCCACCGCGCCGCCAGCTCGGGCTGTTTGACGCCACCATGATCGTGATGGGGGGCATCGTGGGGTCGGGCATCTTCCGCAATCCCTCGGTGGTGGCCCACTCGGTGCACACGCCGTTTCTGATCCTGGGCGTCTGGGTATTGGGCGGCGCGCTGGCCATGGCCGGAGCCTTCATCTGGGCTGAGTTGGCCACCCGGCTGCCCGGCGTGGGCGGACAGTACGCCTATCTGCGCGAGGCCTACCATCCGGCGGTGGCCTTCCTCTATGGCTGGGTGCTGCTGCTGGTCACGCAGACCGCCGGTATGGCGGCCGTGGCCATCACCTTCGCCGGATACTTCCGCGAAATCAGCGGTCTCACCTGGAGCGACAGCGCCATCGGGGCCGTCGCCCTGCTGGCCCTCACCGCCATCAACTGCCTGGGCGCCAAGGCCGGCAGCAACGTGCAAAGCGCCCTCATGCTGATGAAGACCGGGGCCATCGCCGCATTGGTGATTGCCGGCCTGGCGCTGGGCGGAGGCGCCATCCATCCGCTGCCGCTGGTCGACCGCCCAGTCTCGTTCGGTCTGTTGCGCGCGGTGGGCGCCGCGATGATCCCGGTGGCCTTCGCGTACGGCGGGTGGCAGACCGCCAGCTTCGTGGCCGGCGAGATGCGCGATCCGCGCCGCGATCTCTCCCGCGGCCTGTTGTTGGGCGTGGCCGGCGTGGTAGCGCTGTATCTAGCGGTGAATGTCGCCTGCCTCAAGGTGCTCGGCCCCGCCGGGCTGGACCGCACCGCTACGCCCGCTTCGGACGTCATGCGCGCGGCCCTGGGCGATAAGGGCGCGCTATTCATCGCCGTGGGCATCGCCGTCTCCACGCTGGGTTTCCTCAGCCAGGGGATGCTCACCGCCCCGCGCGTATATAATGCCATGGCGCGCGACGGCCTGTTCTTCGAGCGCGTCGGCCGGCTTTCGCCGCGCACCGGCGCGCCGGTGGTGGCGATTGTGCTGCAAGGCGTGCTGGCTACCGCCATCGCCTGTTCGGGCCGCTATGAGCAGATCCTCAATTACGAGGTCAGCGTCGATTTTCTTGCGTTCACCCTGGCCGCGCTGGCGCTCTACCGCTTCCGGCGCCAGAATCGCGGGGGAGCGCCCTCGGGGGTGCCGGGGGCATCGTCTGGCGTGCCGTCCGGGATCCCGTCGGGGGCACCGTCTGGCGTGCCGTCCGGTGCGTCCTCCGGGCCACCGTCTGGCGTGCCCTCCAATGTCCCCTCCGCTCCCGGCGCCATCTTCCTCACGCCCGGCTATCCTTATACCCCCGCGCTGTTTGCGCTGGTCTGCTTGGGCGTGGTGGCCAGCACCATCCTGGCCGACCCATTCAACAGCGTCATGGCCATCCTGATCATGCTGGCGGGCCTTCCCGTATATTGGTATTGGCGCCGCCGCCGCGTGCGCCCTTCATGAGACACAAACAATCCGATTACATGCATTGGGCCAAGACCCAGAGCCGGGCCCTCTATAACCTGGCCACCAGCGGGGTGGGCGCGTTCCCCTTGCGCGACCTGCCCTTCGATTTCACGCGCCTGGAAATCCACGGCGAAAACAAGTACGGATACGCGCCCCTCCAATGCGCCATCGCACGCCACGCCGGCGTGGAGCCGGAGTGCGTGGTGGAAGCGGCGGGCACCTCCATGGCCAACCACCTCGCCATGGCCGCCATCCTGGAGCCGGGCGACGAGGTGCTCATGGAACAGCCGGTCTACGGCCCCATCCTGGATGCCGCGCGCTACCTGGAAGCGGACATCCGGCGCTTCGCCCGCCGCCCCGAGGACGCTTTCGCGGTGGACCCGGCGGAAGTGCGCCGCGCCCTCACTCCACGCACCCGGCTGATCGTCCTCACCAACCTGCACAACCCTTCCAGCGTGCTCACACCGGAGGCGGCCCTGCGCGAGATCGGCGAGTTGGCGGCCGAGGCGGGCGCGCTGGTGCTGGTGGATGAAGTGTATCTCGACGCGGTCTATGAACGGACGCCGCGGAGCGCCTTTCAGCTTGGACCGCGGTTCGTCGTCACCAGCAGCCTGACCAAGGTGTACGGGCTGAGCGGCCTGCGCTGCGGGTGGATCCTGGCGCAGCCCGAGCTGGCCTGGAAGATGCGCCGGCTGAACGACATTTACGGCGCCACGCCGGTGCATCTGGCGGAGGTGCTCGGCGTGGCGGCATTCGAAAATCTGGGCCTGTTGCGCGAGCGGGCGCGCCGGGTGCTGGAGGCCGACCGCGCCCTGCTGGCCGCCTTCCTGGAGCGTCACCCCGAAATGCCGGCCCCGCCCACGGATTTCGGCACTACCTGTTTCGCGCGCCTGCCCGGCGGGGATGCCGACGCCTTCCTGGCCCGCCTGAGGGCCGAGTGGGAAACCTCCGCCGTCCCCGGCCGGTTCTTCGAAATGCCCGATTACATCCGCATCGGCATGGGTGTCGACACCGGGATGTTCCGGGAAGGCCTGCGGCGGCTGGAACTGGCGCTGGGCATGTATTAGCGGTGCATCCTGTAAACAGGTGTCTTGCACCCGATGTCGTGCGCATTCGCTTCAGCGTCCGGCAAGACTGGCCGGAGCTTCCGGCATTCTGCTTCCGTGAGATCCTATCCGATGAAGCCAGCCGGCGCGATCGCCCGCGCCTCCCGCTCAAACCGCTCCGTGAACTTCTCCTGCGACACTTTGATCGCCACGTCGCGTCCCACGCGCGGGTCGTGCGCGCGATACACCTCGCCCATCCCGCCCGCGCCAATCGGCGCCACGTTTTGGTAAAGGTCCCAGGCAATCCGGGCTTTCATTGCGCGCCCGCTCCTTTCTTCAACAGCGCCGGCCAGTTCACGATCACCGTCAGCGGCAGCTCACCATGTTGCCGAGTGGCGCGCACCAGGAAACGCTGCCCATCCGGCGCAGTGTCATAAGGAGACCAGTCGATGTCATCGGTGGGCAGCGAGAACAGGTCGCGGGGAGTGGAAGGCTCGACTGAGCCGGCTCCGAGTTTCAGGCTCACCGCCATCAGTTTAATCCGGCGAAACGTAGAACAACTCACGCCCGCCTGCGCCAGGGCCCCACTGCGGACATTGCCCTCCGCCGGTCGAAACCCGCGTCGCGCCGCGCGGCTCCGGGAAAGCCTGGATGCAGACCTCGTTCCTGCCGGTCTCATCCGACTGGTAAGCGGCCCGATGCGGCGGAGCCTCCGGTGAGAACCGCCCCCGAGTATTCGCTGAACGGCGTCCGCCAGTAGGGTTCTCGGCTGGGTGTTTGCCGCGGGTTTCGGGATGATGCAGAAGATCAACGCGGGGTTCGAGGACGGCAAGATGCACGTCTCGTGCTACACCTGCCATTGCGGCGAGGCGGAACCGAAGACGGCGCCGGAACCGCGCGCGGAGGGATAATCTCTTGGTAAAAGGCCGTTGCACCGGCAGTACGGCAGTACCAAACGGCTTGAGTTACGCGGCGGTACCGCATATCCTGTAATCAGCATGTTTCCAGGGCCGTGGGGGCTCCGCCGGTGGCGGGGGATTCTGGCAGTCGTTTTGGCCACCCCTCTGTTGGCCCTCGCGGTGGTGTTCTGGCAAGCCTCCCGAGCAAAGCAAGAATCTACCGCCGAGGTTCTCTCGAAATCGCAATTCCCGGTCCGGGTAATCCCGGTGGACCGCGCCGTACCGGCAGGCGTAGAGCCGACCGCCGCAAGCCCTGCCTTCCGCGATCTCGCGCCCTATAAGGAAATGATCGCCGTGAGCGCGCGCGCCGGTCTCTTCCTATACGATCCGAACGGCGCACTCATCCGCTCGTACCGTGCAGGCATCGAGCTGCCGCCCGCGGAGCTGGGCTCCATGTCGGTGGGGATCGCTGCCGGTTCGGCTGAGCCGGAGCTTTTCATCGCCACACACGGCGAGGGACTGCTGGCTTTCGATGGCGCGCGTTTTCGGCAGATCCTTCCGGCGGATTCCGGTTTGCGAATCGTCACCTCGGTGTTGGTGTTGGGCTCGGGCCGGGTCCTGCTCGGCACGGAGCGCCAGGGACTGCTGGTGTTCGACGGCCGGCGGCTCGCGCCTTTCCACCCTCGCCTGAAGACCGCGCACATTACGGCCCTCGCGGGCAGCGAGGGCAATCTCTGGATCGGCACTCTCGAAAATGGCGTCTTCCACTATCGGGCCGGACAACTGGAGGAGCTTCTTTCCGCGCTGCCCGATCCGCAGGTCCTTTCGCTAACCGTCCAAGATGAGATGGCTTATGTGGGTACCCCACTGGGGGTTGTGGAGTTCCGCGATGGACAGCGCCAACGCACGCTCGCAGATGGCTTCTTCGCCCGCGCGCTCATCCGCGGCGGAGCGACCCTTCACGTCGGCACTGAAGACGAGGGCATCGTCGATGTGCCCCTTCAGTCCCGGCCCGTGCCGCCGGCCGCGGTTCCATTGGATTCGGACGCGCCGCCGGTTCCCATTCTCCGCCTGGCCAACCTGGAGGGCGGCATGTACGCGGTTGGCGAAAGTGCCATCTACCGTTACGACGCGGCGTCCAAACGCTGGCGGCCCGTGCTCACGGAGGTTAGCGCGGTGATGGCCAATCGTAACGTGGCCGCGCTGGCGCTCAGCGGCGGCCGCTTGTGGATCGGCTACTTCGATCGCGGCCTCGACGTGGTGGATGCCGGCTTCGAACGCGCGGTCCATCACGAAGACGACGCGCTCTTCTGCATCAATCGCATCGTGGCGGACGAGCAACACGCGCGCACCGCCGTGGCCACCGCCAATGGCCTGGTGCTGTTCGATTCCAGCGGCCAGCCGCGTCAGGCGATGGGGCGCAAAGACGGCTTCCTTTCCGATCACGTCACGGACGTGGCATTTCGCGATGGGGACCGCAGTGGAGGCATGGTGGTGGCCACCGCGGCGGGCCTGTCGTTCGTGGATCGCTCCGGAGTGCGCAGCCTCTACGTCTTTCACGGGCTGGTGAACAATCACGTGTACACAATCGCCACGCGGGGAGCCGAGACGGTCGCTGGGACGCTGGGCGGCGTTTCCGTGCTGGATGACGATACCGTGCGCGCCAACTACACCACCGCCAACTCGCACCTGAAGCACAACTGGATTACCGCGCTGGCGCGCGTGGGAGACGAGTGGTTCGCCGGAACCTATGGCGCCGGAGTGCTGCGGCTCGATGGGTCGGGCGAATGGCGCTCGTTTCCGGATCTGAAAGAAGGTTTCGTGGTAAATCCGAACGCCATGGCGGCGAGCGGCGGGCAGGTCTACGCCGGCAGTCTCGACCGCGGTCTCTTCATCTTCGACCGGGCGTCCGGCCGCTGGCGCAACACCACCGTGGGGCTGCCCTCGAAGAACGTGACGGCGCTGGCAGCCGGCGGCGGTTATCTTTACGTGGGAACGGATAACGGGCTGGTGCGGATTGCGGAAGGAGCACTGCGATGAGGCTCCTTTCGGCGCCCTGCCGATTGCTGATTGCATCGCTCGCTTTGGCGGCCGGCGCGCCGGCCGATACGGGCGTGCTTATACCGGGCAACCGGCAGCAGCCCGACGCCGCGACCTTCTCGCTCGACGAGATGCACGTCGAGATCCTCATCGATAACGGCGTTGCGCGAGTGCGGGTCCGGCAGATCTACGGTAACCATACCGGAACCATCGAGGAGGGCGTTTACGAATTCGCGTTGCCCGCCAAAGCCACGGTGTCCGATTTCGCCGTCTGGGACGACGTCACGCGCATACCGGGGGTCATTCTGGAGCGCCGCCGCGCGGGAGAGATCTACGCGCAGGCGAAGGCCCAGAGCATCGATCCAGGGCTGCTGCAAATGGGCGAGCGCGGGGTGGACGAGAGCGGTGCTCCCTCCGTCCCCAGCCAGCAGTTCACCGCCCGTATCGTGCCAATTCCACCTTTCGGCACCAAACGAATCGAGATGGAGTACCAGCACCCCGTCGCCGTGGAACGGTATCGGTCCGAGTTTGTAGTCCCGCTCAAGCCGGATGTCTACGGCGTCCAGACGGCCGGACATCTCACCATCACCTTCGAGCTGCGGTCCGCTCACGCCATCCAGGATTTCGCGGCCGTCGCCAAGACTTACCCCCTGCAGATCCGCGAACGCACGCCGAACATGGTGAAGGCCGAGTTTTTCGCCAACAACGTGGAGTTGAAGGAAGATTTCGCGGTCCGCTACGCGCTGGATCCGGCCGGGGCCGACACGCTTCGAGTGATCGCCGAACGCGGGAACGCCTCCGAGCCGGGGTTCTTTCAGGCCCAGGCGCTGCTGCGCATTCCCACTGCACCGGCCGGCAGCGCACAGCATGTCGCCGGGCATGTCCCCGAGGGGGCCCCCCGCACGCTCATCCTCCTGTTCGATAACTCGCTCTCGATGCAGTGGGACAAGCTGGAGCGGAGCTTTGCCGCCTGTGAGGCCGCGCTGCGCCGCCTGCGGCCCACCGATTCATTCAACCTGCTGCTGTTCAACTCCGAACTGAACCTGCTGGCCCCGCAGCCGCGCGCGGCCACTCCGCAGAACGTCGAGCAGGCGCTGGCCTTCATCCGCAACAGCCGCATCCGCGGTGGAACCGACCTGCAACGTGCCTTGACCGCCGCGCTCGGCCAGACCGGCGCGAGCGATCCCTACCTCATGCTGATCAGCGACGGCGGCGCCACCGAGGGCACCGTGCAAACCGGCAAACTGGCGGCATGGTACACCGCCGAGTGGAGCAAGCACCCGCCGGCCCAGCGGCCGCACACGCTGGTGTTCGGCGTCGGCGACGATGCCAACTTGCCGCTGCTTCGCATGCTGGCGGGCAACAACGGGTACTTCGATTGGGTGCGTTCCACGGAGCCCCTGGAGTTCAAGCTGAATGCCTTTCTCGACAAGATCGGACAGGACCCGCTCAAGAACCTCTCGCTGGCCGTGACGCCTGCATCCAACGTGGATCTGGTTTATCCGCTGGAAGAGGAGCGCTTCGCCGGTTCGATGGCCACCTGGGCCGGCGAGTACAAGCAGCCCGTTGCGCAGGCCACGTTCACGGTTACGGGAATCCGCGACCGGCAAGCGCTCCGCCTTTCGGGAACGGCGCCATTGCCGGCCGCGGGCGACGAGCATCCCGAATTGCCCCGCACATGGGCCAAAGCTCGCGTGGATGCCTTACTGGACAAGATCCAGCGCGAGGGCGAGGACCGCGCTTCGATCGACGAGATCATCCGGCTCTCCAAGAAATACAAGTTCGTCACGCCGTATACGTCCTTCCTGGCCGTCCCCCGCGCGCTGCTGCGGCCCCGCGTGATTCGGCCGGGCGACCCGGTGCTGCGGATCAAGACCGACGAATCCATCGTCTCGGTGATCGCGCTGTTTCCTTTCGGTCTCACCAAGCCGCTCCGCTACCTGAAGCAGGAAGATACCTGGCAGACGCGCTTCCTCGCGCCGGTGGATATGACCGACGGCGTGTACCAGGTGCGCCTGATCCTGCGCGATCGCGAGGGCCACGTCTACCGGGAGTCCAAAAGTTTCGTGATCGCCAGCAAGACGCCGGTGCTGCACGCCCGCCTGGAGAGGCCGCGCGTACACGCCGGCGAAACCGTGGGCATTTCCGCGCAGGTCTCCGCGAATGCGCGCACCATCACGGCGCGGCTCTACGGAGCCATGCCGGTGGCTCTCCGCTGGAACAGCGCCGCCAAGGCGAACACGGGCGAGATGGCGGTGCCGGCGTTTCTTCCACCGGGCAAGTACACCGTTCACGTGACCGCCGAGGACATCGCGCACAACGTGGGCACGCAGGAGGTGGCGCTTGAAATCTGGTAGGCGTTGGCAAGACTTCGGTTGGATACCAATAACAGCGCGCCACAAGACAACCCGCCCGCCAGCGATACCTCCATCTCTCCAACCGCCCGATTCGGTGCTGTCCCGAAACCGCTCGCTGAGTAACTGTGAAAAATGGGTTGGCAGGGTTGGCAGGCGGGGCGCCCTCTGGGCCCGCCTGCCCCACACGCCCTGCCAGTCCTTCGGCAGCAAGGTGGGACAGACGG
>JBKQPR010000211.1:0-16196 GCA_052144935.1 Bryobacteraceae bacterium
CCAACATCTATAATTCTTTCATCTAGCAATTGAATCGCACCGAGATGACCGAAACCCCTTATTTGACAAGGTCACGGGGACCCATCGTCGGTGTCGCACGCCTCATTCTTGCGAAAGTCGGGCTAGATACCGACAACCCCTTTCGTTGCTCATCAACGAAAGAGACGCCATTGTTGGCAAAAACCTTCGAAGGTTAGTCTTCGGCAAAGGGATTACTTCCGCTCAGCCGGGATCGATCGACCGCATGGTCCTGGCGGTGGCCTCGGCGGCGGCTTTCACGCCGGCCACGGAAGCTGCAAGGAACATGCGTTCGACCATTTGGCAGTAGCGTCGCCATCTCGGACGCTATCTGGTATGGTACAGGCCGGACGCGACATCTAGGTCCAGCGCGACCGCCGCCGGTCGAAAGCGCCCTCGTCGCTCACCGGCAGCCGCGCCCCGGCAATCGCGGCATCCAGATCGTCCACCGCGGCGGAACTCGGATGCGGCAACTCCCGAACGGCTCGTAAAACAGCGGCGGGCGAACAGGCCGCGTCAAAGAGCGAGCGCAAATATTCCAACGCCACCTGCTCCACGCTCTTCTGCTGCGCCGAAGCAAGCCTCTCCAGGCCGCGCGCGAGGTCATCCGGGATCTGAATCGTCAACTTAGTCATCGGCTCCTCGATTCCATTCTCTCAACACCGGAAGCGTCGCGCACGGGGCGGCGCCGCGGAGATCGATGCCCCGCCTCACTCCACCACTTCCGGCGCTTCCGCCTCCACCGCGTACAGCCGCTCCTCGTCGGCGTCGTACTCGAACAGTTGCGCGTAGCGGCCCCAGTCCACAATGGTCTGGAACTGGCGCTCGGCCTCCGACGCCGAGAAATGTTCGTCCAGAATGTCCAGCAGGAAGTCCTTGCCGATCCGCCCGTCGCGCTTCTGGCGCAACGCTTCCACCACCGTCGACATGAAGGGCACGTGCTTGAGCAATTGTTCCTTGAAAATCTGGTGGCTGCGGTGTACTCCGGCGGTCGAGAACTCCGTGCCGGCGGGCAGGATGGCCACGTCGCCCTGCGATACTTCGGCGAAGCCCAGCAGGAACGCGGCGTCCACCGCGGGCAGTAGATCGTCTACTTCCAGGCGCAGGCTCTCGGCCAGTTTGGGCAGATCCTCTCGGCCGCCGCGGTCGTTTACGATTTCCAGCAGGCCGCTGATGCCGCCCACGCGCGTGTGCGGCAGCATCGGGAAGCGGCGGTCGTCGGACGCTTGCTCGGGCAGGCCAGTCATGGGCGCGCGCGGGTTGGTCATCACCGTGTAGATGTAGTCCACCAGCGCCACAAATCGCGGGTTCTTGGTATGGCGCGGGCGCGGCAGATCCACCTTTACCTCGCCGCGGATCGCGCCTGGGTTGGCGCCCAGCACCACCACGCGGTCGGCCAGCAGAATGGCCTCTTCGATGTTGTGGGTCACCAGCAGGATGCTCTTGGCGGGGAACTTGCCGCGCTCCCAGAGGTCGCTGATTTCGCCCCTCAGGTTCTCGGCGGTCAGCACGTCCAGGGCGCTGAACGGCTCGTCCATCATCAGGACGTCGGGCTTCATCACGAAGGCGCGGGCGAACCCCACGCGCTGCCGCATGCCGCCCGAAAGCTCCCGCGGATAGGCGCCCTCGAACCCTTCCAGCCCCACCATGCTGAGGGCCGTGGTGGCCGCCGCGGCGCAGGTCGCGCGGTCCAGGCCGCGGGCGAAGAGGCCCAGCTCGGCGTTCTCCTGCACCGTCAGCCACGGCAGCAGGGCGAAGCTCTGAAACACCATGGCGACGCCCTGGTTCGGCCCGCGGAGCGGCTGGCCGTGCATCAGCACCCGCCCACCGCTAGGTTCGATCAGCCCCGCCAGAATGCGCAGCAGCGTGCTCTTGCCCGATCCGCTGCGGCCCAGCAGCGCCACCACTTCGCCCGCCGAAAGGTACAACGTCACCTGTTCCAGCACGGTCTGCTCGCCGCCCGCGGGAAGCGGAAACGTCTTGTCCACCATTTCGGCCTTCAGGATCGCTTTATACGGTGGGATCGCGTTCATCGATTGACTCCCCCTCCGGCTCTACCCAAGCCGGTATTTCGACTCCGCCAGATCGTACAGCCGGCGCCACAGCAGCCGGTTGATGCCGACCACAAACACGCTCATCATGCCGACGCCCAGCACGATGCGCGGCCAATCTCCTTTGGACGTGGCCAGCGCGATGTACGATCCCAGCCCGCTGGCGGTCAGCGTGGTATTGCCCCAGGAAACCATTTCCGAGACGATACTGGCGTTCCAGGCGCCGCCCGAAGCCGTGATGGCGCCGGTTACCCAGGCGCCGAAAATGCCCGGGCCGATCAGCACCCGCCAGGCCCTTGCGCGCTCCAATCCAACGCTGGCGGCCATCTCGCGCAGATCGTTGGGAATGCTCTGGGCGCCGCCGATCACGTTGAACAGCAGGTACCACTGCGAACCCAGCGCCATCAGGAACATGCTGCCCCAATTCAGGCTGATGCCCAGCCGAATGAATCCCAGGGTGGCGAACGGAAACAGGAAGTTGGCGGGAAAGGAGGCCATCACCTGCACGATGGGCTGCGAAATGCGCGCCAGCCTGGGGCTGAAGCCGATGGCCACGCCGATGGGCGTCCACACCAGGGTGGCGGCGGCAATCAGGAACAGCACGCGCGCGCAGGTGATCAGACCCAGCAGGCCCGCGTGCGCCACCTCGCGGGGACCCGATCCGGAAAGCACGAAGCGCACCGCCGCCACCAGCAGTGCCCCGATCAGCAGGAGCAGCGCGGCGTTATACACCGGTTCGGGGATTCTCGGCCGCTTCCTGGCGGCTGCCATGCGGACGGGCGCGGCCGTGAGGCGGCTCAGCCGGCGGTCGATCCACACGAGCGGCGGACGCACCAGGGCGCCGAGGTAGCGCGGCAAACGCGCCGTGCGCCACAGGTCCACCAGCCAGAAGCGGCGCTCCTCGCCCGCCGTCAGCTCCAGCTTGTAGCGATCGGCCACCGTGACCAGCGGCTTCCAGAAGAGCTGGTCGATCAGCACAATCAGCGCCACCATGGTGAGGATGGCCCAGCCCAGCGCCGGCAGGTTGCGCGCTTCGATGGCGACGGCCACATACGACCCCAGGCCGGGCAGCGTGTACTGGCGGTTCAGCACGCTGATGGACTCGCTGGCGGCCAGGAAGAACCAGCCGCCGCCGAAGCTCATCATGGCGTTCCACAACAGGCCAATGGTGGCCGCGGGCAGCTCCAGGCGGGTGAAGCGCTCCCAGCGCGAGAGGCGGTACAGGGTGGCCATCTCGTCGAGTTCCTGCGGCACCGAACGCAGCGATTGGTAAAAGGAGAAGGTCATGTTCCAGGCCTGCGCCGTGAAGATGGCGAAAATGGCGGCCGCTTCCAGGCCCAGCAGGCTGCCGCGAAACAAGGCGATGAATCCCGTGACCGTCACCGAGAGGAAGCCCAGCACGGGCACCGATTGCAGGATGTCGAGCAGCGGCACCAGCACCTTTTCGGCGCGGCGGCTGCGCGCGGCGGCGTATCCGTAGGCGAAGGTGAAGATGGTGGAAAAGAACAGCGCCACGAACATGCGCAGCGTGGAGCGGGCGGCGTAATTGAGCAGGCCGGATGGGTTGAGGCTGATGGCGGGGACCTGCTCGGGCGGATTGAAGCGCACCAGCGATTCGGCGCCCACGCGCGCGACCCCGTAGAGCAGCGTGAGCATTCCCAGCCCCACCGCCAGGTCCGCCAGGCCCAGGGCCGGCCGCCGCGCTCCGGCCGGATTGTAAGCGAGGGATTTGCGCCAGTTTCCGAGCACCATTTGTCATTGAACCAGACGGCGGGAGGAAGACGCGTGAAGAATTGATAAAGATTGCCGGCGGCGGCCGCCTTTCCCCGTTCATCTGTTCATCGTGCCGCTCTTCCACCGATGATTTCGATGCCTCAGCGGGGCTGGTGGGAAGGGGATCTCTCAACAGGAATGGTGTGGGCGGCACGGGCGCGCTTCCCGAAGCACCCTCTGGGAGCCACTCTCCGAGTGGGCGACGATACGGACGGAGCCGGTCAGGGACGCTTCCGAGAACACGTTTCAGGCCGATCGAGCCGTATGTCGCTCCAACTACAACCTCTTGGCGAGAGGCCGAACGAGTCTGCTCATCTATTAAGGCCAGACTGCTTTTCGACCTCCGCCATCAGCCATCCGCGCGCCAAACGCCAGTCGCGCGTTACCGTCTCTTCTGAAACCTTCAGGACGGCAGCAGTCTCTCCCACGCTGAGGCCACCGAAGTAGCGCAACTCTACGATGCGAGCTTTGCGATGGTCGGATTCCGCCAGTTGATTGAGCGCGTCGTCCAGCGCGATCAGGCGGCTGTCCTTGGGACTGCCCGGCTCAGGAATTTCGTCGAGGTCAATTCGCTTCAGGCCACCGCCATGCTTGGTGGTGGACCGCCGGCGGGCCGCGTCGACCAGGATGCGACGCATGATTTGGGCGCATGCGGCATAAAAGTGAGCTTTGCCTTTCCAGCCGGCCTTGCGGACATCCACAAGCTTCAGATAGACCTCGTGCACCAGCGCCGTGGGCTGTAACGTGTGATCTTCGCGCTCGCGACGGACGAATGCGGCCGCCATGCCCCGAAGTTCCCGATAGATGTGAGGCATGAGCGCGTGGAGCGCGGCTTCATCGCCATTCGCCCAATCGAGAAGAAGCCGAGTTGTTTCAGAGGTTTCGGGCTTCCCGCGCATGCGAAGTCATCATAGCTCAAAAAGAATTTCCCGCCGTTTACGGTTTTGAGGCCAATTTCTCGCGATGTAGAGCGAGCAAGGAATGCCTTGGAATTCAAAAACAGGAGGAGATATGAAAATTCGATTTGCAACGTCCCTTTGCGGGATAGCGCTGGTCTTGGCGGCAGGAAACCTGCTCGCCCAGGACCTGAGGCGCGTACACTTCGGCGGCTTGGTTAACGACTATTCGCCGTCCACGGTCTCGGGTGGCCCATACGAAATTCGAGGCCAATGGTCGATGGATGTGAACACATCCGGCTCAACAGCCGACTTTTCAGCCGACCTCAACATGGAAACCTCGGATTACGGCATCACCGACACCACTCAGGTGGATCCGACCAACCCCGGCACACGGAACCCGCATACGCACCACATCAGCATGACCAATGTCACAGTCAGCTACGACATGTCCGTCTGTCCCGCGAATAGTCCCGCCACCACCAGCGCCGGTGTCGTGATCAACGGAACTGCAACCACCACAGGGAACGGAGGCCCGGCCCCCTTTGAGTCCAAGGGCCCATCCACACTTCAGATTTGCATCACCGGGGGGGCGCAGGTCCAGTTTTCGAATATAACCCTGGTGTACACCGGACCGGCCACCACTCATTTCGGTCCGCAACCGATCCATGGCGTCGTTAACGTCGTATCAACCAGGTAGACCTGGCCGGCAATGGCGGCTTTTCGAAGGGTCCTGCGGGGGGATATAATGACTTACCATGACGCCTGGGCGATGGCGCGAATTGGAGGCGTTGTATCAGGCGGCGCAGGGCCTTTCCCCGGCGGAACGGCACCGTCTGTTGGAGCATGCCGATCCTGAAGTCCGGTCCCTGCTGGAAAAGATTCTGGCTCAGGAGCAGACTCCGCCGGATGGGGCTTCTTTTCTGGATCATCCCGCTTGGGAAAACCAGGAAAGCTTGCTCGAGACGAAGACCCAACTCACCATAGGCGGCCAACTGGGGCCGTACCGCATTGAGGAGCAGATCGGACGGGGCGGTATGGGCGAAGTGTTCAGGGCTACGGACACCCGGCTACACCGAATCGTGGCGATCAAGACGTCGCTTGTGCAGTTCACGGAACGCTTCCAGCGGGAGGCCCGGGCCATTGCGGCTTTAAATCATCCTCACATCGCGACTCTTTACGACGTAGGTTCCAGTCCCGAGGGCCTCGGGTACCTGGTGCTCGAATATTAGGAGGCCCGACTCTAGCCGAGCTGATCAACAAGGGCCCTATCCCGCGGGAAGAAGTTCGGCGCATCGCTCTCATGACGGCCGAGGCGATCGAAGCCGCGCACGATAAGGGCATCATTCACCGAGACCTGAAGCCCGCCAATATCAAACTTGGCGAAGGCAATGTCGTAAAGGTGCTCGATTTCGGACTTGCCAAAGCCATGAGCGATGCCCAGGAGGCAGTGTCCGGCGGTACAACGCAGTACGGAACGATTCTCGGTACGCCCTCCTATATGTCGCCCGAGCAGGCGCTCGGTGGCCCGGTCGACCGAAGGTCCGACATCTGGTCATTCGGAGCGCTGGCGGCCGAAATGCTGTCGGGGAAACGCGTTTTCCCGGGATCAGTTCCGAGTGAAATCCGCGATTCGGTGATTCGCGGTGAGCCGGATCTTACCGGCATCCCGCGCGAGTGGAGACCGCTTCTAGGCCGCTGCCTGACGAAGGATATACGTCGGCGGCTGCAGTCGATCGGCGAGGCGCGCGTGGCGCTGGAGGACGGACTTCCGGTTCCAGCAGGACCCGCGCGGCAAAGGATTGGGATTGCGGTTGCCGCGGCGGCGGTGCTGGCGGTCGCACTGATCACCGTCTCCTGGATTGCCTGGCGCGCTACGCGGCCTGTGGAGTATCCGCTGATTCGCGTCAACGTCGATCTGGGTTCGGACGCGGTCGTGGGGGTCAACACCACGGTGGCCTTCTCGCCCGACGGCCGGCGCATCGTGTATCCCGCGCGCGGACCGGATGGCAAACAGCAGCTTGCTACGCGGCTGCTCGATCAGCCGCAGCCGGCTCTTCTGCCGGGCACGGAGGGCGGCGCCGACGTGTTCTTCTCACCCGACGGCCAGTGGATCGGCTTCTTCTCCAGCGGCCAAATGAAGAAGATCCCAGTACAGGGCGGCGCGCCCGTTGTGTTGGCGACGCTCGCCAACGTGGGGTACGGGGCGAGTTGGGGGGACGGGGAAGATCTCTTCGCGGCAATGGGCGCCGTAGGTCCGCTGTTCCGGATTTCGCCCTCCGGAGGCGCGCCGGAACCTTTCGGCAAACTTGATGCGGGAGACCGCTCGCAACGTTGGCCTCAGATCTTGCAGGGGGGGCGCGCGGTTCTCTTCTCGGGTTCGCCGAGTTCCGCTTCTTGGGATAACGGCAATGTCGAAGCGGCATCCCTCAAAGACGGCATACCGAAGATCGTTCAGCGCGGCGCATACTACGGCCGCTATTTTCCCGGGGGCTATCTGGTCTATGTTCACCAGGGAAAGCTGTTTGCTGCGAAGTTCGATCCGAACGGGTTACAAGTGACCGGGACGCCCGCGCCCGTGATCCAAGACGTCGGAGCCAATCCAGCGACCGGCGAGGGACAGTTCAGTTTTTCGCCCGGGCCTTCGGGCCATGGAATCCTCGTCTACATGGCGGGGGCCATCGCGGCACAGGCGTGGAAGATCAATTGGCTGGACAATTCAGGGAAGATGCAGCCATTCATCACCTCGACGGGCGCTTATACCGCTCCGCGGCTCTCACCTGACGGGCGAAAGCTGGTATTCCTCAAAGACGAAGACGTCTTGGTCGCCGACCCGGAACGCGACGCGCTAACCCGGGTGACATTCACGGGCGGGGCGAGTCCCCCGATCTGGGCGCCGGACGGCAAGCATCTCGCTTTTAGTCTCGGCTCGACTGCCGGCAGGATTGCTTGGATCCGGAGCGACGGAACGGGAGAAGCCCAGACGCTGTTGGAGAGCGCCCCCCGTCCAATTGCCTGGTCCTTCGCCCCCGACGGACGGCTGGCCTTCTTCCAAAGGAACCCTGGTACGAGAGTGAGTGTGTGGACTCTGCCTCTGGATCTGAGCGATCCCGATCACCCCAAACCCGGCAAGCCTGAGATCGCATGGCCAGCGAAGATGGACGATGCCGTGCCACGCTTCTCCCCCGACGGCCGCTGGATTGCCTACCGCTCAAATGAATCGGGCATCAACGAAATCTACGTTCGTCCCTTTCCGGCGTCCCGTGGCGGCAAATGGCAAATATCGAACGGGGGCGGGATGTTTGGATTTTGGTCGGGCAACGGACACGAACTGTTCTACGAGACGGAGGATAACCGCATCATGGTGTTGGATTACAAGGTGGAGGGCGACTCATTCCTGCCAGACAAGCCGCGCGCCTGGTATGACAAGCCGCTGTTCTACCTCGGAACCATCAATCTCGATCTGGCGGGCGATGGTAAGCGCTTTGTGGTACTCGCACTAGCCGAGGCCGCGCCGGAAAAGAAGGGGACGGTGCACGTCACCATGCTGCTGAACTTCCTCGACGAGCTGAAGCGGAGGATTCCGTGACGCCGCATCAGAGAATTGTCCATTACCGCTGCTGGGGGCCTTCGGCGAACCGGACGTTGCCCGGTTTCCGATAACGGCAACAAAACGGCGATTTCGGAAACTGGACCTCACCGGTCAGAGACCACGAGGCCCACCAGGAAGTTGAGTTGCTATGTGAGCTTTCGGGAGGCGTGCGTAAATCAGAAACAGTAGCCCTGCGCCACCCAGCAATGCCAGTCGGCAATGGCTTCGGCGGGCGTGCTGGCGACGGCGCTGGTGCTGATCGGCGGGGCGCTGTGGAGAAGCCGGGGAGCCGCGGAACCCGCCAATCCGCTGGCTAGTGCGACCTTCACGCCGCTGACTGACTATGAGGGAGCCCAGGTGGACGCTTCGATTTCCCCGGACGGAAAATTTGTCGCATTTCAGTCGGATCGCAATGGCCCGTTCCACGTCTGGCTGGATCAAATCGGCGCCGGCGATCCGATTGACCTCACGCCGGGACCGGAAGATCAGCGCGGACCGTTGCGCAGCGTAGGGTTTTCGCACAATGGTAACCGAGCTGTGGATTTCGGGAACAAAGAGCCGCCGGCTGAAGATGGTGCCCCTGGTGGGCGGCAAGCCGCGTGTGTTTCTGGGCGAGAAGGTCGTGAATCCGGTCTGGTCTCCGGATGGAGCAAAGCTTGCGTATCACACCTTCGAAGATGGCGACCCAATCTTCATCGCGGATGGCGATGGCTCCAACCCGCGGCAAATATTCAGAGACACTCCTGACAAGCACAATCACTATGCTCGCATGGGGCGCGGACGGCGCGTGGATCTATTTGTTCACGGCGTCCCGGCCCGGAACGACATGGACCTGTGGCGGATATCCGTTTCGGGCGGCCAACCGGAACATCTCACAGAGTTGCACACCGAGATGCGCGACCCTACTCGACTCGACCCGGGAACGTTCCTGTTCGTCGCGAAGGAGCACAACGGGTCCGGGCCGTGGATTTGGGCGTTTGACGTTTGCCCACCGGGCTTCGCGGCGGATTGCGTCCCGGCCGGTTCGAGTGCCCCGCTCAGGGGCGGGTTCAGAGCGCTCGCCGCGCTGACTGGTATAGCGTTTCATTAAAACATATCCATATATTCTTGTTTCGTGCTATGCTGACCCATGGCACGAGCATCCACACGTCCGAGGCTCGTTCTCACCGCTGATGAGAAGAGTCATCTCGATCAACTTCGCCAATCAAAGACTGCCGCTTTCCGCGATGTCCAGCGAGCGCAAATCCTGTGGCGCTATGATTCTGGCGAGACTGTCAGCCAGATCGCACGCGCCCTGAAGATGACCCGGAAGAGCGTTCTGAAATGGATTGACAAGGCCCTCCAGATGGGCGCCAAGGTGGGTATCAAGGACACCCCGCATAGGCCGCGTGGAGCCGTCATCACCGACGATGCCAAAGCCTGGGTTGTGCATCTAGCGTGTTGTAAACCCAAGGAGTTCGGCTACGCGGCGGAATTGTGGACGCGATCGGCGCTGGCCCGGCATGTGCGCAAGCACGCGGTCCAGGTGGGCTATCCCGCCCTGGCCAGGGCCGCCAAGGCGACGGTGCAACGCATCCTCGACGCGCCAGACCCTACGTCCACACAAAGTGACCTACTACCTGGAACGTCGCGACCCCAACTTCCTGCTGAAAATGAAAGAGGTGTTGCTGGTGTATCAAGAAGTCGCACTGCAAAACGAGGCTGCCTCAAACGGCGCTCCGCACCCCCTGGTGATCACGGTCTCGGTGGATGAAAAGCCGGGCGTGCAGGCCATCGGCAATACCGCGCCGGATTTGCCGCCGGTGGCAGGCAAGCATTCCACGGTAGCCCGCGACCATGAATACATCCGCTCTGGCACTTGGTCGATCCTGGCGGCGTTGGACCTGCATGATGGGCACGTCACCGCGCGCGTTGAGGAGTGGCACAGGAGCGTAGAGTTCGTCGCGTTGCTCCAGGATCTGGATGCCTATTATCCCCCTGAGTCTACGATTCGGCTGATCTTGGACAACCACTCTGTCCATATCTCGAAGGAGACGCGCGCGTACTTGGCAACGCGCCCCAACCGGTTCAAATACGTGTTGACGCCCACGCACGGTTCCTGGCTAAACATCGTGGAGACTCTGTTTGGCAAGGCGACGCGGACCTTCCTACGGCAAATTCGGGTAGGATCGAAGCAAGAGCTGAAAGAACGAATTCTCCTGGCCACGTATTGTTACCGGATGTCATCGAGCGGGGGCAACTCTCCGAGCTCGTCGCGATACCGCCAGCGCCAGCGTCAAGGAGCCGGCTGCCGCACCGCCCGCGGCCTGATCAGCGCGCTGATGGGCCCGGTGCCTCATAGTGGTCTCTGGGACGACAAGTGTCCTGGAATGTGAGTGTTAGCTGGCACAATCCCCTGGTTTCCTCATTGCGCGTTGCTTCCGGCTCCGGTTAATTCTTCACGTCGTGCAAGGTCTTTGTCAGGGATCGCCACGACAGTCCAGGGTGCGTCACGCGCGACCATGCGGGATCGCCATGTAACTGTTTGCGGGACGCCGATTTGCAATGCGACGGTCTGTTCGGGCTTGTCAGGAGCGAGATTGTCGGCGCGCAGGGCAAGACTGTGTGTACCCTCTCCCGAAAGGGTCGCGCCGATCGTTACCACACCGTTCGCATCGGTCTGCTGCGTCAATCGCATATTGAAGTTGCGCTCCGGTGTGAGATCCACGAAATAGCTGCCGCCTGGAAGAAGCGCCATTCTTCGTTGTTGCGAGCCGAGGGAGATCTCGTATTCGCCTTCGGGCACAGAGGCGCGCAACCTGCCAGCGGCATCGGGCGTTATCGAAGAGACTTTGCCGGTGGAGAGGTTGCGAAAGCCGACAGACTGGGTGGTTCCCACGCCGGCGTTGGCCTCGACCACGGGCGATCCGGCGAGATCGTTCAGAATCCAGATCCAGCGGCCGACCGGATGAACCCAGACTTCTTTCCAGTTGTGGCAATTCTCTGTCGGCCAGTAGGGGGCGTCCGCGTCGCGGTGAGACTGGATTCCCACGGGCAGCGAACCAACAATGTCGCCCGACATAGCCGAATACTGCGGGGCGTAATCGTATCCCTCGCCCCACATCAGGCTTTCGACGAAGGGATTGCGTCCCACTACCCATTCCAGGTTCCGCTCCGCCAGAGACGCGAGGGAGAGGCTGCCGCGCAAATGGGCCGCCGATGAGATCGCCTTGTTCTCGCCCAGCATCGTGCCATTGTTGCCGCGGAACTCAAACCAGACGGGGAAAAGACGGACGAAATAATGATCGCCAACCTTGATGCCGTTGAGCACCTGGTTGCGAAACGATTCGCGGGTCATGCCGCGCTGACCGCCGCGTTCGGGCACCTGCAGATATTCATCGTCTCGGAAAACCGAGTTCGCGAGCATTCCGTAGGGTTCGGTGAATTGCGCCATGCGCCTCTGGAAGTACTCCGAATACAGGGTTACAGCGGAATACCATTTGATCCAGTCCGGGTGGTCCGGAAACAGATCGCACAACTGCGTTAAGGCGACCAAAGGTTCCGCCTCATGGCTGGGGTGCTGATAGCGCAAAATCGCGGTTTTGTCCGGACCCGTGTAAAAGAATCCGGTCAGAGGGTGAGTCAGGCCCGGCAGGAAACTCTTCTGTTGCGCGTCGACGATGATCTTCGAGAGTTCGAGCGCTTTATCCGAGTACCGGCGATTGCCGGTATCCCGCCAGAGTTCGAGCGCCGCGATGATCGCATGACCGGCCAATTCCGTACCAACCGGCCGCCGTACAGTTTGCTGGGGGTTGTCCATCGCCGCGACCGCAAAACCCCAGTCCTCTTCGGCTTGCTTCAGCGCGTATCCAGCGCGGACGGGATCGGATTTCCGGAGCACACGGAAAGCCATCGCCTCAGTCGCGGCGGCAGCCAGGTTGGATGCGGGATTGTTACTGGCCTGGGCCGTAACATCGTCGGTGGTGCCGAGAATGCCATCGGTCCAGCGATCCATTTGAGAGAAGTTGGGCCGGAAACCGTCATGAAAGGTTACTTTCAGAAGCCAGTCGAGCCCCCAGTTGGCCTCTTCGATCAGGCGCGCAAGCAAAGCCGGGTCTTCGTTGCGCTGCTGCATACGCTCGGCCAGGCTGTACATGGCATAGGCAGCCTCGGCTGTATTGCCGAGCGACTGCGAAAGGTCGCCGGCGTCATGCCACCCTCCATTGACGATCAGTTGTTTTTCGCCGTGTTTCAGCGCCCAATCCCGATGGCAGATATCGTGTACTCCGGGAACCGCGAAGCCGCAGCGCTCCACATAAAAGAAATTGATGGCCTTCCAGAGGCTCGATTTCCATACCTCGCCGCCGATCGGGAAAGGCCTGGTGGTCGTCTCGCCGGCGCGAATGATATAGGTTCCAGGATCCTGGACCTCGGAAAAGTCCATCACCTGGAAGGAGCCAATTTCCGAATGCACCACGCCGACATTCTTTGAAAGTACGGGAATACCAGTAGTTACGTCGATCAGTTCGAAGGTCTTCGCCCGCAGATCGCTGGCGATCGCGCTCTTCTGCGCACCCGCCTGATATCCCGAATGGCTGAAGGAGATCTGGCCCGGCGCCACATCCCAACCTTCGAAGTGATCAGCCCGGACCTTTTCCAGTTCCAGTTTGTCGATATCGAGCGTCGCGATATCGGCGCCGCCGGGTTCCTTTCCCTGCATGCGGTACGAGAAGTCCACGCCGGTGACCTTGTCGCGCGCCAGATTGGCAATCTCCCAGACGATATGGTTCCATTGACGGTCCTGCAGGATCACATAGTTGACTCCCATCTTGCCGTACACGTCGGGTACCCGCTCCGGACCTTCGTTGTGAAACGTGACGATCATCGAAATGTTGCGGAAACCCGGCAGATCCGGGTAGACCCAGAAAGACAGCCGGTTCCACGCGGACCAATCCTCGCCTTGCACCACGCGGCGGGCCGTGGCGGTTCCGTAATAGCGGCCCGGCGTTGGCTTTTCGCCGGTCGTCGCGCAACGCAGCCGGATGGAAGCGTTGCCGCTGACGGCCCGCTCGTTGGTCACGGTCATCTCGCCGTTCGCCTGATCGGTGTTGACCAATTGCCATGTGGAGAGCGCTTCGGCATCGTCCAGGAGCTTAGACTGCTCCACCGGCTTGTTGAGCCACCGCGTCTTGGTGGAATCCCGATAATCGTCGGGGATAGGCATCCGTGGAGGCGCCTGGGCCAAGCCCAAAAGGGCCGCCATGGCTGCCGGGAAGGCTACGATGGAAACGGCTGGGAATCTCATTTCAGCCGCATTGTATGGCAATCCAGGCATGGACGTCGCACGAAACCGTTAACGGTTGGCTAACAGCAACGGAATCAGCGTGGTTACGCCAGCCGTAACGTTGGCTGCACGTGCCGCGCCGCGGGTGGTCCACCGGGATGGACGGAGCAGCGCTGGCGGCCAGACAGCCGCGGCAACCCTTGCCGGCGTCGGCGGCCGGGCAGACAACCCGGCTCAGCGGCTTACCGAAAGGCGGGCTTGGGGCAATCCAGCCCAGACTTGGACGGGGCGCCAAGGGCGCCAAGATGGAAGGTTCGATTTCGGACAATTGGATGTATAATAAATCAGCAATTGCGATCTGAAACGGGCATCCTCGATCAGGAGGAAGTCTATGCTCATCAGTGTTGATGTAGCTTTTTCCGAAAAACGCTCAGAACTGGACGCTGCTCTCCATTCCAGAGAGTTCTTTCGCGCGCCCGCCCTGGCGAAGCTCCTGGAGTATCTCTGCGAGAAAACCATCAGCGGACACACCCTGGAAATCAAGGAATTCAGCATTGCCACGGAAGTCTTCGGCAAGGACAAGGACTTTGGCGAGAAGCGGGATTCCTTTGTCCGGGTGGCAGTGCATCGGCTTCGCCGGAAGCTGGAACGTTTTTACGAGACCGAGGGCGCGATGCATCCGGTGCGAATCGTCATCAGACCTGGGAACTATCAACCCGAATTCGAACGCGTCATCGATGTGCCCGGAGCGCCGGTGCATCAGGCAAATGCGCCCGAAGCCAGTCTGATGCAGATCCTGCCGGCGGCGCAAACGGCGCCCGCGGAGCCGGAGTATGATCCCTCGGGGCCAGCGCCGGCCGCCGGCCCGCCGCACCGCAGGGTCTTCGGCTGGAAAACAGCCGCCGCCCTTGCGGCGATCCTGGTGATTGCGATACCGGCGAGAATCTGGTTGAGAAAAGGCACGCTCCACGGAACTCCAGCGGACGAATCGCCAATGACGCTACAGGCGGCGCTGTTGCCAGGCGCGAGTGGAGAAGGTCCTCATCCGGTCCGAATCCTGGCCGGTTCCAGGACGGAACATCTGACGGATCGCTTCGGCGCCGAATGGCGTGGCGACCGGTATTTCACCGGGGGGTACCAGGATTCTCTGCGATTCGGAAACCAAGAAAGGTCCGTGCCGCACCCATTCATTCTCGCGGCGCCCGACCAGGCCCCATACCGAAGTTTTCGCGCCGGGGATTTTTCCTACCGAATTCCGCTGCCGGCAGGCAAGTACGAGTTGCGGCTCTATTTCTCCGAAGTGGTTTTCGGGATGGCGGATTCAGGCGATGGAGCGGACAACCAGCGCGTCTTCGACGTAAACATGAATGGCCACCCGTTGCTGGCGCTTTTCGATATTTTCACGGATGCCGGAGCAGCCAATACCGCGGACATCCGTGTGTTTGAGAATGTTTCTCCGGCGCCGGATGGATTTCTCACCCTCGATTTCCGGCCGGTCCGCGAGGCGGCTTGGCTTAACGCGATCGAACTGATCCCCACCGACGGCGTCCATGCGCAGCCCTTGAGGATCGCGGCGCGAAATGCCGACTATATCGACCACCAGGGTCAACTCTGGAGTGGCGACCGCTATTTCATTGGGGGTAGGAACAGTTCGGACGGTAAAGTGCCTTCCGGTACCGGCGATCCGGAGTTGTTCACTGGACAGCGTTATGGACATTTCTCGTACCGGCTGCCTGTCCCGCCGGGCCGGTACAGGTTGCGTCTGACTCGTATTCCGCAGTGCGGCAGTCGTAATGCTGCTCGCCGCTTCAGGTGTCGCTCAATTGGATCGCGGGACGATCACCGGCACGGTCACCGATACTTCCGGCGCTGTCGTACCAAACACCAAAATCACCATCAAGAACAAAGCCACCAATGCAACCTACCAAACGGCCAGTACGGGGGCGGGCGATTACACGGGCGTCAATCTGCCGTCCGGGACCTACGATCTGACCTTCGAGGCTACCGGACTGAAAAAACTGGTCCGATCGGATATTGTAGTGGCGGTATCGGAGACAATCCGGGTCGACGTCACCCTTGAGGTGGGCGAATCCAAAGACACCATCACCGTGACCGCGGATGCGGCGGTATTGCAGACCGACAGCGCGGTAGTCGGACAAGCGGTGCAGAACCGCCAGATCAATGAACTGCCGCTGACCTTCGGCAGCGGCGGCCGGGACTCGGAGAACTTTGCGATTCAGCTTGCGCCCGGAGTCGCCGGCAGTGCCTCGGGCACCGAAATCAACGGCACTCCGCAGTTTTCGAAAGAAGTCCTGCTGGACGGAGCCACCGTGACGGGATACCGGTCGGGTGACTTTTACCAGGCGAGTCCCTCGCCGGAGGGCGTGCAGGAATTCAAAGTGGAGACCAGCGGCATGAGCGCGGAATACGGCCGCACCTCCGGTGGCCTGTTCAACTACGTGATGAAATCCGGCGCCAACCAGGTCCACGGCAGCGCGATGTTCGAATTCCGGAATCAGGATCTGGATGCCAACACCTTCCTGGGCAACTTCAATGGCACAGCCAGACCCGTCGACCGCCAGCTTGATGGAGGCGGGTCGTTC
>JBKQPR010000212.1:0-53583 GCA_052144935.1 Bryobacteraceae bacterium
GCCTGGCGCTTTGGCCAGCCTGGCGCTTTGGCCAGCCTGGCGCTTTGGCCAGCCTGGCGCTTTGGCCAGCCTGGCGCTTTGGCCAGCCTGGCGCTTTGGCCAGCCTGGCGCTTTGGCCAGCCTTAGCTTGCCCTGAGCGGCCGATTCGGCTGCCCGCTGCGCGGACCGCCTCCGGGGGCAGGCGATTCGCCTGCCCTACCGGATGCTATGCTGCGCCCATGCCCTCTTTGCGTTTTCCTGCCGGCCTGCTGGCTGCCGTCGCGGCGTTCGCCCAGGCGCCCCTCGACGGCGTGATCGATTTTCACGTGCACTCGGATCCCGACAGCGTGCCGCGATCGATCGACGCCATCGACCTGGCGCGGCTCGCCAAAGCGCGCGGCATGCGCGGCCTGGTGCTGAAGAACCACTACGAATCCACCGCCTCGCTGGCCTACCTCGTGCGCAAGGAGGTTCCGGGTATCGAGATCTTCGGCGGCATCGATCTGAACCGCGCGGTCGGGGGCATCAATCCGGCGGCCGTGGAGCGCATGACCATGGTGAAGGGCGGCTGGGGCCGGGTGGTCTGGATGCCCACCTTCGACGCCGAAAACCAGGTGCGCTACTCCAAGCAGCAGCGGCCGTTCGTCTCCGTGTTGCGCGGCGGTCAATTGCTGCCCGAAGTGCGGGAAGTGATCGCGCTGGCCGCCAAGCACGGGCTGACGCTCGAAACCGGCCACTCCTCGGCCGCGGAGTGCCTCATGCTCGTGCGCGAGGCCAGGCGCCAGGGCGTAGCGCACATCGTGGTGACGCACGCCATGCTGCCGCCGGTGAAGATGACGGTGGCCGACATGCGCGCGGCGGCCGCCGAGGGCGCCTTCCTGGAGTTCGTCTACAACGGCTTGATCGGGCCCGGCAAATCGGCCGAAATGCGCGATTACGCCGAGGCCATCCGCCAGGTGGGAGCGCAACATTGCATCCTGGCAAGCGACCTGGGGCAGCCGGCGAACCCGCTGCACCCGGACGGCCTGGCCGCGTTCTTCAGCGGCCTGATGCGGGAAGGAATTTCAGCGGCCGACATCGCGACGATGTCTAAGACCAACCCCGCGCGCGCCTTGGGACTGGAATGAACTGCGGAATGCACTCGAACCGAGGCTGGAGCAGTGGTTGAAGCTGGTGATCACCCGGGACAAGACGCGTGTGATCGATCTGGGCGAGGGGAAGGTGAGACTGGCACTCCGTCCTGCTCTACCGGCCGAAGACCGTTTCTCACGGGCTTTGCCCAGGTTGACTCTGGGCCGCGCCGGAAGCTACAGTAGAGATGTTCCTCTTCACCCGGCCTGCCCTGTCCCCATCGTCTAGCCCGGCCTAGGACATCGCCCTTTCACGGCGGTAACGGGGGTTCGAATCCCCCTGGGGACGCCATTGGATTCAATCGTTTGGCGTCGTCAGCGCTGGCTCCCTGAAAATCCATGGCGCTTTGGTGACGTATTGGATCTCACCTCACTAACTGTTCCGGGATGTAAAATTAATCTCCTGCCTGCGGTCACGGATTTGCTCCTTTGCTTCCGTTGGCCGGGTACTGAGCCGATCAAATTCCTCCAGGGAGCGGATGGCCTGTTCGATCTGTTCCCGCTCCGAGCGGAGCTGCGAAATGATTCTCGTCACATCCATAAGTCGCCCCTTCCTGCCCTGTTCCTCGAGGGCCACTGGTCCAACCTGGACCCGACGATAGCACGTTGTTGCATCTTCGTCTGTTCAAATTTGACCACTCTGAACCAATCCGCCCCGGCGGTCAGGGTTCGACCAGCAGCGTGGCACCAGCCAGCCGCCTTGCCGCCATTCGCGTACTATGCGTGGCAGCTCGGGGAAGAGCCTGGGCTTGGCTTGGCCTTCGTCAACGCGGAAAAACGTCTCAAGGATGTGGCCCTCCAGCACATAGTCGATTTCCTGCTCGCGGGTAGCTTTCGACTCGGCGAGGCTGTGGAAGCTGCTGGCGCCCACTATTGGGGCGTTTTCGGTCTGGGTGGGGGACGTTGGCCGCGGTTAGGATCAGGCGCGAGCCGTCCGTGAGCGCGGCGGTCGGGCGTTTCCGTGGAACTGGCGCTCTACCAGCTTGTGCGCCGCTACGAACCAGCGGATTGGCATGCCGTTCGTGACTTGATTCGCGGGGAGGTCGCAGGAGCTTAAGTCCTTTGTATGGTTCTGCGAAATCGATTTGTTCAGGCATTTCCTACGGGCAATACCCGCAAAAGAGTTTAAGGATTTTCCGACCGTTAAATCTAAATTTATGATACTCTGCCGATATGAAGCTACGCCGCCCCCCTGAAGCTGTCAGCGTTCGACGCCAGCCCTCCAGAGCCGCATTACTGCACGAGGTCAGGACGCTGCGGGGCCAACAACAGTTGTTGGTTGAAGAGATAAAGCAACTGCTCGCCTCCGTCGCCGTCTATCGCGCCTTGGCCGAACAAGCCCTCCGGAGACGGTACCGGCCTTTGCAAGGAAAAGGCCATGTCCCCGCAGATCGCTGAACCGGAGACTGCGCGTGAAGGCGGGGTCCGTACCGTTCGTTCGGATTACCGTTTGTGGCGGCGCCGCACGGCGAGACCAATCAGCCCCAAACCAGTCAACAGCATGGCCGCCGGTTCCGGCGTGCCGGTGTTCTCAGCCGACAGGTCGCCGGCGGTCAACGCCGTGTACCCCACATAGCCGCCATTGCCGACAGAAAACATATGGAAAGGGACTCGGAAGGGCGCGCGGCAGTCATCGCCGGGCGAATTCCGGACGCCGTCGAGCTTCTCTGTACGCAGCCTCAAATGGGACGGCCCGGCCGCTTGGCTGGAACTCGGGAGCTCGTGGTTTCCGGCACACCGTACATCGTTCCGCACCGGGCCAGGCGCGAGCGGGTGGAGTTGCTAGCCGTATTGGATGGACGCCGGCCATGGCCTCGAAGACTCTGATTTCGGCTCAAGGCGAACGAACGTCCCTCGTCGCGGCTGCCGGCATGCCGAGTTCGGCCCGGACAGCCAGGCCTTCGCAAATTGAATCGGCGATGTTCGACTCCGCCTCGGGCCTCGGTTTGCCCTCGGCTGACACAGCCCGGGATCGAGGGGCACTCGGTAAAACGTACTGCATCTGTGGGCACGGCGGCGGTGGGCCGGCGAAAGCGTCAGGCGAAAGCGCCTGCCCACTTGGCGGGAACTACTTTCCCGCCGCCGCCTGATCCAGCGCCAGATTCAACGCCAGCACATTCACGCGCGGCTCGCCCAGGATGCCGAACTGGCGGCCTTGGGTGTGCGCGGCCACAAGCTGGCGCACGGCCTCGACGGTCATCCCGCGGGCCGCCGCCACCCGGCCGGCCTGGGCCTCCGCGGAGGCTGGACTGATGTCAGGATCCAGACCACTGGCGGAGGTCGTTAACAGGTCGGCAGGTACCGGGCCGGTAAAGGTGGGGTTTTCCGCCCGGAATGTCTTCATATCCGCCTGCACCCGGTCCACCAGCTTCTGGTTGGTGGGGCCGTAGTTGGATGCGCCCCCGCCCGCGGCGATGGCGTCGTATCCATCGTTTCCAGCGGCCGAAGGACGGCCGTGAAAGTACTGCGGCTTGGTGAAGCGCTGGCCGATCAGCTCCGAACCGACGATCTTGCCGTCCACGGTGCCGTCCACGGTGCCGTCCACGGTGCCGTTGGCCGCCGCCAGGCTCCCATTGGCCTGATGCTGGAACAGCAACTGGCTCAAACCAGTGACCAGCAGCGGATACGCCACGCCGGTGAGGATCGTCAGCACCAGGGTGGCCTTGACCGCAATGATGAGCTGTTTCATGTCCGTTCTCCTTTACGCCAGCCCCAGCACGCCCAGCAGTTTGTCGATCGCCCAGATGCCGGGGAAGGGCGCGATCACGCCGCCCACACCGTAGACCAGCAGGTTGCGCCGCAACAGCGCGGCGGCGCTCATGGGCCGGTACTTGACCCCGCGCAGCGCCAGGGGGATCAGGGCGATGATGATCAGGGCGTTGAAGATCACGGCCGCCAGTACCGCGCTTTTCGCCGAATGCAGGCCCATGATGTTGAGCTTGTCCATCACCGGGTAAGTGGTCATGAACATGGCCGGCAGAATCGCAAAGTACTTGGCAATGTCGTTGGCGATGGAAAACGTAGTGAGCGCGCCGCGGGTCATCAGCAACTGCTTGCCGATGGCCACCACTTCGATGAGCTTGGTGGGATTGCTGTCCAGGTCCACCATGTTGCCGGCCTCTTTGGCGGCCATGGTGCCGGTGTTCATGGCCAGGCCGACATCGGCCTGCGCCAGCGCGGGAGCGTCGTTGGTGCCGTCGCCGGTCATGGCCACCAGACGTCCGCCGGCCTGCTCCTTCTTGATCAGGTCCATCTTGTCTTTGGGCGTGGCCTGGGCCAGAAAATCGTCGGTGCCGGCTTCGGCGGCGATGGCCGCGGCGGTCAGCGGGTTGTCGCCGGTAATCATGATGGTGCGGATGCCCATGGCGCGCAACTGCTCGAAGCGCTCGCGCATGCCGCCCTTCACCACGTCTTTCAGGTGCACTACGCCCAGCGCCCGGTCGCGGTCGGCCACCACCAGCGGCGTGCCGCCGGAGCGCGAGATGCGGTCGGTGACGTCAATCAGCTCGGTGGGCACGGTGCCGCCGTGCTCATGCACGAATTCCACCACCGAATCGGTAGCGCCCTTGCGGATGCGCCGGCCGTCCAGATCCACGCCGCTCATGCGGGTCTGCGCGGTGAAGGGGATGAAGTGGGCTTCGTGCTCGGCCACTTCGCGGCCGCGGATGTTGTAGCGCTGCTTGGCCAGCACCACGATGGAGCGGCCCTCGGGGGTTTCGTCGGCCAGGCTGGAAAGCTGCGCGGCGTCGGCCAGCTCGCCTTCCGCAACGGCGCCCACGGGGATGAACTCCACCGCCTGGCGATTGCCCAGCGTGATGGTGCCGGTCTTATCCAGCAGCAGGGTGTTGACATCGCCGGCGGCTTCGACGGCCTTGCCGCTCATGGCCAGCACGTTGTGCTGCATCACGCGGTCCATGCCGGCGATGCCGATGGCCGAAAGCAGACCGCCGATGGTGGTGGGAATCAGGCACACCAGCAGCGAGATGAGCACGGTGACCGAAGGCGCCGTGGCCGTCCCGCTGCCGGAGGCCGCCACGCTGTAGACGGCGAAAGGATACAGCGTCACCACCGCCAGCAGGAAGATCAGGGTGAGGCCGGCAATCACGATATTCAGCGCGATCTCATTGGGGGTCTTCTGGCGCTCGGCGCCTTCCACCAGCGCGATCATGCGGTCCAGGAAGGTTTCGCCGGGGTTGGAAGTGATCTTGACGCGAATCCAGTCGGAGAGCACCTTGGTGCCGCCGGTGACGGCGCTGCGGTCGCCGCCCGATTCGCGGATCACCGGCGCGCTTTCGCCGGTGATGGCCGATTCATCCACGCTGGCGATGCCTTCGATGACGTCGCCGTCGCCAGGGATGGTCTCGCCAAGCTGCACCAGCACCACATCGCCCGAGCGCAACAGCGTGGCGGCCACGATTTCGGCGCTGCCGTTGCGCACGCGCCGTGCGGTGGTCTCGGTCTTGGTCTTGCGGAGCGTGTCGGCCTGCGCCTTGCCGCGCCCCTCGGCCATGGCTTCGGCGAAGTTGGCGAACAGCACCGTGAACCATAACCAGAGCGTGATCTGGAAAGTGAAGCCGGCGATGGCCTGGCCCGTGGCGAAATCGCGCACCGCCAGGATGGTGGTCATCAGCGCGCCCACTTCCACCACGAACATCACCGGGTTCTTCATCATCAGGCGCGGATTCAGCTTGACGAACGAGTCGCCGACGGCCCGCTTGACGATCGGCGGATCGAGCAGCGGGCGGGCCCGCGTGCCCTTCTTGGGAACGATCGAAGTCGCGTCGTTGCTGGCCGGAGGTGTTGCCACAGGTGCCATCATACTAACTCCAGAGCCTCCCTTGCAGCATGAAAAAGTGTTCCACGATGGGCCCCAGGGAGAGCGCCGGGAAGAAGGTCAGGGCCCCCACGATGAGGGCCACGCCCACCAGCAGGGCCACGAACAAAGCGCCGTGCGTGGGGAAGGTCCCAGCCGAAACCGGAACCTGCTTCTTTTGCGCCAGGCTGCCGGCCGCCGCCAGCAGCGGAATCATCATCAGGAAACGCCCGGTCAGCATGGCGATTCCGGTGGTCATATTGAAAAACGGCGTGTTGGCGTTGATGCCGGCGAAGGCACTGCCGTTATTGCCCACCGCGCTGGTGTAGGTGTAGAGTATCTCGGACAGGCCGTGCGGGCCGTTGTTATTCAGGTTGGCAGTGACCGGGCCGGGAGGGTTGACCCAACCGTTCTTGGCAAATTGCGCCACCGATCCCCAGGCCGCGAAGCCCAGGATGGTGAAGGCCAGCGCCAGCACCGCCAGCATCATCATCTTGACTTCCTTCTGCTCGATCTTCTTGCCCAGATACTCCGGCGTGCGCCCCACCATCAAGCCGGCGATGAAGACCGACAGAATGGCGAAGAGCAGCATGCCGTAGAGTCCCGAGCCGACGCCTCCGAAAATGATCTCGCCCAGCTCGATGTTGACCAGGGGGACCAGGCCGCCCAGCGGCGTCAGGCTATCGTGAAAGTTGTTCACCGCGCCGCAGCTTGCGTCCGTGGTGATGACCGTGAAGAGCGCCGAGTTGGCGATGCCGAAGCGCACCTCCTTGCCCTCCATGTTGCCGCCCGGCTGTCCGGCATCGGCGCCGGCGGTTACTCCCAACTTACTCAGGTTGGGATTGCCGGCCTGCTCGGAAGTATAAGTGACCGCCACGCCGGCCAGGAACAGGAAGCTCATGGCGGCGAAGATAGCCCAACCCTGGCGCGTATCTTTCACCATCTTACCGAACGTATAAGTAAGTCCCGCGGGAATGAGAAAGATGAGCAGCATCTCGAGGAAGTTCGAAGAGGGCGTGGGGTTCTCGTAAGGATGCGAGGAATTGGCGTTCAGGAATCCGCCGCCATTGGTGCCCAGCTCCTTTATGGCTTCCTGCGAGGCGATGGGTCCTTGCGGGATGGTCTGCACGGGGCCTTCCACGGTGGCGGCCTTGGTATACGGATTAAAGTTCTGGATCACGCCCTGGGAGCAGAGCAGCAGCGCGCCCGCCACCGATAGCGGCAGGAGAATATACACCGTACAACGCGTGAAATCGACCCAGAAGTTGCCCAGCGTCTTTACCGAGTGCCGCGCGAAGCCGCGCACGAAGGCGATGGCCACCGCGATGCCGGCCGCCGCGGAGAAAAAGTTGTGGGTGGCCAGGCCGATCATATTGGTGAAGTAACTCACGGTCACTTCCGGCACATAGGATTGCCAGTTGGTATTGGTGCCAAAACTGTTGGCCGTGTTGAATGCCAGATCGGTTCCCACGTTGGGCAAACCCTGCGGATTGAGCGGCAGCCATTGCTGGATGCGCTGAATCAGGTAAGTGAGCAGGATCGAAACCAGGCTGAAGATCAGGATTCCGCCGGCATAGGCGGTCCAGTGCTGTTCGGCGGTCTCGTCGATTCCGCAGGTCTTGTAGATCAGGACTTCCAGCCAGCGCAGCACACGGTGCGCCCAGGTGCGCTCACCCGCGAACACTTTGGCCATGTAAGATCCCATGGGCTTGGTGAGAGCCAGCAACACCAGAAAGTACAAAACGATTTGAAGTATCCCGTTGGGGGTCATGCCATGCCTCTCAGAAACGCTCCGGGCGAAGGAGCGCGTAGATCAGGTACACGCCCACGCCCACTGCAACTGCCAGCGATATCACGTATTCCATAGATGTCTCCAAAGTCAACCACGGCTCGGTCCCAGAGGGGCTCTCTGTTCACCGCGGAGGCGCGGAGATAACCGAGACCTCGCAGAGAAAATCAAAATCTCTTGGTTTTCCCCGCGCTTCCTCCGTTTTCTCCGCGTCTCCGCGGTGAATACAGGGCCCCCCCGGGCCCGGAGCGGCCGGGGCTTTAAAGCCGGTCGCATCCTTTCACGTATGCCCAACTCGCCACGAAAAACAGAATGGTAATCAGCACAAAGGCCAGATCCAACATGTGATCCTTTCATCACTCGACGTGCAGCAACGCAACCCTGTAACCTTCCCGCGCCAACAGACGCGCCAGCGACTCTTCCCGGGTGCGCCACCAATGCTTGCGGGCGCCCAGCAATACCGTGGAGCGCTCGGTCAGTACGTGCTGGAAGCCCTCCTCGCGGCTGCGTGCGAGCACCACCAGGGGTTCGACCGGCAGATCGCATTGAGAAGCCAACTCCACCACCTGTTGTACCAAATGCGCATGCACCAGGGACGGGCAGTAAAACGGGGCCTGATAAGGCGCGGTGTGGACGGCCACCAACTTCACGCGGGCGTTCAGCCCCACGGTCAAAACGGGTACGCGTCCGAGAACCGCCAATGTGACCGACCATTCGGTCAGGGGGACCACGATTTCCAGGTCCTGGCCGGCGCCGGCGGCGGGGATGGAACCCGGATCGATTCGAAGATCGCCCGAAACATGAACCGACATCGCCTCCAGATTATTTCGTGGCGCATAAGGAAGTCGTAAAGGAAACATCAGAATGGGATTAAGAACACCAATCGGGCGGCTGGCGGAACGGAAATCCGCACCAGTCATCCGGCGCCCCGACACTAATTTGGGCGTCGACGGGCCCCGCCGGTCCGGCTGGCCCCGACCGGCGCGACGGGCGATCGCGGAACAGCGGACTCCACCCAGCGCCGGTTCGAGCGCGCCGCCCGGCACCCCGCCCCGCTCCCCGGCGCGCAGGACGCCCGGCTTTGCACGGGCCGGGCAGGTACAAGTTCGTACGCACGAGCAGGGCCAAGACGCTTCCGTGGCGATCGCATTTCCGCCAAACCCTGGCGGGAGGTCCCCGGTTCCTGCCATACTCAGCATTTATGCCGATTCCGCGCGAAAGTCCCAGTGCTTCGGAGCACAAGTCCAAAGCCAGGCTGGAACGTCTGCTCGTCAACCTGGAAGAGGCCTGGAACCGCGGCGACGCCCAAGCTTACGCCAGCTTCTTCATGGAGGATGCGGTCTCGGTGGCGCGCGGTGGCGCACTATGGGAACGGCGGGAGGAGATCCAGCGGCAACAGGCGGCGGCCTTTTCCGGACCGCTGCGGTACACGATTCTGCATTACCGGGCCTGGCGCATCCGCTTCATCACCTCCAAAGTTGCCATGGTGTATGCGGCGATGGAGATCGTGCATCCCTGGAACAGCGCGCAGAATAGCCAGGTGCTGGCGAGTCTGGTGTGCGCCCTGGTCCACGACGATTGGCGGATCGCCTCGGCGCACCACACCGAGATGGCTTGAAGTCCGGGGCAGGGGGGAAGGAGATGGAGCGCACCACTCGGCCGTACCGGCCCCCGTTATTGACCCTCGTATGTGAAACGGGGTGGGCGTCCCCCGAGCGCCTTCAGGCTTCTCCCTTGCGAGGACCGCGAGCGCCCTCGCCAGGAGCTTGCACACCAGCGCGTATAATCGAGCGGGACTCCCTATTTTGATAGTGTTGGATCAAAATAGGTGGACCGGCGCCTGCTTCGCAGACACGCTCCTTCGGCTATTGTACCAGAAACGCCGCGGCGGGGCTGCGCTCAGGGGCTGGCCTGTTCGCGAACTCCCCGGGACAGATAGCGCTCACCGCCCAGAGCGGCGTAGATTGCCGGGATCAACTCCTCGCCGGCGTCCACCTTCAGAACGTAGGCTCGAATTCCGGCTTGGAGCGCGGCCTTCACCAGGTGCGCATCGGAGTGCATGGAGAGCACGACGACGGCTTCCGAGAGCCCGCGCCCGAGGATCCGCTCACCGGCTTCGATGCCGCCCAGGCGCGGCATCCGGACGTCGGTGACGACCGCGTCGGGCTTCAGCTCGGCGGCGGCTTCCACTAGAGCGTCACCGTCGCCGACGGCGCGCAACACGTCGAACTCGGTTTCCAGAAGCCGGCGGACTTCCTCGCGCACGTCGTGGTGATCCTCCGCCAGCACCAGGCGGAACCGCATGCGAGCCTTCTCCGGTGCGCAGCGGCTTGGCCCGACCACTTCGACCGTACCGGGCGTCGGCATTTCCCGATTAGAACCCGCTGGCGCGGCGGCGGCTATCCGTAAATTTACGGAGTGCCGGCTCAGGGGACGGGCGCGCGGGACCGTATAGCGGCGGCGCGATTTCCGAAAAACTACGGGTATGGTTGGGGGCGGGGCTTATTGCAGAATGAACTCGGGCCCGTGCCGCTCTCCACGGTGCAGTGCTCGTTTTATGCCGAAATCCAGAAGCCAAGAGATCCGACGGATCCATGATGCGATCGCCGGCCTGAGCCGGGATGTGAATGCGCTCCAGGTGGCGATTGCGGAGCTGGCGGACGGGGATTCGCCGCGCGATTCCAGCCCAATCCAGCTCTCAACCCAATACCGGCGCCCTTCCGAGACCCGCCGGATAAGCCAACCGAGCCGGGAGTGTTAGTGCCGCCCGAGGAATCACCACCCAGCCAGACCCTGCTCGCCGCCGCCCTGGAAGCCGCCACGCGCCTGGAACAGCAACTGCGCGAGGCCCAGAAAATGGAAGCGGTGGGCCTGCTTTCCGCGGGCGTGGCCCACGACTTCAACAACCTGCTGACGGTAATCCAAGGTTACAGCGATATGCTGCTCACCACGCACGAGCTGCCCGGCGAGGCTCGCGAGTTGATCGAGGGCATTCGCGATGCGGGCGACCGCGCGGCGGCGCTGGCGCGGGGGCTGCTGGCGTTCAGCCGCCGGATGCCGCATGAGGCGCGCATCGTCGACCTCAACAAATCCGTGGGTGAATTGGTGTCCCTGGTGAGGCACCTGCTGCCCGCCAACATCGAGTTCACGACGGCGCTCGAAACGGATCTGAAAATGGTCCAGGCCGACGCCGGCTGCCTCCAACACGCGCTGCTCAACCTGGTGTTCAACTCCCGCGACGCCATGCCCGAGGGCGGCCAACTGGAGATTCAAACCGCCAACCGGACGCTCGACCGGGCGGCCTCTGAACCCGATCCCGGCCCGCCGGCGGGAAGCTACGTCCTGCTCACGGTCCGCGACACCGGCAGCGGCATGGACGATGAAACCAGGCAGCGCGCCTTCGAGCCGTTCTACACGACCAAGCCGGAAGGCGCCGGCACGGGCCTTGGCTTATCGATGGTGCAATACATCGTCAAACAGAGCGGCGGGTTCCTCTCGGTCGAAAGCGAAAAAGGGAAAGGCACGACGGTGCGGATTTACCTGCCGTGCTGCGCCGAAGAAAAAACGCCTGAGATTGCGAGACTGGAGAAAGCTCCGCCCGGCGGTCACGAGACGATTCTGATCGTGGAGGACTGCCCCGAAATGCGCCGCTTCCTCCGCAGCGGGCTCGAAAGCCTGGGCTACTCGGTCCTGGAGGCCGCGTCGGCCAGAGAAGCGGCGGCGTTGTCGAGCGGTTTCGCGGACGGCATCGATCTGCTGGTGGCGGATGTGGTGCTGGCGGATTCTACGGGCATCGAAGTGGTGCGGCGGCTGCGGGAACTGCGCCCCGGTTTGCCCGCGCTATACATCTCCGGCTACGCCCAGGACGCTGCCATGGTCGCGAGTTTGCAGGAGTCCCGACCCGAGTTTCTCTCGAAGCCTTTTAGTTTGGCAGGGTTCGCCGAGAGCATCCGCCGCATCCTCGACCGGCAAAAGCGGCCCCGGATTCTATTCGTGGATGACGATGCCGCGGTGGCGCTGTTCGCCATCCGGGTCCTGCGCGGGGCGGGCTACGAGGTGCTGGTGGCCGGAAACGGGAAAGTGGCGCTTTGGACCGTGGAAACGGAACATCCCGACCTGGTCATCACCGACCTGGTGATGCCCGACTGCGAGGGCCTGGAGACAATCATGAGACTGCGGAAGTCGTATCCTTTGCTACCCGTGATTGCCACCTCGGGAGCCTTCGGAGGCCATTTCCTCAAGACCGCCGCGGCGCTGGGTGCGCACGGCACGCTGGCAAAGCCGTTTGGCGCGGAAGAACTGCTGGCGGCCGTGCGAGCGGCGCTGGGGCCGATCACCGGCGGCTGAGCGCTTCAAGGCGGGCTCTCGCCTGGCTCGGGCACTTGCACGATCACGCTGGTTCCCTCCCCGGGCCTGCGAACTATTCTGACCGATTCGGATGGAGCACACCGAAGATCTGACGGCGTGGCCCCTGATGGTGGTGGATGATGCGGCCATTCGAGTGGCTAGCGGGTTGGCGGACGAAGCAGAGCTTTGCTCCTGGGATGCACTAGTAGTTGTGGCGGCGGCGGACCGGTTCTCTTTACCCGCTACCAAACGGCCGCGCCGGTTGATATAGTGCCAACATGCTAAACAGCCCGCTTTCCCGCCGGAGCTTCCTGACTGTTTCCGGGGCCGCCTCATTGGGTCTGGCCGCGGCCGCGGGGAAGAATCTTCCCGTCGGCCTGGAGCTTTTTTCGGTACGCGATGAACTGGCCAAGGACGATGTGGGAACCGTCCGCGCGGTCGCCAAAATGGGCTACCAGGTGGTGGAGTTTTTCGCGCCGTACTTCGACTGGACGACCGCCCACGCCAAGGAGATGCGGAAGCTGATGGACGATCTCGGCATCCGCTGCCTTTCGACCCACAATAACGCCCAGAACTATACGGCGGAGGGGCTTCCCAAGGCGGTGGAGCTGAACCAGATCCTGGGTTCCAGGTACGTGGTGCTGGCGTCGGCTCCGCGCGTGACGGGTCTGGACGGATGGAAGAAGGTGGCCGGCCAGCTTACGGAGTTCTCCGAAAAGTTAAAGCCCGCCGGATTGCGCACGGGCTATCACAATCATCAAGCCGAGTTCATGCCCGTGGAAGGCAAGCGGCCCATGGAGGTGCTGGCGGCCAACACGCCGGCGGAGGTGATGCTGCAGCTCGATGTGGGCACTTGCGTCGAAGCCGGTTCGGACCCGGTCGCTTGGATCAAGGCGAATCCCGGCCGCATCCGCTCGATCCACTGCAAGGATTGGGCGCCCGGGCCGGACAAGGGTTACCGGGTGCTGTTCGGAGAAGGCGATTCTCCGTGGAAGGCGATTTTCCAGGCGGCGGAATCCGTGGGCGGCGTGGAATACTATCTCATCGAACAGGAAGGCAGCCGGTTCCCGCCAATGGAGACGGCGCAACGCTGCATCGACGCGTGGAAGAAAATGAAGGCGTGAGCGGCAGGAACCGCTCCCTCACGGGGGTGCCCGCTGGGCCCGGCTCCGTAAGGCCGGGTCAGATCCTTCCGAACTTGGCCACGGCCTCTTTAATCGACCGGAATTTCTCGATAAAAGGGATCATGCTGTGTTCGGTGTAATCCAAGTCCTGCGACTTCTTGAATACCTCCGCGGCGCGGGCGCGGGGAACCACGGCGACGCCATCCTCGTCGGCCGTGACGATGTCGCCGGGGTTGACACGCACGCCGGCGCAGGTCACCGGAATGTTGGTGCCCGTCACGCGGTAGTGATTGATGGTGGTGGAAGGCGCTACGCCGCGGCTGAAGACCGGGAATTGCAGCTTACGGATCTGCGGCGTATCGCGCACCGAGCCGTCGATCACCGCGCCCACGAAGCCGCGGTATTTCATGGCGGTCGCCATCAGGCCGCCGATGCCGGCGTAGTCGGCCCCATCCTCCAGCACCATCACGTAGACGGAGCCGGGCTTGCCGGCGTCGATCGCGTCCAGCATGCCCTGCGAGGCCGCGGATCCCTCCTTGTGCTCCTCCTTCTTCAGCATTACGGTAACCGCCGGTCCGGCGAACTTGGTGGGCGCCAGCGGCCGCATTTCGTGCGCCATGTAGGCGCGCTGCCCATAGAGCTGCTCCATGGCGTCGGAGACCGAGGCGACCTCCACGGTTGTGAAGCCGTCGGCCAACGGGTCGGGCGCCGGCTGGGCCACGAGCCACACAGTGGCCGCGATCGAGACAGCGGCCACAACGTATAGTTTGCGTTTCATATCATGTCCTCTCTGAGAAAGAATTATCGGCCACAGATGAACACAGATAAACACGGATAAAACCAAGCAAGGTTGCTTTATTCTTATCTGTGTTCATCTGTGTTCATCTGTGTTCATCTGTGGCCAATATCTTTATTCTCCCGCTTCGGCCCTTACCGGAAAAGCTGCGGCGCGAAATCCGTCAGATAATTCCGCCAGTTCCGCCACACGTGGCCCTCCTCGGAAGGCGCGAACGTGTGCTTGATCTGACGCTTGTCCAACGCATCGCTGAGCGCCTGCGATCCCACAAACAGAGCGTCCGCCTTGCCGCACGCGATGTAGAACAGCTTCAGTTTCTTGTTGGCCGCGGCCGGATCGGCGAAGAAATCCTTGTACACGTCCTCCGGGTTGCCGCGCCCGCCGCCGGCGCTGAACGCGCCGATGTAGTGGAACGTGTCGAGATGCGCCGTGCCGATCTGCAGAGCCTGCCCGCCGCCCATCGAAAGGCCGGCGATGGCGCGGTCGTCGGGCTTGGCCGATGCGCGATAGAGCTTTTCGACGTACGGGATGACGTCGTGGAGCAGGTCGTTCCCGAACTGGTCGTTGGCATTCGCCGGCCCGCGTCCGGCGGAGGGAACCAGCATGACGTCGGGCAGCGGACGGCCGTAGGGCATCACCACCATCATGGGCTTGGCGCTGCCGGCCGCGATCAGGTTGTCGAGAATCAGGTTGGCGCGTCCCACATCCACCCAGCCGGCCTCCGTGTCCCCCGACCCGTGCAGCAGATACAGCACGGGAAGCTTCGACTTACCCTCTTCATACCCCGGCGGCGTGTACACATAGATACTGCGCAACCCGCCGACCGTCGCCGAGTTGTACCAGTTGATGTGTACGGTTCCGTGCGGGACGTTCTGGATATCGTAGGCAGCCGGCTTATCGCCGGGCACTTCGAACATGGACTCGGAGGAGCGGTCGCCCAGCTTCACCATGGGGTTCGATGGGTCGATGTCGCGGACGCCGTCGACGCTGAAGGTATAGTTGTAGACCGCGGGCGCGAGCGGCCCCACCGTGACGGTCCAGGTGCCGTCGTCGCCCTTGGTCAGGTCCTTGGCCCCCTGCAGGAAATCGCCATTGAGCTTCACGCTGGTGGCATCGGGGGCGCGCAGCCGGATGAGCACAGTGCGGTCGGGATGAACTTCATAGGGCGGCGGCTGAGGCGCGGCGTTGCCTCTTCCCCCTCGTCCTCCCCGGCCCGCGGGCGCTCCCGGCGGCGTGGCGTCCTGAGCCAACGCCAATGAACCGACGGTCAGGCACAGCGCGGCCAGTGCCGCGGTTGCCGCAAAATGCAAGCACTGTTTCATGGAATCCTCCCCACAAGACGCGCACCAGCCTATCACCATTGCTCCCGCGATGGCCACCGGGGCCCCGGCTATACGGTGAATTGCACGGTGTAAACCGCCCCAGCCCACTAGGTCTCCGACCGCCTGATTCTGTACCTTTGCCGAAGACCACTCCCTGACGGTCGTGGCTCTGAGCAGAGCCGCGAGCGTTAGCGAGCGGTTTCGGAATCGCACCGAATCGGACGGCCGAGGACCTAGACCCCGCGCGGGGTTTCGCCCATACTAAAGCCATGCCCCATCGTTCTGTTCCCCGCCTGTTGCCGTGGTTGCTCCTCGTTCCTGGCGCGGCAGCCCAACCATCCGCCTTCGGCATCTTCGCGCGCATCAGGACGTCGGCGCGCTGCTGACTCCCGGCGCGGCCGCGTACGACGCCTCCGGACACACCTACACCCTGTCCGCCAGCGGCGAGAACATGTGGGCCACGGCCGATGCGTTTCACTTCGCGTGGAAAAAAGTCTCGGGCGACATCCGCCTTTCGGCCGATATTTCCTTCGTGGGTGAGGGTGGAGACCCGCATCGGAAGGCGGTGCTGATCGTCCGCCAGACGCTGGATGCGGATTCGGCTTATGCCGACGTGGCCGTGCACGGCGTCGGCCTCACATCCCTGCAGGCGCGCGAGGAGAAAGGCGCGGCGACACACGAGATCCAATCGAGCGTCAGCGGGCCGAAGCGCGTGGCCATCGAAAAGCGCGGCCCGTATTTCTACATGTACGTGGCGGGGGCGGGCGAGGAGCTGCATTTCGCCGGCGGATCGATGCGCGTGCCCATCGAAGGGCCGTTCTACGTGGGGATCGGAGTCTGCGCGCACAACAAGGATAGGGTGGAGAAGGCCGTCTTTTCGAATGTCAGCCTGTCAGCGCCGGCGGCGGGCGGCCTCACGCCGTTCAGCACTCTCGAAACCGTGACGGTACAGTCCACCGACGCGAGGGTGACCCTGGTCTCCGCGAAGCCGATCGAAGCGCCGGTCTGGCTGCGCGACGGCGATCTGTTGGTCTACCGGAGCGAACGCAAGTGGTATCGCGTGCCATCCGCCGGTGGGACGCCGGCTCCGGCTGCCGAACCGGCGGCACCGGCCACGGCGACCGGCGAGGAGCGCTCGCCCGATGGCAAGTACATTTACTTCACTTCCGCCAAGAGCGGCACCATGCAGGTGTGGCGCAAGCCGGCCGATGGCACGGGCGAAGAGCAGGTGACCCACGACGATTTCAGCAACTGGTATCCGCACTTGTCGCCCGACGGCTCTCGCATGGTGATCCTTTCGGCGGGCAAGGATGCGAAATCGCCGCCGCACAATGCGGACGTGATGCTGCGAATCCTCGCCTTGGCTTCCGGCCGGGTTACTGTGCTTGCCAAACTGACCGGAGGGCAGGGAAGCATGGATGCCCCGTCCTGGTCGCCGGACGGAAGAAGGCTGGCGTTCGTGAGCTATCAAATGGCGGCGGAACGCTGAATAGCGGGGGCTCCGCGCTGGCTGAAAAGCCGGCTGGCTCGTTCAGAACATATAGCTCATTCCGAGCATCGGCGTGAACTGCTGGAACAAGCCGTGGCCCGTGCCGTGCGTCGCCGGCACGATGATGCGCGACGGAAACGGAGTGATGTAGTCGCGGAATTCGCCGCGCAGCAGCACGTGTCTCACCAGCCGGCACTTCACTCCGAATCCCGCATCCGCCAGAAAACGCCACTGGTTGGCGTGGTCGAGCGAGGCGATTTCCGGCAGCGGCTGTGGAAAGGGCTCTGAACCGGTGGCGCGGTAATACTTGGCCCCCACGCCTATAGCGACAAACGGGCGAAACCTGGCCTCCTGCGCAGAAAAGTGAAACAGCGCATCATAGGTCAAAGAGTGCGATTGACCATGGACCTTCCCGCGCACGCTGCCCGCCGAAAGGAAAGGGTCGCCACTCTGGTAGGTGTAGCGTACTTCGCCGGAAACGTGCTGGTAGAGATCCTCGCCGATCAGCGCGCCGCCCACCAGGCTGTTGCCGATGCCAGTGGCGGCGGTAGCGCCGGGAGCGCCCACGCTCACGTCGCGATAAATCCCGAATCCCAGGACGCCGCCGGCCTCGAACGGCTGCGCGAAACAGGCGCTCGCCCACAGACCCGCCGCTAGCCATCTCAATCCCACATTGGTAGTAGATATGATGTCGCCACCCGGTGCAATAGTATCGCCCAGCCAAAATGGACGAAAACTCACCGCGCCTGCGTTTTCCGGCGAGGTTCCCCTTCGTGCTCGGCGATCAACCGGCGCAACATGCCCTCCAGCTCGGCAACGCGGCGCGCCAGGTCGTCGATGGCCTGGCCCTCGGGATCGGGCAGCCGGCCGTGCTCCAGCGGGCCGCCTTCGGGGCGAATCCGCACCACACGGCCCGGCACGCCCACCACGGTGGAGTTGTCCGGCACCGCGTGTACCACCACGGAACCCGCGCCGATCTTCACGTTGTCGCCGATCCGGATATTGCCCAGCACCTTGGCGCCGCTGCCGATCACCACCGAGTTGCCAATGGTGGGATGGCGCTTGCCTTTCTCGCCGCCGGTGCCGCCGAGGGTGACGCCCTGGTAGAGCAGCACGTCGTCGCCGATCTCGGAAGTCTCGCCGATCACCACCCCCGAGCCGTGGTCGATGAAGAAGCGCCGCCCGATGGTGGCCCCGGGATGAATTTCGATCCCCGTAAAGAAGCGGCTGACCTGCGATAGGAACCGCGGCGCCAGCGGCACTCCCCAGCGGTACAGTTTGTGCGCCACCCGGTGGGCCAGAATGGCATGGAAGCCGGGGTAACACAAAACGATCTCGAGGGCGCTCTTGGCCGCCGGGTCTTCGCGGAAAATCGTCTCGAACTGTTCCCTGATGGCTCTAAACATGCCGTGCTCCTATGGATGAAGCGAGCCGCGGCCGGGATTCGGTTTAGCGGGGCTCTGCGTTAGAGGGGGTAGGGTATATTCACCGCGGAGACGCGGAGATAACGGAGGAAGCGCGGAGAAAGGCAAGAAGAGAATTGGTTTTCTCCGCGCTTCCTCCGTTATCTCCGCGTCTCCGCGGTGAATAAAAACTTGACTCATGTCTCAGGTGCCCTAGTGCGCCGCCCCGCCGGTTTCGGCCATCACCGGGGGTCTCGCGCCGGCCGGCACGGGCGCCAGCATGTCCTCTTTCCGCTTGATCAGGGTAGAGGTGTTGAAACTGGCGGCCTCGAATCCATGGCCGTGGGTGATGGCGTCGGTGGGGCAGGCTTCCACGCAATACCCACAAAAAATACAGCGGTTGTAATCGATGTTATAGACTTTGGCGTAGCGCTCGCCCCCGGAAATGCGCGCCTGCTCGGTATTCTCGGCGGCTTCGATGTAGATGCAGTTGGCCGGACAAGCCGCGGCGCACAGGAAGCACGCCACGCACTTCTCCATCCCGTTCGCGTCCCGCTGCAGGACGTGCACCCCGCGAAAACGCTGCTCGAATTTGGCCGGCTCGTGGGGATAGTACTCCGTCACCGTGGGCCCCATCATTTCTTTGAAGGTGACGCCCATCCCCTTCGCGATCGCGGCGGCCGCGCCGAAAATATCTTCGATCTTGTTGGCCATGCGGGTCTGCCTTCATTCTAGCAGCCCGTCAATCCACCCGGACGACGGTGCGCTTATCGAACGGACTCCGGCCGATAATCAGCCAGCCGATCGGGAAACCGCCCTCGTGAACCATCGACAGATCCAGGTTGCGCACCCCGGCGGGAATGTGGAAAGTGCGGGCGGCGATCGCGGATTGGCCTGGATCGAGGAGCGTATCCAGCGGAACATCCGAGGACTGGGGCGCCGGATCGTAGCGATGGCCGGCGGAATCGGTGAGGTACATGCGCAACCCGCGTTCGCGCTGCTCCACGCGGAGGGCCCGGCTGTAGATCTTCAACGTCACCCGGTAAGTATCCGAACCCGGCGCGTCGCGGCCGGCCCCCTCCACCACGAAGCACCAATCGTCCGAGCATTGGGGATCGTGAGGATAAAGCACGCGCACCGGCCTAAGCCAGATCGACACCACGCCGGCCGCGAAATAAACCGCCGCCGCAGCGCCCCAGACGCGCAAGATCGCCAGTGCGCGGGCCCGCTGTCCGACCAGTGCGGAGATCAGCGCCGTGGACAGGGCGGCCATCGAAGCCAGGGCCGAAACCAGAAAGAGAAGATCGAAAACGCTCATCGGAGGACTCCGCTCTCCGAGCGTACGCCAAGTCCTCTGCAATGTAAAGTGCTTATTCTTGTGGGGCATGCTTTGCCCTGATGTCCCACTGGGAACGCGTTCATGAAATCTTTTCACGCCGCCTCGGAACTCGACCCCTCTCTGCACCGCCAGGCGGGGCGCACCAGCCAACTTGCCGATACGATGCTCACCGCGCAATGCGAGGCCCTCATTGAATCGTTGAACAGTTGAGAAAGCTACTGGTATCCCGCACTACCATGAAATTGGGATTTGACGGGCACGATGCCAAGGCTGACGCGAACTGGCAAAACCACGGCGATCATTTCAGCCCGCAGGGTGACACAACGTGAGCAAGACGACTATTTCCGGCAAAACACCTGGGCCGATGACTCCGGAAGCCATCGAGAAGGCCGCCCGCGCCGATTCGCGACGCGCAGCCACTGACCGGATCCGGCCTTAAGCGGATGAAGAGAACGCCACAGGCGAAAATCATCCGCCGAGCCCTGGAGCTGACCCAGGAGGAATTTTCCGCCCGTTATCACATCCCGCTCGGCACGCTGCGGGATTGGGAGCGGGGCCGCGCGGAACCAGACCAGCCCTCGCGGGCCTATCTGACGCTGATCGCCCGCGATCCCGACCATGTGAATCGGATATTGAATCCGAGGCCACACTAAAACGCTTTTCGGCGACTAGGTCTCCGACCGCGAGATTCGGTGCGATTCCGAAACCGCTCTCTTACGTTCGCGGCTCGGAACGGAGCCGCGAACGTGAGAGACCGGTTCTCGCAAGAGGCACGACACCTCGCGGTCGGAGACCTAGGGGCGCCCGGCGCGCCGAGCGTTGGCCGCCCAACAGAGACCCGGTCCGCATCGGGCTGTCCGGTTACCTGACCCGCCCTGTATTTCCGCGAATCCTGATCCAGCCGGATTTCCTGCTATCCTGTGTCGAGATTGACGAGATTGAAGCCCACGAGGATGAAGCCGCTTTGAACACGAACGTCGTGCCTGAGCCTGAAAACGCGGTCGCCACGCGCCGCCGCTCCGTCCTCTTAATTTCTTCCTGCACGCTGATCAGCGCGGCTGCTCAGATCCTGATGAAGATCGGGATGTCCCACGTCACAAAACTCGATCCGATCGCACTCGCGGCCAACCTACCGCTCGTTGCCGGTTACGCGCTCTATGGAGTCTTCTGTCTGATGATGATTCTGGCTTTGCGCCAGGGCGAGCTTTCTCTGATTTATCCGATTATCTCGCTGGCCTATGTCTGGGTGACTGTGCTCTCTTATTTCATCTTTCATGACACCATCAATCCGTTGAAACTGGCGGGAATTGTCGCGGTCATGACCGGAGTTGCCATGCTGGGCCGTCAGGGGCCGGAATGACCGCCACACCCATCAGTTCGATGGTATTGGTGTTGTTCGCGTCGATTGTGGGATCGTTCGGCGCGGTCTTCCTGAAACTCGGCGCCGTCCGTCTCACCGATGTCTGGAGCCTTTTGAATTGGCGGCTCCTGTTGGGCGTAGGTTTGTACCTGGGATCTTCGGTGTTCTACGGTTGGGGCATCAAAAACGGCCAGATCTCGGTGCTGTTTCCGATGGTTTCTCTCGGCTACGTCTGGACCATGGTTTGGGCTCGCTTGTTCTTTAGAGAGCGGTTCACGAGGCAGAAGTTTATGGGCCTGGGGATGATTCTGATAGGCGTGCTCTTGGTCGGTCTGGGCAGCCAGTAAGGCCGTCGCCGGCCCGCCCTTCACCCCCGCAACTTCACCGCCTCCCTTCCTGCTCCCGCCTCGAACGCCACTGGCGTGGCCGCCTTAGAAAGATCGCCGCCGTCGATCGTGATGCCCTTACTCGCCGCGCCCTCCACTTGCAGGAATGCCGCGGCCGGCGTGAGGACGCGGGAGGCGGTCAGCAGCACGTCCTGCGTTTCGATGAACCGCAACACCGATTTCGCCTGCGGGTTGCCCTGCGCGTTCAGGCTGTTGATCGCTCCGTCCGACACGTGTTCCAGAACCACCGCCGGCCGCAGATCGGGCTTGACCACTTCGAACCGCACGTTGTTGAGGGTCAGCCCGCGCACGTTGCGGGCATACAAGCCGTAGGCCGGCGGCGTGCCGATTTCGAAATACTCCCCGGCCACCTGCGGAACCTGGGCCTGCGCCTCCTCGGCCGTGCCTCCCCCGCCATAAGTCACGCGTACATCGTCAAGCACGATGTCTTCCAGGAAGCAATCGCCGAGGGCGTTGAGCACGATGCATTGCCTGGTCTCGCCCGGACGGTAATTCTGCGGAAAATTCATGTCGGCATACTGCGCGCCTTCGGAAACCACGCTCGCGCGGATATTCTTGAACGAGATATTCCGCAAAAAGCCTTTTTGCGCCGGGGCATTCGGCGCAGTCGCAGTGGCATTCCCGCGTCCGCGGTTATTCAGGCTGATCGTAATCGGCCCGGTCACATCCCGGAGCGCCAGGTTCGAAAAGAGAAGATTCCGCACCTGGGCATCCGGACCGAACTGCATCTTAATCGGACAGCCATAGGTTTCGTAGATGATGCAGTTGGATATAGTGATGTCTTCCGGATTGCCGCCGCCGAACCGGAACACCGACCAGCGCGTGCTGAAGGTGCTGTTGGTTACCGTCACAAACTTGCAGCTTCCGAAGAGCGCGCAGGCGTCGTCCTGCGTTTGCACGTCGCAGTTGCTGATGTGGACGTACTGGCTGCTGATGAAGTGAAATCCGTCGTTGTTGCCGTTCACCCGGTTATGAATGTGAATGCCGTCGATCCACACGTAATTGCTTTGGATGATGCGGATGGAATGAAACGCGCTCGCGACCAGAAAGAGATCGCGAATCCGGACATTCTTGCAGCGATGCAACAGCACATGATACGGACGGTCGGCCCCGCCTCGCCCGGATGGCGGCGGAACTCCGCGGCTGGGGCTGCGAAATTGCGCGCCCTGGCCGTCGATGGTTCCCGGCCCAACGATCGAGATGTTCTCGGCCTCGACCGCGAAGATCAGGCCCACATTCCCGTCATTCAGGGTCGAGTCTCCGCGCAGCGGAATCGCTTCGGCCGGGTGATACTGCTTGCCGTCGGCGCTGCCCAGCAACTTACCCTGCGCGGCGATGTGCAGGGTCACGTTGCTTTTCATCTCGACCGTTCCGATAACAAACGTGCCCGCGGGCACCAGCACCGTCCCGCCCTGGTCCTTATGGCACGCATCGATGGCCGCTTGCACCGCCTCGGTGGCGAGCGTTGTGCCATCCCCTTTGGCGCCGAAATCCACGATATTGTGGACGCGCGTCCCCGGTGCGGTCCCGTCGGCGGGCGCGGGCGCGGCCGCCAGTAAGCCCGAACCGAGTGAAGCCGCCGAGAGCCATCCCAGCCAGTTGCGTCTGGATGCAGGTTCGTTGGAGTCGATCATGATTCCCTAACTTTATCGCTATTCTGGATGGCGCGCACCCGTGTCCGAGGGATGCGGAAGCCGTGTGGTGGTGGGTAAGAACGGGCCGAAGCTACGCGTAAGCTCCGCTGAGATCGGCCCTCCACAGCCCGTCACATTTTCCGGTCCGCTGGTCAGATTCAGATTCTCAAACAGATCCATAGCCGATCTTATCGGCATCCTTGCCACCAACGTCGACCGCCCGGTGCTCGACAAAACCGGCCTCACGGGCAGCTACGATTTCACTCTGGAATTCACGCGCAGCAATCCGGATGTCGTGGCGCCCGGCAGCCCTGACGCCGGCCGGTCGATCTTCTCGGCGGTTCAGGAGCAACTCGGCTTGAAATTCGTTGCGGCGAAGGAGCCGGCGCAGACCCTCGTGATCGACCACGCGGAAAAACCTTCGGAGAATTGAACGGTCGGGAGCTACGGCGGGAACCGGGATACGATACATTAAATAAGGATCGCCACGGAGGAAGCACCATGCTGCGCCGCAGATTTCTCCAGACTGTCTCCGCCGCCGCGGCCACGGCTGCCGCAGGCCCGGCCGCGGCTCCCGCGCCGGACGAAGTTCCCATCAAGCTGGGGTTCGATACCTACTCCGTCCGCGCCTTCAAATGGAAGGCCCCGCAGTTGCTCGAATACGCCGCCGGCCTCAAGCTGGACACCATCCAGTTCTCCGATCTGGCGGATTATGAAAGCCACGAGCCGGCCTATCTGCAGAAGATCAAGGACCAGGCCGCGCGGCTGAACATCGCCGTCGATGGCGGCATGGGCTGCATCGGCCCCTTGAGCAAGTCGTTCCGCAAAAACGGACCGCCGGCTCGCGAGCAGTTGCTGGAGGGCCTGCGCATCTCGAAAGACGTCGGCACCAAGGTCATGCGCTGCTACATGGGCAGCAATGCCGACCGCATCGGGCCGCCGGGGATCGAAGCCAACATGGAGAGCACCATCAAGCTGTTCCAATCCGTGCGGGCCGAGGCGCTCGACCTGGGCGTGAAGATTGCGCTCGAAAACCACGCCGGCGACATGCAGGCGCGCGAGGTGAAGACCATCATCGAGGAATCCGGCAGGGAGTTCGTGGGGTCCAATCTCGATACCGGCAACCCCATCTGGGTGGTGGAAGACCCCTTCGTCACGCTGGAAACGCTGGCGCCTTACGTGGTCACGTCGCACATGCGCGATTCGGCGGTGTTTGAAACGGCCAACGGCGCGGCCGGCCAATGGGTGGCCATGGGCGATGGCAACATCGATTACGTGAAGTTCGTGGCCCAGTTCCGCAAGCTCTGCCCCCATTCGGCGATGCACCTGGAAATCATCACCGGACGCCCGCCCACGCCCCTGCCGTACCTGGAGGCCGACTTCTGGAAGCTTTATCCGAAAATGCCCGCCGGGGAGTTCGCGCGCTTCGTGGCGCTGGCCAAGAGTGGCCATCCCTTCATGGGCGCCATGGTGGTGGAAGATGTTCCGGGCCTGGCGGGCACCCCGCATCCCGAGATCATGACCGCCGCGCTCAAGGAACAGCAGCGCATCGACCTGGAGCGCAGCTTCGAATATTGCAAGAAGAAGCTCAACGTGGGAATCAATTGGCGGGCATGAAACCTCCGCGTGCCGTTTGGCTGGCGCCCTCAGCCCGCGTTACACCCAGCACCCCCGCAAAAGCGCCGATGGGGCGCGGACGGGGCGGGGTGCCCTCTGGGCCCTGGACCCGTGTGCCGCGCCGGGCGTGCCCCCTAGGTCCACGACCGTCTGATTCGGTGCCATTCCGAAACCGCTCTCTCACGTTCGCGGCTCCCTTCCGAAACCGCTCTCTCACGGGTCTGTGAAAAAATGCCAAAAACCATTTTTGCCCTATCCTGTTTCCAACGGGTTATGCTGTGGAAATTCGGCGCTCGCAGGATTATTTCACAGACCCTCACGCCTGCGGCTCCGTTCCGAGCCGCGAACGTGAGAGAGCGGTTCTCGCATGAGGCGCGAGACCTCGCGGCCGGAGACCTGGGCCGATCTCGGCGCTCGGCCTTTGGGAGATGCCGGCTCGGCGCCATGCTGGGCGCCCTGTTGAGCGTAGTCCTCGGCGCCGCCTGCTCGCGCGGGCCCACGCTCACGGTGTCGGTGGCCGCCAGCCTGCAAAACTCCATCTCCGAGCTGGCGCCGGTCTACCGGGCCGCGCACCCTGACGTGAGCCTGTCGTTCAACTACGGCGGCTCGGGCATGCTCGAGCAGCAGATCGAGAACGGCGCGCCCGCCGACGTGTTCGTCTCGGCCGCGCCGGGGCCCATGGATAAGCTGGCCGCGGCGCGCCTCATCGACCCCTCCACGCGCCGCGACCTGCTGCGCAACTACATCGTGCTGATCGCCCCTACAAACAGCCCGCAGCCGGCCACCTTTCAGGACCTGGCCGCGCCCGGCGTCAAGCTGGTCGCGCTGGGCGATCCCGCCAGCGTGCCGGCCGGCGAGTACGGCCGCCAGGTGCTCGAAAACATGAACCTGCTCGACGCCGTGCGTCGCAAGCTGGTGCTGGCCAAGGATGTGCGCCAGGTGCTCAGTTACGTGGAAACCGGCAATGCCGATGCGGGAATCGTGTATGCCACCGACGCGCGCGAATCGAGCCAGGTGCGCATCGCCGCGGTGGCGCCGGAAGTCAGCCATCAGCCGGTGGTCTACCCCGCCGCCGTGATCAAAGCCAGCGCCCACGCCGCCGAGGCGCGCGGCTTCCTGGACTTCCTGGCCGGTGCGCAGGCGGGCCGCGTCTTCGCCGCTCACGGATTCCTGGTACCCGGCCTCACCACGTCAAGGCCCTGATGCCCGCCGATCTGTCGCCGCTGTGGATTTCGCTGCGCACCTCCACAGTCGCCACCGGGCTGGCGTTCGTAGCGGGCATTGCGGCGGCCCGCCTGGTGTGCGGCTATCGCGGCCGCGCCCGCGGCCTGCTGGATGGCGTGCTGATCCTGCCGCTGGTCCTGCCTCCCACGGTGGTGGGATTCTTTCTGCTGCTGCTCTTCGGGCGGCGAAGCTGGATCGGGCATGCTCTGGCCGAGGCCGGCATCGCCATCGCATTTTCCTGGCCCGCCACCGTGATCGCCGCCGCCGTGGTGGCGTTTCCGCTGATGTACCGCACCACCCTGGGCGCGTTCGAACAGGTGAATCCCAACCTGCTGGACGCCGCCCGTACGCTGGGCGCGGGCGAGTGGCGCACCTTCCGCCGCGTGCTGCTGCCGCTGGCCTGGCCCGGCGTGATGGCCGGGACGGTGCTGGCTTTCGCCCGCGCGCTGGGCGAGTTCGGAGCCACGCTTATGCTGGCCGGCAATATCCCGGGACGCACCCAGACCATGCCGCTGGCGATTTTCTTCGCGGCCGAGGGCGGCGACACCGGGCGCGCGGTCGCCTGGGTGGCCGCCATGGTGGCGCTCTCGCTGGCCGGCATCGCGGCCATGAATTACTGGGGCGCCCCCGGGACCCCGCGGCGGGGCGCCCTCTGGGCCCACCGCGCCATGCCCGGCCGCCCCGCCCCGCCCGCGGCCGAGAGCCTGGCCGCGCCCATCGCCCTCACGCGGCGCACCCAAGCGGCCGGCCCACCCGGCCCACGCGGCGAGCTGGAGGCCGAGATCCACAAAAGGCTGCCCGGCTTCACCCTGCGCGTGGCGCTCGGGGCGCGCGGCGGCGTCCTGGGCCTCTTAGGCGCATCCGGCTCCGGCAAAAGCCTGACGCTACGCGCCATCTGCGGCCTGGAAACTCCCCGCGAGGGCCGCATCGTGCTCAACGGGCGGGTGCTCTTCGATTCCCGCCAGGGCATTCGCCTGCGCCCGTCCGAGCGGCGCGTGGGTATGGTGTTTCAGGATTACGCCCTCTTTCCGCACCTCACCGTGAAGGAGAATATCGGCTTTGGGCTGGCCCACCGCTCGGCCGTGGAGCGCGCGCGGCGGGTGGCGGAGTGGGCCCGGCTGGCCGGAATCGAACCGCTGCTCGGCCGCTACCCCGCCGAGATCTCCGGAGGCCAGCGGCAGCGTGTGGCCCTGGCGCGCGCCCTCGCCATGGAACCGGAGGCGCTCCTGCTCGACGAGCCTTTTTCCGCCCTGGACACCCACCTGCGCCGCCAGCTTGAAGAGCAACTGCGCGAAATCCTGGCCGGCTTCGGCGGCGTCACCGTTTTCGTCACGCACGACCGCAACGAGGCCTACCGCCTCTCGGACCATCTGGTGACCCTGGCCTCCGGGCGAGTGGCCGCCAGCGGAACCAAACAGGAGCTGTTCGAGCGGCCCGGTTCGGTGGAGGTAGCCCGCCTGACCGGCTGCAAGAACCTGGCCCCCCTGCGCGTGGTGGGCCCGGGACGCATCCAGGTGGACGATTGGAACTGCCGCCTGCGTGTGGCCGCTCCCCTGATCGGCATGATCTTTGTGGGCATTCGCGCGCACGACCTGCGCTTCGTGGACGGCCCGGAAGGCGAAAACACCTTCCCCTGCTGGCTGGCCGGCTCGATCGATTCGCCCTTCGAGACCACCCTGTATCTGCGGCTGGGCCAGCCGCCCGAGCCGGGCGACCATCCGCACTTGGAAGCCGAATTGCCACGTGAAGCCTGGGCCGCCCTGGAGGCCAGGACGCAGCCGTGGTATGTGCGGCTGGAACCCGAACGCCTGCTGCTGCTGGAGGAATAGATCGGAGTGCCGGGAACCATTCGTCGGCGATCCTTCGTTCACCGTTGACTTCTACGCGTTTACAGGAGAAGCGCCAGTCTTGAGCCCACTGCTGCCTGTTCAGTTGAAGACCTGACCGGACGCCTATGCAGTTTCTAATCGCGGTCAGGTGACGGATGGCCCTCGGCGGCCAAACGGCATTCATCGCGGAGCGTTCTTCTCACCGGCCGCCCCCCAGGACTTCAGCCAGGTCGAGACCTTTTCATGGCTTACTGCCCTTCCCGCGTCCAGTTCCCCGATAGCCGCATGGATCTCACCAAGCTGCCACTCCTCCTGCTCCACGTACGCGGCTATGGCCTCGGCAGCCAGAAAGGACGTCGAACGTTTTGAATGCCTGGCCAGCGCAGCCAAGCGTTGCTTTGTCGCTGAATCGAGCCGGATGGAAAGGGTTTCGGTCATCATTTGTGCTCGCTTGTACACAGCGTAACCATTCCCAAACTGGCCAGCCGCGCCGAACCATCGAGGTCGAGCGACAGGAAATTGGCCGTCGATTTCCCCGCCCCGACTCTTAGTATCCTGGGTAAGTGGCCGCCCGCACCGATCACCGACCGAGTCCCGAAGAGCTGCTGCGCCGCGTGCAGGCCGCGGAACGGCGCGAGCGGCGCGGCCGGCTCAAAGTCTTCCTGGGTTATGCTTCGCGCGTGGGCAAGACCTACCGCATGTTCGACGAGGGCCGCCGCCGCAAGTTTCGCGGCCAGGATGTCGTGGCCGGGCTGGTGCAGACGGCCAACGCCGAGGAGATCGAGGGAATGCTTTCCTGCTTCGAGATCGTCCCTCCGATCCAGGAACGGCATGGCGGCCAGACCTACGAGGTGATCGACCTTCCGACACTCTTCCGCCGCCATCCGAGCGTTTGCCTGATCGACCAGTTGGCCTATGACAATCCGCCCGGCAGCCGCAATCCGCAACGCTGGCAGGATGTCGAAGACCTGCTCGATCGCGGCATCAGCGTCATCACGGCGGTCAACCTCCAGCACATCCGCGAGCAACAGCTCGATGTGGAGCGCCTCACCGGGAAGCGTGCTTCCTATAGCGTCCCGGAGGCCTTCCTGCGCGAGGCGGACGAAATCGAAGTGGTGGATGTGCCGCCCGAATCGCTGCTGGACCGCGGGGGCGACAAAAATCGCCCGGATCCGCGCGTGCTCGCCGAACTCCGCGAATTGGCCCTGCTGCTGGCGGCCGACGTGGTGGACCGCCAGTTGCTCGAGTACCTGGAATCGCACGGGGTTACCGCCCGCTGGGGCGCGCAGGAGCGCATCCTGGTCTGCCTCACGCCGCGCTCGAACGCCGCCGCCATGCTGCGCAGCGGCCATCGCAACGCCCTGCGCTTCCACGGCGTGCTCATGGCCGTCTACGTGGAGCAGCCCGGGCTGCGCCCGCGGGACTCTCAAAAGCTGGAGGCGCACCTGGCCCTGGCCCGCGAATTGGGGGCCGAAGTACACTGCCTGCAGCGTTCTTCCGATTTCGTGGAGAGCATTCTCGATTTCGCGCGCGAACAACGCATCACGCAGCTCTTCCTGGGCCACACCGGAGAGGAGCGGAGGGTCTGGTTTTCGCGCGGTCCGATCGACCGCTTGATCGACGCCGCCGAGAATTTCGATGTGCGGCTGTTCCCGCATCCGGAGTCCGAATGAGCGGCCCCGCGCGCGGCAAACTCACGATCTACCTGGGCTACGCCGCCGGCGTGGGCAAAACCTACCGCATGTTGCTGGAGGCGCAGGCGCTTAAGCAGCAGGGCGTGGATATCGTGATCGGCTATTTCGAACCGCATGGCCGCAAGGAGACCATCGCCCTCACCGAGGGACTGGAAACCATCCCCCGCCGCGTGGTCCTTTACAGCAACGCGCGCTTCGAAGAAATGGACACGGATGCCATTCTGCGCCGCCGCCCGGCGGTGGCCGTGGTGGACGAGTTCGCCCACACCAATGTGCCCGGCAGCCCGAGGCTCAAGCGCTGGCAGGACGTGCACGTGCTGCTGGAAGCCTCGATCGACGTGCTCGCCACCATGAACGTGCAGCACCTGGAGAGCCTCAACGACCAGGTGTACGACGCCACCGGCGTGCGCGTCCGCGAGACCGTGCCGGATTGGGTGGTGGACGAGGCCGACGAGGTGGTCCTCATCGACCTGACCACCCGCGCGCTGCGCAACCGCCTGGAGCGAGGGGTGGTCTATGCGCCCGAGAAAGCGCAGCGCGCCATGGACAACTTTTTCAATGAAGCCAACCTGGCGGCGCTACGCGAGATGGCCATGCGCCACACCGCCCACGAGGTGGAGGAGAAGCTTCGCCCGACTCAAGCGCCGCCACAAACGGGAGTCGCTTTAGGGGCTGCCGGCGCCTGGGAAAGCGCTCCCCGGAGCTCCGAACGCATCCTCATCTGCCTCACCGGCCGTCCATCTTCCGCCGTGCTGATTCGCCGGGGCAAGCGCGTGGCCGACTATTTACAGGCCGATTGCCTGGCCATCCACGTGTGCCGGCCCGATGAATCCGACGCCGAAGCCGTGGAGCGGCACCTGAGTTTCGCGCGCAACCTGCGCATCGATACGCACATCGTCAACGCCAAAGACGTGCCGCGCGCCATCGCGGATTTCGCCCGCGCCCAGCGGATCACCCAGATCTTCATGGGCCGCTCGCTTCCCCTCCCCGTGTGGAAACGCTTCCGCGAGACCGTGGTGCAGCAAGTGGTGCGCCAGGCCAAGGACATGCAGATCACCATCGTGGCGGAGCGGCGGAAGTAGGTCCCCGACTGCGAGATTCGGCGGGCAAAGTGGAGACGGTCTTCGCGGTGGATCACCTGGCCAGCTACCCACCTTTCACTCCCGAGGAGAGCGACGTGGCGGAGGTTTAGCAGCCCGAGCGGCGCGGATTGCGGCAGGTTGCGTCAGCATGCGCGGCCCCAAGGAAGCCCTCGGCGCGGGTGGCAAAAATGGCAGGAAATGGCAGGAAACTGAGGCCAAAGCAAGAGGAAGCGATCATTGCGCTACTGACCAACCGCAGCGTTGAGGATGCCGCTCGCGCCATCAAAATCGGAGCCAGAACGTTGTATCGATGGCTGAGCGAAGCGGAGTTCGACCAAGCCCACCGGAAGGCGCGCCGCACCGCTTTTGGGCAAGGCACGGCGCGGTTGCAGCAGTCGGCAAATGCGGCCGTTTCTACTGTCCTCAGAGTCATGGTGGATCAGAACACGCCAGCATCCACGAAGCTCCGGGCTGCGGATCTGGTGCTGACGCATGGCGCGAAGGCAATCGAGATCGAAGACATCGAAGCCCGCCTGTCGGAACTGGAACGAGCCGCGGACGAATCGAAGACCCGAAGGTGAGGCAGGAGATGGCATGTCGAGAGTTCTGAGGCGACTCGAAAAGCTCGAAGCAAGGTTGACGGACCGGAGCCACCTGACGCCGCATTCACAAGAGTGGTTCGACTATTGGCGAGAGCGGCTCGACCGCTGTCTTGTCGATGGCGACGACAAGGCCCTTGCTGGAATGCCAGTTGAATTCTACCGCGCCATGACCGAACTGGCGGTAAAGGAAGAAGAGGCCGAACGCGCCCGTCAGGTGCCTATCAATGAAGACGGTAATTCGTCGAACCGGCAGGCTTGAGAATCAGCTCCCGCTCGCTGGGAATCCGCGGGACCGCTTTCGCCCGGTCATTCGCAGACTGGACCGCAAGCCAGGCTTAGAGAATGCCACGTGCAAACGGACTCTGTGGTCGAACGGCACGGTGTTTGAGATGGTGTGGCTGAACAGGCACGACGACCGTCCTGGCGAACCGACCGCAGAGGAACTGGACCGGTGGGTGGCCACCTTCCCGGTGGAGGCGCTACCGGGACAGCCACAGACGGGCCGGCTCGGGGAGAGCAAAGATGATAAGCAGAAGTCTCAGGCGGCGTTTGGTTGACCTGGAATCGCGTATCCGGCCTGTGGTTGGCGAGCCGATGGTAATCGCCGTGGACTTCGTCGATGCAGACGGAACCGTTGTGGATCACAAGGACTTCACGGTCCACGCCCCGGCCCCGAAACGCCCCGGCCAGCGAAAGCGACCATCGCGAAACCACTGAGCCTGAGATAGCTACCGATATTAGTAGATAACGCCCGATATTTGGAACCATGACGCACGATTGCAAGCGCCACGGGACGACTACCCTGTTTGCACGGGTGCTCCAGCCCTTGCTAACAGGCGCAGATCAGACACAAAAAAGCGAAAAGCGAAGAACATGCGTATATAAGGCGAAGATTGAACAAGGAGGCGTTTATTCGTTTTTTCTTCGCTTTTGGTGCCTGATCTTGGCCTGTTAGCAGGCCCGGAGCGGAACGCGCGCGGTCGGCCTGTTCTGATCCCGTGTTGCAATCGGCACCGAGGTAGGGCAGAATGAATTCTCGGAGTGGCAGAGCGCTGTTGTGCCGTACCCCAATTCAGACGTTGTGTCGCCGGGCGAGTTTGTCCTGCACTACCAGGTTCAGCAACGTCTCGGCGCCGGGGGTATGGGGGTCGTTTACAAAGCCCTGGACACCAAGCTGAAGCGCTATGTTGCCCTGAAGTTTCTCCCGGCGGACGTGGGATCCGACCCCAGCTACCGGGAGCGGCTGCTGCGCGAAGCGCTGGCCGCTTCGGCCATCGATCACCCCAACATGGGCGTGGTGCACGCGATCGAGGAGATTGACGGAGGCCGTCCGTTCATCGTGATGGCCTACTATGAAGGCGAGTCTCTCAAGGACCGCCTCGGGCGGGGGCCGCTTGCTACGGCTCAGGTGATCGACATCGCGATCCAGGTGGCTCGCGGATTGGCGAAAGCCCACGAACTGGGCATCATTCACCGCGATATCAAACCTTCCAACCTGATTCTGACCCGCGACGGGGTGGTGAAGATCGTGGATTTCGGCTTGGCCCGGATTTCGGGCGCGGACAACCTGACCAAAACCGGGACGACCGTGGGAACCGCCGCCTACATGTCGCCGGAACAGGCCGTGCACTCCGCCATGGACCGCCGGACGGACATCTGGTCGCTCGGGGTGGTGATCCACGAGATGCTCCGCGGCGATGTTCCGTTCCATGGCGACAACGCTATCAGCACGCTGTATGCCGTGGTGCATCATGCGCCGGACCCGCTCACGGGCGCGCCGCCGGCTCTGGCGGCGATTGTTAGCAGGTGCTTGAAGAAGAATCCACAGGAGCGGTACGGGGCGGCCCACGAGCTGATCGACGAGATGGAGCGCGGGCGGGCGGGAATGTTCGGGGGCGCGGTTACCGAGACCATGGTCATGCTGGAATCCAGGCGATCGGTGCGGCGAACGCCGATCGTGATCGCCACGGCGGCGGTTTTGCTGGTAGTGGCCACAGGTGTTTTATGGCGGGAAATCTCGCGAAGCCCGGCGCCCGCGCAGACGAAAGCTGAGGTGCCAGCGCCGGCGGTTGCCTCGCCAGCGCCCGTGCAGAAGGCGGAACCGGCTCCCAAACTGCCGGCCGCTCCCAAGCCCGAGCAGGTTGCCCCCAGGGCGGAGCCGGCTGCTCCCCGGACGGGGCCGGGTGCGTCCCAGGCGGAGCCGGCCCCGGCTGTGGCGAAGCTGCCTCCGGTGCGGCGCGCCTTGAGCGCCGCCGAATACGGAGGACCGCTACACGGCGAATTGCAGTGGTCGGGCACGCTGGGGAGCGGAAGAACGCTAACGATCCAAGCAGGGCAGGTGGTTTCCGGGTCATTGACCGACGACCTGCCGCTGGCGCCCATCACGGTGGAGGTTGCGCCTGCCGGTATTGGTGTGGTCGAGGCGCCCTCGGCGCGCAACCAGTGGGACCGGCTGGTGCTGCGCAATGACTCGGGAGGAGTGGTCAGCAACATTACGGTGCGCTGGAAGATTGTGAGGTAGTCGTCGATGAAGTGGACTCTCTGGTTACTGGCATGGTCCCTGATGGCTGGCCGGGTCGAGGCGCAAAACGGCGGACCGCCATTTCGAATCACCGGGGCCGTGGTGAGCCGTGAGTTTCCCCCTGGTCCGGCGGATACACAGCGAGTCGATCCCGAGACCGAGTTCCTGACGACCGATCCTATGGCGGTGGTTACTTTCGGGTATACCGGTGGCAAAAAGGGAGACAAGGTGCGCGTGGAATGGCGGAATCCGTTTGGAGCCGTTGCCCAGGAGTGGGTGATCGACCAGGTGGGCGGCTCTTACGGTTGGTATCAGAACCTGGCGATCGCGGGGGCGCCCGCGTCCAAGATGCCGGGGAATTGGGAGCTGCGGATCTTATGGAACGACCAAGGTGTGGCCACTTTTCCTTTTCGGATTTCCGTTCCGCCGGCGAGTGCCGTGCACTTTGCCAGTTCGACCGTGCTGCCGCGCGGCACCATGAACGTCCCGTTTTTTTTCCAATTCAAGGCCGAAGGAGGAGCGGCGCCCTACCGCTGGTCAATCGTGGGCAGCGCGCCGCCTGGGCTGACCCTGTCGCCTACGGGAGATCTGACAGGTGTGCCCTCACGCCGGGCCAGCTACAAGCTGGTCATCCGGGTGGAGGACTCCGCTGGCAATTCACTCACCCGGGGGTGGGGTTGGGAATCGCAGAAGTCTCGCCGGGGCCGCAGGTGACCAGCCACGTGCTGACCAGGAGCCCCGCCAGCCCGGATGCCTGCGCGACAGCCGCGGAAACCGCGAATTTCTCGAGCCAGGATCTCACCGCCTGGGTGGCTTTTTCGGTGGAGGATGCGGCGCCCGACGATGGCGGGCGGGTGGAATGGCTCGACCCATTCGGCGAGGTGTCGTCAAGTATTGGCTTCGCCCGCAAAGCAGACCCGCGGCGCTGCTACGAGTTCAATTTGCCGATCGCGGGGACGAAGACTGCGTCCATGCCCGGAAACTGGCGGGTCCGGCTATTCTGGCGTGAGGCCGAGATCATGACGATCCCATTCCAGATTTCAACCGCCGGGCGCGGTGTGCTGCCAGGGCGGCGAGCGCTGGTGGCCGGCAATGGTGTCTTCAAGAAACTGCCTGGTATTCCCTCCGCGGCCGCGGATTGCACGGCTGTGGCCGAGGCATTGCGGCAGGACGGCTTTGACGTTACGGTGATCGAGAATTCCACTTTGGAAGAACTGCAGCGCGCCGAGGGCGACTTCGTTGCCAAGCTTCAGGCGGGCGATGTGGCGGTGGTTTACTTCACGGGCTACGGTTTCCAGCGCAATGGCGACAACTGGCTGCCCGCGGCAAACTTCGACCCGGCCGACAGCAGGCCGACCGCCAATGCCTACTCGGTGCGGCGGTTGCGCGGGGAATTGGATGAGAAACGCGTCAGATTGGCGGTGATCGTGCTGGACGCGGCTCGCGAACAACCCGCGCTGGCCGGAAGCGCGCAGAGCACGGGGCTGGCCCGGATGACACCAGATGAGCGGACTATCCTGGTTTACTCGGTGCCGCCCGGACGCACCGAGAAATTGCCGGGAGATGCCGGGCCGGGCCCGTTTGCGCAGTCGTTTGTCAAAGCCGTCGGGGAACCCGGCATAGGCGTGCAGGAACTACTCCTGCGCAATCTGCCGAAGACCATAACAACGCTGGCTGCGGGGCGCGCGGCCCCACTCAGTCTCGTCGAGACCAGCGAGGAGTTTATATTTCGGACGCCAGCGGTGAGGCGGCCCACGGAGTTCGCCCCGCCGGCCGTTGCCCAGAAGCTTGCGGGCGCCTGGGAGTTCAGCCGGGCGGAAAGTGCCGATCCCAGGCTGCCGGTGGGGACGCTCTGCACATTCAACTTCACCCAGAATCGTGGCGCGTTCGGCTACGTGATTTCAAGCTCCTGCAATCCTAATGAGTCCTTCTGGCGGGTCGACGGAGAGCGGTTGTACCTGGTCGGAAGCGGGGGCATCGTGACCAGCGTTCTATTGAAGACTTCGGAGGATTCTTGGAAGGGACCCTTTTTCGTGCCGGAAGGCACCGTGCATTACCTGATGCGCGCCGATGCGGCGTCCCTATCCGTCGAATCATTGCCTGCTCTGCCATGTGGCCGTCCCCTCAAGACAGAAATGACCGGCAAGCCGATCAAGCTTTCGGTTCGCAACGACAGCGCGGAGGAGAAATTGTTGGTGTGGATCGACGGGCAGGGACAGCCGCGGGACTACGGCACGGTGGCGCCCGGACAACAGCGGGTTATGGGAGGATCTTACCAAGGCCACGTCTGGATGGTGGAAGAACGCGACCGGTCGTGCGTAGAGTATTTTCGCGTCGGGGATCGAGAAGGGCTTGCGGTAATCGGGAAGAAGTAGGGGATTCGATCCAGCGAGCAACAAGACCGGCAGCGACTTTCCTATGGAAGCCGGCGGTGGTAAGAGCACCCGGCTTGAACGGTGCGCCATTTAGGCTGTCGGTAGCGACTCCCTGCACCCCCGCTGGTGACCCATTAATCCACCAGGTGCCCACAGACATCGGGTTTGCCATGCCGGCCATTATCCAGTAGTGCTGCCCCGCGATAAGGGTTGGGTGTAGGACAGAATTGAGCGCGACAATCTCACGAGCAGATCCCAAGGGGACTTTCCATGATTCGAGGAGTGGCCCCGGGACTCCTCCGGCGTCTGTGTGGAGTCCGAAGATCATCAGGTTTCGCTCAGAGCGTGAGGAGAGCAGACCTTTGAAGCAGCCATCGGTACCGGCATTGTTGCGGTCTTCTCCGAGTCCTGTTCCCGCCTTCCTTGCAGAGACAAATCCAGGATTCAAGAAGGCCTTCAATCCTATCGCGATGCGATGAAGGCGCCAGGTAACTTAGCCCGGTGAAACAGTCGGCCTTAGCGGAAGATGCCATCCCGGTGATCGTGAAGGAGGCCTGGGCGTTCGCCGCTGCCAATGGCTTCCGGTGCGTGGAGGAATATTTTGGCGGGCACGAGGCCTCTTTCCCAGAGGCTGCCTGGCGGAGTATTACCCCCCTCACCCACGCCGGTCGGCACGAAAGCCGCTTCCGAGTAGGCCTTCACTCGCCGGCGGGCGTTTGGGGCCTGGCGTGGGCTCCTTTGGCTGGCCGGATAGCTTCCGATAATGCGTCATATCAGGCCGTTCTGGCGCGCTCAGGCCTTGTAGCTCTGTCTTTTTTTGCTCTGGCCGCGATGCGCGGGAAACGGTTGACAGAAGTATTGCGGATGAGGTTTCGTAGAGTCGGACGCTAACCCAAGCGCCTGGGCGGCGTCTTATACGCCATGACGGCGCTTCTCCACAACCTCCGTTACGCGATGCGCGTGTTACGCAAAAGCCCCGGATTTACGCTGGTCGCGGTGCTTTCGCTGACGCTTGGCATCGGCGCAAATACGGCGGTGTTCAGCGTGATTCAAGCAGTGCTGCTCCGGCCGCTGCCGTATCCACATCCGCAACGGCTGCTACGCGTGGGGCAGCCGGAGGGACTGGAAGCAATCTCGCTCTTTCAGTTCCAATTCTGGAGAGACAACGGCTCGATGTTCGCCTCGGCAGCCGGTTTCACCGGAGGCGGGGACGTCAGCCTGACCTCCGCCTGAACCGCACGGCATCGCCGGCCCGAACGGGCGCCCGGCGCCAGGAGAGTTCTTTACATGGTCATCTCCGGCTGACCGGCCGCTACAGGCGGCCTCGGATTGCGCGATGATCTCCCACAATGAACAGGCTGCCCGGCCCGCCGGGTCATACACCGGCGGCTACGCGACTCGGGCCGGCTTGGGCGACGTCTTCCGGGCACCCATCCTTGATCAGCTTGAAATTCTCGATGAACCGTGCCGCCAGCGCCCGATACTTGCGGTCGTAATCCTCGCGGCTCGGCCAGGTGCTGGCAGGGTCGAGAATCTGCGGCGGAACGCCTTCGAATTCGAGAGGGACATCGAAACCGAAAACCGAGTCGGGCCGGTACGCCGCAGTTTTCAGCTTCCCCGTGAGGGCGCCATCGAGAAGCGCGCGAGTGTGGCGTATGCTAATCCGCTTGCCGATGCCGAACGGCCCGCCCGTCCATCCGGTGTTGACCAGCCAGCAGGTGACGCCGTGCTTCAACAGGCGCGCCTTTAGCATTTCCCCGTAGGCATAGGGTTGGCGCACCATGAACGGACCGCCGAAGCAGGTGCTGAAGGTGATTTCCGGTTCCGCGCCCAAGCCGATCTCGGTGCCCGCGATCTTGCTGGTGTACCCGGAGAGGAAGTGGTAGATGGCTTGGTCCGGAGTGAGGCGCGCGAGGGGAGGCATGACGCCGCTGGCGTCGCAGGTCAGAAAGACGACATTGCGCGGATGACCGGCCATCTTCGGCGGAAGGTAGTTTTCGATGTAATCGAGCGGATAAGCGCCACGGGTGTTCTCGGTGAGGGCGTCGTCATTGAGGTCGAGTCGGCGCGAGAGCGGGTCGAGGACGACGTTCTCCAGAATCGTGCCGAAGCGGCGCGTGCAGGCATGGATTTGCGGCTCGGCCTCGGGCGAGAGGCGGATGACTTTGGCATAGCAGCCATCCTCGAAGTTGAAGACGCCGCTTTCGCTCCAGCCGTGCTCGTCGTCGCCGATCAGGCTGCGCGTGGGGTCGGCCGAAAGTGTTGTCTTGCCGGTGCCGGAGAGGCCGAAGAACAGCGCCACGTCTCCATCCCGGCCAACATTGGCGGAGCAGTGCATGGGTAGAACGCCTTCAGGCGGGAGGAGGAAATTGAGGACGGTGAAGATGGTCTTCTTGATTTCGCCGCCGTAGCCGGAGCCACCGATGATGGCGAGCCGCTGGGAGAAGTTGATGATGATAAAGGTCTCGGTGCGAGTGCCATCGATGATGGACGATGCGAGGAAGGACGGCGCGCAGATCACGGTGAACTCCGGCACGTGCCGCTTGAGGGCCTCGGCGCTGCGAATCTTCATGAACATGTTGCGCGCAAAGAGGCTGTGCCAGGCCTTTTCCGTGACGATCCGGATAGGCATGCGGTAATCCGGGTCGGCGCCGGCGTAGCAGTCCTGCACAAACACGTCGCGGCCTTGCAAGAAACCCGCGACCCGCGTGAGAAGCGCGCTGAACTTCTCGGCGCTGAAGGGCCGGTTATACTCGCCCCACCAGACGTGGTCTTCGGTGGAGTGCTCGCGGACGATGAACTTGTCGGCCGCGGCGCGCGCGGTGTGTTTGCCGGTGGTCACGACCATCGGGCCGAGATGGGAGATGCGCGCCTCTCCCCGGAAGACGACCTCCTCGTACAACGACGCGGTGGGGAGATTCCAGTAGACCCGGTGCAGGTTGGTCAGTCCGTGGTTCGCCAGGCCATAAATGCTCGCCAGCCTGCCGGCTTCCGGCAGCGCAGGCGACGGAAGATCGAGATAAGGGTTCATGCCCATTCCCTCACGAGTTTGCGGTCGCCCAGATACAGTTCGTTGGGAGCGCCCGGATCGAGCGCCCACTTGGTGCGGTCAATGCCTTCGGTGATGTCCGTGACGGTTCCGCAGAAACTGAGCCGCAGGTGGCCTTCCATGCCGAACTCGCGGCCGGGAACGGTGACCACCCGGACCTTGTCGAGCAGAAGCCGGGACAGTTTCTGGGAGTCTCTCTCGTAGGCACTGAAATCCGGAAAGCAATAGAATGTGCCGCCGGGCTTCGCCACTTTCACGCCGTCGAAGGCGGCGAGGCGGGCCAGCATCACATTGCGGTTGTTTTCGAGCGTGAGCCGCAGGCTCTCGATCGACGACTGTACGCCGTTGAGCGCACCCACCGCGGCCCACTGGGAGGGCGCTGCCGGCCCGGAGGTTTCCTGCGACTGGATGTTCGTCATCGCGCGGATGAGATCTTTGCCGCCGATCGCCCAGCCGATGCGAAAACCCGTCATGGCGTACATCTTCGACACGCAATTGATGACCACGAGTTTAGAACTGTCAAGACTGCGCACCTGGGTAAAGCGGTAACAGTTGGTGGGCGTGCGGCCGTCGAAGATGAGCCGGTTGTAGGTGTCGTCCATGATCAGATACAAGTCGCGCTTCTCGCACAGTTCGACCACGCCGGCAATGAACTCGTCCGAATACACCACCCCCGAGGGGTTGTTGGGGCTATTCAAGATGATGGCCTTGGTGTACGGCCCAAGAGCCTCCGCCATCTCTTCCACGGTTGGCTCGAAGCCGCCGTCGCGCGCGGCCACGGGTATTGGCACGCCACCCGCGATCTTGATCATCTCGGGATAGCTGACCCAATACGGCGCCGGGAAAACGACTTCTTCTTTGGGATCGACGATGGCGTGCAGCAGCACCATAATGGACTGCTTGGCACCGCTGGAGGCAATCACGTTTTCCGGTGCCACCAGGCGATCGTAATGCTCCTCGGTGTAGCGGATGATGGCTTTTTTCAGCGAAGGGATGCCGTCCGCCGGGGTGTATTTGACGTCGCCCGTCTGGAGCAGGGACGAGCAGCTCACGATGGCGTCGATGGGCGCCTTGCTTTTGGGTTCGCCTCCTCCCAGATGGATGACTGGTTCGCCCTTGTCCTTCAGCAACGCGGCGGTCTCGTTCAGCTTCAGGGTGGGCGACTCGCAAATGGACCTTGCTAGTTGGCTCAAGCTCATCGGTCTGTCCTCCTTCTGGAAACACGGATTCCGGGATAGCACCGGTTTGGGCAACTGACAATACCAGTATATGAGACCTGATGTGTGGAAGATATGGAGGCCGGCGACATAGTGTTGGCTTAGCGGCCGCCCAACAATAAAACAACATTCGACAGGCGGATCGGAATCATAATGAGTTCCTGTCCGGCCATATGCCGGAATCCTGAAAGAGACCAGAAAGCATTAGTAAACAGGTAGCAGGAGCCACTTCGTCTCGCCATCGAAGAGGCCTGCGCATTATGCTATAGTTCTTCGTCTGCGATCATCAGTTAGGAGGAACTATAGCATTATGCGCCCCACTGTCTTTTCCGCTAACGTGCTTCGCCAGTTTCTGCGCAGAAAGGCTGGACGCCACATAATTCTGGAGGCCACATAACCGGTATTATGTGGCGCGCCACATAATGTGCAGGAAAACTGCACGCAATGGCGAAGTCGCAATTCGCCACTCCGGCGGCTCGCATGTCTGGATCCACGCGTGGCTCGTCGCCAAACTGAAATGCCCCCGGTTGCCGGGGCGTCGCATGCCGGAGGCCGGCCCGCGGCATGCGACGCTTTCGCGTTACCTCGCCTGGGACGCGACGCGCCGGCGTGCGCCAGGCGGCGCGCACGACGATGCCGGTATTCGTATCGCGCTCGGCGCAGGCAAGCCGCCGGGCTTCCCCAAATCGCTGCCTGCGGCGCCCCTGCCGGCCGCCAGGCCGAACCAGTCTCGCCGCCTCACGGCGTCCCGCCCGCTGCGCGGGGGCGGCGGCCAGGCGACCGCGGGGCGAGAGTGTCCGCGCGGCGACGGCCGTTATGTAGCGAATGAACCTCTGGTCGTAAAGCGCCTCTATAACGCGCCTGGCCGCATTCATCACGGGTCGCCTCCGCGCCTGTCGTAACGCGAGGCGCAATGTACCTTCTGGGCCGACCCCCGATCCGCGTCGGCGCCGTCGTCAGACATAAGGGTCGCATGCTCACCCGATGTCACGAACTGGGTGTGAAAACCACTTTATACGCTTGCTTGGGAGTGCTGAGCAGCAGATCAAAGGCCCGCTTGTGCTCAGTTAGCGGCACACAGTGTGTAATCATCGGGCCGGCCTGTACCTGCCGTGAAAAGATAAGGTCGTACGCCTCACGCACGTCATCGTAGAACGCGTTCGAAGACGACGTGATGGTTCTTTCGGATCCCAACAGGGTGGCATCGAAAGGCAGTGAAGTGGTGTGTACGGCGAGGTTCACGTACGCTCCCGACGGCTCCAGCAGGGGAAGGGCTTCGGTCATGGTTTCATTACTTCCGACCGAATCGTAGACAACCGCGACTTCCGGACGACCCGGATGGGCTGCCAGTGCTTTTCGAATCGATCCTGGATCGATCGCTGTAACGTCAAATTGCCTCAGTATCTGCTGGGCGAAAGAGGATGTTTCCGCAACCAGAACCCTTCCAGCGCCCCGCACCCTCGCTACTTGCGCAATGCTCAGCCCTACCGGGCCGCCTCCCATGCACAAAACGGCGCCGCCCTTCGGAATCTTCGTCCTTCCGGCCGCGTGGACCGCGACGCCGAAAATGTCTGCCATGGCGGCCTCCTGGAACGAAACACCCTCGGGAATCGGGTACACTAAATCTCCCCACGCCAGGCAATATTCGGCGTAGGCGCCCGGGTAGAACTCCATTTCACCCCAGCCCTGCCCGTGGCCGATGTGAATCGTGTCTTGGCAGAGGTTGTGGCGGCCAGAGCGGCAGAACTCGCATTCGCCGCAGACCCGGTATGGCTGTACGCCGACGCGGCGGCCCAGCAGATATTCATAACGCGCTGAGTTCACCTGCACGACCACGCCGGCGTATTCATGCCCCAGGATGATGTTTGGAGGATTGTCGACATGATGCCCGAGCGTGTGCAGCGCCCAGGGGTTCTCACCTTTCCAATATCGGAGGTCACTGCCGCAGATCCCGCACGCCTTCACTTCGATGAGGACATCTTCTGCCCGCGCTAGCTTGGGTGCGGGCACCTCCATGTACTCCAATAATCCCGGACTCCTCAACACCACGGCCTTCACGCATTGCCCCCTAATAGCAAGAATTCACAATTGATGATATCCCTCGTGTGTCTAACCTGTCTATCGGTGCTGTGAGGGGCGTGAGGGGCCGTGAGGGGCCGGCGCCAACTTGCTTCGCACGGTCGAGAGATCGCTTCACGGCCGGGGTCGGGTTGGTGATTTCGGTAGCTGAACGGATGGTGATGGTGGCGGGCGTCTCGTGCTCCTCGTGGCGCGCAACTACTCTTTGGGCGTCTTTCCGCCGAGTCCGGAGTAGCCAAAGGAACGAGTGCGGCCATGCGACCGCGGGCCGGGAGGGTCCAGCCGCGCGGGCAGCGCCGGCCGCTGCGACGCCTTTGGTGGTGTGCTCCTGGTGCTGGCGGCAGTGCGTACTGAGATCCCCCGCGGGAAGGCGCTCTTTCCGAGGTGCCGCGTCGCACGCCCGATATAGACCTTGACCGCTGCAATAAGATCTTCGCGGCGGGCGCTCGCCGCATCCGGGCGCGGGTCCCGATCGCGCTCTGCCCCTCCAAACCCCGATCGACCGCGACGGCCGCGAGGGGTCCGTGCTCGGCATCCTCATCGAACAGGCCTTCTCCGCCGGCCTCGAGGGGACCTGCGTGGTGGTCTGGCCGGGCTATCGCCCATGGAAGTGAACTTCGGCAGCGCCGGGACGTCCGCCGAAGTCGTGCCGGTTTTCGTTTGAAACGGTGGTCATCGAGACCGGCGTCTTGCAGCTCTGGTGCGTGGCCCTTCGCACAGGACCTGCACGAATGAAGGCGAAACTATGTAGTCGGCCTATTTTTGGCCAGATCAGTCGCGCGACTCACCCAGCGGTGCAGCGGCGGCGCGCCGTCCGGTACACTGGCTTTCCAGGAGCTCCCACTTGCGATTTCATAAAGCGGTCATCACCGCCACCGGCCCCGACCAACGCGCTTTGCCCCTCCAGACCCTGATCGACCGCGACGGCCGCGAGAAGTCCGTCCTCGGCATCCTCATCGAACAGGCCCTCGCCGCGGGCGTCGAGGAGATCTGCGTGGCCGGGCGCGGCGCCGCGTACTATGGCCTGACGCGCCACCGCAGCGGCGTGCGCATCCGCGGCGGCGTGCCACGGACCTACTATGTCGGCGTGGAGATCTCGATGCCTTCGATCCCGGCTTCCCGGCTCCGCTGAAGGCGTTGACGGTAGTGCCGTTCGGCATGGAGGAGGGCACCGAAGTGCGCATCCCCGACCGCGAATTCGGCCTGATCGTGGGGCCGCCGGCCGAGTTCCGTTTCTTCACCTCGGCGGCCCGCAAAAACGACCAGCCCGGCGACCTGATTGAAGACATCGGCGACGAACTCGCCGAGCTGTCGCCTATGGAGGTGAGCTTCGGCAGCGGCGAGACGTCGGCCGAAGTGGTGCCGGTATCGTTTGAAAACGGTGGTCACCGAAACGGGTGTGTTGCAGCTCTGGTGCGTGGCCCGCGACGGGCGGAGGTGGAAGCTGGAGTTCAATGTGCGGGAGCGGGTGCAGGGGTAAGTCGGGATCGACACGCCGGTCGCCAGGGCCCCGCTCTGCGGCAGGTTTCACGTAAGGCTGGAAATGGGTGCCCAGCACCGGGAAGAACAGTGGAAGGAAGCAACGCGGCGAGAGCAGGGGACTGGCCTCCACGGCACAGAAAGCGTGACAACCGGGACAGGATGCACTAGGCTGCGAGGCTGCGCGACAATTGAAGCGGAAAGGCTGACGATGACAATTATCTTGCGACCTGAACAAGAGCGGGTCCTGATGGACGCGATCAAGTCCGGATTGGCTCACAACGCCGATGAAGCTCTCGACCAGGCCCTGGATGCTCTCCGCGGGCGCCTGCCTCCGCGCACAGCGGGCGAAACTCCCGACGAATCCGTAGCGGCGGCGGCCAGACGGCTAGGAACCTTCGGAAAACGGCATGGGCTTTCGCTTGGCGGCATGACGGTGAAAGAGTTGCTCCATGAGAGCAGGCCGTGAGCCGGCTGGTTCTGGACGCATCGGTCGTCTTAACCTGGTGCTTTCCCGATGAGGAGTCGCAGAAAGCCTTGGAAATTTCAGAGCGGATCGCCAAGGGTGACCGGGTGGCGGTGACGCCCTTCTGGCGGCATGAAATTCTGAACGCGCTCCTGGTCGGCGAAAGAAGGAAGCGCCTTACCCCTGAGCTTTCCCAGGCCTTCATCGACGACCTGAACCGCTTGCCGATAGACGTGGATGAGGGCGCGACTTCGGCGGTCGTGTTCGAAGTGACGCAAGCGCTCTGCCGCAAGCACGGCCTAACGGCCTACGACGCCGCCTACCTGGAACTGGCCTTGCGCGGCGGTCACGGTCTGGCGACGGTTGATGATGCTCTGCACAAGGCAGCGGCGGCTGAGAACGTGTCGCTGCTCTGAGCGCGGCAGCATAGTGGGGCGGTAGGGAAGTGGGGGTCAAGGGCCGCCCGGCGCCGCCCACCGCAAATTCCTTGGCGGCCAACCAACCTTTCTCGGTGAAATGAAACAGGCTCCATAGCACACTATGTTCTTTACAACATATGATCTGCATGACATACCATCGGAGTGAAGTGGGAAGTTGAATTCCATAAGGACTTCGATCCCGAATTCGACGCGCTGCCGGATGACGTGCAGAACGAATTACGCGCTCATGCCCTATTGTTGGAGCAGTTTGGCCCCCAGCTCGGCAGGCCCCGCGTCGATACGCTCAAAGGTCCGCGCCACGCGAACATGAAGGAGTTGCGCTTTGACGCGGCAGACGGTGTCTGGCGCGTCGCCTTCGCGTTCGACCCGAAACGCAACGCGGTCCTTCTGATCGCGGGAGACAAGTCGGGCGGCGGCGAGAAGAGATTTTATCGCCAGCTCATAGCCAAAGCCGACGAGAGATTTGACGAGCACCTGTCACAAACGAAGAAGAAGGGAACATAGCCATGCCAATCACGCTGAAGGACAAAATGAAGGAACTGAGCCCCGCCCAACGCAAGAAGGTCGAGGCCCGCGCCGCTGAACTGATTGCCGAGGAGATGACCTTACGCGAACTGCGGCACGCGCGCAAGCTCACGCAGGTAAAGATGGCCAAGACACTCGGGGTCACCCAGGACAGTGTTTCGCGCCTCGAAAAGCGGAGCGATCTCTTGCTGTCCACGCTCCGAAAAACGATCGAGGCTATGGGCGGAAATCTGTCGCTGGTCGCCGAGTTTCCCGACCGTGCGCCAGTGGTTCTATCTGGCATTGCCGAAGATGATCCGAGGCCAAAGCCGGCAAGCCGGAGACGTCTCGCCTAAGATTTGGCTAGGCCAGGCCAGATTTTTCGGCGAGGGCAGGACGGATCCCTCTGTGGCCTCTGCCTCCTCCGCGCCCTGCACCTCCTTGTGTTCTCCGCGCCTCCTCCGTGGCCTCCGCGTCTCTGTGGTGAACGCCAGGTAGCTCAGTCACAAACTTCACCCACCAAAATCTCCTTCCTTTCCAACCACTTGCCCCCGTCACCCCCAGCCAGCCGTATCTCCCATGCTATACGTCGGATTGAGGACCCCAGCATGTCCAAATCTCCCTCCGAAAAACAACTCCAAGCCAACCGCGCCAACGCCGCTCGCTCGACCGGCCCGCGCACCACCGATGGCAAGACCCGCTCCGCCCAAAACGCCCGCAAACATGGACTCACCGCCGCCGCCATTGGCGCCGAAGAACGCGATGCCGTCGACCAGCTCAAAGCCGGCCTCGTCGCCCGCTGCCAACCCCTCGACGCCCAGGAACTCCTTGCCGTCGAGCGCATCGCCCGCGCCCAGCACGCCCTCCTGCGCGCCTCACGCCTGGAGTCCGGCCTCTTCACCTGCGCCATCAGCCAGGCCCTCGACAACGGCGAAACCACCGGCGACCCCGACCCCGACCACACCCTCGCCGACGGATTCCGCCGCATGGTCCACGAGTCCTCCGACGTCTGGAAGCTCTGCCTCCGCTACCAGGCGCAAGCTCAGCGCAACTACCGCCTCGCCGTCCAGGATTTCGACCGCCTCAAAGCCCAGCGGCCACCCATCCCAAACGAACCCGTTTCCGAGCCGGAATCCGAATCCCCTCAGCCACTTAAGCCCGAACCAAACGAACCCGAACCGGAACCGGTCAAACGCAACAATTTTCGACCCCGCAAACCCGAGCCGCCCACTCCCGAACCCGTGCCTCCGCCCGGGTATCGCTTCTACTCCTCGATCGTCCGCATTCCGCGCAACCCCCGCGATTGGTGATCCCCTAAACTCCCCGCCGTCCGTTACACTGGCTTTCCAGGAGCTCCCACTTGCGATTTCATAAAGCGGTCATCACCGCCGCCGGCCCCGACCAACGCGCTCTCCCCCTCCAGACCCTGATCGACCGCGACGGCCGCGAGAAGTCCGTCCTCGGCATCCTCATCGAACAGGCCCTCGCCGCGGGCGTCGAGGAGATCTGCGTGGTCGTCTGGCCGGGCGATGAGGCCCGATACTCCCAGGCCGCCGGCGGCTACACCGGTGCGGTCCGTTTCGCGGCCCAACCCCGCCCGCTCGGATACGGTCACGCTATCCATTGCGCCCGCGCCTTCGTGGGATCCGACCCCTTCCTGCACATGGTCGGCGATCACCTCTACGTCAGCCCCGGTCAACCCGCCACGCAACAGGTCGTCGAGGTCGCCCAAGCCGAAGAATGCTCCGTCTCCGGCGTCCAAGCCACCCGCGAATCCCAGTTGCCTTTCTTCGGCGCGGTCGCCGGCCGCCGCCAGACCGGCCGCTCCGGGATCTACCGCATCGATACGGTCATCGAGAAGCCCACCCCCACCGAGGCCGAACAGCGCCTGGTGGTCCCCGGCATCCGCGCCGGCTACTATCTCTGCTTTTTCGGCATCCACGCCTTCACCCCCACCGTCATGGACCTGCTCGGCGCCGCCATCGCCGCCGCGCCCGAGACGCCCCTCACACTCTCCGCCATCCTCGCCGAACTGGCCCACCGCGAGCAGTACCTCGCCCTGGAAGAGGCTGGCCGCCGCTACAACCTCGGCGCGCCCTATGGCTTGCTGACGGCGCAAATGGCCCTCGCCCTGCACGGTCGCGATCGCGGCGAAGTGCTTTCCCGCCTGGTCGAGTTGCTGGCCGATCAGGCGCTCGCGGAGGGTGGCCGGCAGTGATCCCTCTGGTCGAAGTCATCACCTCACAGGAACCCGAGATCCGCGACCGCGCCCTCGATTCCGTCTGCGCCGGATTGCCGCTTTACGCTCTTCTGGCAGAGTGCCAGGCCCTCGACCGCTTCCGCCGCTCCAGCGACAACCTCTACCAGCGCGTCCGGGCCCTCTTCTTCCTTTACGCCATCCATCGCTACCACATCCCCCCGCGCGATCCCACCGGAGCGGCTTCGCAGATCCCCTTCTCCGGCTATTCCAACCTGCTGAAGCGCCGTTTCGAAGAGGCCATCGATATCTTCCTCGCCTCGCAAGCCGCCCATGGGCCGGGCGCCGCCATCTCCAGCGCCCTCGCCGCCGCCTACCGCGGCCTGGGCTTCCAGACGCTCGCCGACCAGGTCCGCCGCAGCGTGCGCTCCGTCCGCGGCAACCAGTGGATGTTCCGCACCGGCCATCCCGCGGACTACCCCCTCCGCCTCCGCCCTGAGCTGCTGCGCCCCGCCTCCGGCCTTTACCCCGTGCTCCGCGAATCCACCCCCGTCCGCATGGATCTCACCCACAGCGGCTGGAGTGACATCTTCTTCCTCGGCATGGACTACCCCGAGGGCGCGCGGGTTCTCAACATCTCGGTCGATCTTGCCGTCCACGGCGGCGGCCCGGGAGCCGTGCGCGGCGCCAACCCCGGGGCCGGCCACGGCTCGGATCGCGGCTCCGAACAGAGCCACGACCGTCAGGGAGTGGTCCCCCCCGGCACCGCCGGCCCCACAGCCGACCCCACCGCCGACCCCACAGCCGACCCCAGTGCCGTTCACGGGACCGAGCCCCGCGTCCCCGGGGCCGTCCGCGGCGCGGGCCTCACGGCCGAGCCCAAACCGCCCGTCGAGGCCTACCTCCGCGTGATCGATCAACCGGTCCTCCGGCTTGTCAGCGTGGATTTGCAGGCCACCGCCGAGATCGCTTCCATCGCCGAGGTCTTCGACTTCGCCCGCGATTACCTGGGATTGCTCAAAGCCGCCGTGATCGCCTCCGGCCTCGTGCCGCCCGGCATGGAGGGCGCGTCGCAGCCGCTCTCCGAGGTTCTCGCGCGGCTCACCGGCGCCGCGGGGCTGGGGATCGAGATCGTGAGCAAGGTCAACGGGATTCCCAAGGGATCGCGCCTGGCCGTCTCCACCAGCCTGCTCGCCGCCCTCATCTCCGCCTGCATGCGCGCTACCGGCCAGGTCCGGCGCCTCACCGGCGGATTGGACGAAGAGGAGCGCCGCCTGGTGGCCGCCCGCGCCATCCTGGGCGAATGGCTGGGCGGTTCCGGCGGTGGCTGGCAGGATTCCGGCGGCGTCTGGCCCGGCTTCAAGCTCATCTACGGCGTGGCCGCCACTCCGGACGACCCCGAATTCGGCATCAGCCGCGGCTGCCTGCTGCCCCGCCATCGCCTCTTCGGCGCGGCCGAGATCGCGCCCGAAACCCGCCAGCTCTTGCAGGATAGCCTGGTGCTGGTGCATGGCGGAATGGCCCAGGACGTGGGCCCCATCCTGGAAATGGTCACCGAGCGCTACCTCCTGCGCTCCGAGAAGGAATGGGTGGCGCGCCGCGAGGCCATCGGCATCCTGGATGAAGTGCTGGTGCAGCTTCGGCAGGGCGACGTGCGCGCCATCGGCCGCTCCACCGAGCGCAATTTCGAGGGGCCCATTCAGACCATCATTCCCTGGGCCGGCAACCTTTATACGCAAACCCTGATCGAGCGCGTCCGCGCCGAAATGGGCGACGATTTCTGGGGCTTCTGGATGCTCGGCGGCATGTCCGGCGGCGGCATGGGCTTTCTATTCGACCCGCGCCGCAAGGCCGAAGCCCAGGAACTTCTGCAGCGGATCATGAGCGAAACCAAGGCTGCCATGCAGCACGCCGTGCCGTTCGCCATGGAGCCGGTGGTGTACCGCTTCACTATCAACGAGTGCGGCGCCATGGCGGATTTGCGCACCGGCGACGACGCCCTAATGCCTGCGGAGTATTACCCGATCGCCGTCCCTCCGCTGGTCCGCACCGAAACCAAATTGCTATCCCCCGCGCACCGCGCTGAGCTCGACCGCTTCGCCTCCGCCTGCCACAACCTGCCCGAGTTCGGCGGTATGGTGCAGCAGATGTTCGATCACCTGCTGCCGCGCGGCCACGAGAAGCCGTCTGGCGCCGCCGACAGTCTGGACACGCTGCTGCGCGCCCACGGTTTCGACGCCGTGCAACACGAGCAAATTCAAACCGACCTCCGTGCCGGCCGCATCGGCCTGGCGCAGAACCGTTTGCCGGCCTCGAGCGACATTCAGGACGTCCAGCCCGGCGACCTGGCGGACGCTACCAAGAGTATCGAGGAGCACTATCGCCGCACCGGGCTGGATGCCCTGGCGAGCGGCTGCGTGGCGGTGGTAACGCTCGCCGGCGGCGCCGGCAGCCGCTGGACTAAGGGCGCGGGCGTGGTGAAGGCGCTCAACCCTTTCTGCCGGTTGGGCGGCCGCCACCGCTGCTTTGTGGAAGTGCACTTGGCCAAGAGCCTGCGTACCGGCCGCCAGACCGGTACGCTGCCGCCGCACGTCTTCACCACCAGCTATCTGACGCACGACGCCATCGCCGCCCATCTGCGCGCCTGCCGGAATTACGGCTACCCGGGCCCGGTGCTGCTCTCGCCCGGCAGGAGCGTCGGCCTGCGCATGGTCCCCATGGAGCGCGATCTGCGTTTCGCCTGGGAGGAGATGCCGCAGCAGTTGCTCGACGAGCAGGCGCAGAAAGTGCGCGAAAGCCTCCACAACACCCTCATCCAATGGGCCCGCCAGGCCGGCGAAGGCGGCCACTACACGGACAACCTTCCGCTCCAGTGCCTCCATCCGGTGGGGCACTGGTACGAGATCTCCAACCTGCTTCGCAACGGCACGCTGCTCCGATTACTGGACGAATATCCCCGGCTGAACTACCTGCTGGTGCACAACATCGACACCGCCGGCGCCGATCTGGACGCGGCCCTGCTCGGGCACCATATCGAAGAAGGCGCGGCGCTCACCACTGAAGTGATTGCCCGCCAGTTGGAGGATCGCGGCGGCGGTCTGGCGCGAGTCAATGGCCGTTTGCGGCTGGTGGAGGGAATGGCGTTGCCGCGCGAAGAGATAGAATCCCAGCTTTCGTATTACAACAGCGCCACGTATTGGCTCGATCTCGACCGCGTCCTGGCGGTTTTCGGCCTCGGGCGCGGCGATCTGGCTGACCAGGAGAAACTCGCCGGCGCCACCCGCCGTCTGGCCGCGCGAATGCCCACCTACATTACTCTGAAGGACGTCAAGAAGCGCTGGGGCAAGGGCCAGGAAGACATCTTCCCGGTGGCCCAGTTCGAGAAGCTGTGGGGCGATATGACCGCCCTTCCCGATCTTAGCTGCCGGTACGTGGTTGTCCCCCGCATGCGCGGCCAACAACTGAAAGAGCCCGCGCAACTGGATGCCTGGCTGCGCGATGGGTCGGCGGCTTACATCGAGGCGCTTTGCGGGTGGTAGGGGCTGCGTGCGCTCTGGCATAATCGGCCTGGATCTCCACCAGACTCTCCACGCCATGGGAATTGCCGCCAGCGAGGCTGCCGGTCTGCGCGAGAATTTCGGCGCCATGGCCAAACCCTTCCAGTCCGGCCGCGCGGCCGAGTCCGGAATCGTCGTTGCCGAGCTGGCGGCGCTGGGAGCAGTTCCAAGGGAAAGAAACCGTAGGTTTCGTTCCCTTGGGGCTGCCGCCTAAAATGCGCCCAACCCACCCTCAAAAAGTAACCCACTCCCAAACGGAAGGGGGATCCCCGCCTCCCGGCCTGTATTTTGCCTGTTATTTACAGGTGGACTACGTGATCTCTGCTCCTACCGCTCCTTATCTTGGACACCCCGCCACAATACCGAGTGTTCTTCAGTGCGCCTCTTTGCTCAAAAATAGCGTAGAAACTCCAGAGAGGGGATGGCCTGAAAATCGAGTTCATCCCCTCGGCGCTCTTCCGTGACTGACCCTCAATTTCCCGTTTCGACAGCCGCTGAAACGGTGTTGCTCCAAACCGTTAGCCCGGTCGGCGTGACCACGCGGAGTTGCACGGGCACGGTGTCGCCGCTCGTCACCGGCACTCGCAACTGCACCGTGTACAGCCCGGCGTGCCCCGCCACCGGGTCAATGGACTCCACCGGCACATTCACGCCACCCATCGTGACGGAGAAATCGGTCGTCCGGGATTGCGCATCCGGACCCAGGCCGGTAGCCCAGACCTTGACCGTATCGCCCGGCTGCGCTGGATACCCCGCCATGTCGGCGTTCCGCGGCATGGCCAGTTCAGCGCCGTCCGCAAACGAGATCACTCCTTGCGTCCCTTGGGTATCTCCCAAAGCGAGAATCCGCGGCGTGGCTTCCCGCATATTCCCGATCAGGGGCTTGGTCGCCCCCAAAGCTGTCTCCACCACGACCGACAGCGGCGTTCCCGGGAGCAGCGCGGGACACACAAACTGGACCTGCGTAGCCGAACTCAAGAGCACGGGTACATACTGCTCGTTGACCTTTAACTTGGCGCCTCCCAGTTCCACCGTGCTGCCGGACGGTTCGGAAGCCCCTGCCGCGAGCCATTCGCCGGATACGATCGCGATGGCGTTGGGACTGCACGCCAGCTTCTGTGGCTCGTTCAAGACCGGGACACCCGTTCCCACCTCGATACCCACCCGTTCCGTTGAAGAGACGCCAACCGAGTTGACCGCCGAGAAAGCGACCTCGTGTCTCCCTGCTTGAGAGGGGTTGGGCGTCCAGCCGAACTGCCCCGTGGAGGCTTCGAATGACGCCCCTTCGGGAAGCCCCATAGCCGAGAGTTGGAGCGGCAGACTGTCCGGATCTATGGCGCTTACCGCAAAACTCAGCGTTTCGCCCGGTTTGACCATCTGCAAGCCCGGCGCTCTCAGCACCGGCCCCGCCGCTGGTATCACCGAAATGGCGTCCTCAACCTGGGTATCGCCTTCGGCGGCCGCAATGCGGGCCGTCTGCTGCCTCGCCGCCGGGTCGATCAACACCTGAAAAGTGACCTTGCTCTGGCCCGATCGTGCCGTAACCACAGCCGGAATCCGCACTGCCTCACTATTGCTCGTGAGATGGAGCGTGCGGGGCGTGGCTATCCCGCTTACCCGCAATTCGCAGCTTACGTGATCGCCGGCCTTGGCACTCCTGGGAAGGCAATACAGATCCCTAAGCGTGGATGCCGTCTTAGACGCCGCTCCCGCGCTGGGATCGCTGGTGCTCGTGATCCCTTGAGTCATCGCGGCGCCGCTCACCGTCACCGCCGGCGATAGCGAAGCCGATACAGTGAGAACTGTCGAGCCGCTGATCGAGTCCGAAGTGGCCTGGATTGCAGCGTTGCCAGCGGCCACGCCCGTGGCCACGCCTGTGCTCGTGACCGTTGCCACTTTGGTTGCACTGGATTTCCACGACACCGAGGTCGTCAGGTTCTGCGTGCTGCCGTCGCTGAATTTACCCGTGGCGGTGAACTGTTGTGTCGCCCCCTTGGCAATCGTGGAGTTGGCCGGCGTGACCGCCAAAGACACCAGAGCCGGTGCCACCAGTTTGATGCTCGCACTGTGGCTGCCACTATTGAAGTCTGCCGTCACTGTAGCGGTCTGGTTCGAGGGAATGCTAGCGCTCATCGCGCTGAAGTTGGCCGCGGTCGAGCCATCCGCCACTGTAACCGATGCCGGCACAGTCAAGATCGGGTTGTTGCTGGACAACTGAATCGCCGCCCCGCCCGTGAGCGCCGCCTTGTCTAGGGTCACCGTGCATGTGCTGGTCGCGTTCGGCTCCAAACTCGCCGGGGTACAGGTCACCGAAGACACCCGCACCTCCACCAGGCTGATGCCGGCCTTGGCGGAGCTGCTGTTGTAGGTGGCCGTGATGGTCGCGCTCTGCGTGCTGCCGACAGCCGCGGTAGTGGCGCTGAAGGCCGCCGAAGTGGCGGCTGCGGCCACCGTGACCGATGCCGGGACGGTGAGGGTGGTGTTGGAGTTGGAGAGGGTGACGGAGGCGCCGCCGGTGGGCGCGGGCTGGGTCAGGGTGACGGTGCAGGTGGAGGAGGAGTTGGGTCCGAGGCTGGTGGGGGCACATGCCAGCGAGGAGACCAGCACGGGGGCCACCAGGCTGATGCTGGCATTGGCGGAGCTGCTGTTGTAGGTGGCCGTGATGGTGGCGCTCTGCGTGCTGCCGACGGCCGCGGTAGTGGCGCTGAAGGCCGCCGAA
>JBKQPR010000213.1:0-23951 GCA_052144935.1 Bryobacteraceae bacterium
GCGGCCTGGAGCCCGGAGCGGACGTCCTGTTTGGCGGCATCAAGGCGGGCCAGGTGACCGCGGTACGGCCCGACTCGCAGGACCCCACGCGGATTGAGATCCTGTTGGATGTCCGGGAGGGCACCCCGCTTAACGCCAAGTCCGTGGCGAAGCTTGGATCGGTGACCGTGATTACCAGCCCGGTCATCTCCATCAGCATGGGATCCAATGACGCGCCCCGGTTGCCGGCCAATAGCGCGATCCCGTCGCTGGAAACCATCAGCCTCGACGACACTGAGCGCAAAATCGTGGCCCTCGCCGATTCCGCGCAGGGACTGCTGGAGGCGGTGCATACGGACGTGAACGAAGTCACGGGCGACGCCCGACAACTCATGTCGAATCTGAACGGAGTCACGGGCAAACCGAACCAGCAGCACATATCGGAGATTCTGACGAACACGGATGCCATGGTGACGCGGATATCGCCGAAGATCGACCAGGTCGCCGACCAGGTTCTGAAGCTCACCAACGACGCCAATAGCGTCATGGCGAAAGTGGGGCCGGTCCTGGACAATGCGAACGCAACCGTGTCCAACGCGAACGACACCATCGCTGCGGTCCGCGATCCCTTGCAGACGGACCTTGCCGAAATGCGTAAAGCGCTCGAACAGGCGCGCACCCTGATCGTGAATCTCCAGGCCGCGGTGCGCGCAAAAGATCAAAATATCGCCGACACGATCGACAACCTTCGTATGGCGACTGAAAACCTGAACGATCTGACAGAGTCCTTGAAGGAGCGTCCTTGGAGCCTGGTACGGATCAAGCAGCCCGAGGACCGGAAGGTTCCGAAGAAATGAGGACTCCATGACCACCAAGACTCTGATATGCATGAGCGCCTGCATAGTGGCGCTGCTCATGGCTGGTTGCGGAGGCAAGATCCTGTATCCGCATTACTACGCGCTCGATATTCCTGCCGCGCCAAAGCCGGCCGCGAGCGATGCGCGCCTGCCGGCCACGCTCGCCGTGCGCCGATTCGAAGCGTTGCCGTACCTTCGGCAGGGGCGGATTGTATACCGTCAAGGTCCGGCGGAAATTGGCTTTTACGATTATCACCGGTGGGCTGCCGATCCCGCCGCGGCGGTGACGGCGGCAATGATCGATTCACTCCGCTCCTCGCGACTATTCTCATTCGTGAGGCCGTACGACGGTCAAAGCCAGCCAGACTATCTCATGACCGGCCGGCTCGAACGGCTGGAAGAGATCGATTCCGCTGGCAGTGTCCGGGTGGAAGCGAAGTTATCGGCCGAGCTGGTTGATCTGCGGGCCGCCGCCACCGTTTGGACTGGCGATGCAGATGAGACTTTGGGAGTAGAAACGCGCGACGTAAACTCGGTGGTGGTGGAAATGAGTCATGCCATCCAAAAAAGCATCGATCGGCTGGTGGCCAGCTTGGACCGGCAACTCCCTGCGAAGTGAAAAGGGGATGGAATGAGCGTTCAAATCTCAATCCAGACCACTGCCCAAGCGGTGAGCTCTCCGGCGATTGCCAGCGGATTGACCTCACAGGAAGCCGAGGCACGGCTCGGCCAGTTTGGTCCCAATGACCCCGTCCCTTCCAAGCATCGGGCATCCCGATGAGAATAGCAGAGGAACGGCGGTTGCGGGGTGGACCCGGTGCCGGGGCGGTTGCGAGCGGCCCGCGGGGCTGCCGCTGGCCGCCGCGGCTCTTGGGTACCGAAGGGCTGTCGCGAGGCGGACCGGGGTGCTGCCGGCGCCGGGGCTGTTGCGGACGGCCCCCGGGGCGGGGGTGCTGCCAGTTGCCCTGGCTGCCCGAGGCTGCCACGGCCTGCCAGGCCCTGCCGGCCTGCCCCCTGCGCGGTTCCGGGCTACTACCGCGGTTCCGGTAGGTCAACCCCGATCGGCTCTCCGGAAACCACCAGTTCCACGCGCCGGTTTTGCTGCCTGCCGGCGGCGGTATCGTTCGAGGCGACCGGATTCTCTTTACCGAATCCCATGGCCGTCACCCCGGCCCCCGGAACGCCTTGCTGCACCAGGTAGTCGCGAACCGAATCGGCGCGCTGCTCCGATAGCCTCTGGTTGTACTCGTCGGTACCGACGCTGTCGGTGTGGCCCTCCACCTGGATCTTCAATCCCGGATAGGCCAGCAGAATGCCCGACACCTTGGCCAGCTTCTCCCGCGCGCCCGGTTTGAGCGTGTATTTGTCGAAGTCGAACAGCACATCGTTGATGTTGACGATCAGGCCGCGGGCGGTCTCCCTGGTTTCGAGAATCAGATTCAACTGCTGGCGCAACCTCTCGCGAAGGGCGGCTTTGTCAGCTTCGGCCTGTGTCGCTTGCTGGTTGGCCTGCTGGGCGGCCATCCGCGCGCGATCGGCATCGGCCTGAGCGGCCTGTTGCTGAGCCAGGGCGGCGGCGCGGGCGGCATCGGCGGCGGCGCGTTCCTGGACGGCCTGTTGGGCGGCCTGCTGCGCTTCCGCCTTAGCTTGCAAAGCTGCCTGGCGGTCGGCGTCGGCCTGGGCGCGCCGCTCCGCCTCCATGCGGGCTTGATCGGCGGCCTGCTGGGCCTGGGCCTGGGCCTGGGCTTCCCGCGCGGCCGCGTCGGCGCGTTCCTTGGCTAGCTCTTCGTCGCGCATCTTCTTGAAGGTGATGATGCGGGCGTCTTCGGCCATCTGGGCGGCCTCACGGGCGTTGGTTTCGGACTCTTTACGGTTCCCTCCGCGGTTCAGGAAGCCTTCGGCATTCTGCAAATCGATCACAGCCTTCTGAAAGGTATCGGGGGCGTACCGGCCGGCCCCGGCCAGGCGTGCAATTTCGACCGCGTTTTCGGCTTCCGCAAGCTGCAGCGGCCCCTTGGGATTGATGCGCACCGGCTGATACTGCGCGCGATTCAGGACGTATTGGCCGCGCTGCAGCAACTCGTACTTGGCGTCCACCTGCTCGATGGTGCCGGCGGTGTCGCTGCGCAGGAAGTTCTCGGCGACTACTACATCGCTCGGTTGAGTCACGGCGAAATACGGCTCCGCCGTGACGATCAGGCCGAAAGCCTGCAAATCCGTGGTGGAAAGCAGCTTGGCATGATCTCCATCAAGGGCCACTTCGCCCAGATTCATGGCGCGGCCCTCCGGTGTGATGGCCCATAGCACATAGGTCATATATTCCGGTCCAAACTGGCTGGCGGGAGACATGTGCTGCAAGCTGGTCTCGATCTTGGTGGATCCCATCTGGCTATCGACTTTGGCCTCGCCACGGGCCGGCGGCATGAGTTCGGTGCCCCGGAAATCGATATGCGTCGATCCAGTACGATGGTGGTAGTTGATGGCCTTGGTGGTGCGTGAGACCACCGTGACCCGGAAGATGGGCATCGGCTGGCCGGTCTCCGCTGGACTAAGGGCATGCTGCTGCTGTTGGGTCGGGTTGGGGATTTGGGCCAGGACCGTCCCGACGGTCAAAAGGAACAAAGCAGGCGCTTTCATTGTTCGTGTCTTTCTCCTCCGGAAGTCCGTGGAAGCACGCGGCGGACCTCTGTACGGAGGGCCACGGTACAATGAAAAAATTGAGCCAGACTTCGTTTGAGGTGGTGGCCGAATGCCGCCATACGCGCGCCCGCGCCGGTCTGCTGCATACTCCCCACGGGACGATTGCCACACCGGTCTTCATGCCCGTCGGGACGCAGGCCACCGTCAAGGGCCTCACGCAGCGCGACTTGGCCGAGGATCTAGGCGTAACCATCCTGCTGGCCAATACTTACCACTTGTTCCTGCGGCCGGGGCACGAGTTGATCCGCAAGCTGGGCGGGCTGCACCGGTTCATGTCCTGGCCCCACGCCATCCTCACCGACTCGGGCGGATTTCAGGTGTTCAGCTTGAGCGGCCTGCGCAAAATTACCGAGCAGGGAGTGGTATTCCAGTCGCATCTGAACGGCGATCTCCACACCTTCACCCCCGAATCCACGGTGGATGTGCAACTGGCCTATGGGAGCGACATTCTGATGGTCCTCGACGAATGTCCGGAATTCCCGGTGAGCCATGAATACGCCCGGGAAAGCATGCATCGGACCTTACGGTGGGCGCGGCGCGCGACCGAGTACTACAACTCTAAGATTTCGGAGAGCACTGCGCCTGCCACGTTTCACGCGCTCTTTCCGATCGTGCAGGGGTCCATGTTCGCCGATCTGCGGAGGGAATGCGCCACGGGTCTGGTGGACCTGGATGCGGAAGGCTACGCCATTGGGGGACTTTCGGTGGGCGAGCCGAGGCCCCTCAGCATGCAGATGGTGGAGGCCACCGAGGATCTGCTGCCCAGGCATAAACCTCGATATGCCATGGGAGTAGGGATGCCCGCCGAGTTGCCGGAATACGTAGCCCGGGGCGTGGATATGATGGACTGCGTGCTGCCCTCGCGCAACGCCCGCAACGGATATTTGTTCACCTCCGAAGGACGCCTGATCATCAAGCATGCCCGCTACAAGGACGATGAGCGCCCCCTGGACGAAAAGTGTGACTGCTATACTTGTAGGAATTATTCCCGGGCATACCTGCGGCATCTCTTCCTGGCGGGGGAAATACTGTATGCGGGACTGGCCACCCGGCACAACCTCCGGCGGTACCTTGACATCATGCGTGAGATCAGGCACGCTATAATATCGGATAAATTTCCAGAATACTTGAGGTCTGTGCGCTCAGCGTGCGCGGACGCCGGGTAACTCTTTTGGCCACAAAGTGATCCTTAACTTGTATTTGCAATCGGCCACGCCCACTTCCCTGCTGGGACTGCTGCCCATCCTGCTGATTTTCGGCATTTTTTATTTCCTGTTGTTCCTTCCCATGCAGCGGCAGCGCAAGAACACCCAAAAAATGCTGGCGGGGCTCCAGAACGGCAACGTGGTGATCACTAGCGGTGGGATCGTCGGAACCATCGTGGCCATTGAGGGGGACGATACCCTGGTGTTGCGTGTAAAACCGGATAACGTAAAGCTGCAGGTTGCGCGAAGCTCGGTATCGAGCTTGGTTTCGGGTGAAGGCAAGAAGTAGTAATCTTATTTAAGCAGGCTCACAATCCCATGAAGACAAATGTGAAGGCTCGGACCGTGGTCATTGTCGTGACGATTTTGCTGTGCATATACTTCATCGTCGATTTCCCCCGGTCGAAGGCCGACCTGGTGAGGAATTTCCAGAGTAATATCCGGCTCGGGTTGGATCTCAAGGGCGGCAGCCACCTGGTGCTGCAGGTTCAGGTGCAGGATGCCGTGAAGGCGGACGCCGACCAGGCCATGGAACGGCTCAAGGAGGATCTCAAAAAGCAGAACCTCACCTGGGCCAGCATGGACCGCAACGATCCGCAAACCGTGCAGGATTCCGACAAAGTCGAGATTTCCGTCAAGGGCGTGCCCGCCACCGAATCCAGCGCCTTCCGCACCTTGCTGAGCGAGCGCTATCCCACCTATATTTCGACGGCCGTGAATTCCACCGATTACGTCCTGCGTCTGAAGCCCTCGGACCTGATCGAACTGAAGGCCGACACGGTGAAACGGGCCATCGACACGATCGGCAACCGCATCGACGAGCTTGGCCTGGCCGAGAAGGCGGTGCAGCAGTACGGGCAGGCCGGCGCGGATTACGAAATCCTGGTCCAGTTGCCGGGGGTGGACGATCCGGCGCGGGTCAAGGACCTGATCGGCACGGCGGCCGTGCTCGAAATCGACAACGTCATGGATGGCCCGTTCGCTACCAAGGATGCTGCCCTGGCTCAGCATGGCGGCGTTTTGCCGCTGAACTCCAAGTTGGCGCAATCGATTCCGCGCGGCGGACAGGTCGGGGACTGGTACCTGGTGAGCAAGAGCCCCGTAATCAGCGGGCGGGAAATGCGCAACGCCCATCCGGGACAGAACGAATTCCAGAAGTGGGAAACCAATTTTACGCTCTCGCCCGATGGCGGCAAGCGGTTCGGCCGCTACACCGAGGCCAATATCGGCAATAAGCTGTCGGTGGTGCTGGACAACAAGATCGTGAGCGTGGCCACGATCCAGTCGAAGATCGAGGATTCCGGCCGCATCACGGGATTGGGCAGCGAGCAGGAGGCCGAGGATCTCTCGCGGTTCCTGCGGTCGGGATCTCTGCCCGCGGGCGTGCAGTACATGGAGGAGCGTTCCATCGGTCCTTCCCTGGGCGCGGATTCCATACACGAAGGAATGATGGCGGGCATCGCGGGGCTGATCGCCGTGATCGCCGTCATGCTGTTTTACTACAGACGTAGTGGTGTGAATGCCGTGCTGGCTTTGATCTTGAATACGGTGATCCTGCTGGCGGCCATCTCCTTCTTCCACGCGGTGTTGACGCTGCCGGGAATCGCCGGGGTGATCCTGACAATCGGTATGGCGGTGGATTCCAACGTGCTGATTTTTGAGCGCATCCGCGAGGAGCTGCGCACGGGAAAGAGTGTGGTGGCGGCGGTCGATACGGGATTCAACAAGGCTTGGTGGACGATTGTGGACACCCACGTCACTACGGTGGTATCGTGCGCCTTCCTGTTCCTGTTCGGGGAAGGCCCGGTGAAGGGGTTTGCGGTGACGCTGACCATCGGCTTGATCGCCAACGTGTTCACCGCCGTATTCGTTTCGCGGACGATTTTCGATTACGAACTATCCGGACGCCGCAGTATGGTGGCGTTGAGCATTTAACGATATTTTTTGAGCGTGGAGGGCCGGGCTGGCGACCGCTCATGGGAACAAAATTACGAGGGCTGGTGTCGAATGTACGTAGAACACCAGAAAGCCAAAGTTGGCCGCTTCTCCCTCGGGGCGGAATCGGGCTTCGCAGTGTGGGCCTGAGGACACGAAACGATGGAATTATTCAAGAATACGAACTATGACTTTCTGGGCAAGAAGTGGCCCTTTATTATTGCGTCGCTGGTGTTGACGGTGGCCGGTTTCACCAGTATCGCGGTTCGGGGCGGCCTGAACTATGGGATCGATTTCAAAGGCGGCGCTCTGATGACTGTCAAATTTGCGGGCCCGCCTCCCCTGGACAAGATCCGTTCGGCGATGTCCCATTCCTCGCGGATCAAGGGCGATGTCAGCGTGCAGAACTTCACCGGCGCGGGGGCCGAGAACGAAGTCGAGATCGGCACCGAACTCGCCGATGAAAAGCAGTTGAACATCAACCGCCAGGAGATGGAACAGGTTCTCAGCTCCAGTTTCGGACAGGCCGGCGGAAAGGCCGACCTCAACAACCTGAGCGCCGAGGCGCTGGCCGACCGCCTGCGGGATCCTCTGGCGCGCGCCGGCGTGCCGATGAGCGAGCAGCAGCTTCAGACGGTGGCCAAGGGCATCGTGGACTACAAGGACCAGAAGCACTCGGGCCTGCTGACCGATTTCAACCAGTTGGCCTCCGCGCCCGGCATGAATCCTGGTATTATGAACACTCTTCGGCAAGAGTGCTATCTGTCGCCGTACCACGTGTTGCAGGTGCAAATGGTAGGACCGAAAGTCGGCGCCGAGTTGCGGACCAAGGCGGTGCTGGCCACCTTGTATGCCTTGGCCGGCATGCTGGTGTATATCGCCTTCCGCTTCGAGTGGATCTACGGCTTGGGCGCGGTGATCGCCTGCTTCCACGACACGCTCATCACGATCGGCCTGTTTTCGATTTTCAACGAACAGATTTCCATGACCGTGATCGCGGCCCTGTTGACCCTGGTGGGCTACTCGATGAACGACACGATCGTGATTTTCGACCGGATCCGGGAAAACCTGAAGATCTCGCGGCGCGAGCCGCTCGAGCAGGTGATGAACCGGGCGGTCAACCAGACCCTCAGCCGGACCGTGATGACGTCGGGACTAACCTTCCTGACGGTGATTGCGCTGTTCCTGTTTGGCGGTCCGGTGCTGCACGCCTTTTCGTTTGCGTTGGTTTGTGGCATTATCGTGGGGACGTATTCTTCGGTATTCGTGGCCAGTCCGATCGTTTTGTTCTGGCACAATTACACGGATACGCGGAGGAAGAGGACTTCTCCGGCAGTGACGGCGCCGCGTGCGGAAGCCGTCAGGAAGACGCCGGCAAAAGGCGGCCAGGTGATGCCGAAGGCGGCCAAATAGTACTGGATTAACGCTGCGGCGTTCCCGGATGGGCGGGCCGGCGTAGCGAGAAGGAAAGGAAACGCCGTATGGAATTGTTTGAACAAACATTCGTAGGGACCGGAAGTACCAAGAAGACTTGGACGGTCATGTTGGCCTTCATCGCGCAGATCGTGTTCCTCACGATCCTGGTGATCATCCCGATGGTCTGGTTTGACGTGCTCCCGATGGCCACCCTGACCAGCTTCCTGGTGGCGCCGCCTCCGCCACCTCCGCCTCCGCCTCCGCCGGCAGCCGCGCCTGTGGTAGTAAAAGTCAAAATCATTCCCCGCCAGTTCGACGCCGGCAAATTGATGGCGCCCAAAGTCATCCCCAAAGAGATCGCCATTATTAAGGAAGAGGAATTGCCGCCTTCGGCCGGTGTGGGGGGGGTAGTGGGTGGCGTACCGGGCGGCGTACCGGGTGGCACGATGGGTGGTGTGCTGGGCGGGATTATCGGTTCGGTGCCGAGCGCGGCTCCGCCTCCACCGCCTCCGCCCCCCAAGAAGGCAGTCGCCACCCCGCAGCGCATCAAGGTGGGTGGCAACGTGCAGCAGGCCATGCTCATTAACCAGCCGCACCCGCTGTATCCTCCACTGGCCAAACAGGCGCGCATTCAGGGCGTGGTGGAGTTGAACGCGATTATTGGCAAGGATGGCACGGTCCAGAATCTCACCGTAGTCAAGGGCCACCCGCTGTTGGTGCAATCGGCTCTCGACGCGGTGAAACAGTGGCGCTATAAGCCGACGCTGCTGAATGGTGAGCCGGTGGAGGTGCAAACCACCATCGACGTGAACTTTACATTGAGTCAGTAGTAACCCGGCGATCCCACTGGAACGTCGGTAAGAAGTAACAAATTCAACTCGCAGGAGAGAGAAACAACAATGCTTTTGCATTTGCAAGTGTGGTCGCTTTATTTGCTCCAGGACTCCAGCAGCGTGGGCTGGGACCCGGTACACCTTTGGGCACAGATGGGCGCGCTCGCCAAAGCGGTGGTTATCTTGCTGTTTATCATGTCGGCGTATTCGATCGGCGTCATGATCGACCGCCTGATGGCTTACAGCGCAGCCCGTAAACAGTCGCGTCAGTTTGCACCGGCGGTGGCCGGCGCGCTGCGCGAAGGCAAGCTCGATGAAGCCGTGAAGATCGCGGATCGTTACAAGAAAAGCCACCTTGCCAAGGTGGTGGTAGCGGGCCTGCAGGAATTCCAGGCTCATCAGATCAGCTCGGAAATTCCCGGCGAGGAGATTGAAGCTTCCAAGCGCGCTTTGGAACGCGCCGAGGCGATCGTCCACGCCGAACTGAAGCGCGGCGTCAGCGGCCTGGCGACGATCGGTTCGACCGCTCCCTTCGTGGGTCTGTTCGGAACGGTGGCGGGCATCATCAACGCGTTCAAGGGAATTTCCACCGAGAAGTCGACCGGTCTGGGCGCTGTGGCCGGTGGTATTTCGGAAGCCCTGGTGACCACCGCTATCGGACTTTTCGTGGCCATTCCGGCGGTCTGGATGTACAACTTCTTCACCAACAAGATTGAAGCCTTCGATGTGGAGATGGGCAACTCCAGCTCCGAATTGATCGACTACTTCCTGAAGCGTTCGCAGCGCGGCGCCGGGGCCCGCAAGTAGAAGCCGGACGCGCAGAGTATGAGGATCCGGCGAGTTGAGGAAGGGGCCCGCTAGGCGGGCCCCGCTTCCGCCGCCGTCATCCGAGGGAGAAATGCAATGGCCGCAACGAAACAACCTAAAAGTATGGCGCCCGTAGCGGACATCAACGTGACGCCCATGGTGGACGTGATGCTGGTGCTGCTGATCATCTTCATGGTCATCACTCCCATGCTGTCAAAAGGCGTGAGCGTGGATTTGGCCAAAACCCATAATCCCATCGCGATGCAGGCGGCCGACAAGAGCGACGCCATCGTGGTGGCGGTGACGCGGGACGGCAAGACGTATCTCAATACCACGCAAATGCCGCCCGAAGACCTGCCCCAGAGGGTAAAGGACCTGCTCTCCAACCGTTTGGACAAGACGGTGTTCATTAAGGCGGATGCGCGGGCCCGCTATGAGAAGGTCGTGGACGTGGTGGACAACCTGCGCTCCGCGGGAGTGGATAACGTCGGTTTGCTTACCGAGCGGATTGAGGAGAACGCTCGTCCGGCTGCCGGGGCGGCGCCGTCCGGGCAGTAGGGCGCGGTCGAGCGAGATTGTGGATGGGCGCCGCTCCGGGTGGCGCCAAAGGAGTAATTTCTATGTCAATGGCAGTCGGCGGATCGGGCAGTGTGAAATCGGACATCAATATGACGCCTATGATTGACGTCTTGCTGGTGTTGATCATCATTTTCATGGTGATCACGCCCTTGACGCCGAAAGGACTGGAGGCGCTTGTGCCGCAGCCTCCTCCGCCTGGCCAACCTCCGAACCAGTCGGATACGCGTACGGTCGTGATCTCGGTGAATGCCGATCACTCCATGCTGATCAATCAGGACCCCACCGACGAGGCTCACCTGGGGCCGCGCCTGGAGGAGATTTTCAAGACGCGCGCCGAGCGGGTGGTGTTCGTCAAGGCCGATGGGGCTCTGGATTTCCTGTGGGTGGCGAAGGCGATCGACATCGCGCACGGCGCGGGCATCGATAAGGTGGGGCTGATGACCGCCAAGGTGGAGGCCGGGCAGTAACCATGCAGATGCGCAAATGGACGTTGATGTTGGCCGTGGCCGCGTTCGCGGTCCTCGGTACAAGCTGCCGGCAACTGCAGTCTCGCGATCAGCTCAACAAAGGCGTGCAGGCCTTCAAGAACGCCCAGTATCCCGAAGCCGTCGAGAGCTTCAAGCGGGCTGTGGAGTTGGACCCCGGCTTCGCGGCGGCGCGGCTCTATCTGGCCACCGCTTACATGCAGCAGTATATTCCGGGCGCCGATTCGCCCGAGAATAACCAGATGGCCCAGGCGGCCCACGACCAGTTCATGAAGGTGCTCGATCAGAACCCCAAGGACAAGGTCGCGCTGGCTTCCATCGCCTCGCTGTACCTCAACCAGAAGAAATGGGATGAGGCTCAGCAGTGGTACGAGAAGCTCATCGCGGTGGATCCCAACAATGCGGATGCCTACTACAGCCTGGGTTTCATCACCTGGTCCAAGTGGTATCCGGTGTACGGCACGGCGCGCGCCAACCTGGGCATGAGGCAGGAAGACCCCGGTCCCATCAAGGATAAGAAGGTCAAAGAGGAACTGAAAGCCAAGTGGAGCCCGGTAATCGACGCCGGTCTGCAGGCGCTGGACAAGGCGCTGCAAGTCGACCCCTCGCGTGACGATGCGATGGCCTACGAGAATCTTCTGATCCGCGAGCGGGCCGACCTGGCGGAAAACAAAGAAGAGTACGAAAAGCAGGTCAAGACCGCCGACGACTGGGTGCAAAGAGCTCTGGCCACCAAGAAGACCAACGCCGAGAAGAAGGCCCAGCCCAGCGGCGGCATCGTGGCCGAGCCGGCGAAGTAACAAGGCATTCACCACGGAGACGGTAGAGTAGGAGAGTAGGCGACACCTTGCGGTGCGACCCACTCTCCCCTCGTCGAACCGGGCAAGCGGATTTCCCGGCATCCAGCTCTCCTGAAAACGTATCGCCTCAGGCATGCGCAGGCAGTTGCACGGCTGCCAGCCTCTACAAACTCTCCAGCCCTAAGGAGCCGCGGCAAAATAAGCTGGACATCGGGACCGAAACATTTTATGCCATTCGTGTGGCTGCGCAGTCGAGGCTCAATTGACCAACTTATTGTTGCGCGATGACTAAGCGCTGAATGTGCTCATAGAAACGGTCGGTAGGGCCGTTGGCTGCGCCGTCTCAAATGCTGCGTGAGACGGTAGTGAGCGTGCGTCGGCTTCCCTGATTCGAGCGCTCTAGAACACCTTCAGCCGCAGATACTTTTTGGGGTCCTGCCGGAAATCCCGCATGGTGTTCTGAAGCTCGCGGGTCATCCCGGTCAGCGTGTCGTAAACCTCCGGGGTGGCCATCGGGGGAGAGGCGTTGAACTCGTCGACCGTGCGGATCAGGCCCCCAAGCCGCCGGCTCCAATCCCCGTAGTCCGCCGCCGATTGGAAGAATGGGCCGCCTCGCAAGCTGCCGATGGATTGCCTCAGATCGGTGAGCGCGGCGCTAAGTTGCTGGTACTGCGCGTCGTCTCGCAGGAACTGGCCGGCCTCTCCCTGTCCGGATTGAAGGCGCGCCAAGGGCTGCTCCAAATCCAGGATCAGATGGCGGAGCGCCTGGTATTCCTTATCGCTGTAGACCTTGCTGCCCAGAGTGCCCTCGCGGGCAGTGATCGCGTCCATGCCTTTCTGACTCTCGCGCAGCAGCTTGCGCCATTCGTCGTACATCCCGCTACCTTGAACGAACTGGCCCACCAGACCGCGGCCCTGCTCGATCTCGGTGATCTGTGCGTCCACCACCCGCAACTGCTCCTTAAATTGCTGTAAATCCAGCCGCTTCAATACGTCCGGCTTCTCTTTGTAGAGGATCTCGCCATTCGGGCGGATGGCCGTCCGGCTGGCGCCGCTGGTGACAGCCACGAACTTGTCGCCGATCAGCGTGTCGGCGGCAATTTCCGCGTAAGAATCGACCGGAATCGTGCGCAGCCTCTGCCGCTCGACGGTGATGGCGACCCTCACGATGCGGTCCGGTTGGGTGGCTCCCGAGAGCGCCACCCGATCGACTTTCCCGACATCGATGCCATCGACGCGAACCGCGGTCCCGCTGCCAACCCCGGTGGCATCGGGAACATACAGGTAAAGGTTGGCCTTGGTCTCCAACAGGGTCCCGGCAGTCAGCAGATAGAAAAGAACCGAGAGGATGATCAGCGCCAGCACCGTTACGGCGGAAACGCGGAACTTCGCCCAATTTACCTGGCGACCGGTGGGCATTCAATTCGGATTGTACCGCGACGCCCAGGGGTAACGCGGGTTACAATATTTTAGCAAGGAGAAATCAGGAGCCAGAAAGTCAGAAGCAAACCCGCGCCAGTGCGGAAAGGGTGCGCAACGATTTCCGGCGCTGTGTTTAGTGTCTTACGCAATGGTGAGGTGACCCATGGAAACGATTGGCTGGCCGGAACTTCTGGTGATCGGCCCGGTGTTTGTATTGCTGTTCGGAACGAAGAAGATCCCCGAACTGGGCAAAGGCCTGGGCGAAGGCATCAAGAGCTCCAAAGCGGCCATCAAAGGCCCCTCCCCAGAAAAACCGGCCGAGGTTGCCGCCGAAGTTGTTGCGGAAGAGCAACCCGCCGGAAAGGTTTGATACCGTTCCATGTTCATGGCTGCTCCCGTTGACTGTTCCGGATCGAACCCGCCGTGAAAATCCGGTCCCGAAAGTTCGAAGGCCGTTGCGCCCGGCACAAGGGCTACAATCCCGCCGTAGACGGCCAAGGCGGCATCCGGGGAGGCTGCCCGCGATGCCAGTTGTTATTCGAGATCTGGCAAACCTCGCTCAATCTGAACCAGTTGATCCGCAAGTTCGATCCCAGGCACGACGATCTCAAGCGCCCCGCGGCCAAGTTGCCGGCTGTGGACCCGCGGCAGATGAGTTTGATCGCGGAGTAGCGTGGGTCGCACATTTGTGCTCGCCCAGATTTCCCGGCGTCCGGCTCTCCTGAAAGCATGTCGCCTCAGGCGTGCACAGGCAGTTGCACGGCTGCCAGCCCTACAGGTACACCGCCCAAATGCTCGAGCTGCTTGTAGTAGCTGGCCCCCTCCGGCAGAGTCGGAAGGGCCGTTGGCTGCACCGTCTCAGGTGCTGCACGAGACGTTCGCGAACGTACGTGTTGACCTCCCGGAAGCCCCGCCTGGGATACCCCAAGCTGGAAATCGTTCCGCCAGCCTTTCAGGTGCCGGTTCAGCTTTTCAATCCGTTGCGGGATGGGCTGAAAACACTGTCGATGATCAGTCATCTCGGGCAGCTTGCTCCGCTCCTTCTTCAATGCCTTCGCCGACCGGCCCACGTGCCAATATCGCCTCTCACGCCCTTGCAGGTCGTGATCGTATCGAAACGTGAACCCCGGAAACTCCAGACTCGCTCCTGCCTCCTTCAGATCCACCACGCGCGTCTTCTCCCGATTGATCTCCAACCCCAGCCAGCCTTCCAGTTTCGACTCGATCCAGCCCCTCAGACGACTGCCTTGATAGCGCGCCAGCACCACGAAATCGTCGGCATGCCGCACCACCTTGGCCTTCGCCCACTGAGCCGGGGGGGGGCGCCCCCTGGGCCCCGCTCGATGTTCTCCGTGTTTCTCCGCGCCTCCGGGTCTCCGCGTCAAAGAGACCTCGCCCCACCGTGCGAGAATTGGGGAATCGTGACCAAGCGATTGCTGACGGCGATGGGCTGCTATGCGGCCATTGCACTGGCCGCGGGCCTGACCCTGGATGGGAAATTCCGCCTGGGGGTTTGGATTTTTCTGGCCTACCTGGCGGTGCGCACGGGGATCGCCTATAAAGCGGGGTGGTGAAGCGCCCGCGGTCCCGCCGACTGCAGCCGCGCTCCCGATGGCGCGATACTGAAATCGCGATGTTTCCGCGGCAGATCACCCATCAGAATATCGTCCGGGTCCTGATCGCCGGGTTTGGCCTGGTGATTCTTCTGCTGCTGGCGGCGGCCGTGGTGGGCGTCCGGAATATCCACTCCATCCAGGAGAATGCCGCCAGCCTGGTGAGCGAACAGGCCGTCACGAACCGGCTGATCGACGAGCTGCACAGCCAGCAGACCACCCTCAGCGAGGTCTTCTCGGTGCTGGCGCGGGATCCCGATTCCGTGGATTACGACCATATCATGGCGCAACTCGACCAGGCCGGCCCCGAGATCGATCGCATTACCGCGGAGGGCGAGAAAACCCCCGAACGGACGCTCTGGACACGGCTGAGACAATCGTCCATGGATTTCTCGCACGAGGCGCGCAGGCTGCTGACCGCCGACAACGTCGAGACGTTCGCCTCGGTGGACTTATTTCGCGATCACGCGGCGTTCGTCTCGGTGGTGGCGCGGCTGATCGAGGTGGAGTACCGCAAGGCGGAGACCGCGCAGACGGAGATTGGCCAGCGCTCGGCGCGCCTGCTTGACGACTCTTTCCTTTTGGCCGCGGGCAGCCTGCTGCTGGCGCTGGTGTTCGCGGTGGTGACGGTGCGGATGGTGCTGCAGTTGATTCGCGGGATGGAGTGGCAGACGGCCGAGTTGGGGCGCGTCTCCTTTCACATGCTGGAGGATCAGGAGGCCACCGCGCGGCGTTTCTCGCACGAGCTGCACGACGAGCTGGGGCAATCGCTGACCGCCGTGAAGGCCAATCTGGCGTCTCTGGATGCCAACGGGCAGGTGAATCGGGCGCGCCTCGAAGATTGCCTTCGCCTGGTGGACGAATCCATCGGCAACGTGCGCCAGATGTCGCAACTGCTGCGGCCGACCATTCTGGACGATTTCGGATTGGAGGCCGGGTTGCGCTGGCTGTGCGAAGGCTTCGCCGCGCGCACGGGAATCGATGTGCGGATGGAGTCGAACTTCTCCGGGCGCCTCGCCGACGAGACCGAAACGCACCTGTTCCGCATCGCGCAGGAGGCCCTGACGAACGTGGCGCGGCACGCCGGGGCGCGGCACGTGACCGTGAAGCTGGAGCCGGCCGCGGACCAGATCCACCTCACCATCGCCGACGACGGGCGGGGTCTCGCCGCCGGGCCCGGTGGGCACCCCAGTGGGCACTCCGGTGGGCCCAGTGGGCACTCCAGTGGGCCCAGCGGGCGCCCCCCCAACGGGCGCGGCATGGGGATGATCGGGATGCGGGCGCGGGCGCGCTCGGCGGGAGGCGACCTGGCGGTGCGCTCGCCGGCGGGACCAAGGAGTGCCTCAGGGGGCGCCCCGGGTGTTCTAATTGAAGTGCGAGTGCCCCTGCGCAATGAAACGGATACGCATCCTCCTGGCTGACGATCACGCGGTGGTGCGCCAGGGCTTCAAGATGATTCTCGCCGCGCAGCCGGATATGGAAATTGTGGGCGAAGCCGGCAACGGGCGCGAGGCCGTGGAGTTGGCCGAGAAACTGCGTCCCGAAGTGGTGGTGATGGACGTGTCCATGCCCGAGCTGAACGGCATCGAAGCCACCCGGCGGCTGGCGGCCTCCACGCCGCACACGCGCGTGGTGGCGCTCAGCATGCACAAGGACTCGGTTTACGTGCGCGAGATTCTGCGCGCTGGAGCGCGCGGCTACCTCTTAAAAGAATCGGTTGCCGGCGACCTGGTCTCGGCGGTGCGCTCGGTGGCTTCCGGCGAGAGCTACCTCAGCCCGGCGGTTTCCAACGCGGTGTTGGACGATTACCGGCGGCACGTGACCAATCCCCTCGATCTGCTGACCAGCCGTGAGCGCGAGGTGCTGCAGATGCTGGCCGAGGGCAAAACCAACAAGGAGATCGCGGTGGTGCTGAATCTCAGCGTCTACACCGTGGATGCGCACCGCGGGCGCATCATGGAGAAGCTCAACCTGCACAGCATCAACGAGCTGGTGCGGTTCGCGGTGAGGAACGGGATGGTGGATTAGAAGTATTGGTGAACACGCTTGGCCGCCCTACCGTCCGCTTGCGCACCGGCAGTTTCACCGGAGCGGGCGCCGATAACGGGACCCGCATCGGCGCCGGGGCGCTGAATAATCCGGTAGTGTACGACCGCTGTTGGTTCGGGACTGACCGTCAACCAGTTGGTGACGGATTTCGGCCGCACCAGCAACCTGGTGGGCATGGCGCGGCTGCAGGCCCAGGCGCAGGACCAGGCCACCGAAGCCACGCGCGCCGATATCCTGTTGGCCACCAGCCAGGCCTATTTTCAGGTGCTCAAGGCGCAAGCCGAGTTGCAGGTACCAACCAGACCGTGAAGGCGCGCCAGGTGGTGGTGGACCAGGTAACCGCCCTGGCCAGAACAATCTGAGATCCACGCTGGACGTGAGCTTTGCCAATGTGAATCTGTCGGACGCCAGGCTGCTGCTGGTGCAGACGGAGAACGACGTGCATAGCGCCGAGGCTGCCCTGGCCACCGCCATGGGTCTGCCGGGGTGACCGATTTCGTGCTCTCCGAAGAGCCGCTTCCGTCCGAGGTGCCCGCCAGCGTCGCGGACTTGATTTCGCAAGCCATCGGCCAGCGGCCGGAGCTGCGCGATTTGCGTTTGCAAGAAACCGCCGCGGAGCGATTGGCCCGCGCCGAGCACGCGCTGTACTATCCCACCCTGGGCGTGACCGGAACCACCGGCCTGATTCCCGCCAGCGCCGACAACCTTCCGCCGCGATACGGCGCCATCGGCCTGAACATCGACATCCCGATCTTCAATGGCGGGCTGTTCAAGGCGTGCCAGGCCGAGGCGGAACCGAAGGCCAAGGCCGCCGGGCAGAATGTCGGCGATTTGCGGAATCGCGTGACGCGCGACGTTCGGGTGGCCTGGTTGAACGCCACCACGGCACGCGATCGCATCGCGCTGACGCAGCAGTTGCTGGACCAGGCGCAGCTCGCCATGGATCTGGCGCAGAGCCGCTATTTTTCGCACGCACCCTGGCAAGATGACTTGGGATTGAGCAACTTTGTGGAGTTGAGCCAGGCGCAGTTGAATCTGACCTCGGCGCAGATTGCCAACACCAGCGCGAAGTACGATTACCAGGCGCAGCGGGTGCTGGTGGACTATCAGACGGGCGCGCTGCGGTAACGCGGGATCGCCGTACGCTCTCCGGGTCGATCCTCCGCCAACCAGCCAACCGTACCGTACCGATCTGCCGGGCGGTGTGCAATTTTGACCAACCATTAGCGCTAAAAGAGGTCTATAATATTTCTCGTGCCTTGAACAGGCTCCGGCGAGGAACTGTTTCCCTCACCGGTTCGGAAAAGGAGGGCGGAATTTTGCCCAGAGTGGAGAACGAGCACCGTAAGCTGACCAGCGCGGGATGGAGCTACCGCATGAATGAGCGTGGTTGGGTGATCTACCGTCACCCCCAGACTGACCGCTGGCACACCCTTCGGGAGGCGATGGCGCTTTTGGAGGCTGGAGAAGTCAGGCTGGTACCGAACCCTCCCGGCGCCTTGGCCCCATCCTCGGATCGGCAATAACGGTCACACAGGAAAACTCCACGGTCACGGCCGTAAACATCGCAGCCGTCTGTCACCCCGCGCTTCTTTTCAGCCGCGGCAGCGCCATCAGCACCGCGCCGTATAACAGCAGCGAAAGGAAAAGCGCTCCCTTATGTCCCTCGTGGAGGTCCTCGACCACCAGGCGGTAGCCGCCCAGAAGCATGGCGGGGTAGATCAGGCGCGATAACTCCGCGCGGTTCCAGCGCGGACCCGCCCAGGCCAGCAGAAGCGAAAGGCCCGCCAGCGTGCCCGTGCGCAGCGTGGCGCAATACGCATGCGTGGCGTCGGCCCCCATCGCCAGGTGGTAGAGACCTGTCAGAGCGCCGGCTGCGATCCCCGCTGCCATCCCGACAAAACTGGCGGCCACCGCAATGCGGAAAACCTGCATGTTCCACGTGGGGTGGCCCTCACGGCGGTCGTCGCGGCTGTAATGTGCCACCAGGGCATAGGCCGCCGCGGTAGCCGCCAGGCCGGTCCACAGGGCCACCTGCCGCTCGCCCGGCCACGGGCCCGCGCCCAACAACAGTGCCGTCGCCTCCTGTAGCGCCCCCGAACTGGCCAGCGCCAGCAACAGGTAGATCCCCCCATGCACTTCGAGCGTCAGGCGGCCAAAGGAGCCGCCCGCCCAGATGCAGGCGATCGCCAGGACGGACCATACCCAGCCCGCCGTTGCGCCGGAAAGCAGAATCCGGCTGCCTCCCAACGCCAGCAGAATTCCGAAGGTGGAATAGGTGTAAAAGTTGCGGCTGGAGGCGCCCTTCCGCTCCAGCAGTGCAAAAGACACCAGGTAGCAGGCGGCTGCGCAGACCAGCATGACCCCGGCCATCACCGGCGCCATCTGCAAACCGCCGCTCAGGCCGACGGCGAAGGCCACGGCGCATTGTGCCGTCTCAAAGCTGGTGAAGGAAAAGCCGCGAAACAGCGTCCGGACGATGGTGCTGGAAAGGTAAATGGTGAGCAGCGCCACCTGCGCCGCGATCAGCCAGGCATGCGGAATGGGCGCGTAGCCTTGGGGCAGGCCGCGTTCATTGGTCACCAGCCAGGTGGCCAGCAGAACCGAGAGGTCCGCGGCGGTGGCCCCCAGCCAGCGCTCGCTGAGCCAGTGTTCCAGGCAGGCGGAAGCTTCGATAGCCGCGGCCACCGCCAGAAACAGGAACGTGAACGGCAGGACGTCGTGCGTGGCCAGCAGCAGCGCGGCGGCGGTTCCCAAGGCGGCCAGCGTGGCGAACGTGGAGACAATCAGAAGGCTCTTGCGCCAGGAAATCGCCATGCCGAAAACCGCGAAGACCAGCAGGATCGCCGCGGCCGTCCAGGGGCTGATGGCGTGGAAACGCGTGGTCGCCTCCCAGAGCAGCGGCGAGAGTATCAGGACGGCAGTCAGACTGTCGATCGCGGTTCTCAGCCGCTCCGTGGCCGGGATTCGGGCCGCCCAACCGAGCCACAGCAGAGCATAGGCGATTCCGGCGGCGGTTCCCACCCTCGCCGACAGCGTGCCGGATTCGGTGATGGCGCGCAGCAGGTAGGCGCCGGCCAGCCCCAGCAGCGCCCTTCCCACAATCGGCAGGGCGCCGGGCACGTCGGCCAGCGGATGGTTCGACGCGCTCTGCGGTACGCTCTCCGCCGGGTTCGCCGGCGCGCTCACCGCCGCGTCGGCCGGCGCCGCCCCCTCAGAGCTCAACGCGCTCAACGCGCTCAAACCCATGTGCTGTTCGAGAAACGCCACCCGCTGCCGAAGCTCGTGGACCTCGCGCTCCAGCGCCTCCCACTCGGGTTGCGGCACGGCAACCTCCTCAGGCTCCGTGAGCCTCACGCTTTGTGAGCCTCACGCTTTGTGAGCCTCACGCTTCGTGAGCCTCACGCTCCGTGAGCCTCACGCTTCGTGAGCCTCACGCTCCGTGAGCCTTTCCCTCCTGCCATGGCGGCAGGAGCTTCACCAGCACCAGGAAGATCGCGAAGGGAAGGAGCAACAGCAGGATCGCCGGCGCCATTCCCTCCCGCGTCCCCAGTTCCATCTTGTAGCTTGTGTAACCGAGAAAGCTCTTCGAAAATAGTTGCCCGCCGATCACCACGTTCCAGCGCATGGCGAAGATGCCGATCAGCGTCAGGCCGCCCGCGGTCATGTACATGGCCTTTCGCCGGGCCTCGGAGATCCTCCACAATTGGTTGGCGGCCAGCAGCGCCAGCGGGACCAGGGTCCCCAGCAAGATCTGCAGGATCACCTGCGATCCCCACAGCCGCGTATGCACCATGAAGTCCAGGCTGCGGAAAGATTCGTCGGACTCGTAGGTGCGGTGAACCAGGTCCAGCATCTCCAGCGTGAAATCGATGACGAAGGTGTAGAACAGGTAACGCCCGATGGTATCCAGGCAGCGCATGTCGATAGGCGTCTTGCGCAGCTTCATGCAGACCACGTACAGCACCATCACGGCGGCAATTCCCGAGACCATCGCCGAAAACAGAAACACGATCGGCATCAGGGGTGTGGACCACCACGGGTTGGCCTTTACCGATCCGAAAATGAATCCCACGTACCCGTGCAGCAGAAACGCCGATGGAATGCCGATCACCGTCACCGCATAGCCCACCTTGTCGTCCATGCGCCGCGCCGCCGGGCTGATGTTGTACGATCCCAGCGTCAGGGCGCGGTAGATCCAGCGCTTCGGCCCTTTGCTCGATAGCGCCAGTTGGACGATCTCCGCGCGATACTCCAGCCAGATCTCCAACAGCAGCACCACCGTGAGGTACCACAGGTAGACGAACCCGAACATGGCCATGGCCGAGGAAGTGTGCGGCGTCAGGTACATCTCCATGGAGCGTTCGGGATGCCCCAGGTGCAGTTGCAAGGGCAGCGGCGCCACCAGCAGAAACGCCAGCGCCGTGAGCAACGCCAGCCGGTATGTGGGCCGCACCGCATCCACCTTGAACACCCTTTCCAGCGAAGCCAGAATGAACGCGCCGGCCACCAGGCCCGTGATGTACGGATACAGCACAATCAGCACGCTCCATTGCAGCTCCACCTCGTTCGGGTACATGAAACCGTCAACGCCGGGTATCATCGTCGCTCCTATTCAGCGGACTTCGCCATCCAGGTGTTCGTAATAGACTTTGGCATGCGTGGCCATGTAAGGTTTCAACACCTGGACCATGTTGGTGCGCAGGATTTCGTGGACCGGGTCCTTCGGGTTCTTGAAATCCACCAGCAGCCGCGCCCCGGTGGGGCAATTTTCGCAGCAGGCCGTGGTCAGTCCCTGGGTGATACGGTGGTAACACAGCGTGCACTTGTCCACGGTTTTCTTTTCCGGGTGCAGATACCGGCAGCCGTAGGGGCAGGCCTGCACACAGTAGCGGCAGCCCAGGCAGTAGGCTTCGTCCACCAGCACCACGCCATCCGGGCTGATGAACGTGGCGCCCACCGGGCACACCTGCACGCACGGCGAATCCGCGCATTGGTTGCACAGCTTGGGAACGTAGAAGCTCTTTAACCCGGTGCGCGGCAACGGCGGAAAGCCATCGATCGCGCCGTTGGGAGATTCCACGTGAGGCTGCTTGTTTCCTTCTTCCACCTGGTAGCGCTCCACCCAGGTACGGAAGAACCCCTGCGGCACGTTGTTCTCCTTGGAACAGGCCCGCACGCAGTTGCCGCACCCGATGCACTTGTCGATGTCGATGATCATGCCCCACCAGTGGTCGGCCATCTTGTAGGCTTCGCTGGGCGGGGCCGCGCCGGTGATCTGCTCCAGGGTGGCGCCCACCGAGGCCAGCACCAGGATCTTGCCCCCTACTTGGAATAAGTCGCGCCGGGTGATATCCATGCTCGTCTCCTTGTCTCAGAGTTGGGGGCTGTGGGGCTTGTGGCAATCGTTGCAGGCCGCGCCGCCGGAGTGCTCGGCGGTGGCCACCTGCGGAAAGCTCTTCGGTTTGGCCGCGTCCTGCTCGTGGCATTGGTGGCACAGCTTGGCGACTTCGGGCAGTTTGGGAACGTGCGCCGCCGGATCGTCGGCGTGCTGCGCCAGTGGACCGTGGCACGCTTCGCAGGCCACGCGAGCGTGTTTGCCGGCGGCGCGGGCCTTGCCTTCGTCGTCGTGACACATCAGGCAGGTTTCCTGCCCGGCAAAGGCTATGGGATGCTGGCGGACCAGGTCCAGCGCGCCCGGCCGGTAGTGCCCATATTGCCCGAAGGCCTTGGGAATGATGGCGCTACGCACAACCAGGAAAACTGCCATTGCGGCCAGCAGGACCACGGCCGGCCGAAGCAAATGAACGGAATCGTGGAGCAAGCGGCGCACAGCAGCAACACCTTTCCCGGACGAGTGTTTACCCGCCCAACCAAGGACTTCGGAGGGAATCAAGCAATAATGGTACCAAAGGGCCTGTTTAGCATTTATAAGGAATATGTGGGACTTTGCAACACGTGACGCCGGGAAACCTGGGGCAATCGGGGCATCTCACCCACATTTGTGGGGCAGCCAATCCTGGCTGGATAGCGTCGGGATAAACCGGCTTGGAGTAGTGAATGCAAGAGTCATACAGGAAAGGAGTAGCGACCATCCTGACCCCGAGCCATGCGAGGGCAGCCGCGAGGCTGCACTTGAAGCGTTGGACAGGGGCATATGCGGGCTGGGTATGGATCTCCGAAAACGGCAATCCAGGGAGCCGGCGGCGTCAGCCAGTGCGGAAGGCAACAGAACGGTGCGCGATAGCGCGAGCGTGCCGTGCCCTGCAAGAGTCGAAGACCCCATGCACGCATAGGAACGGGGTGCCCTCTGGGCCCGCGAGGACCGAGATCATCCGTTGCCGCCCGCGGCCGAAAGGCGGTAGGCCGGGTGGAGAAAGCGATGAGCGATAAGTCCACCATGCACGGCGGCGGGGAGTCGTACGGCGGCGTAGTACCTGCGAAACAGCCGAACAAGAGCGGGAAACCGCCGGCGGAGGACCCAGAGGGTGCCCCGGAGGGGAGTGGACGGAGTGACGTGGCGGGAGTATGGGGCAGGCCTGGAGGTGCGACTCAGCGACCTGCACGGGCGAATTCATCGTGGGGCCTATCGCGCGCCACCGTCGAGGCGAGTTTGGATCCCGAAAACCGATGGGAGGCAACGACCGTTGGGGCGCCGAATCTTCGGCCACGCCCGCCCGCAGCGCCAGGCTGGTCTCTTGCCTATCGGGCCACACCAGGACAAGCCTGTAGCCTGCCTGCGGGGCCTCCTGGGCCTTGACCTGCGCACCGTCCGATTCCCGGATAGAGGCCAGGGCCGCTCGTAAACTGGCTTCCGGGCGCAAATGTAAAACGCGTTTTGCCTTTCGCGCCAGCTTCAGATGGTTCCAGACGTGCATCCGGCTCCATCCGAATTGCTTCTCGGCCCAGGGGACGAACGCGCCGCGCGGCAGGATCGCTTTGGCCCGCGCGAGGCGCTTGCCGATCTCGACTTTGAACTCGACGGCCCTCTGGGCCCGCTGCATGGCGTGCGCCTCCAGATTGTAGACCTCGCGCGTGATCTGCTCGATTTCAGTCAGCCGAGGAAGAAAGGGGGGTTCCTTGGTCGGGGACGGCACTTTACCGATAACCACTTTCGAGGAAGTTCTTTCCGAGTGGGCGACTTATACGGCCAATCTCTGCCCGATCCATTGTGGTGGTGCGGCGGGTCAGTCAAGACCACACACGACCATTCTGCACAGTGAAGGCAAGGACTGCAAGAGGTTTCCTGTGAGACCTGAGTACCACCCTCG
>JBKQPR010000214.1:0-97575 GCA_052144935.1 Bryobacteraceae bacterium
AATACGTATACTTATGATCGTAGCCGCAGGGCAGATCCCCAAGCTGCCAGTCAAACCGCTTCCCGCAGGTGTTCTCTTTCCCGGGCGCGCACCAGCAATCCCGCCCCCAATCGCGGAACGATTCCACCAGCGTGCGCAGCAGGGGCTTTTCCATCAGCACGCTGCCGCCCTCGCCCATGGTGATGTGGTGGGCGGGGTAGAAACTGGTGGTCGCCAGATCCCCAAAAAGGCCCACCTTGCGCCCCCGCCAGGTGGCTCCGACCGCGTCGCAGCAGTCTTCGATCAACCAGAGTGCGTGCCGCGAGGCGAAAGCCGTCACGGCGTCCAAATCGAATGGATTGCCCAGCGTGTGCGCGAAAAAAATGGCGCGCGTGCGCGGCGAAAGCGCCGCTTCAAGCTGCCGGACATCGGCGTTATAGCTCGGCACGGTCACGTCGATGAAAACCGGCATGAGTCCGTTTTGCAGGATTGGATTGAGGGTGGTGGGGAAGCCGGCCGCGAGCGTAATCACCTCATCGCCCGGCTGCAGGCGCCGCTCGCCCAGTTTCGGCGAGGTCAGTGCGCTGACCGCCAGAAGATCGGCCGACGATCCCGAATTCGTGAGCACGCACTCGCGAATCCCCTCCCAGCGCGCAAACTCGCGCTCGAATTGTTCCGCAAATCGCCCGGTGGTCAGCCAGAAATCCAGCGAAGAATCCACCAGCAGGCGCATCTCCGAGGCGTCGAATACTTTCCCCGAAACCGGGATGGGCGTCTCGCCGGCCACGAAGGGACGCGCCCGAAAGGCCTCCGTGCAGTACTCGCCGGCCAGCTCCAGAATCTGCCGCCGCAATTGGGCGGCGCGCGAGGTGCCCTCTGGGGTGCCCTCTGGGCCCGGCCCGCTCATGTCAGAAACTCCCGGTACCAGGCGATGGTGCGCTCCAGACCCTCTTCCAGCGTGTAGAGCGGCCGCCAGTTCAACTCCCGCCGCGCCCGCGCCGCGCTCAGATATTGATGGCGGATTTCGTTGCTGGCCTCGTTGCGGATGTCCGGTTCCAGATCCGACCCCATGGAACGCAAAATCCGGCGCGCCAGATCCAGCACCGTGACCTGCAGCTCGTTGGAGAAATTGAACGCCGCGCCGCCGAGCTCCGGCCGGCCATGGAGTTCCCGCGCCAGCAGCATGTAAGCCGCCGCGCCATCCTCCACGTAGAAGTAATCGCGGACGTACTGGCCATCGGAACGGATCACCGGCCGCTCCCCTCGCAGGGCCGAGCGTATGGTGCTTGGCACAATCCGATTCCAGTTCAAATCGCCGCCCCCATAAAAGTTCCCGCAGCGCGTGATGGCTACCGGCAGCCCGAAGGTCTTGGCGTACGAGTGGGCGATCATGTCGGCACAGGCCTTGCTGACATCGTAAGGGTGGCACGCCGCCAGCGGGGCGTCCTCGGTGTACGGCAAACTCGGCTGATCGCCATAAGCCTTATCGGAGGAAGCCACCACCACCGCCCGGACAGTGGGCGCCCGCCGGCAGGCTTCCAATACATTCCACGTGCCCTGGATATTGCTCTCGAAGGTCGATAGCGGATTGCGATTGGCGATCCCCACGATGGCCTGGGCAGCCACGTGCATGACCGTGTTCACCTCATACTCGCCCACCACCCGCTCCACCAGGCCGCGTTCGCAGATGTCGCCGCGGACCACGCTCACCGAGTCCAGAAGCTGGCTGCGCACTAGCTCGCTGTGCGGCACCCAGTCGCGCATCACGCAAACTATCCTGGCGCCAGCTTCGAGCAGGCGGCGTGTCAGCCACGACCCCAAGAGACCTGTAGCGCCGGTAACCAGCACCGGCCGGTCCCGCCAGAAATCCGAATCTATGCCCATACTTTCCAGGGAGCCGCCTTTCTACTCCAGAGTTCATTGAGGTGCTGGTATTCGCGGAACGTGTCCATGGCGTAAAAGAATCCATTATGGCGGTAAGCCATCAGTTGGCCGTCCGCCGCAATTCGTTCCAAAGGCTCCCGTTCGAAAATGCATTCGTCGCCACCCAGGTAATCGATCACCTTGCGGTCCAGCACGAAAAAGCCGGCGCTCATCCAGCCTTCCGATTTGGGTTTCTCGATAAACCGTTGGACCAGGTTTTCGTCCAGCTCCACGATTCCAAAGCGCGAGACCGGCGCCACCGTAGTGACGGTCGCCAGCTTTCCATGATTCTTGTGAAATGCCAGGAGCTCGGCGATGTTCACATCGCTCACCCCGTCGCCGTAGGTCATCAGGAAGGTATCGCCATCGAGGTACCGGGCCGCGCGGCGCACTCGCCCGCCGGTCATGGTTTCCGACCCCGTTTCGGCCAGCGTCACGGTGAAATCCTGTTCATCGTGGCGGCCATGGTAGTGAATGCGCGACTTCTCGCCCAGGCAGATGCTGAAGTCGTTATTCATGGCCTCGTAGTTCAGAAAGTATTCCTTGATGACGTTGCCGCGGTAGCCCAGGCACAGCACGAAATCGCGAAACCCATAGTGGGCATAGATTTTCATCACATGCCACAGGATAGGCCGACCCCCAACCTCCACCATCGGCTTGGGGCGAAACTCGGTTTCTTCGCGAAGGCGGGTGCCCAGGCCACCGCATAAGATCACCACTTTCACAGTATTCAGTGTACAGGGAGGGCCTTTGCGGGCAAAATCCGCCGTGGGGACGATCCGCGATGACCGCGCTGGAAACGGAGGCGCGGCGGCCTGGCATCGGGAGCCAGGAACGGGTTCGTTGGAAGCCGCCCAAGTGGTTGAATTGGTTTGGGTTGGCCTCGTGAAATGGCTTCGTTTGGTATTTTCCCTCGCGAGCTCCTTGAGCCATTTGCTTTCCTCCCTGGTGATCGGTGACAAAGGGCGCCCGGTGCCCGGTTTCGGCCTGGTAGCACAGGAATAGCGACCAGACCCGCAGCCTCCTTCACCCCACATGTAGCATGGGAGCCGGACTGGCCCTGCGGCCGATATCGGTAAGTGGCTGGAAGGAAAAGGGGATCTGGGAAGCGAAGTTGGTGAAGAGCGTTCGCTCGGCTCCGCGAGGGGACCGGCTGCGGCTGAGCACGCAGGTACTGCAGGAGCTTTTCGTAACACTGACCAGGAAAGTGCGCCAGCCTTGCTCGAGCGAGGAAGCTCTGGCGGTACTGGAAGATCTGACGGCCTGGCCACTGATGGTGGTCGATTATACGGCGATTCGAGCCGCAGTCAGGTTGGCCGGCCAAGCCAGGCTCTCATTCTGCGATGCCCTGGTAGTCGTCGCGGCAGTGCGGGCCGGCGCGGCGGTGCTGTACACCGAAGATTTGAACCATGGGCAGGAAATCCTCGGCGTCCGAATCAGCAATCCGTTCCTCCCGGGGAAGCCGGAATGACCCCTACCTGGACCCAGCCGCTCCCAATTCATTAAGATGGACACCAGATGGCGCCCGGCTCCACCTCGGTTCCCCTGTGTGTCGATTTGGATGGCACCGTAATTTATAGCGATCTGCTCTGGGAATCGCTCGCCCAACTGCTGGGGCGGAAGCCATGGCTGCTGTTGTTGGTCCCGTTCTGGCTGCTGTCCGGCCGCGCCGCCCTGAAGCGCCGGCTGGCGCAGGCGGTCGATCTCGATCCCGCCGCCCTGCCCTATAATCACGCCCTTCTGGAATGGCTTCGTTCCGAGAAACGCGCCGGCCGCACGCTGGTCCTCGCCACCGCCGCCGACCAGCGCCTGGCCCGGAGCGTGGCGCAGTACCTGGGCATCTTCGACGAGGTCGTCGCCAGCGACGGCGTTCACAATCTCAAAGCCGGCATCAAGCTGCAGCGTCTGGAAACGCTCATCGGCGGCCCTTTCGATTACGTGGGAAACTCCACCGCCGATCTCCCGGTGTGGCGCAAGTGCCGCAAAGCCATTCTCAGCAACGCGCCCGTGGCGCTCATCGAACGCACCCGCGCGGAAGCCACCGTGGACCGCGTTTTTCCGGCGGAGGGCGGCGGCGCCCGAGCACTCATCCGCTGCCTGCGCCCGCATCAGTGGTTGAAGAACCTGCTGGTGTTTGTTCCGCTAATCGCTTCCCACCGCCTGTTCGACACAGCCAGCCTGTTCCAGACCGCCGAAGCCTTTGCCGCGTTCTGTTTGTGCGCCTCGGCCGTTTATGTCCTCAACGACATGGCGGATCTCCAGGCCGACCGCCTGCACCCCACCAAGTGCCGCCGGCCCTTCGCCTCGGGCTCGCTCTCCCTGGCCGCCGGACTCCTCCTGGCGCCGGCGCTCGGCGTTCTATCCCTGCTCATCGCGCGCGGCCTGCCGGTGCTTTCGACGGTCGTCCTGGCCGCCTATTTTCTCCTTTCCACCGCCTACTCGCTGTTTCTGAAGCGGCAGGTGCTGCTGGACGTTTTCGCCCTGGCCTCTCTGTACACTTTCCGCCTGGTGATGGGCCATGTTTCCGCCAGTGTGCCTTTCTCGCCGTGGCTGCTGTCCTTTTCCTTTTTCGTGTTCCTGAGCCTGGCGTATTGCAAGCGCACCGCGGAGCTTTACCGTCTGCGCCAGCAGGGCGGGGGACTGGCGCCCGGCCGCGAGTACCGCGATTCCGACCTGGAGTTGCTCACCCTTTTCGGCACCGCCAGCGGTTTCGCCGCCTCGCTGGTTCTCACCCTTTACCTCGACAGCGAAAAAGTGCAGCAGCTTTACCGGCGGCCCATGCTCCTCTGGCTCTTGTTTCCGTTGCTGCTCTATTGGGTCAGCCGCATCTGGATTCTGGCGCATCGCGGGCAAATGGACGAAGACCCGATCCAGTTTGCCCTGAAAGACCGCGTCACTTATGTGGTGGCGGCGATTGGCGCGGCCATCCTGATACTTGCCACCCGCCCGCCGGCATGGTTACCCTGACAACGAATGCTCCAGCACCTGTTTCAGAGCACCGTTTCCGCGCTGTGCTATGAACTCGCCGGGGCCCATGCCGGGGCCGTCGCCGCGCCCCACGCCGAGGGCGGCGGCGACGAGCTGGCCGCGCCTTTCAACGATATAACTCGCTTTGTCATCCGCCAGCACCGCAATATGCCGCAAGTTTTGGGCTGCGCCATCCAACTGGCCACCCTTCTCTTCGCCGTGATGGCTCTGGCGCGCCATGGCGCCCTGTTCCACCAACTGCCGCCGCCGCGCCGCCACGTGCAGGTCGCCGCCTGGACCGTCTCCCGGTTAGGACCCTGCCGCGACCTGATGAAGTTCTATTCGGGCCTGGTGATCCTGGCTTTGTACTCGCGGCCCCGGCTGGCGCTAGCCTTGGGGCAGGCCGAATGAGCCAGACGCCCTTGCGCTGCCAGGACCTGGTGATCGGCTCCGGTCCAGGCGGCGCGGTGACCGCCGCGCTGTTGGCGGAAGGCAGGCGCGATGTCCTCATCCTCGAAGAGGGGCGCTGCCTGCCGCTCGAATCCTGCGAGGCCTTCAGCATGGAAGAGGTGCTGCAAAAATACCGTTCCGGCGGACTGAATCCGGCCCTCGGCCGCCCCAAGATCGCCCTCGTCGAAGGCTGCTGTGCGGGCGGAGGCAGCGAAATCAACAGCGCCCTCTACCATCGCACCCCCGAGGAAATCCTCGAACTCTGGCGCGGCCGGTATGACGTCCGCGATTTCGGTCCGGCCGAAATGGAGCCGCATTTCCGCTACTGCGAAGGAGCCCTCTCGGTATGCCTGACTCCCGGCCAGACTCCCATCGCCTCCCGAAAACTGCTGCAAGGCGCGGATTCGCTCGGCTGGCGCGCCATGGAAGCGCCGCGCTGTTTCCGCTATGATGGTGGCGCCAGCCAGGATGGCTCTCCTCTGGGCACTCGCCAATCCATGACCAAGACCTTTCTGCCCCGGGCGCTCTCCGCGGGCGCCCGCCTGGTCGCGGAAACCCGCGCCCTGCTGCTCGATCACCAGCATGACAAATGGAACGTGACGCTCTCGCAGCGCGGCGAAACCGCGAGAGCCGTCGCCGATTCGGTCTTCGTGTGCGGTGGCGCGGTCGAGACGCCCGCGTTGCTGCGGCGCTCTGGCATCACTCGCAACATCGGCAACACCCTGGCGCTGCATCCCACCGTCAAGGTGGTGGCCCGCTTCCCCGAAGAGGTCAACCACGAGCATCTCGGTGTTCCGGTCCACCAGGTGAGGGAATTCGCGCCGCACATGAGCCTCGGCTGTTCCATCTCGTCGCTGCCGTACCTCATGCTCGGCACGGCCGATTACCCGGATCGCCGCAACCTGATTCGCAGCCAGTGGCGGCACATGGCCGTCTACTACGCCATGATCGCCGGCCCCGCTGCCGGCAGGGTGCGCAATGCGGGTCCCGACGCCCTGGTCCGCTATCGGCTGTCGCCCGCCGATTGGCGCAACCTCAGCCTGGGCCTGCGCCGCCTTTCGAGGCTGCTCCTGGCTGCCGGCGCGGTAGAACTCTACCCCTCGCTCTCCGGCTTATCCCCGCTGCGCACGGAAGACGATCTCTCGCTGATCCCCGCCGAACTTCCCGCCGATCGCACCAGCCTCATGTCCGTGCACCTGTTCTCCTCCTGTCCGATGGGCGAGAACCGCGCCCTGTGCGCCACCGACAGCTTCGGCCGCGTGCATGGCGTGCCGGACCTCTTCATCCACGACGCCAGCCTGCTGTGCACGGCGCCGGGCGTCAATCCGCAGGGCAGCATCGTGGCGCTGGCGCGCCGCAATACTCTGCACTACCTGGAGAGCCGATGACCGGGTCCGGCTCCGGGTCCGGCCCCATCCTCATCACCGGCGCGCTCGGCTGGCTGGGAAAGCGCCTCACCCGGCTCCTGGCCGAAGGCCAGTACAACTTCCTGCTCGGCGGCCGGCCTGAGATCCGCTGTCTGCTGCTGCCCGGACAGGATGCCAGCGAACTCCGCTCCCTGGTTCCAACAGGACACGCGCCGCATGTGGAGGTTGTCGCGGGCGACCTGCGCTATCCCCAGGACTGCGCGCGTTTTCTTGCGAACAGCGCCGGCGCCCTGCTCCTCCACACCGCCGGCATCATCCATCCGCGGCGAGTCCGGGAGTTCTACGAGGTTAACGTGCAGGGCGCCATCAACCTGCTGGCCGCCGCTCGCAAAGCGCACGTGCGGAGGGCGGTGATGGTCTCCTCCAATTCGCCGCTCGGCTGCAATCCGCACCCCGATCACCTCTTCGACGAGAGTTCCCCCTATCACCCCTATATGAACTATGGCCGCTCGAAAATGCGGATGGAGCAGGCCGCTATGGCCGCCTCCCCAGCCGGCGGCCTGGAAACCGTGATTGTCCGCCCGCCGTGGTTCTACGGACCCGATCAGCCGCCCCGCCAGACGCTCTTCTTCCGGATGGTGAAGGGTGGCAAGGCCCCGCTGGTGGGCCGCGGCGAAAACCTGCGCTCCATGGTATACGTGGACAACCTCATCCAGGGCCTGCTGCTGGCCGCCACGCACGCTGCCGCCGCCGGACAAATCTACTGGATCGCCGACCGCCGGCCCTACGCCATGCGCGAGATTATCGACACCATCGAACGTCTGCTGGAAGAGGAGTTCAGCATTCCCGTGGCCCACCGCCGCCTGCGAATGCCGGGTTTCGCGAGCACCGTGGCCGAAGCCGCCGACGCGGTCATCCAGGCGGCCGGCCTGTACCACCAGAAGATCCACGTGCTTTCCGAGATGAACAAGACCATCGCCTGCTCCATCCAAAAGGCCGAGCGCGAGCTGGGCTACCGGCCGCAAGTGGCCCTGGAGGAAGGCATGCGGCGCAGCATCCGATGGTGCTTGGAAAGGGGCATCGCCATCTGAACAAAACCTCGCGCGGCCACAGGGTCGCAGGTTCGATCCCTACCTGGGGAGCCAGCAAAATCGGTCTTTCAAACGTGAGCTTTATGGGCCACCCCAATTCAACACTCGAACCGGCCCGCATCGCCAGCAGTTTCGACAAACGCGGTTCCTGGACCGTATTAGACCGTTATGCCCGCTCAAACGAGAATTCCGTTCTCCTTGTGCGTGCGGCCGAGGAGCGGGGCACTCTGTCTTCTGCCTCCTGACTTCTGGCTTCCATATCCCGCGGGGATATCAAGGCGGAGCCTTGGCTAGTTAGGATTGATGCTCTCCCACCTTGACGAGGCCGCTCGTCACGCACTTGCTCATGATGTTGCGGAAGCGGGTGCGGCTGATCTGGTGATCGGCCAGCAACCGGCCGTTGTAAATCAGCGCAAAAATCGCGTAAGGGGTTGGCGCACTCTGGGCATCGCTCCACGACTCGAGATCGACCACCGTGGGCCTGACACCGTACTCACTCTCCGCCGCTTCAATGATTTCAGCCGCGAATTTCGCGATGTGTGGACACTGGTTTGAGCGGATGATGGTCAAGCCCCGGCTGTACTGCCCGAGTTTCCGATCCCAACCTTTCTTGAAGGCCGGGTTTACGGCGCCACTATCGAACTTCCGAACGAGCAATTGGTAGTCCGGCGGCGCGGTATCGACGGGTTCGAAACCGTTTGCCAGGAACAGGCGGCGGTCGGCCAGCCATGGACCGTCCCGGACCATCACGGCGGCGCCGCGCATGCCGGCCTTTCTCGCATCATCCAAGCAGCCTTCGACCATGATGCTCCCCCAGCCCTTTCGCTGATGCTGCTTGGAGAAAATCCAAACGCAGTGAATAAACATGAAGCCAGCGGCTTCTACACCGCGCCATGCAAACTCGCCCGGAAGGTATTCAATGTAGCCGCTCGGTTGTCCGTCCGGGGCCAGAAGCATCTTAGCCCGCAGACCGAACCTGGCGTTCGCTTGCAGCCAGCAGTGCTTCTGCTGGCGGCCAGGATGAGTGGGGCTCTTTATCCCGCAACAGGGCAGTGTGTCGAAGCTCGCCGCATCGACATCGATCAAGCGAGGCTCGCGTATCAATGGAGACCGATCCTTGTTTTGTCACCTCCAGTCTACTCCTCTGCACCCGCGTTGGAAACGTGTCCAAGGGCAGGTGGGGCCCGGAATGGACACGCGCCGGCATTCCCCGCCAACTATTATTGGCGGATTTGCGCGTGCATTGGTTCGGTCCCAACCTAAGTTGGTCCGGGCAAGTTCGAAACGTGTCCAGACTGGGGAGCCCCATCTGACATCCTGGGCATTATGGGACGCGGGATCGCGCCTGTCTGGCTTTTCAGTGCCGCCCACTGTGGTCAAAGTCCGCATCCGGGCATCTTCCGCAGAGCGATTATATAGTGATTCGAATCGGCTGATCCGCGTTCGCCGCGCGGCGGGCATTGATTCGCACCTCGTTTGCGCTACACTGTGGCACATGAGGAAAGCCTCGGTCCGTGAGCTGCATATCCACACTTCGGAGTTGGTGCGGGAGGCTGCGGAAGGCGGCGTTATCGTGATCGAACGCCGCGGTGAACCTGTCGCGGAGTTGCGCCCCATCACCGCTTCATCGCGCTTGCCTGCGAGCAAGAAGGCGCTCATCTTCGACTCCATGCAGGAAATGTGGGATCGCATGCCGCAAGCCGGCGACTGCACAAAGATCGTTGAAGAGGATCGCGACCGTTAGGCCACCGTGTATCTCGACACGTCCTATATCGCAAAATTCTATTTCAATGAACCCGGATCTCCCAGGGTTCGCGAACTTGTCCGTGAAGCGGATGCCCTTTATTCGTCCTTGTGGGCCTTGGCCGAATTTCACGCCGTAATTCATCGCCGGGTTCGTGAAGGCGCATCCTCACCCAGTGACGCATGGGATCTTGCTTCCCGCTTCTGCGAACACGTAGCCGAGGGGCCGTGGAACCTCATTCCAGCCCACGAACCACCGCCGACGCCGTGCACTTGGCGACGGCGTACGAGATTGGGGAACGCGACGTGTGGACCAACGACCGCCACATGCTCGCAGCCGCTTCGTACTTCGGCGTGACGGGCCGGTCGGTCTAGCTGCTGCCCCACGCGTTATTGTGAGGAGAGATGAAGCACCTGATCACCGGAGGCAGCGGATTTCTGGGAAATCTGATCGCCCGCCGCCTGCTGGCCAGCGGCGAACAAGTCCGCAGCCTGGACATCTGGGAAGATCCGTCCAGGCCCCCGGAAATCGACTTTGTGCGTTGCGATGTTCGCGATGCCGCCGGCGTGGGCCAGGCCTTGCGGGGCATCGACATCGTCCACCACAACGCCGCGCTGGTGCCGCTGACCAAATCCGGCAAGGACTTCGCCCGCGTCAATATCGATGGCTCCCGTATTGTCGCCGAACAGGCCGCCGGCCGCGTCCGGGCGTTCATCCACATGAGTTCGTCGGCGGTCTACGGCAGCCCCGCCTGCCCCATCACTGCGGAGACGCCCTATCGCCCCATAGAGATCTATGGCCGCGCCAAACTGGCCGGTGAGCTGGCCGTGCGCGAGGTCTGCGAAAAACACGGCACGGCGCTCACGGTGATCCGCCCGCGGACCATCCTCGGCCCGGGCCGCCTGGGCATCTTTCAGATTCTGTTTGAGTGGATCGCCGCCGGGCAGAACATCTTCGTCATTGGCGACGGCAACGTGAAATTTCAATTCGTGCATGCCGGCGATCTGATCGACGCCTACATGCTGGCCCTGCGCCTGGGCAAGCCCGGCATCTACAATGTCGGCGCCGCACGCTTTGGAACTCTCCGCGAAGCGCTGGAGAACCTAGTCTGTCATGCTCACAGCACCTCGCGAGTGCGATCCCTACCCGCCGGCCCGGCCATCCGGACGCTGCGCGCGCTCGACTTCCTGGGCCTGTCGCCGCTGGCTCCGTGGCATTATCTGACCTATCACAAACCCTTCTACTTCGACGTTAACGCGCTCCTCCAACTGGGTTGGCGGCCCAGGTATTCCAACGACGACATGTTCCGGGAAAGCTACGATTGGTTCCTGGCGAACCGGCGCGCCGCCGGCGCCGCTAAGGATGGGTCGCCGCATCGCCGCCGCGTCCGCGAAGGCGTGCTCTGGCTGCTGAAAAAGATCGCCTGAACCGCCCGCGCTTCGAGAGCCCCTGCGCCAACCGCGGGCTGGTTTATCGACTCTTCCATAACTTCTGCGCCGGCACGAATAGAACCGCCACGGCGCACAGCGAGGCGGCCATCAACATCACGAAAGTGCGCACCCGCGAAGTCACCCGCTTCAGCCGGGAAGACTCGGGCAAAGCGCTATCCAGGGCCGCCAGCCCATAGAAGCCCGCCTGCCCGCACCAGGCGATCGCCCGCCACGGATCGGGCAGCCCGAACGACGTTCCAGCCGCCACCAGCAAGGCCCATGGCATGAGGAGCCGGGCTAGCTTATGCGAAAAGAAATGGAGCCACATGCGGTTCCCCGGCCCCAACAGAGCGGGATAGAAACCGACGATCTGGTAGACCCCCGCCAGCGTCCTGATTTTGCGGCGAAACTCCGAGCTCAGGTTGGTCGGATCGTCGAAAGCCTTGGCCGAGTCGTCGAGAATCACGCGGTATCCCCGGAAGAACGCGGCCAGGGGAAGGTACATATCGTCGGCCAGAGTTTGCGCTGGTAATGGCCTGGCCAGGTCCTGCCGCATGGCGTAAATGCAGCCCGTCGCCCCTATTACCGAATCCAGCCGGCTTTGCCGTGTGCGAATCCACTTTTCGTAGCGCCAGTACAGGCCTACGCCCGCTTCGCCGCTGGTCTGGCCCTTCCGGATCACCAGTTCCCCGCTGGCAACTCCCACCGCCGGGTCCGCAAAACAAGCCACCAGATTTCGCAGGCTGTCACGGCTCAATTCCTGCCGGACGTCCGTGAAAAACAGGATTTCCCCGCAGGCTGCCTCGATCGCCCGGTTCAATGCCAGCGCCTTGCCTCCCGCCGGAACTTTCAGCAACCGGACGCCTCGGCGCCCCGCATACCCTTCCACGATGCATTCGGTGGCGTCGGTGGAACCGTCGGAAACCACCAGGATCTCGATCAAATCCATGGGATAATTTAGAGCCAGTAGCGATTCCAGTTTCTGGGCAACCCACCGCTCTCCGTTGCGCACCGGCAGAATCACGGACACGCTGCGCGGCGCGAACGCCTTTTTCACTGGCCTGGCTCGCCGTGCCAGCAACGCCAACAGCAGCGGATATCCGAACATTGTGTAGAAGCAAAATGCGGCAGCCAGCAGAAATAAAGCGTTCATCATCGCCGTAGATCAGCAGTGGGTAGGGCAGGGGAATCGGCCAACCGCCGCTAGACCTGCCGCGCCGGCGCCGGATTCGGCATATGGTACACGAGGAGATGTAGCGTTTGGTCCACTGGATTCTCAATTGTCAGGAACTTTACCGGGCTTTGTCAATCAGCTCATGCCTTGTCCAGTTGTCGCTTTAAGGCTCTCCAAGTGGAGCCGTATGAAGCCGGGTTACCGCCAAAAACCAGGTGTAGGTCCGTGGAAAATCCTGATTCCTTCCGCCAGCTTTCCCGACCTCGCTAGGTGTAGTAGTGTGGAAATTGGTGTAGTTGCGTGGAAGAAATCCGCCTCTTTCACCTATTATGGGTATGTTTTAGTACCTTTTAAATACACTGTTCCCTTCAGACCCGTTGAATCAAGAGAGATTCCGGTGCCACAAATACTGCTAGAATCCAACTCGTTCCAGCAGTGTAGTTTAGGGGAAGGGAAGTGTAGTTGCCTGGAAATCCGGTGTAGTTCCACGGAAGTCAGGTGAAGACACGTGGAAAGTTGGTGTAGGTCGCTGGAACAGAAAGTGAAGGCATGTGGAACAAAAGGTGTAGATCCGTGGAACTAAAATGCTGCTAAGCGATTTGTTTTCATGCTCTTATGGAATGCCAAAGGTTTTTACAGTTTAGTTCATAGTACACTACAGCAACTTCCATACGTAAGGATTCCCTCAATCCCGTGACTGACCAGCCCGCCACCGGCACTTTCCCTGTTGTTATTGAACACGTCGATTTAGTTCGCGTCGAAAAGAGCCTGCATTCGCTGGGCTTCTTTGCATCCACGGCCAATCGCGAGATCTCTCGAACCGTTGTGCAGATCTTTCGCCGTCCCGACGGCCAGCGCATTCACGCTAAGGCCGTGATTGAAGGCATTCCTAGCCTTGGTTTGCCCACCACTGCCGACCGCGACAAGTATATGGCCTTCATGAAGTTCGCACTAGACCGGCGCGAAATTCAGGGACATCTCACGAACCCCATCCGCTTCAGTGGAGCCGACATGATTAAACTTCTCCGTCTCCGCAAGGGTGGCTTTCACTACGACGAGATTAACGACTGGTGCAAGCGCATGGTGGCCACCACAATCATGTCGGAAGCCTCCATTTTTCTCGCGGACCGGAGGCAATATGCCACCGACACTTTCCACGTCTTCGACCGAGTCGTGCTGGTGGGAGAGGAACTTAACGACGGCACCCGCTCCGAGTTCTACCAGGTTTACCTCTCCGAGTGGCAACTCACCAATCTCAACCAGGGCTACTTGCTGCCCCTCGATTTCAACGCCTACCTGCGGCTGCATCGCGATATTGCCAAGGCCCTCTTTGGCCAACTCAGTGTTTGGTTCTATGCCAGCCGCGGCCAGGCTGTGGAGAAAAAGTATCAGGATCTCTGCCAACTGCTCAACATTCGCGCCTACCCACATCTTTCCAAAGCCCGCTCGGTCCTGGAACCTTCGCTCGACGAACTCATGGAAATCGGTTATCTCTCCAGTTGGGACCTTGTCCGCACGGCCCGTGGCGCCGACTTTAAGCTTGAGCTCGCGCCTGGCAAACGGCTTCTGTCACTGCCGAATTTTGCCAGTGTAGTTAACCCCGACGCCCGCGCCGTGCTCGAAGCCGGCATGCCTGCCTGGGTGGGCGAACTGCTGACACGTGGTGTAGTTGAAAGGAAAGCCCGCCAGTTGGCGCTGGACATCCCCGACGATCAACCTGTCTTCGATCAGATCGAATACGCCGAGTATCTAATCCAGCAGGACCGCCGCGGCCGCGGCAAAATCTCCAACCCGGCCGGCTTCTACATCTGGGCTATCGAAAACAACCTCTCGGTTCCGGCGAATTTCGAAACCTCCCGCTCGCGCCGCACGCGCACGGAACAAAATGCCAGCATGGTCGAACTCAACAATGCCTACGATGAGTTTTGCCAGCAACAGATTTCCAAAAAACTGGAAGCCGACTATCCGCAGGACCGCTTAGACTCGACGCTTCGCGAGCACATGAAATCCATCAAACGCGAACAGCCGGAGTGGTTTGCACGGGTTCCCGAAAGCACCCGCCGCGAGGTTGCCATGAGCCGCCTGAAAGCCGCCATTCGCGAGCACCTGGCCCTGCCCAGTTTCGAACGCTGGCACAAACAGATGCTGCAAGAACGCCTGTTCTGACCGGGCCGGGATCCGAAGCCAAGTCCCGATACCCGACTTATGCAGAACCGCACTTCCACGTATCTACACCCCAAACCTGTCAGATGTTAATACTCCTTACTTTTCGACGCGCCAGAGCTCCATATAGACCCGGAACTCCAAGAATTGCAATGACTACGTATCCCAGCGCCTGAGTAACCAAACTATACGCCAGTGCTTGATCGCGTCCTATCCCAAAAGCCGCCAGCACGGTCACCGCGGCAAACTGATAAATCCCCACGTAACCCGGCGTCGAGGGCAGCGCGCTTCCCAACCCCATCGCGGTCAGCAGCAACACCGCCGCGGGAAACCGCATCTCCAACCCCAGGCCACGCGCCGCAACCATCATGCTGGTGGCGTCCGCCGCCCAGATTGCAGCGGTCAACCCAGCGTAACTCATAAACCGCCCCACATCGTGAAAAGCGCGAATCGCCAGCAGGATCTGCTCCACCATCAGCTTTATCCGCTCCTTTAGCGCCGGTGGAACCGGCAATCGCCGGACGATCCGTTGGACCAACCCCTCCGCGTGCGGCAGCACCATCAAGGTAAGCGCCCCAACCCCGGCCGCCAGCGCCATGGTGCGCGCCACTCCTTCCATCCAGGCCGGTTTAGAGGCCACTTGCGAAAGCGTCAGCGATCCCCACAGTACCAGCACAATCGCATCCATCAACCGCTCGCCCACCGCGGTAGTCAGCACATACGCCCGCGATAACGAACACTGGCTGCTGATGATCAAACTGCGGATCACTTCCCCGGCCCGCGCCGGCAGCACATTGTTCCCCAGATACCCGGCCATATTGGCGCGGAATACCGTGCTCACCCGCAAAGGCGCGCTGGCGCCGGCATTCAGCAGAATCCGCCACCGCAAGGCACGCAGAACGTAGGAAATCACGCTGACGAGACATCCCCCCGCCAGGTATTCCCAGCGCGCGGAAACCACCGTGCGCCACACCCGCATCCACTCCACTCCGTGCAGCGCTTTGTACAGAAGCACGGCCGCCAGTCCAATGGCAAACACCCACCGCCACGCCGCGAGGCGCGTTCCTCCCTCCGGCCCTCGTGCGCTCTCCACTATCGACGAAGCCATTGCCAGCCTTGAGATTCCAGAGAGTAACAAAAGAGCCGTTGACGCGCCCCGTGCTGTATGCGGTTGAGTTCTTCAGCGACCACGGCCTCTCCATGTTATCTGGAAACCATGTCCGGCATCCGGCTGGAACATGGCTCCGCGCCGGGTTCTCGATTGGTTAATGAAATCGCCGCACAAGAGCGTACCTGCCTGAATGCCTTACCGCAAGGAGCGTGCTGGCTCGATCGGCATCTCGTCCGGCAACAGTCTGAGCGTTCTGGAGCGGTCTCGAAGTCTTGCTTCCCTGTCATGCCCACGTGATAATGGCGGAGTAATGACCTCACCAGATGCCGACTACAAGCAACGCCTGGAAGAGATAGCCGGGGCGCACCTCGTTCCCGACCCGGCCCAGAAGGCCGATGCCGTCCTGCGGTCGCACATCCGGAACCGCATTATACGGTGGGTGAGAGGCCCGGAGGTGCTCGAGATGGGCGCCGGGGAGTTGATGTGGACGCAAGGGATCGTAGAGAGCTTCGGCCATTCGTCGATTGTGGACGCCTCGGGATCCCTACTAAGAAACGCCCAGGCCGTCTATGGGGACAAGATCACCTGCTATGACAGCCTTTTCGAGAAGTTTCTTCCACCCGATAGAATTCGATTCGACACGGTGATTGCCACTCACGTCCTGGAACATGTCAACGATCCGGTGGCGGTTTTACAGCATGCCCGGAGGTGGTTGGCGCCCGGCGGGCGGATCATCGTCGCAGTGCCGAACGCCACGTCGCTGCACCGCCGTTTGGGAGTCAAAATGGGCTTACTGAAAACCGTCTACGACTTCAGTGAGCGAGACTATCTGGCGGGGCATCGGCGCGTGTACGATCTGGATAAAATGAAGGCGGACGCCACCGCGGCCGGGCTGAAGATTCTGCATGAGCAGGGCTTCGTTTTGAAGATCCTTTCGGCGGCCATGATGGCCAACTTCCCGCTGGCGCTGACCAAGGCGATGGCCGATCTGGGCGATGAACTGCCGCCCGAGATGTTGGCGGATAGCGGACTGGTTCTGGAGCCTTAACTGGCCCACTATGCCCTCTCCGCCTCAGGATTTGCGTGGCGCAACCGCGATCGGGATGCTTTCCGTCGTCATGCCCGTGTATAACGAAGAAGCGGCTATCGAGAGTGTCATCCTGGAGCACCGCGACGTTCTGCACGGACTCCACCAGAACGTTCCCGAATGGGAGATCGTCTGCGTGGACGATGGGAGCGTGGATCGCACGCCGGAGATTCTGCGCAATCTTCAGGCGCGGGTGCCGCAACTGCGCGTGATCCGCCAGGAGAATCAGGGCATTTACGGCGCCCTGGCGCGGGTCATCCAGGAGGCGCGCGGCACGCACGTCTACAACACCGGGTCCGACGGCCAATGGCCGGCCAAGAACCTGGAGACCATGCTGGTGGCGATTGCCGGCGGAGCGGACCTGGTGGTCGGGGTACGGAACAACCGGCGGGAGGTTTATTCCCCGGCGCGCCGGCTGATTTCGGGGTGCTTCAATTTCCTGCCCAGAATCCTGTTCGGAACGCGCGTCGAAGACGCCGGCAGCTCGAAACTGGGAATCCGCGAAATTTTCCGGTATGATCTGATTTCACGCAGCGTTTTTTCCGAAGCCGAGCGGATTATTCTGGCGCACCGGAAGGGGATGCGTATCGAGTTTGTGCCGATCCATTTTCTGACACGCAGCGGAGGGAAAGCGGTGGGGGCGAGTTGGAGGAATATCCGCTCGTCCGTCCGGGACCTGTTTCGCTGCCTGTACGCTTATGGCTTTCGTTGATTCCATCGTCATTGGAGACGCCCATGCATAATGCAGACTCCGACCGCTTTCCAGGCTCCTTCGTATCGCCGGAAGCGCGCATCGGCAAGAACGTTCAGATCGGGATTGCCAGCCGTGTGTACCCTTGGGCTGAGATCGGCGACGATAGCGTGATCGGAGACTACTGCATCATCGGACACCCCGCGGGAGGACCGGCAGCCAACGGCCGGACCGCGATCGGACCGGGCAGCGTCGTGCGGTCGCACGCGGTAATCTACCAGGACGTGCATGTAGGGCCCAACTTCCAGACGGGGCATCACACCTTGCTGCGCGACGGGGTGCGGGCGGGCATTAATCTGCGCATCGGCAGTTTCTCGGATTTAGAGGGCGAGTGTACGATCGGCGATTACTGCCGGTTCCACGGGTACGTACAGGCGGCACGGGGCAGCAAGATCGGGAGTTTCGTGTGGCTGTTTTCGCTGGTGACGCTGACGGCCGACCCGCTGCCGCCATCGCACTTCGAAAGGCCCTCTGTGGTAGAAGATGGCGTGGTGGTGTGTGTAGGTTGCACGGTGTTGCCGGGGACATGGCTGCGGAAGGGAGCGTTTGTGTGCGCGGGAAGCTGCGCGCGGGGAGAAGTGCCTCCGGGAGGTGTGGTGGACGGCCATCGCGGCGAAGTGATGTCGCACGTGACGCAACTGGGGAACAAGAAACTGGGAATCGCGCACCCGTGGATGGGGCACTTCGCCGCCGCCTATCCGGAGGAGGCCCAAGAGCGAATTAAGGCCCTGCACCAGGAGATTCTGGCACAAACGGAATTGTACGACGAGTTCCGCGCGAAGCGGAAGCGGAGGGGCGCACTTTAGTTGCTCGCGGCACGGCGGCCGATGAGGTCGGCGAGTTCACCGACGTTCCTGGTCTTTTCGACTTCGCCAACGCGGAAGCTGGCATGGAAATGCTTCTCGACCGCTAACAAGAGGGAGATCTGGGTGAGCGAATCCCACTCCTCTACCTCGCCTGCGGTCAATTCAGGCGTCAGAATGACCTTGTCCATGAACAGGTCGTCGAAGATCTCTTGGAGGCTGGTGATGGTTTCAACTTGCGTCATAAGATCCTTCCGTTATCCGGATTCTGGCCGGTTTGTTCGTATATGAGGCGGGATCCAGTTCGAATTCGAAGCGGTCCCAGGCAGCCCGCGCGAGCCTGAAGTGCCACGCGAACGGTCTGCCGCGGAAGCGCGAGACCCTCGAGACCTTGCGCGCAGCCCGTTTGCGTAAAGAGGAGAGCAGCAGGACTTCTTCGCAGCCGTGGGCGGCCAAAGTGCACGCGCGCAAAGCGGGAAAAAACCGCAGGTCCTGGAGTAGGGCCAGTTTCAATTCGCCCACGGCATAATGGCGGCTGGGTTCGAGCTTCGCGCGCCGCGGAATTTTCGGCGCCACCGGTCTTAGTGCCCACCGCCATCGCTCTTCCTCTGTCCCAACACGGTTATAGTGGCGGAACAATGCTCGGCGTCGCAAAATTTTTGCAAAATATAGAAGATGCGCGCATACGAAGTCACAGGAGCATGGATGGACTTAGAGAAACGCGGCGATTTCACTTTCGACGACTTGGTTTTAGGCACCGAGTTCCAGCAGCAGTACGAGATCACTGGCGATGTATACCGGAAGTTCCTCGATCTCTTCGGCGATGCCAGCCCGTTGCATGTGGACGACCGGGCGGCGATATCCTGCGGCTTTCCGGCGAAGCTGATGCATGGCGCCATGCTCAACGGTTTCCTCTCGAATTTCGTGGGTATGAATTTTCCGGGCAAGCGGACCTTGGAACTCGGAGTGGAAATCCATTTCGTAAAGCCGATCTATCTGGGCGACGTGGTGCGGTTGGAAGCTACCGTCAAGGAGCGCTTGGAATCGAAGCAGGTGGTGGTGCTCCAATTCCGATTCATGCGCGAGAAGACCATGGTCGCCAAAGGGCGGGTGTCGATCCTGATCTGCAATATTTAAGTTCCAAGCGCCCGGCAGCCAGCCTGGCCGCCGGCCGCGAAGGCCGGGCGCCGTTCGATACGTCCACCACCAGCGCGTCCGCCGCGGCGCGGGAGCAGAGGCGGGCCCCTCAACTCCGCAGGTGTAGAATAAGTCACATGGATGAAACGCCAGTTACGCGCGCCGAAGCTCTCGGGCTGTTCGAGGCCATGAAGCAGGAACTGTTGAGCGGGGTTCAGGAACTCGTTCGTACCGCCCAAACCGAGATCCTGCGGACCTTCCTGCAATTCCATGAAGGCAGCCACGTGCGCATCAGGGCGATCGAAGTCAAATTCTCCGCCAGCGATGCGGCCGTCAATGAGCGTTTGTCGATCCTGGAGCGCCGCCTGGCCGAAATCGAAAAGCGCCTGATGCTGGAGCTCCCCGGTATCATGGATCCAAAAACGCCGCTGCAATGAGTTCCCGCGAAGGCGAGCCTCGCATCTCACGGTCGTGGCTCGGCACGGAGCCGCGAGCGTTAGTTAGGTTAGCGAGCTGTTTCCCGGCATTAGCGAATCTGGCGTTCGGGAACACCCGCCCGCCGCAATTCCTGAGATGATCGGGAAGTGGACGGGCAGCGCCGAGGTGGGCAATCGCCCGGCACCGCAGCCGCAACGAATCGCGCGGCCGGCCCTACTCCTCTTGCCCCCTTTTGGGGTGCTTAACCGTCTCCGGAACTTCGCCGTTCCGCGGCGCCAACCGCTCCCGGCCGGGTGCCCTCCGGTCCCGGCTCCGTTAAAGTCGTGCTGATCCGGCGCGCGTTACAGAGCCGGGCCCAGAGGGCGCGAAGCCACAACGTCTCACCCCTGAGCCGGAGATAGGCCCTGCGTGCGCGTCGTAATGACAACCGTGCCACTGGCGCTAAGGCTGGCCTGTTCAATATGAGGAAAGAGGGAAAGCCATTCTTCCGGCGTCAAAGGCTCCGTATGTTGATCCGAAGCGACAATCGTCTGTTTTTGAGGTTCCAGGGCCGCTTCGCGGGTTACCCCAGCAAGCAAAGCAACAACAGCACTTTCAGCAACTAGCCCTCTAAATTTCATCGATCCTCCCGATGGACTCCATTATCGGTCAAACGACCACCGAAGCGGAAGACAGGACGAAGCTGGATATGTAGCGAGTGGGAAACCTCACCCCTCCCAGGGATTGAGAACCGGTACGCCCGCCTTGTCGTAGTCGCTTCGATCCCTGGTCACCACCGTCAGGCCGTGGTGAAGAGCGGTCGCGGCGATGATCAGATCAGGTTGGGAGTAGGTGTGTCCGGTTTTCCGGCCTTCTTCCAGCAGAACTCTCCACCTGAACATGATGTCCTCCGTAACCGGCAATACGCGCTGATCGAACATGGGACGGATCGTATGCGTAAGCCAGTGATCCAATTCCCCGTGGCGGGCGCTCCCCACGGTCAACAGGCCGATACCGAAGCGAAGCTCGGCCAGCGTGACGACGCTGACGTAAAGCTCGTCAAGGGGGTAACCGGCGGTGAACGCCAGCACCTTCGGCTCCGGCTTTAGCCGGCGTATTTCCGAAAGAATGTTCGTATCCAGAAGCCACATCAGAGCACAACGTCGCGCACCGGTAAAGGATAGCGAGCCGGCTCAATCTCCAGTTCCCGATCAGGCGAAGCCTGTAGGGCCGCAATGAGGTCGGCTCCCGTGCGTTTATCGCGTGGCTTTCCAGGGGGTTCTTGGACCGTCGGCGAAGCCTTCAACGCCTGCATAAGAACGTCTTCGACGTTGTGGAACCCGCCGCTTTTCATGCGCTGGAGGATCAGGGCCTCAAGTTCGGGTCTGTGAATCTCAATGGTCATGGGCAAGACCTCCTTTCATGGTAGCCTTTTGGCACAGCAGGCGCTGCGTCACGCGCCGGAAAGATCGCCGCCCGGAAAAGGGAGCGTAGCCGTACGTGATGCCGCGATTGTGAAACATCAGACCTGAAACATTCAAGGCCGCTGTTTACGGGCCTTCCCCCGCGTGTTTCAAGTGCTACCCATTCTGAAACCGAGGTCAAACCTACCCATTTCGGTTGAAAAAAGTCGACGTGTGAAAGCGGCGCAGGCCGCTATCACTTCAACAAAGCGTCGACCCCGCTGTTTTAGCTTGGGGAAATCATCCCTGACGGTGGTCCACACTATTCCCAAATCGACGGAGAATTACTCATGGATCGCTATGTTGCGCATCCCGCGCATTTGCGCCCATGGAATCTCTGGATGCTGTTTGATGAAGTCCGGGGCTGCTGGTGATGTTGTTCACGGCCTCGCCGATGAACTCGATGTTCCGAACAACGGCATCCTGAACCCGCGGGTTCGTTTGAAAGGCTTCGAGATCCGGTACAGGCCGAAGTAGCCTGTCACTCGGTCAATCGCTTCGGCAATGTGTTCCAAATAGTCTTCGACACTCTCCGGATATTTCATAGGGGCCGCGGCTGTCCCAGCACCTCGTCGCGGAACTTCGGCGGCAAGCTGTTCGGAGTTAAAAACGACACCGGCACGCCAGGCAATTTCTCGACGTCGCTCTTCAAACCGGCAATCGTAAGCAGGCTGGTGGATTGTCCAGGTTCAACGAGCAGGTCAAGATCGCTCTCATCCGTGTCCGTTCCGCTGAGGACTGACCCAAAGACGCGGGGGCGAGAGAGGCCGTAACGGCTGACAAGCAGCCGCAATTCGCTGCCGTGGGCTGTGAGGGCTTCCGAGGGTTTCATGGCCGGTTCTCCGTTCTCCGCTTTTTCAGCGTAGCTTTTTTAGCACGGACCTGCGGCGGCGTCACGGGCGGAAAACGGCGCCGCTGGAAAACACGCAAGGGCGAAAGGGACCCTTTGCGAAACGGCGCTGTCATGTTTCAGCTCGCCAAGCACCGCCCAAATAGTTGAACTGGCGACGCCTTCCGGCCAATGCGGATCCGGGACCACAAATACGCTGGCTACGACGATTCGGACCAAGTCCTTCAAAGCCCGTCGGGCCGCGGAGACTTGAACCCCGCAGGGCCCGGGAAATCGGGTGCGCCGGCAAGCACCGGGCACGCCGCCGATCAACCCCCGGCGGCCAAAGTCCCACCCCGGTCCCGCCGTCGGAAAACCGGCCGAATCCGTTTAAGCGCTCCCCCCTCTTCGGCACGTTCTACCGCGTGTTCAGTTAATATTTAAGATGGCGGGGAACTACTTCAGCACGGCGGACGCCTGGCCGGGACCTCGCTCCGCGACTGTCGTTGGAGAGGCGGGGGTTGTTGGCCTTGGCAGAGAATAAACAGGTTTCCAGCGAAGAGCGGCAAGTGGACCGGTTGCTCCGGACTTACCCACACCCGCGCCCGGCTCTGGCTCCGGAGTACCAACGTTTTTTTCTGGATCACTATCGCAGCAATCGCTCCTCGGCGGGAATCCTCAACGGATTGGTCGCCCGCCTGGAAGGGTGGATGCACAAGCGCGTTGCGGAGGCGGCGATTCCCGGCGCGGCCATTTTGGAGACGGGGCTGGTACCCTGAATCACGTTCCGTATGATATGAGCGTCAAGCCGGCATTTACGATGTCGTCGAACCCTTCCGCTTGCTTTGGGAAGACAGCCCGCACCGGAAAGCAGTGCGCCGGATTTACGGGGATATCGGCGAAGTCCCCGATGGAGTTCGTTATGATCGGATACTGTCGATAGCCGTACTGGAACATCTTACATGTCTTCCCTCGGTTGTGGCGCATTGCGGGACTTGGTTGGCGGACGGAGGGTTGTTCCAGGCCGGAATCCCCACCGAGGGCGGGACGCTTTGGGGCGCGGCTTGGCGATCGACGACGGGGGTCGCGTTTCGTCTGAAGCGCGGGCTAAGTTATGTTCCAATCATGCGGCATGAGCATGTGAACAACGCGGCGGAAATCGAGGCGGTGGTGGCCTACCTTTTTGCGGAAGTTTCGATGCGGCGCTTTCCTTGGCCGTGGCGGTATCTGAGTTTCTACACTTATATCGCGGCCCGCAAAGTCCGGCTCGATAGGTGCCGTCTCCTGTTGCAGAACGTCTGTGCAAACCGGTAGCGCCGGCCAGTTATAGAGTGACGAGTCAGCATGAATTCCGAAAACGTAGAAATCAGTCTGGTGAGTCCGGCGTACAACGAAGTGGAGAACATCGGCCGGTTTACTCGTGCGGTCTGCGACGCGCTGGAGCCGGAGACGAGCAACTTCGAATTGATTTTTGTCGACGACGGCTCGGATGACGGCACCTGGGAGGAGGTCATTGCGATGCATAGCGCGGATCCGCGCGTGAAGGGGCTGCGGTTGAGCCGAAACTTCGGCAAGGAGGCTGCCTTGACGGCGGGCCTCGATGCAGCGCGAGGCTCCGCTGTGATCGTTTTGGACTGTGATCTGCAGCACCCTCCCTCGGTTATCCCGGAGATGATCCACGCCTGGCGTCAGGGACGGGTTTCGGTAGTGGAGGCTGTCAAGCGCAGGCGCCACGGCGAACCGCGGATGCGCGAAAAGTTCTCCGCGATCTTCAACAAGCTCGCCAAGGCGTTGAGTGGCGTCGATTTCGCGAATGCCTCGGATTTTAAACTCGTGGATCGCCAGGCCGTCGAAGCACTGAAGTCGATGCGTGAGCGGCGCTGCTTTTTCCGGGGAATGTCGGCGTGGGTGGGCTTCCCAAGACTGCAACTGGAATTCGACGTCGACAGCCGCGCCGCCGATTCATCGAAGCGGACCACGGGCAGGCTTCTATGGCTGGCCTGGCAGGCGATCGCTTCCTACTCCTCCGTGCCTTTGCGAATCATTCACCTGGTGGGCGCCGGCTTTATGGTCCTGGCGGTGCTGCTGTTCATCCGGGCGATGCAGTTGAAGCTCATGGGAACCGCGGTCAGCGGCTTCACCACCGTAATCATTCTGCTGCTGATCGTTGGCGGGCTCGTATTGCTCTGCCTGGCAATCATCGCGGAGTACGTAATGGCGATTTACGATGAAGTGAAAGAGAGGCCTCGCTACATCCTCCGCGACACCATCCGCTGACTGCCACCACCGCGCCCCTTGCCAGCCATTCTCACTGCCGCACCCTGTACGCCGCACCAGTGGACGCGAACCCGCAGGGCGCCCCGACCGGGATCGCCATGGCCGCCAGCGCTCGGGCTACGCGGGAGCGTGGGTTGCGCATTCATGCGAAGGCTTCTCCGATGTCGGCAGAAGGACAGTCAGCCAGGGAGAAACTGGGCCACCGGCGGGCGATGGGAAGCCTCTTCGTCCGAGACCGGCGTTTACGGCCGGGAGGAACAGACCGCTTGTGGTGTTTCCCCCGATCGGTCCGCCGCCTGCAATCGCCCCTGCTCCAGAACGGCCTCGCACACGGTTTCCATCTGCAAACGTTCCATCTCGGGGTATAGGGGAAGCGAGAGCACCTCCCGCGCCGCCGTCTCGGCAACCGGGAAGGCGCCTTCCCCATAACGGGGATCGTGGTACGCCTGTTGCAAGTGTACCGGGATCGGATAATGAATGCCGGTCTGCACGCCCGCGGCAGTTAGATTCCGTGCCACCGAATCGCGGTGGGCCACGCGAATCGCGTAAACGTGGTACACGTGCCTGGCATACGGCATCTGCCGCGGCGTCGTGAAGCAGTCCTTAAGCCGTTCCGAATAGAATGCCGCAATCGCGCGCCGCGCTTCCGTCCAGCGCTCCAGGTGACGCAGTTTCACCCGCAGAATGGCGCCCTGCATGCCTTCCATCCGGTAATTGAACCCGCGCAGATCGTGGTAATAACGGCGGGATTGGCCCCAATCGCGCAGCATGCGGATGGTTTTGGCGAATTCCGGGTTACCGGTCACCACGGCGCCGCCCTCGCCACATGCGCCCAGGTTCTTGCCCGGATAGTAACTGAAACACGCCATGTCTGCCAGGGAGCCCGCGCGCCGTCCTTTGTATTCCGCTCCGTGAGCCTGGGCGGCATCTTCGATCACCAGCAGACCGTGCCGGCGGGCAATTTCGAGAATCCGGTCCATGTCGGCCGGCTGTCCGTACAAGTGGACGGGTATGATCGCCCTGGTCCGCGGAGTGATGGCAGCCTCCAGCAGGCCCGGATCCAGCGTGTACGAAACCGGGTCGATATCCACGAACACCGGGGTGGCGCCGGCATAATGGATCGCGGCGACCGTGGCCACGAAGGTGAACGGCGTGGTGATGACCTCATGGCCTGGCCCGATGCCCGCGGCCAACAACGCCAGATGCAGAGCGCTGGTCCCCGAGTTCACTCCGATCGCCTGGCCCCCGCCCGAATAGGAGGCAAACTCCTCTTCGAAGGCCGCCACTTCCTTGCCCAAAACGAACTGGCTGCTTTCCAGAACGCCCGCGATGGCGGCATCGATTTCCGCCTTGATGCTGTGATACTGCGCCTTCAAGTCCAGATAGGGGATCACAATGCCACTTCCTTTGCAAATTCCACAACCTGCCCGCGAACCGCCATCGAGTGGGTAGCCGCTTCCAGAATGCGCACAACCTGCAAACCGGCTTCGCCATCGGTCAACGGCCGGCGGCCGGCCTGGATGGCGTCCACAAACTCCTGTACTTCGACTTTCAGAGCCTCGGTATTATCGATCCGCGGAGCCCACATATCGCCCGCCCGATAACTCACCAGCAATTGGTGCACGTTCTCGGGGGTATTCGACATATGGACGCCCTTGTCATACACTTTGACCTTCTCGCTGCTTTCCACATCGTCGTAGATCACCATGCGCCGGCTTCCGCCGATCAGCGTACGGCGAACCTTCACCGGAGCCAGCCAGTTGACGTGAATATGGGCAATCAGGTTATCCCGGAAGAACAGCGTGAGATAGGCGATATCTTCGCTATTGGACGTGAAATGGCTCATCCCGGTGGCCGAGATCGCCAGCGGATCGCCCGGCAGCACGTATTGCAGAATCGACAGATCGTGTACCGCCAGGTCCCAGAGGACATTCACGTCGTGCTGGAAAAGACCTAAGTTGATGCGCACGGAGTCGTAATAATAGGGTTGACCGAGCTCGCCATTCGCCACCAGCTCGCGGATCTTGCGAACCGCGCTGGTATAAACGAAGGTGTGATCCACCATGAGTACGAGCTTCCTGCGGGCCGCCTCGTCGATCAATTGCGCGGCCTGCTCCGAGGAGGAAGCCAGCGGTTTTTCCACTAGCACGTGCTTGCCCGCTCTCAGCGTTTCCATCGCCAAATCGAAATGGCTGGAAACCGGCGTTGCCACCACGATGGCGTCGATCTTCGGATTGCCGATCACCTGCCGGGCGTCGGTGGCGGTCTGGATATGGGGATACCGGGCCTCGACGCGCCTCAGCCGGCTGACCGCCATGTCTGCCACCCCGAGTACCTGGGTGTGGTCCGATTCCACGAAGTTGCGGACCAGGTTGGGTCCCCAATAGCCATACCCGATGACGCCGATATTGAGCATGATTTTGACTCTGGGAGCTCTTAGAGCAGAAACAGAAGTTCCATGCAGTCTATACGTTATCCTATCACAGACACAGGGTGGAAAGGCCCTTCCAACTTGTTTCAACCAGGGACCGAGTCCCCAAAACCGGCATGCCGCCCAGCCTCCGAAACGGTGCGGGGAACCATCCCGTTAGCGAGCGGTTCCGGAATCGCACCGAATCTCGCCGTTGGAGACCTGTTCTCATCGGCGGATCGGTCGCAGCCAAAAGTCGGCTGAAGGACGACCGTTAAATAGGAGACGCGTCCGTTTTCCGCGGGGTCCAGGCAAGTCTGACCGATTTCAGGCTAGAATCAGGACATTCTGTCTCTTAAACGCTCTACCACCGCCCCCGCTCTTCTACGCCGGTTCGGTTTCTTCAGCGCCACCGCCCTGGTTGTGTCCAACATGATCGGCACCGGCATCTTCGCCACTACCGGCTTCATGGCGGGCGACCTGGGAAGCGCCACCGCCATCCTGGCCGCCTGGACCGTGGGCGCCGCCTTCGCCCTCGCCGGCGCGCTGGTGTACTCCGAGTTGGGCGTCAACTTCCCTCGCTCCGGCGGCGAATACGTGTACCTTACCGCCGCCTATGGCCCCACCTGGGGCTTCATGACCGGCTGGGTCTCCTTCTTCGCCGGCTTCTCGGCCCCCATCGCCGCAGCCGCGCTGGCCTTCTCCGACTACCTGGGCCATTTTTACCCCGTGCTCAAACAGAGCAGCGCCACCGTGGTCGGCTCCGGGTGGCTTTCGCTCCGGCTCGGTTACGGACAGCTCACCGCCTCCGCGCTGATCGCCGCCTTCACCATCCTGAATTGCTTCGGTGTGGCTCGCGTCGCCAAAGTGCAGGTGGTCCTCAGCGCCGTTAAGTTAATCGTGATCGCCGCCTTCATCGTTTTTGGATTCGCGCTCGGCGCCGGAAACTGGAGCCATTTCGCGCAACCCGCCGTCCGTACCTCCACCTCCAGCTTCCCTGTCCAGTTCGTGGTCAGCCTGCTCTGGGTAATGGTCGGATATAGCGGCTGGAACGCGGCCACCTATGTCGCCGAAGAGATTGAAGCCCCCGAGCGCACACTCCCCCGCGCCATCGCCGCCGGAGCCTGCATTGTGGCGGTCCTCTACCTGGGGCTCAACCTGGTCTTCATCTACTCCACCCCGTTGGAACAGATGAAGGGCGTGCTGGCCATTGGCGCGCTGTCCGCGTCCCGCCTTTTCGGCCCTGGAATCGCGGGCCTGTTCTCGGCCCTCATGGCCGCCGCCATCATATCCACGGTGAGTGCCATGGTCACCATCGGCCCCCGCGTTTACTATGCCATGGCGAAGAACCGCGCCTTTTTCCCGGCCGCGGCCGCCATTCATCCGCGCTGGCACACGCCGGTCGCCGCGATCCTCAGCCAGGGCGTTTGCGCCATCCTGATGACCCTCACCCCGTTTCCCGATCTGATGGTCTACATCGGCATGAGCCTGACGTTCTTCACCGTCCTGGCCGTGGCGTCCGTGTTCCTCTTCCGCAGGGCCCAGAGGGCGCCCCGGCCGGATTGGCGCAAGCTGCGGGCCGTCAGCTTCGCTTACCCGCTGGTGCCGCTGGCCTACGTCCTGGTAGGAACCGCCATGATGGTCTACGGCTTCATTGGCCAGCCCAAAGCCTCGATCGGCGCCTTCGCCACGGTAGCCGCCGGAGCGCTAGTCTACCATCTGGCCGTCCGCTGAGCTGCAAGATGGCCGCGCAAGACCGCGCAAGAGCTTTGGAAAAAGAGGCGACATCGCCAGCCGTCCCTGCCCGCGAGAATGCGGCGCCCAGAAAGCCACTCAATCATACGGGTGAAGGAAAGCCCGCGCCGCCGCTCGAAGGTCCGCCTGCCCCACGCGGTGGTGCGGCCCTCGGCTTGCGTGGCAGTGGAGCGCAATGGAGCCGGAAAGTGGCCGCCTTCGAACAGGGCCGCCGGGAATCTCTGCCACCAGCGAATGCCGGATGAGTGCCTGACCCCCGCGGTTTCCTGGATGGCGAGGGCGTCTGTTTCACGTGAAACAAGGGCGTTCTCCCAGCCCGCCGTTGCGATGGCCAGAATACGTGGCTATTATTAGGACATGGATGTGAGCATTGCCGAAGCCAAAAACCGTCTCCCCGAACTGATCCGCGCCGTGGAGGGCGGGGATAAGGTGGTTATCACCCGCCACGGAAAACCGGTTGCGCAAATCACGCCGCCGCCTCCCGAACGCCGCCACGCCAGGTTCGGCACCATGAAGGACCGCATCAAGCTCCTGCCCGGCTGGGACGACCCTATCGATGAGGACCGCTTTTTAGCAGGCGATCTGTGATTGGGTATCTCCTCGATACCAATGTTGCTCTGATCGCTCTGACCGAGCCCGACGCGCTCCCGGCTGCGGTACTCGCCGCGGCGGCTGGCGGGACCAATTTCCTGAGCGTGGTTTCCTATTGGGAAGTGCTGATCAAAAGCATGAAAGGGAAGCTGGAAGTCGGCGATCCGCGCCTCTGGTGGCATGACGCCCTGGAAGAACTGGCCGCTACTCCGCTGGCGGTGCGATCGGAGCACGTCGCCGCGGTTTTTAGCCTGCCACCCATCCACAAGGATCCTTTCGACCGCCTGCTGATCGCGCAGGCGATCGCCGAAGATCTGGAGTTCGTGACGACCGACGGCGAGATTCCGCGCTACGCCTCGGAGCGCTTCCGGGTGATCTCATGACCGGCTGGACACCTTCTTCGCCGGCCCACCATCGCAATGCCGGATGAATGCCTGACCCCCGCCGGGTTCCTGGATGCCGAGGGCCTCTGGCGCCTTGCCTGCGGCGACCTCTCCTGGGCCCGCGGCCGTCCGGCGCTTTTTCTCGACCGCGATGGTGTGGTGGTCGAAGAGGTCGATTATCTGCATCGCGCGGAAGACGTGGCTCTGATCGCCGGCGCGGCCGAATTGATCGCCGAAGCCAACCGCCGCGGCATCCCCGTGGTGATCGCCAGCAATCAGGCAGGCATCGCCCGCGGCTACTTCGGCTGGCCTGAGTTCCAGCAGGTGCAGGCCGAGCTGAACCGCCGCCTGGGGCGCGCCGGCGCCCGCGTGGATCTCACGCTGGCCTGCCCGCACTATCCCGAACATCCCGATCGCAAACCCCGCCCCGGCATGTTTCGGAAAGCCGCCGAAATGGCCGCTCTCGATCTGGGCCGTTCCTGGGTGATCGGCGACAAGACCAGCGACCTGGAAGCGGCCCGGGCCGCGGGACTTTCGGGTGGGGTCCTGGTATTGACGGGGCACGGCGCTCACCACCAGGCGGGGGCGCTCGGACTCGAAACGCCCGCCTTCCGCGTGACCATCGGGAATTCCATTGCCGGGACGCTTTGGCTGCTCGACGAATTGGCGGCAGGCCGGCAATGGTGAACGGCGGCGGCGTATGAATGGGCCGGATGGGAGCGTGGCCGCACAGGCCGACGTTCCCGGCGTTCTTCTGGTGGCCCGCGAACTAGACCTGGGAGGCAGCGAGCGGCAATTGGCGGTAACCGCTCTGGGGCTTGATCGCGCCCTCTTCCAGCCCCACGCAGCCTGCTTTCGCGCCGGAGGATTCCGCGCCCGCGAACTCAAGCGCGCCGGCGTGCCGGTGCTCGAACTGGGCGTGCGCTCGCTGGTTTCGCTCTCCGCCTTGGATGGGGCGCGGCGTCTCGGCCGCTACTTGCGGCGCCATCGAATTCAGGTGGTCCACGCCTTCGATGTCCCCTCCGTGCTGTTCGCTGTGCCGGTAGCCCGCTGGTACCGCGTCCCCGTGGTGCTGTCCAGCCAGCGCGCGCACCGCGCCCTCACGCCCGGCCTCACGCGCCATCTTCTGCGCCTCACGGACCGCCTGGCCGAGGGCATCGTGGTCAATTCCCAAGCCGTGGCCCGCGAGCTGGTTGCCGAGGACGGCGTTCCCCGCTCGCTTCTGCATCTCGCCTATAACGGCATCGATACCGACCGCTTTCGCCCCGCAGGACCTAGGGAGCAATCCGAAGAGCACCCCAGAGGGCAGCCCGAAGGGAACTCCGGTGCCCTCGGCGACCGGCTCCTCCCCGGCCCGATGCCCTCAGGGGCCGGGGAACAGCCCGAAGGGAACTCCGGTATCCTCGGCGACCGGCGCCCCCCCGGCCCGGTGCCGTCAGGGACCGAGGGACACTCCAGGGCCGCGCTCCCCTGGTCCGAGCCGCGCCTGGTGATCGGAGTGGCCTGCGCCCTGCGCCCGGAAAAGGGACTGTTCACCCTGCTGGATGCCTTCGCCCGCATGCGCGAGCGCTACCCGCAGGCCCGGCTGCTGATTGTGGGCAGCGGCCCGATGGGGGGCCAACTCGAAGAGAGAGCCAGACGTCTGGGGATCGGCTCCGTCTGCCACTTCCAGCCCGCCGTCGAGGAAGTCGCGCCGTGGCTGCGCGCCATGGACATTTTCGTGCTGCCGTCGCTTTCCGAAGCGCTGTCGAATGCTCTGATGGAAGCCATGGCCTGCGGCTGCTGCGCGGTGGCGTCCGAGGTGGGCGGCAATCCCGAGTTGGTAAAACACGGCGAAACCGGCTGGCTCTTCCCCGCCGGCGACAGCCTCGCGCTGGCTGCCGCTCTCGAATCGCTGCTGGATAACCAGGCCCTGCGCCACCGTCTTGCCGAGGCCGGCGCCGGCTTCATCCGCGAGGGGTTTTCCAGCCAGGCCGCCGCCCGCCGCATGGGCCGGATTTACGCCGGCTGCATCGGCGACGCCGGCGGCTCCGCGAGCGGCTCGGTGTCCATGAAGTAGTAGGCAATCATGTGCACCGTCACCATATGGCCGTCTTCGATACGGCCCATGTGCGGATTCGAAACCTGAATATTGAGCTGCGCCAGGGGGCCCAGCTTGCCGCCATCCCGGCCGGTCAGCGCGATGGTCTGGCAGCCGATCGAATTTCCGTACTCCACCGCGCGCAGCACGTTGGGTGAATTACCCGACCCGCTGATCGCCATCACCACGTCGCCCGGCTGCGCGAAGTTCTTCAACTGCTCGGCAAACACGCAGTCGTAACTGACGTCGTTGGAATACGCCGTCAAGGTGGGCAGCGAATCGGTCAGCGCCATGATGCGGAAGCGGCGCTGGCGGCCGAAGCTGGCGCCCTTCACCATATCGCAAACGAAATGCGACGCCGTGGAAGCGCTGCCGCCGTTTCCGCAGACAAAAATCTGCCGTCCCTCGGCGCGCGCCCGGCTGAGGATGCCGATGGCCTGCCGCACCTTCTCCAGGTCGATAGTCTCGAGGGACCGCAGGAGGTCCGCTTTATAAAGTTCCGGGAAGTCCGATCCGCCGCTCACAATACTACTATCGCACCTGCGCCGGGGTGGGAGTCCGCGCGGGAAGCGCGGGAAGCCACCGCTTGCTCACGGGGCGCCCTCGCAAGCGCCGCGTAGTCGAGGCGAGAAATCCGCGAAGTATCAACCGGGAACCTGCAAGCGTCATGAAAAGGCGTTCCCGGAAAACCCGCATAAACCAGACTGTTCGTATCCGGAAAGACAGCGCTACCTGGCGTCAGGGCCATAAGATGTCTTCGCGGCGGAAAGTCATCGCTGGATCTGCCATCCGGCCCTCCAAAATTGGCAGCGAATCGACCAGCGGCGGCCTCTTCCCGTAGGCTTTTCCGCGAGGGGCTTCAGTATAGCCGAGTCACCTTTGCGATCCGCTTTGAGGCGCGTGTGCAGGGCTGCATGCACGAGTTCGGCAGGAACCAGAATTTCGCCTGTCAAAGCTGACGACGAGCGGAAACAGGCCGAACACAGAACCAGCGACTTCGGTAAAACCGAGCCGGGTTGGGACGGGGTTTAGCCCGTTCGATTCCAGTATGCAATGGCGCCGGATCGGAGCGTTTGGGGGAATCCCCCAAATGTTTTGTTGAAGCTAAAAGAGTTATACGAAACTTTGGGGGAATCCCCCAAGAAAAGCTCCCTGCTCCTCACCCCATTCTCTCCTACCAGTCTCCGGCCCGGAGAGCGGTTTCCGGCCGAAATCCCCATTTCAGTGCAGCACCCGCTGGTACACTTCGTATTCGGCGTCCTGTTGAACCAACCGGTAGTCCCGCGCCAGCATGCCGTGAATGTACTGGTACGCATCGGGCTCGCTGTCTTTCAGCGCCGGAATCCATTCCTGGTACCGGTTGCGATCCAGCACGATGAACGCCGCCTGGCGCCCGGTCCGATAGCCCAGCCGGTAATCGTCTACCACGGTTCCATCCCAGCCCAGCTCGAAGGCCAGCTCCGCGCTGCCAAACACGACATCGCCCGGATGAACCCTCGGCTTCAAGTAGCCGGTGGAGGCGAGGTAATCGTGGCGATACAAGTCCTGCCGGATATGCCACAAGGTGGTGCTGAGTTGCACGGCTACCAGTGCCGCTGCCATGCCCGCCAAGGCCCATCGCGGCACCTTCATTTCTTGGGCGCGCGCGTGCCAGCTCGTCCAAATCCACACCGCCAGCAGCACCGCCAGCGGCATGGAAAAGTGCGGCATGTAGAAACGCTGGGCGTCCGGGTCCACCAGCACGATGGTCGCCGAGCTGGCCAGCCACACCAGCAGCAGCGCCCGGTACCCCTTGTGGTTGCGAATCGCGCGGCTGGCGAGCGCCCCCGCCGCGCCCAGGGCATACAGCGCCAGCACCACAATCCGGACGTGCGCGAATCCGTGTGTGTCCGGCCCCAGCCCGTAGGTATATAAGAAGCGCTCCACGGTCTGTTTGCGGAGCCACAGCCAGGAACCCGTGGGCAACCGGTTGGCCGCGTTGCCGCTGAACTGCGCCCACCACAGCGCCGGATTCCTGGCGATATAGATTCCCCAGCCGGCCGCCGCCGCCAGATAGGGCGCCGCCGCCCACGCCACGTGGCGGAAGCGGATGCGCCGCCCGTCGAAGTACAGCATGAGGACCACCAGCGCGGCAAACCAGGCGAGCGCCAAAGGATGCGCCAGCGCGGCCGCCGCGATGGAGGCATGGCTGAGCGCGATCGCGGCCGTGAAATGGCGCTCCCGCAGGACCACGTACACGGCCAGCCCCGCCACGCCCAGCGCGGCGCACATGATGTCCATCCGGCCGGCTCCGGCGCCCCACAGAAATGCCGAGTCCACTGCCACGAAGGCCATGGCCAGCAGCGCCACGCCCTCCTCTCCCGACAGTTTGCGGACCAGCGCCCACCACGCCACCAGCGCCACCAGCCCCCACAGCACCGAGTAGAGCCGCACCGTGAACAGCCCGAACGGCATCACGTGAAACCACAGGAATTCCGAGAAGGGATACAGCGGCGTAATCCAATAGGTATACTGGCCGATGCCGGTCAAATTGCGGCCGTGCCAGGTGGCCGTCGCGTCCAGCACCGGCGTTCCCATCGTGCTCCAGCGCAGAAGATGCAGCGCCGGACCGGAAAACCAAGCCTCGTCGCACCAGGGCATCAGTGTCCGGGCGGTGGCCACCGCCAGCGCCAGGTACACCACCAGGATGCCCCAGAACATACGTGTCCCAGCGTAATGAGGGGGTGTTGGGTTTGTCAACTTGGGCAAAACCGGCGAAGAAAACGGAAAACACCGGGAGTCCATCCCCCGCAGCTTACAGGGAGGGTCGATTTGCCAGACGGCAACATACTTTATCGTCTAGCAAAGAGCCACACCGCACGGCCTGCCGCGTGGCGGAGCTTCCGGCCCCCGGCCGGAAGAACCAAATCTTGCAATTCGTGACAGGCGGCCTGGTATGCTCTACGCTGGAAAGAGGGAGGAACCTCGCACATGACCCTCACGCTGGAACTCTCGCCGGAACGGGAAGCCGCGCTCAAGGCGCAGGCCCAGGCCCGCGGCATGAGTGTCGAGGAGTGGCTCCTCCAACTCGCCGACCAGCTCGCGCCGCCTGCGTCCATTGCGCACCTGCAGAAGACCAACCCTCAGGAGTGGATGCGGCAATTCCGTGCCTGGGCCGAGAGCCATGACCGCACGACGCCCTTGCTCTCAGATGAAGCCGTTAGCCGCGAGAGCATTTATCCGGACCGCGTTTAGGCGCACTCGTGCTAGTCGATACCAGCGTTCTTGCTCGCACCTTGCAGCCTCATCATTCGCTCTATGCCCTGACTGACCGGGCTATCGAGCGTCTTTTGGCGCAGGGCCGGGAACTGCATATCGTTGCTCAAAACCTCATAGAGTTGTGGGTTGTGGCTACCCGGCCTCTGGAACAAAACGGCCTTGCCATGACGCCGGCCGCCGCCGCTCGGGAGCTGGCGCGCATCAAGAGCATGTTCGAATTCCTGCCGGAGACCCCCGCCATCTATCCGATATGGGAGGGCCTGGTCACCCAGCACAACGTATCCGGCAAGCCGGCGCACGATGCGCGCCTGGTGGCCGCCATGCAGGCGCATGGCCTCGCCAGCATTCTGACTTTCGATGCGGGCGGTTTTTCTCGCTATGCCGGCATCGAGGTCGTGCACCCCGCCGCCGTCGCCTCCTCATGAGACATTAAGGCAAAGTAGCGTGGCGGTTTAAACCTGGAAATGTATTTTATCGTGCTTAAAAGCAAGCTCACAGGGGTACATGATCGTCATTAGCAATAATTGCCAATCCTGGTAGAATGAGCCGTACTATTGGAGGATCGCCGTATGCCGACCCGGAACGTCAATCTGACCGAACACTTCGACCGCTTCATCGAGGCCGGCGTCACTTCTGGCCGCTTCAGCAACGCCAGCGAAGTGGTGCGGGAAGGCCTCCGGCTATTAGAGCAGCGCGAGCAGGAAGACAAGGCCAAACTTGAATGGCTCCGCGCCGCCGCTAAGGAAGGCTTCGATCAGCTCGACCGCGGCGAGGGCATCGAATTTGAATCGATGGACGACTTCGACGCCTATATCGACCGGATCGGAGAGGAAGCCTCCGCCGAGATAGCCGTCGAGCGCAAGCGTGGCTGAGAAACGTGGTTCCAGGCCCAGTCTTGCCCCCGCCGCTCGCCAGGATGTCCGTGAAGTTCTGAAATGGAGCGAACGGAACTTTGGCGAAGCTGCAGCGGGTCGCTTACAAGGCGCTGATCAAACAGGCCGTACGCGATATCGGAGCCGATCCCGAGCGGCTGGGTTCGAAAGAGCGGCCTGAGATCATGACCAAGGGCGCGCGGACCCATCACCTCGAAGTCAGCCGGAGCAGGGTGAGCGGTTCAAGGGTGAAGGCGCCGCGCCATTTTCTTCTCTATCGCCGCCGCGACCGCGACCCCACGAAAGATTATCCTGGAAGGCGTGGATCCCCCCGCGCGGAACTTCGCCGGACGAACGCTGATCCGTTTATGCCCGAGCTCACCATCGTCGTCCCTACCCTGGAGGAACGCGAGAATCTTTCTCCCGTGATCGCGGCGCTCGAATCGGTTCTCGGCGGCATCGACTACGAGATCCTTTTCGTGGACGACGATTCTCCCGACGGCACCGCCGCGGCCGCCCGCGAGCTGGCCCAGCGCAATCCGCGCGTGCGCGTGCTGCAGCGTATCGGACGGCGCGGGCTGGCCTCCGCCGCCGTGGAAGGCATGCTCGCCAGCAGCGCCCCTTATCTGGCCGTGATGGACGCCGATCTGCAGCACGACGAGTCCATTCTGCCCGCCATGCTGGCCAAGCTGCGGCACTCCTCGCTCGACCTGGTAGTCGCCACCCGCGTCACGGAGGGTGGCATGGATGCCATGCCGGCCCATCGCCGCGCCCTCTCCGGGCTGGGTCGCCGTCTGAGCACGCTGATCTGTTCCACCGAACTGTCCGACCCCATGAGCGGCTACTTCGTGCTCACCCGGGCGTACCTCGATGAAGTGGCTCACTCGCTCAGCGGCACCGGCTATAAAATCCTGCTCGATCTGGTAGTCTCGGCCCGCCGTCCGGTAAAACTGGCGGAAATCCCCTATCGCTTCCGGCCGCGCCTGCACGGCCGGAGCAAGCTCGATATCGTAGTGGCGGTCGAATATCTGGCGCTGGTGGCGGACAAGCTGGTGGGCGATTTCGTGCCTCCCAGCTACGTGATCTTCGGATTTGCCGGTTCGGTTGGTGTCCTGGCCCACCTGGCCGCCGTGCAACTGCTCCGCCTCATCCCCGGAATCACTTTGGAAAGGGCCCAGCTCATTTCCAGCGCCATCGTGATCGCCATCAATTTTCTGCTGAACAACCAGTTCACCTTCCGCTCCGCCCGGCTGCACGGGAAGCAGCTCGCGATCGGCATGCAGGTCTTTTATATGGCCTGCTCCATAGGCCTGTTCCTGAACCTGCGGGTGTTCGATACCCTCACTGGTCTCTCGGTGCCGTGGTATCTGGCGGCTGCGCTGGGCCTGGCGGTCGGATCGGTGTGGAATTACTGGATGAGCTCGATGTTCGTGTGGCAGGTGCGGCGGAGACGGCGGGGGCGCGAGCCGGGGCGCTTCCCGGGCCCCGCGGCATGAGTACTTCAGCCGCAAGATTCCGCGGGAGCGTACGGTTTGCCGCCAAGGCCGTTCCGGACCGGCAAGCGCACGTTTTCCGGCTTCAGCCAAGTTGACACAACGGCTGACTATGGCGACCTGGCCGCCCCTGCGACGGCCACGCTCCGGATTGGTGCGGGCCGATGCTCAGGCGGGGTGCATTTCGTCGACTGGTGGCGAATGTAGAATATGGCTGGGATGCCATTGCGCCGGCCGTCGAGGATGCGGTCATGGCGCTCCCCGCGCTCACCCGATCGATGCAAGCAGCCGGCGGCGACGCCTCGCTAGCTTAGCTAAGCTAGCGCGGCGAACCAGGCACGCGCAGACGGCCTTGTGCGATCCAATCGTTAATCCGCGCGTTGATGTGCGAGACGATCACCGCGGCAGCGTTGGCAACAAAGTGAACGCCGTCCCCGAAATTCTCTCTCGCGCCTCGAAAATCGGCGAACTCCGCCGAGGTAAAGTCAATCAGCAGGTCCTCGGGGCCTGCATTCGCCTCGATCAACCGCGCGTAATCCCAGAATGCGGTCTGCTGCGCACGGAACAGATCCTCGGAAACCGGAGGCACAATAAATACGATCTGAACGTGATGGGCCCGCAACTCGGCGGCCAGGTCCCGAAAAACCGTAAGGGCGATGGGATCGACTTCAAATGCGGCCCCAGGACGAAACATCTGCCGCATGATCGGATTGAGCCGCGTGGGCGGGTGCAAGAAGTGCTCCGTCCCGTCGTAATCGACTACCTCTCTAGGACGGTGCAGCCGCTCTTGGAGCATGTCAGCGTAGGCTGCCAGAAGGGTCTGCGACCCGAGAGCGGAGAAGCCCAGCGATGGCTGCAGGCTGACGGTCTGGAAATCGTGCGAATGCGTGCAATACGGATGCACGATCAGGGCCGCGACGGAGATCCCCGGCCTGGAAAGCGCCGCATCCACCAGGGCTTTCCCCTCGACGATGTTGCCACCGTCGAGCGATTGGTTATAGACCCGCAGTTTCTCCACGCCGGCCATGTTCCAATTGGCGGACAAAGACGAGCCGACCAGGATGGCATTGAAGTTGCCGGGCACATAGTGCTCGCTAAGCAGGTATTTGGCCACCCGCGGGTCGCCATAGGCTGGCAGCCGCCGCTCGCGAGTGTCGCGATATAGCCCGTAGGGATCGACCGCTATGTTGAAGCCCACGATGGGGCCTCCGCATGCAGCGATCAAGCCGAAGACCATGAGAAACCAGTTACGCGCTCGCATACTCAAAAGACGAAGTACAAAAACTGCTTAGCCTCCACCGAGTTCATAAAGAAGAAGTCCACCAGGAGAAGCGCCGCGGCCCCAAGGGCAGTCAACGGGATCGGCCGGAATCTTTTCTCCAGATCCACGGAGCCTTTGAGACCGAAAGCCAAAGCGGTCCCGAAGGCCATGGGAAGCACCATCCGCAGCGGGTTCAGAGGTACCGCCACCCTCAGCTCGGCAAATCCCAAAATCCGCCCATGGGGGAACATCCGGCCAAACATGAGCATCGCCGCGGACACGTGCGGAGAGCGAAAGAGGACATAGGCGAGGTTCACGAAGACGAACGTCAGCAGCCACCCCAGCCAGTCCGGGAGCTTGCCGAGCTTCTTCCTCTTCCATATCTGGTTGACACTGAGACCCGCACCGTGGAAAAGTCCCCACAGGACAAAAGTCCAGGACGGACCGTGCCACAGGCCCGCGATTCCCATAGCCAGCAGCGTGGCCAGTGCGCTGGTCCAAATAGTGGCCGTACCTATGGAGCGCAGCAGTGGTGTATAGAGGTAGTTGGTGATGAACTGCGACAGCGAAATGTGCCACCTCTGCCAGAATTCACTAATGGATTTCGAACGGTACGGCACATTGAAATTCTGCGGAATCTCGATGCCCACCATGCGCGCCGCTCCGACCGCCATGTCCGAGTAGCCGCTGAAGTCGAAGTAGATCTGGAAAGCGTACGCCAGGGTTGCCACCCAGGCCTCCATCGTGGAGAGGCTCGCCGGCGAACGGTAGCCGGCATCCGCAACGGCCGCGAAGGAGTCCGCGAACACCACCTTCTTGGCGAGACCGATGGCAAATAGATACAGACCGAAGCAAGCCGTTTGCATGTTGCCGCCGCTCATCTTCCCTCCGCGAAACTGCGGCACGATGGCGCGGCTGCGGACCAGGGGGCCTGAAATCACATAGGGGAAGAACGAAACCAGGGCGGCGTGATCGAAGAGCGAATTGGGCCCGTTTAAGCCTTGATATGTGTCCACCAGAAACATCACCTGGGTGAGCGTAAAAAAGCTGATCCCGAGCGGGAAGTTCCAATCGGGCAGAACCAAGTGGGATCCAAGAGGCAGCGCCCCTAACAGGAAGCGGGCATATTTGAAACAGCACAGAAAGAGAATGTTGGCGGCAAGAGCCGCCCGCAGGAGGGCTTTTCGCCGGCCTCCCTCCGCGACGGCAGCCATCGCACGAGCGGCCGCCCAATTGAACACAATGGAGCCGAACAGTAACGGGAGGTTCGAAGGCTTGGCGAAACCGTAGAAGAATATCGAGGAGGCCAGCAGCCATACCTGCGCGAGCCGGGATCCCGCTCGTTGGGCCAAAATAGTGTGTACGATCGCGACCGCCGGAAAGAAGGCCAGTACAAACGAAAATGAGTGGAACAGCATCGGTAGACCGCGCCCGCACCGATGTTAGCCGGATCCGGCCGCCGATGGTCCGTTCCTCGATCGGAGCTTTTCGACGATCAGGTCCGCCATGTCGCCGACGTTTTTCAGGTCCTGCAACTCTCCGAGGGCGAACTTGATTTTGTACAGCGTCTCGACCGCGGTCACCAGGTTGATATGGGCCAGGGAATCCCAGCCATCGACGTCCGCAGCTTTGGTTTCTGGCGAAAGCCGAAGATCCGGGACGTCCAAGACATCGGCAAATACCGGCTGCAGGTCTGCAATGATATCGGCGTTGTTCATAAACTGACCGTGGCTAATTTACTTGGCACGGCAATATGTTTGTTCTTTGGCGTATATCCGGCGATACGAAGGCCGTACACGGAACTGCTGCCATCCGCGCTGGAGGATTCCTGCACAAAGCCAAGGCGTTGGTAGTGGTCCTTTACCATCGCATTCTTGGCGGTTTGGAAATAGTATCCGGCGATCTTGGCGACCCCGCGCTCGCGGGCGTGCTCAACCAGCGCATCCAGCATGGCGAGCTCGACGTCGCGTTTCAAAACCCGGCAACTCATCAACCAGGTATCCAGATGCAGGGTAGCGCCCTCGCACCGGCCGATCAGCAAGGAAATGAGGCCGTTGTCCCCGAACGCGTCGGTGAGCCTGCCATAGAGTGGAATGTAGCCGGCGCTTTTCGAGATCTCTTCCACCTCGGCGTAAGTGTAACGCCGGGTCGTCAAATTGAATTGATTGGTCTTATTGATCAGTTGCGTGATGCGGTCGAGATAGACTGGCTGAAAGAGGTCAATCTCGGCGCGCATCCGGAGCGAATCCAGATAAGCTCCATAGTCCGCGAACTTCGCCTCCAGCGTGGCGCGCTGAGCGTTAGCCGCATAGGCGTCGGCGCGTTCCAGATCCTCTTTCGACAGGTTCACGGCCTCGAAACAGCGAGTCGCCTGGAGAATCGAAGGGTATAATGCCACATCGCTACCCACATCCGGCGTCAAGACCATGGGGAGCTGCGACTGCACCAGGGCGCGCTCCGCCGGATTGTCATCGATGAACACGAAGCTGTCGAGTCCGAGATTCAACTCCGTGGCGATCTCCTGGATATTCTGGGGTTTTGGCTCCCAGTTGGCTTTGAACGCGGAGAAGTGTTCGAGTTTGAGGACGCTGTCGGGATGGGCGAAGCCGGCGCGGGCAACCTCCAAATTGTTCTTCGAGCACACGGCCAGCAGAACGCCGCGGCCGCGCAACTCCAGGCAGTACTGCTGAAACGCGGTGTAGGCCTCCGCGAGAGCGGTTTCCTTTCCGATTTGGATCTTATCCGGCCCATCGTCGCCAATCACCCCACCCCACAGGGTATTGTCGAGATCGAGCACCAGGCACTTCCTGGATTTGCCGAACATGGCCCCGATGATTGCGGCCATGGACTTGGCGATTGCGAAACTTGCCTCCGGCGTGGTGGGGATTTTGTAGCTGTACCAGCGATCCCAATCGAACCACTGGCTATGACCCAGCGAGGCTGCGAGGCTGTTTAGATCCTGAATCGAAAGTTTCCGGTTCTCAGCGGCGGCCTTGGAAAACGCCAGATTCAGCTCCCAAACGAGCCTCACGCGCCCTTCGCCGGCAACACAATCCGCGTTACCCAGAAGGCCAATGGGCGAGGTTTCGAAATTGTTCTGAACGATATGGCAGCCGATGACCGTGTGGATGGAGTTCCAAATCGCCTGGTACCGCGCCAACTCCGAGGCAACGGCATCCTGCAATTCCGCCGGGGCCGCACCCGTGGAAAGACACCGCCGGAGGTTCATCCAGTTGGTGTGCACGTAAACGATATCCGGCTTAAACGCCTTAAGCTTTTCTGGTTCCAGTACGGCATCCTCGAAATGCCGGTTGTACTCGGACTGATAGAACACCGGCCGGAAGTGCTCCGCCAGCAGCAGCACTTCGAGGAATTCCACGACCTCGTTGGCGGTTACCCCTGCCAGCACCGCGACTCTGAGATCCCTCAGCCCCGGATTTTCCAGAAACTGCCGGCGCAGACGTTTGCGCTGGCGCACCAATGCCTCGAGCGGCAAGTCCATCAGCGTGCGCAGAAGCACAAATCTGAGTGCAACACCTCTTACAAAAGTCTCAGAAAATTTGGCGGCCGCCTGCCGTTGGGAACAACGGAACGGATGAAAGAGGCCGGGATCGCCGGACGACGATCGACCAAGCCGCGCGACCGATGCCAATCGAAAGCACGCTCCGACCGATCCCTGCCACGTACTCCGGCACCCATCCACCACCAACTGTTACGATATTCCGGAAGGGTCGAATCACCAGATTATGAGCCGGCGCAGGGCGCTCATTTCGGGCATCACGGGACAGGACGGGTCGTATCTCGCGGAACTCCTTCTGGAAAAGGATTACGACGTACACGGCCTGGTGCGCCGGGTGGCCCTCGAGGATCCCAGCCACCGGCTGCGGCGGATTGCCGCCATCCGCGACCGCATCACGCTCCATGCCGGATCGCTCGAAAGCTTTCCCAGCCTTTACCAGATCGTCCGGCGTGTCGAGCCCGACGAATGCTACCATCTGGCCGCCCAGAGTTTCGTCAGCTACTCCTTCGACGACGAGTTCTCCACCCTCAACACCAACATCAACGGCACGCACTACATGCTGGCTGCCATCCATGAGGCCGCCCCGCACTGCCGCTTCTACTTCGCCGGCTCCAGCGAGATGTTCGGCAAGGTGGAAGAAACGCCGCAGAACGAGCGCACCCGCTTCCACCCGCGCTCGGCCTACGGAATCAGCAAGGTGGCCGGCTTCGATCTTACCCGCAACTACCGCGAAGCCTACGGACTCCACGCTTCCATCGGGATTCTCTTCAACCACGAGTCGGAGCGCCGCGGCTTCGAGTTCGTAACCCGCAAGATCACGGCCGGCGTGGCCGCCATCGCCTCGGGCGCCAGGAGCGAGCTGCGCCTGGGCAACCTGGAGGCCCGCCGCGACTGGGGCTACGCTCCCGAATACGTCGCGGCCATGTGGCGTATGCTCCAGCAGGACACGCCGGACGATTACGTGGTCTCGACCGGCGAAAGTCACTCGGTCCGCGAGTTCGCGGAACTGGCCTTCTCCCTGGCCGGCCTGGACTACCGCGACCACGTGACCGGCGATCCTCTGCTGTACCGCCCCGCCGAAGTCGATCTGCTCATCGGCGACCCCTCCAAGGCGCGCTCCCGGCTGGGTTGGGAACCCCGGACGCGCTTCGAAGAACTGGTCCGCCGGATGGTGACAGCCGATCTCGAAACCGCCGGCCCGGCACTGAAAGTCACCCAGGTCTGAGATCTCCATGAACGCAGCTATTTACGAAAAGGTACGCAGCATCGCCGCGGACATGCTGCAAGTGAAGATCGCAACCCTCAAGGCGGATTCCTCCCCCGAAACTGTGGACACCTGGGACTCCGTCCACCATCTCAACCTGGTTCTGGCGCTGGAGGAGTCCTTCGGCTTCCAGTTCTCCCCCGAAGAGATGGACCAGATGAAAACCATCGGCCAGATCGCCGGGATGGTGGAAACCAAGACCGGCTCCTGATGGCCATCGAGATCGTTCCGTACCTGCCCGCCCATGGGGCCGCGGTGCGGCGCTTCCACGAGCGCCTGGCCGCCGTGGGCGCCGACCCGGACATGCGGTTTCCCGAACCCTCCGACTCCGGTTGGATGCCAGGCACGCAGCTCTGGCTTGCCGTGGAGGGCGACGAGGTACGCGGCGGCTATATCCTGCGGCGCCAGACTTTTTCCTTCGGCGGCGAGACTCACCAGGTAGCCCACTACCGGCTGCCGCTTTCCGAAGGCTTGGTGAATCGCGCCTATGCTCTGCTGGCCGTCCGCCTGGTTCGCGACGCGTTGAATCGCGAAGCCGAGCTGTACGCTCTCGGCATGGGCGGATGGGAGAAGCCGCTGCCCGAAATGCTGAAGCGCCTGAACTGGCGTATGGCGGCGGTTCCGTTCTACTTCAAGGCGCCGCATCCCTACCGCTTCCTGCGTCAGATCCGCGCCCTGCGATCGTCCGCTTTCGGGCGCCTGGCTTGCGATGCGGCCGCCTTCAGCGGAGCCGGTTGGCTGGCGCTGTGGCTTGCCGGGGTTGCCCGCCGCACTAGCGGGCCAGCGCCGCTCGAAGCTCCGGCATCCTTCGCCGGCTGGGCCGATGCCGTATGGGAACGCTGCCGCACTCGCTACGCCATGGCCGCGGTGCGCGACGCCGCCACCCTCGACCGGCTCTATCCGCCGTCCGATCCGCGCTTCCTGCGCGTCCGCGCCGCCGGGGGCTGGGCCGTGCTTCTGGACACCGCCATGCACGGCCACAAGCAGTTCGGCGATCTCCGGGTGGGCACGATTGTGGATTCGCTCGCGCCGCCCGAAGACGCCGCCGTGGTGGTCCTCGCCGCGGCCCGGACCCTGGAAGAGCGCGGCGTGGATCTGATCGTTTCCAACCAACTACACCACGCCTGGTCGAGCGCCTTGCCCAAAGCCGGCTTTCGCCAGGCCCCCACGAATTTTCTGATCGCGATCTCTCCGGTCCTGGCCGCGCGGATCGAAGGCCGCGCGGACCTAGAGATCCATATGAACCGCGGCGATGGGGACGGGCCGATTCATCTGTAGGAACGATCGCTTACCCGCATGTTAGACTAGACTGAACGCGTGGGCGGTCTGACTCCGGTATTCTGGCAAAACACGCTGCCGCTGATGGTCACGATTCTGGTCGCAGTGGGCGCGGCGACGCTTGCCGGATGGATCTCTAACGCGAACTTGTCCAAACGGATTGCTGACACCAACGCGAGCCTGTCGAAACGCTTGGACGACACCAACGCGAGCCTGTCGAAGCGGATGGAGGACACCAACGCGAGCCTGTCGAGGCGGATGGAGGACACCAACGCGAGCCTGTCGGAACGGATGAAGGACACCAACGCGAGCCTGTCGGAACGGATGAACGATCTCAACGCGAGCCTGTCGAAACGGATGGACGATCTCAACGCGAGCCTGTCGGAACGGATGGACGATCTAAACACCAACCTGTCGAAACGGATGGACGATCTAAACACCAATCTGTCTAGGCGGATCGAGGAAAGCCACGCGAACCTGTCCGGCCGGCTGGACGACATCATCGCCCGCCTGGGGCGCATCGAGATCAAGCTGGAAGGCCATGAGGACCGCATCACCAGGCTCGAAGAGCGCACCTCCCCGCTCCGCCGTTAGTCATCCCCGGCCTGGGCGATCATGAACCCGGCGGCTTGTAGGCGACGCCCAGATCTTTCGCTATGACGGCGAAATGTTGGTCGGCCGTCCACAACTGCAAGCGCTCCGCCAGGGCGGAGGCGAGCCGGTGAACGTCGATCCAGCCGACGCCGCGCCCATGCAGGTTCCGATGGCGAACGAACGCGACAACCTCGTGGTGGGGAACCATGCTCGCCTGATGCATTCGCTCATAGGTGGACAGGAACTTACTGCGGCCTCCACGATCGCCGATGAGGAGTTCGCCGTAGACCAATTCATGTCCGGCCACATTGTCGAGATTCAGGAGTCTCTCAAGTTCGTTTGCGTATGGATCCTGGTCGAAGAAATACCGAATCCACACGGACGTATCGATCAGAATCATCAAGCCACCCTGCGTTTTTGAAATGGCTTCTCGCGACGTCTGGGGACGTCCTGCGCGTGTGGCTCCGTCCCACGAAACTCTCTGAGGCGCTGGTACGCCGCGTGGCGCACCAAGGCCTCCAGGCCCAGACGGATGGTCTCGGTATCGGTGGCGGCGCCACAGGCCACCTTGGCCTCCCGAAGGAGTTTGTCATCGACGTTGAAGGTCTTCTTCATACAGGCAATTGTCCCATATAGGTATGGCTTCCAGAACCATACCGCCGGCGCCCGGTGCCCGGTGCCGGGCGAACACGTTCCCGCCCGGCGCATCGGGGTTCCATTCTCTATACACTAAGAGACATACCATGCGGGCGCTGGCAATCATGTATCACGACGTAGTGGAAGACGCCGCCTACGACTCCAGCGGCTTTCCCGGCGAGGGCGCCAACATCTACAAGCTCCGCCGCGAGGATTTTGCCCGGCAGCTTGAAGCCATTCGCGCGGCTGTGCCGGCCGGGGCCGTTTCGCTCATCCCTCGCCGCCGGGAGATCGCGGGTGCGCCGCCGGTGTTTCTCACTTTCGATGACGGCGGCGTCTCCTGCCACGCGCCCATCGCCGGAATGCTCGAACAACTCGGGTGGCGCGGCCATTTCTTCATCACCACCAGCCGCATCGGCACGCCGGGCTTTCTCGGTGAAGCGCAGTTACGCGACCTCCACCGCCGCGGGCACGTCATCGGCAGCCACTCCCACTCGCATCCCACCCGCATGGCCGCGCTGGCGCCGGACCGCATGGAAAGCGAGTGGCGCCAGAGCCTCGGACGCCTGGCCGACATCCTGGGCGAACCCGTGAAAGTGGCCTCCGTGCCGGGCGGTTATTACTCGCGCCTGGTGGGCCGCACCGCCGCCGCCGCGGGCATCGAAGTGCTCTTCAATTCCGAGCCGACCGCCGCGGTCTGCCTCACCGATGGCTGCCTGGTGCTGGGCCGGTACGTGGTGAAGCGCGGGATGGGGCCGGAGTGGGCCGCCGGTTTCGCCGCCGGACGCCTCGGGCCGCGCTGGAGACAGACCGCCTTGTGGAAGGCCAAGCGCGTGGCCAAGGCCCTGGGCGGCGCCGCCTATCTCAAAGTGCGGCAGGCGATCCTCGACCGGTGAAACCTTCTACATACGCAGGCCGGCCAGGGTCGCGAGCGGCTCCGGTTAACCGCGATTCGGCCGCGAATCGGTAGCCCGCCAATCCACTGGAATCCACTGGCGCACGAGTTTGCTATGCTCGAAGATCCCAGGCCATAATGGGAGGGCGCCGTTGCCCCGCCTCGATCTGCGGGGATCCTTCATGAGTTCTCCTTCCGGTCCCAGTACAAAGGTCGCCATCATTGGAGCAGGCCCCGCCGGCCTGACGGCAGCGTACGTTCTGAGCAAAAACCGCGTGCCGGTCACCGTGCTGGAGTCCGATCCGGAATACGTCGGCGGGATTTCCCGAACCGTCCGGTACAAAGGGTTTCACTTCGATATCGGTGGTCACCGCTTCTTTTCCAAAGCCCAAGAGGTGGAGGATTTCTGGACCGAAATCCTGCCCGACGACATGCTGATCCGCCCGCGGTCGTCGCGCATCTTCTACCACGGCCAGTTCTTTTCCTACCCCTTGAAGGCCTTCGAGGCGCTCTTCAAGCTGGGATTCCTCGAATCCGCGCTCTGCGTGCTGTCTTATGGCAAAGCGTCGCTGTTTCCGCGTCCCAACCCTAAATCGTTCGAGGACTGGGTCACTAACCAGTTCGGCGAACGGCTCTTCCGCATCTTCTTCAAGACTTATACGGAGAAGGTGTGGGGGATGAGCTGCAAAGACATCTCCGCGGACTGGGCTGCGCAACGCATTCAAGGGCTTTCCATGGCCTCCGCCATCCGCAATGCGATCCTGCCGAAACGCCGGCCCAAGGACCGGAAAGAAACCATCAAGACCCTGATCGACACCTTCCGCTATCCCCGCAAGGGCCCCGGAATGATGTGGGAGACCTGCGCCCGCAAAGTGCGCGAGATGGGCGGCGAGGTCCTTCTGGGACAGCCCGTCCAACACTGCACCTATCTTCCGGAGCAAGGGCAGTGGCGGGTGGATTACGGTGTGCCCGGCAAGGGCGCCGAAAGCCTCCTGGCGCGCGATGTCATCTCCTCCGCGCCAATCCGGCTGTTGATGAATGCGCTCACCCCCCAGCCTTCGCCAAAAGCCCTCGCCGCCGCCAATGCTCTGAAGTACCGGGACTTTCTGACCGTCGCGCTGATCCTCAAGGAGCGCAACCGCTTCTCCGATAATTGGATCTACATTCACGACCCCTCGGTGAAAGTGGGGCGGGTCCAGAACTTCAAATCCTGGTCGCCCGAGATGGTTCCCGATCCCGCCTATTGCTGCTACGGCCTGGAGTACTTTTGCTTTGAAGGTGACGGCCTCTGGGCGTCCGCCGATAGCGATCTGATCGAGTTGGCCACGCGCGAGCTGGAAAAGATCGGACTCGCCCGGCCCGCCGACGTAGTCGATGGATGCGTCGTCCGCCAGGCCAAGGCTTACCCGGTTTACGATGACGACTACGCGCGGAACGTCGCCATCATCCGCGAAGAGCTGGCCCGAGACTACCCCGGGCTGCACCTGGTCGGCCGCAATGGGATGCACAAGTACAACAACCAGGATCATGCCATGATGACGGCCATGCTGACCGCCCAGAATATCCTTCTCGGGCGGCAAGCCTACGACGTCTGGCAAGTGAACCAGGACGCCGAGTACCTGGAGGCCGGCAGCGCCGGATCGCAATCCGCCGCGAGCGGCCTGCGCACCCATCCGTCGCGGGTTTCGCCTTAAATGTGCGACTCTCGGGCGCTGCCGGCACATCGCGCAAACCGCTGATCCGTCTGCCCGCGCCGTGCGCACCAGCCAGGACCGGTCGCTCCGCAGGCGCTTGCGAAAAGGCATTGATGGCAATGCGGCATGGGCGGGGTTTACCAAAGCGGTGGGATGGGAAAACGGCACGGCGCCATCCGGGGTACATCGATCCCTGCGTCCCGCGGCTGGCTCGTTGCAGTAAGCCTCAATCAAGCGGTGTGTGCGAGCGGTTGGCGTCCAGCCAGCGCGCCGCCCCTGGCGCATCGGTCACCTCCTGGCGCAACACGGCCAGCAGCAGATCCTGAATCAGGACGGTATTGAAGGGAGCCTCGTATGAAAGTCCCTGATGCTGCCCGGCCAGCTTGAAAAAGAAGGGAATCCGCGGATCGAACTTGTCGTGAATCAACTCCGCCTCGCGATATGGATGATCGGTTGTGATCAGCACGCTGGTATCGTCCCACGTGCGGGCGCTTTCCATGGATTGGCGCAACTCGCCCAACGTCCGGTCGAGCAGCGCCAGGCTGTCGATGTAGCCCTTCACGGGAGAATTCGACAGGTCGAAGCGGCCAGTCTGGCGGTTATACCCAAAGGGCGCGTGCGGCACCGGGAGATGCACGTAGGTGAACTGGAACTGCGGGTTGTTGACGGTCGCTTTGGCGGCCGCCACGACGCTGCGATAGGTCGCTATGTGCTGCTTCAGCGACAAAGACTGGCCGAACGGGGAAAGCAGGGTGGTTTCGAAAAGGCTCTCGGCCTCACCGGAGAGGGCGGCCCGGAAGGTGCGGCCCATGCTGTTGTGTTGCATGGCCATCTCCCACCATTCGCAGGAGACCAGGTCATTCCGGAACAGGCCGCAGTAGGGGTGGAACCAACCTACCACGGCGGTATTCAGCCCCAGGGCGCGCGCTCTGCCAAAGACGTTCGGCTCCCGGGTCAGAGAGAACCAGGAACGATTCGCGTCGCGGTAGCGTATCTCCAGGTGGTACGGTCCCTTGTAAGAAACCTCGTCTACGAGCCTCCCGGTAACGTAACCCGGTATGGAAATAGGAGTTTCCGGTCCGGGCGGGTGCGCGTTGGAGGCAAACAGCGTTTCTCCGCGCAGGCGGTCGATCTGAGGTAATGACAGGGAGGGATCGCGGTCCTCGAAAGTCAGTGAGTAGTCCCACTCATCGCAAATGATCCACAGAACCCGGGGCAATTCACGGGCGGTGGGAATAGGCGGCGCCAGCCTTACCCGGAACTCGGAATCGTCGTAATGCACCGCCTTCCAGACCGCCTGCCCAAAGGTCAGCGGGACCAGCGGCAAAAAGAACGCCACCACTCCGGCGGCGATATGGGAGGCCGGGCGATAGTGCAAGGCAATCAGCCAAACCACCACGGCGCCCAAGGCAATGGCGATCAGCAGGACTCCGCGCGGGCCCACCAGCTCGAACAGAGGCGAGCGCAGGTATTTGAACTCGACGGAAAGGACCGAGCGAATAGCGTTCAAAGGCACCGCCAGCGACACCAGAAATGCCATCCGCACCCAGCGGAACCAGGAGGGCGACAGATAGCGCCGGGCGGCCGTTACCGCCACCCAGAGAACCACGGCCCCGATTAACACGTCCGTGATCGCCGCGTAGTATACGGCGGGCGTGGGAGGCGTCTTCATGAGGTAGGTGTCCGCGCGGCCATACGTCAGGATTTCCGACCAGACCCTCAGGAAGGCGAGATTCACCAGGGAAAGCGCCACCGCCAGGTCGCGTTTGGGGGAGGTTTTGGAAGTCGTAGACCTGCCGTGAGCCTCTGACGCGGCCGCGGAAATACGCATCTGTAACAGGGTACCACCGGCCCACCCGCCGGTTCCGGCAGCTACTCGTGGGGCGACAAGATACTGGAGTTCCGCAGAATCAATTCAAAAGGCGGCGCGCATTCTTCGCGCCGGTCTGTACCACCTGCGGCGGAAGGAGGTATAGGTGGTTTGGACCGCGGTTACATACGCAGATGAGTCATATGTGAACAAGTAAGTTGTCCCCCTGACTCAGCCAGCCACCAGATCCTGTGGCGGGGCAGCCCGCGCGGCGCACCCTGCGCTACTCGGCGAAGCGGCGGCTGAGTGAAACGGACGCCTACTTGTGTGCAGGGGGAAATTGGGCTTCGCAGCACCCGTGAGCGGGCCAACATCCACCTGAGGCCGTAGCCACCGTAGCCACCCCACCGAACCCACCACACCGAACCCACCGCCAGTTGGTTTGACCGCCGTCTTTGGCATGATAAACTTCTAGATGGCGCTGTACGCCATGAGAGAATCTCACCCGGCACAAACACGGTTCGGCGGTTTTTGGAGAGTGTTCCCGCTCCTGCTGGTTCTCCTCATCGGTACGGAGCGCGAAGCGCGCGGTTATACGGATCCGGGGACCGGCGCGATGATCTGGCAGATGCTGGTTGCCGGGGTTGTCGGCGCGGCCTTTTATTTTCGAAGGTTCACCACCTGGTTTAAGAAAAAAGGCCGTAAGGATTGACCCTTTCAGCTTCTTCAACAGACGAGCCGCCGCAGAGTTCCCCGGCGGCTTCGTTTCGCGATCCGGCCGGTGCCGTGTTCGCATTCGAGGGGCGCATTTTCCGCGTCGTGAATGCGGCCGGCGTGGACGATCTGACGGCGTTCCTGAACTCGCCATCCGCTCAGGCGGCGGTACGGGCGGGCACCGTAGTGCGCAGCGACCTTCTCTCCGGCGAAATTTTGGAACGGCCCTCCATTCGCGCTTTCTTCGAGCATTCTTCCGGCCGGCTCCTGCTGGAGCACGAGCGCATTGCGTTCCCCAGTTTTCCATACGAATGGCCGCCGGAGATGTTGTATGCCGCCGGTGAGCTGACTCTCGATTTGGCACAATCGCTGCTGGCCGGCGGCCTCGGGATCAAAGACGGAACGCCTTACAATATTTTGTTTCGGGGGCCCGATCCGGTTTTCATCGACGTATTGTCGTTCGAGCGGCGGCAGCCGGGCGACCCCACGTGGCTTCCCTACGCGCAGTTCATCCGCACCTTTCTTCTGCCGTTGCTGGCCAACAAGCATTTCGGCTTGGGGCTGGACCAGATTCTGACGACCCGCCGCGACGGCCTGGAGCCCGAGGAGATCTATCGCTGGTCGCGGCCCCTGCAACGCCTGAAGCCGCCGTTCCTTTCGCTGGTCTCGATGCCGACGTGGCTGGGCGGCAAGCACGACCAGGACGACCAGAGCATCTACCGCAAGAAGACGCTGGACGATCCGGAAAAAGCCCGCTTCATTTTGAACGTGCTGTTCAACGGACTGCGCCGGAGCCTGCGTAAAGTGGCGCCGCGAGCCAGCCAGATCTCGGCCTGGACCGATTACATGGCGTCCAACAACAATTATTCGGCGGACCATTTCGCGGCCAAGCAGCGTTTCGTGACCGAGGCGTTGGCCGAGTTCGCCCCCCGGCGGGTCTTGGATGTGGGCTGCAATACCGGCCATTTCAGCGCGCTGGCGGCGAAATCGGGGGCCGCGGTGGTGGCCATCGACTACGATCCGGTGGTGGCTGGCAGCGTGTGGCGCAATGCCCGCGCCGAAAAGTTGAACATCCTGCCGCTGGTAGTCAATTTGACGCGGCCTACACCCAGCACCGGCTGGCGCAACCGCGAGTGGCCCTCTTTCCTGGACCGCGCGCGGGGGGCTTTCGACGGCGTGCTGATGCTGGCGGTGATCCACCATATGCTGGTCACCGAGCGGGTACCACTGGCGGAGATCATGGAAGTGGCGGCGGAGCTCACCACGAAGATCCTGATTGTGGAGTTCATCTCGCCGGAAGACTCCATGTTTCGGCGCCTCACCCGCGGGCGTGACGAACTGCACAAGGACCTCACGGTGGGGCTGTTCGAGGAGTGCTGCCGGCGGCACTTCGACATCGTACGGGTGCAGCACGTGGAGAATTCCACCCGCTGGCTGTACTTGTTGAAGAAGCGGTGAGGGCGGCCAGCACACCGGCACGCGAGCCCGTTGGAAAGCGTGGCGGCGCACCATTCCACAGCGCCGGCGGACCTCACTGACCGGATTCGCCCGGAGGTGGGGTGAACCTTTTGCCAGGGAGTACCGCGGCTCGGGGCGCCGCAGCCGTTTCCGGAGATTGCCTGAGCCCTTGAAACGCCGACCCGGCCGCGGGGGCGGCGTGGGGCATCCGATCATGTTGCACCGGCATGGTCTTGACCCAAGAGTTCAACTGCGTGGCCAGCGTCCGGGCGGTGGGGTTGAGCGAGCCGAGCGAGCCAAACAGGTTATGGTTTTCGTGGGGGTCCTGCTGCAGTTCGTAGACTTCCGATTTTCCGTTGTCGGAATAAATGTACTTGCTGGGCCAGGAAACCACGGCGCGCATCACGCAGCCGCCGGGGCATTCGGGCAGGTGCGTCACGGGGCAGGGGAAGGACTCGCTGAACAGGTGGCGAGGTGCGGAGGCCGCCGGGTCCAGCAGGTCCAGGCCCTGAAGACCACGGCCCTGAAGACCACGGGGAGGCTCCACGCCGGCGCTTTTCATCACCGTGGGGAAGATGTCGATCAGACTGACCGGCGTATTCACCACCCCGGTAGGGGCGTTATGGGGATACTTCACGATCAGCCCCACGTGCAGCAGGTTGGCGTAGAGGGAATTGCCGTGCAGGAAGAGGCGTCTTTCGCCAAGGGCTTCGCCATGGTCGGCGGTCACCACGATCATGGTGTTGTCGTATAGGTTTTCGCGCTTGAGCCAATCCACCAACTGGCCGATTTGGGAGTCGATGTAGGCGATCCCGCCATCGTATTGGGACACCGCGTGACTGGTATAAAGCGGGGGTAATGTCTCTCTCAGGTCGCCTACCCGCTGCTGGACTGCCATGAGGTCGGCCTGCGTGGCGCCGGGGACCTTGCCGGGAAACAGGTGGTCGAAAGGGTGAGGTGGAATATAGGGGAAGTGCGCGTCCATGTAGTTGAAGAACGCGAAGAAGGGGGCCTGGGCCAGGTTGGGCTGGCGCAGCATGGTGAAGAACTCGCGGTTGATGGCATCGCCGCGGCTGTAGAGGCGGTCGAACTGGGCGGTATCGGCAAACAGGCTTATTACACGGCGCATTCCATTGCGCAGCATGTACCAGGATTCGGTCGCCAGGATGGGAACGGGTCGGGGAATACGGAACTGTTGGAAGCCGCGCTGGAGACCGAAATCGGCGCGTAGGAAGAGGTTGGCGCCCGTCCCCATGGTATGGTAGCCATTTCGAGCCAGCACTTCGGCAATGGTGGGAACAGGTCCGACCGGGCGGCCGTAGCTGGCTTCGGGAGGCTGGCAGTAAGCGCCGTGCCAGCTTGCGTACAAGCCGGTGAATATGGAGGCGTGGCTGGTGAGGCTGGCATCGGCAGTCGATAATGCCTGCGGGTACACGGTGGCGTCCGCCGCCAGTTTCTTGAGATTAGGAGTCGTGTTGCGGTTGTAACCGTAAGCCGAGACATGATCGGCTCTCACGGTATCCATGACAATCAGGATCACGTTGGGATGCGCGGAGGCTCCGGCGATCCTGACATCCGGCGTCACCGGAGAGGACGGCTCAACGCCGAGCGCGAAAGAGGCCCCCATGAGGACCGCGGCGAAACCGGCCGCCGCCCAATTGGGCGCGAAGATCCGGCTGGGGTTCCAGGACTGCCGCCAGCGCCGGCCCAGCCACACGGCGGCGCCAGCCGCAATCGCCTGGATCCCGGCCAGGATGTAGTACCAGGGCCGAATCGGGATCCCCAGTTGTTGCGCGACCCCCATGAACTGCAGCGCGGCCGCCTGTCCGGCGTTCAGGAAGAGTCCCGCCACCACCCAGGGATTGGTCAGCAGACCGAAGCGGGTGGACCAAACCTGCGAACGGATCGATAGCAGCAGCGCGGCAATCAGCGCCAGCGGGAGGAAGATCAGTTTCCACCATACCGCCGGGGCCGCCGGCTGGGTGGCCAGGTGGATGGCGATCGCCAAAGTAAGGCTGAGGGCGGCGGCGTGTTCCATCACCAAAGGGGTGGGGCGGCCGCTCAACCTTTGGGCGTTCCTGAAGAGGAAAAGAATGAGGCCCGCCAAGGCGCCCAACGCAATGCCGGCGGCCATGTAGGCCAAAACCAACTGGCCCGCCATCTCCCAATGCCAGGCGGTGAAACGGGCGTATGGACGCCCCAGCCGGAACACAACCGAAGATGCCAGAAACTCGATTAAGGCATAAGCGGACCAAGCCGCCAGTCCCTGAGTTACACCTAATGTAAGATACCGTGCGATTCCCTCGGGACTGTGCCTCATTGGTGTCCTTTCAACGCGATCGAAAGGGGCCCCTATTTGTCAAGACCACGCGCCCGCAGTCTGTGAGTTCACTCATCCGGCCGCATCCTGCCGCTCGCCCGCCTTGGCTGGCAAGTTTATGGCGTTATAGTAGTTCTGCGGTCCGATTTTGGGATCGCACAAGTAGTGCATTTCGTCTCCCTTCTGCCTGGATGTGACAGTGTAACCGGCCGAGTCAAGGAATTCCCGCACTTCGGCCTCCGATACTCCGAGAAGCGGGTGTACCTCCAAATGCACTACGGGCCGGTGCCTGCGCAGAGTTTCGGCAGCTCCACGCAGCACCTGCATCTCGGCTCCCTCGCAATCGATCTTGATCAAATCCGGAGCCGGCAGGTCCAGATCGTCCAGGCGATACGCTTGCACCTGGATCTTTCGAAAGCCCTGTGCGTGCTGAGCGTTCGTCAGGAGCGTTCCAGTCTGCGAAATTCCGTTATCCAGAAAGTCGAGAACCGTAGATCGATCGGAGAGCGCCACATTCCTGGTCGAGACATTGGTTCTGCCATTCAAAGCCACATTGTCGACCAGGCGTGCGTAATTCTGTGGCGCGGGTTCAAAGGATACCACCCGATCGGCTACGGCGGAGTAAAACAGTGTGTGTAGCCCCAGGTGTGCTCCGATGTCGAAGACACAGCGGAGGCGGCTCGCCGAGACGAGCTCGAGCAAGCGATGCTCCCTCTCATCGGCCACCAGGAAAAGGTCGTCCGATGCGGTGGCGTACATCCGGAAACGGACGCTTCCGATCCTCACACTGCGCGTGTCGGACACCCAGCCGAGAACATTGCTTTTGGCAAGCCGCCAAAAACTCCCCAGTTCGCCGGAACCCGCAAGGCGCGATGCGGTCTTGATTTTCGAAACGATACTCATGACCCGTTTCCAACCAAACGGCCTGCTTGCGAACTTCCGGCCACGGCCTGCCGGTGTTTCAACCGAGGGTCGTGGCGCCTGAACCGGTCAGGTTTGGCGCAGTGGCTTGGGCTTCCGTACCGCGGCCGGCGACCACGCAGATCGAGGCCCAACCCGCCAAACCCCACATTACTCCTAATATTAAGATAGCGCGCTATTCCTTTGGGATTATTTTCCATTTCATTGGCGCCTTTTTTTCATGATTAACCGGCCTGAGGGGCTTCTCCGGGGGGGATCGAGAAACCCGCCACCGCGGTATTATGACAAGGAAATTTCCCCGAATTCGTAGAATTCGTACCAAAGTTACCGTCGTCGACAACACTCCGTGGGCCGTTGCGTCTCGAATCTTCCCTGCGAAATCCTATGCCTGTGCGATCGACGGCGCAGGGCCAGCCAATAGCCGGGCACAATTATGACAAAACCCCAGAATAGCCCCGGCTGTAGCGCGGGCCGGGATCGTCTCACAGCCAACCGCTCCGGGAACCAACTATGTCCTGGTGATCTTCGATAGCTGCCGGTACGACACGCTGGTGAAGACGCGGCCCAAGACCATCCGCAAGCTGGGAAAACTGGAGCGCCGTTTTTCCTACGCTTCCTGGACGGCCCTTCGCACTACAACCTGCTGATGGGCCTGCTGCCGCACGCGACTCCGCGCCACGTATCTGCGTCGGAATACTACAAAAAGGATTTCCTAAAATATTCCGAGCGGCTGGGGGTCGAGGGAATCGAATTCAAATCGCTCATTCCCAAGCTGTATTTCCCGGCTTTTCTTAAGGAAAGCCTGGGTTAGCGCACGCATGCCATGGTTTCTCTTCCGGTTTGGCGGGCGTGGCCGTGGTGGCGCATCTTCTGCTGGGCTGGCGGATGCAGTCCGCCTGGGTGGCCGTGGTGGCGCTTTTCACGGGATCGGTTTCGGTGGTCTACACCATCCTGACGGAGATGGGCTGGCCAGCTCCCATATAAACAACCTGTTCAGCGCCATTGCGCTGGCCGCCATCCTGACGCCGTTCACCTCGCGCACCGCCAGGGGCGCCTGGATCGGCGCCAGCAGGCTTGCGTCGTCATGGACCACCAAAACGAGACCACCATTCCGGCTCCCTCTCGGGGTCCTCAGAACTCCACGTTGCCGCCCTTCCAGGCGATCACGGTCTTACCCGCCTCCGTGCGCAGCGCGATGGCGCCGGGCGCGGGGTCGCCGGAAAGGTCCAGCACCGCGGCCATCTGCGTGGGCAATGGGCCGCGATAGGCCACCCGCAGAACCGGCGCCGGCTCCTTCGCCCCCAACGCTCGCGAGCGCCAGCCTGGCAGGCTCTCGGCGGGCGCTGTGAAGGCCAGCCGCGCGGCGTCTTCGGCTGCGCCAAGATGCCAGAATTGTTCCAGTAAGTGCTCCCCCCCGGTGCCGTCGATCGTGCCGTCCACGGTATCGAGCACGATCACATAGCCGGGCTTCACAAACCGGATCCGCCGCCGGTGGGTGAAGCCGGCGTAAACGCAAGAGGCGTCCAGCCAGTCGGCTTCGGCGGAACTGGTCCATTCACGAATGGCCGTGGCCGGTTTTCCGTCCCAGCGGAAGGGCCCGGCCGGCAGCGCCTGGTCGCGCCCGTCAATGCGGACGGTGTTGTGGGCCGCCGAGCCGCGGTACCGGTTGCGCTCTGCTGGATCGGCCATGTAGGTGTAAGTGCCGGGATCGATCAGCACCTCGCGTGGGCCGATGCGCGCCACCAGGCTGAGCGAATCCGAATGGCTGTGGCCGGCCGATCCTTCTCCAAACGGCCCGGCCTTTACGACGATCTGCCGGTCGCCCGAGAGCATCACGGCCACGCCGGCGTCCGCAAACAGCCGCGATGATTGTGGGGCAGGCGATTCGCCTGCCAACGTTCCCACCCACCAGGCGGCCTGGCAAGCGGCTTGGTACGCGCCATCCTCCGGGCCCAGAGGGCGCCCCCCCGCCCACTCCGACCGGCCGAACAGCGCCGCGCAGGTGGCCAGCGTGGCGCGCCCAAACTGCGTCCGCTCCCCGTAAGGATGAAAGACCCGCCCGCCATCGTCATCGCCCAGATACGGCAATATCCCCGAAGGTCCCAGCAAGGCCTGCAGGTATTCCGCCATCGCTTGCAACCGCGCGTCGTACACTGCGTTGTGCCCCTCGGGCGTCTGGGCCAGCGCGCGATGCAGCAGGAAGAAATCGAGCGCGTAGACGTGATAGTAAGCCGATTGCTCGAAATGGCTGCCATCCGGCCGCACCTGCCGCTCGATCTGCTCGCGCACAATCCGTCCGCCGCTGGCCGTCCAGTGGCTGGCGCGAGGCCAGGCGGGAAACAGCGCGCCCAGAGCGTGCAAGGCCACCGCTTCGCCCAGCAAATGGGTGTTCGGAGAGAAGTAGACGGAAAGATTCCGCTCCAGAAAGCAGCCGTGGCGGTATAGTTCCGTCTGGAAGCGGCGCGCCAGCGGTTGCGGCATGAAGTCTCCGGCCAGCAGCCACAGCCACGTCCACGAGAGCGCGCGGAAGCCCACTTCCAAAGCGCTGGCCCAGTTGATGCCGCGCAGGAACGGGTTCGCATCCAGCCAGGATTCCAGTTGGCGGAAGGCCTCCTCCAGAAACGCGCGCTCGCCGGTGAAGCGGAAGGCCTGCGCCAGCAGCACAAGCTGTTGATGCCGGTTCAGCTCCCAAATCAGCTTGTGATCGCCCACGCGCGCGAAGTCCAGATACGGGGAGCGGCGGAAATAAGGCGTTCCGGAGGAAATGCCGTGCACATAATCGCGGCGCCAGTCGATTTGGTCCCCCGTTTCAATCTCGATCCCCAGCAGCGGGAAGCGGTGGCGCAGCATACCGCGGGCCAGCGCTTCCACTTCACGGGCAAAGGTGGTGCCCCGCAGACGGGCCGCGGTTTCCACGGGATCGGGGAACGTGGCGCAGGCACTCATGCCGACGCCTGGCTTCGCGAACTGGTGTCGAGACGAGTCTCGACACGGCAGGCTGAGAGCCTGCGCCACATCGCCTAACGCGGGAGGATGGGCCAGCATGGCCAGGTTGGCGGCCTCTTGGCGGATGCGGAACCAGATTTCGCGGCGGCTACGCACGGCTGAGATGGAAAAAGGGGCCGATCACCGGAAGGCGCGAGAGCAGCACGCTGCGGTGGGACGGCGTCACGCAAATGAACAGGGCAAGCCCGCCATAAGCCAGGCTGGTCACACACCCAGCCGCGACTAATTGGGCCCATGTGTTGCCGGGAAGCCAGCTCGACCGCAGGGCCCAGGCCAGCGCCACTGCCGGCGCCCCGGCCACGAGCGGCCGCACATAAATCCGGCGCATATACGCAATGAAAGAATAGTTCAGCGCGCGGCAGACCAGCCAAGGCGTGTAGATGCCACGCACCGCGATCATCAAGGTGGCCGACACCCAGGCCGCTCCCAAAATGCCATAGCGTGGCACCACCCACACCAGCGCCGCCATGTACAGCACCGCCTCCACCACCAACCCGCGGGCGTAGCCGCCGTGGCGCCCCACGCCGTAGAGCAGCGAACTGGAGCTGAACTGGGCCGCCAGCACCAGCGAATAGGAGAGAAGAAAGATCGGCAGGAGCGGAGCGCTGGCAGCCGCCATCGCCGCATTATGCACCCAGCGGATCAACAGGGGATGCCCGTAGACCAGCAGGAACACCGCCAGCGGCATAAACAGCGTCAGCGAGTAGCGGTTGGCATAGACGCCCAGCGAGATGGTGGCTTCGCGTTTGGATTTGGCGGTGAGCTCGGCCGCGCTGGACCGCGTCACCATGCCGATGCGCGAGACGATGTCGGCAGCCTGCTGCAGCATCCGCGAAGGCAGACCGAAATAGCCTACCGCCGCCTCTCCCAGGTAGTGGCCCACCGTCAACGTGCCGCTCTGCGAGAGCGCCAGGGTGGAGCCGCTCGCCACGAAGGATTTCAGCCCATACCGCAGAATGTCGCCGAACATCGTCCGGTTGACATACTGAGGGCCCAGCCGCAGTTGCGGAAACACGCGCCGGAAATTCATGAAATTCAACCCGTAACCCAGAAGCTGCGCGGCGATGTAGATTTCGGCCATCGGCAATAGTCCGTAACCGAGTTGGAGCACAATGAAATAACCCGCCGAGCGCAGCGCCACCTGCAGCACCATAACCCGGCTGGTCAGATCGAAGCGCTGAAAACCATCCAGCGCCGACAGAAACAGGTGCAGCATCATCTGCAGGCCCCAACTGAGGCCCGTGATCAGAATCAGGGTGCTGAACTCGTGCCGGTCGGCTTCCGCCACCTTGAAGAACCGCGCGGCGCGAATGGCCAGTATGGGCGCGGTCACCCAGATGGCCACGGCGATCATGCTGAAGTAGAACAACGCGGTGTTGATAACCTGGTTGATCTTTTCGTGGTCTTTCACGGCCAGAAAGCGGGCGCAAAAATTGGCGATGGCGGGTTGAAAACCGAGATCGAAAAACCAGAAGTAATCCAGGATGGAGAACACTTGCAGCCAGATCCCGTAGTGCTCCGGGCCCAGCTTGCGAATCACGATGGGGGTGATGACGAAGCCCGTGAAGAAGCTGGCCGCCACGCCGGTCCAGGACCACAGGACGTTGAGGATAAACCGTTCGCCGTGCGCGCGCACGGCCTGAGATGCGACGGAGGGTTGAGCCATTCAGGTCCCGATCGGCGGTCGCTTGCTGGCGGAGATCCTTTACCTCCCAGCCAACTCAGTGAGGGACAGCATCTGTTTTTCGGCCGGTGTGCATCGTTGATGCAGACAGCAGCCTTCTTTCCACCATTGCGGGCGGTTCTCCCAGATCGTGCGAATCGGCGTGGCGCGGATATTGCCCACCGGCGGCATCCCGTAGCAGGTGAGCACGTCGCCATTCGGCTGTATCTGGATGGAGCTGAGGGCCGCGCAGACCGGCTTCGGTTCGTGCGCAGCATGGGACTGTATGGAGACGCGCGAGGCATCCGGGTTGCGGAAGTACGGAATCATGGCCTCCAGTTGGTGATAACCATTGCCCACCGGCAGCCCCTGGCGCTTCAACCCGATTAACTCGTTGACCGCTTCGACGGCCCGCTCGGTATGGCGCGGCCAGTTGTCGCTGTGATCGAACCAGCGCGGATCTTCCGGCGTGTTGTAGTTCTGTTCGATGGCCTGGTAAAAAACATCCATCCGTTGGTGCCGGCTGGCGAAGCGCGCCACTCCCGCGACTTCTTCCAGATTGTGGGACATGACTACCGTCTTCAGCCGGATGAGAAATGTGAGGCGCTTCTCCTTCCGCAGTTTGAGCAGCGTCTGAATGGTGGTGTGAGTCTTTTCCCAGAATTTCTCGCGGCCCCGCACTTTGTCGTGCGTGGCGCTGGCGGCATCCACCGAAACCGTCACGCGCCACGGGTTGGCCAGCGCCACGCGCTCGATGCGCGACTGGTCGTCCCAGTATCCGTGCGTCAGTATCTCCATCAACAATCCGGCGGAAGCGCCATGCGCCAGCGCGTCCGGTGTGTAAGGACGAAGCAATGCTTCGCCTCCGCTTAAGAAGACGTGCACGGGTCCCAACCAGGAGCGCAGATCGGATAAGACGCGCTTGTAATCGTCCAGAGTGGGGAGGTCTTCCTTGCCGCGATTCTTCCAGATGTCGCAATGCACGCACTTGGCATTGCACAGGTTGGTCATCATGAACCCGATATCGGTCGGCCGGCAGTGGTCGTTCCAGCGCCCGCCGGCAAATGTCCGGAGCCGGTAATGAAGCGCCGTGTAAGCGTTCTTATACAGCTCTCGGGCCGAATTGGCAGCCCCGGGTTGCATCAACGTCCTATCTCCCTCCGTATAGCGTAAATTACAGAAAACTCAAGTCTTCCAAGATTATCGTGAAATGCCGGGACATTGCAAGTTCAAGTACTGCTACGGTTAGTTCTCAGGGTGTGATCGGATACGCCGCCGCCGTGCAGCCGGAATGGAAAGTTGCCACTCCGCCGCCCGCGCCCGGGGTGGGCCGCGCCGGCGGAGGGTGGGTGCGCCGGGTGGCCGGGTGGGCTGGGTGGTATCCCAAAGATCGCGGAAGCCAAAGAGGCTATCATAGAAAGTCGTATCGCGCCTCGCTTTCCAACATGCCCTCGGGACTTGTGCTCACCGCTCCGGAAGACCTGCCCGAATTGACGGAATTCCTCCTCGGCGTCTTCCACTTGTCCTCCGATGCCCCCTTCGTACGGCCTGAGATGATCGAGTGGAAGTACTTCTCGCCGCGGCCGGATTGGACCGGCTCGCGCAGCTATGTGATGCGGAGCGAAGGCCGGATCTTAGCGCATGGCTGTGTGGTACCGGTCACCTTTCGCCCGCGGGCGGCCGCGCAGGGACCCCCCGGCCTGGTAACCGGCATGCGCGTCATCGATTGGGCCGGCGGACGCCAGGCGCCGGCTGCGGGCGTGCGGATCATGCGCGAGCTGGCGGGACTTACCGACACCGTGCTGGCCATAGGCGGATCGCCCGATGCCGTAAGGGTCTTCCCTATGATGGGCTTCCAGCATTGCGGCAATGCCGAGGTCTTCGCCCGCGTAGTGCGTCCCTGGCGGCAGTTCCGGTCCGACCCCTACCCCCGCGGCTGGAAGGCCCCGCTGCGTTTGGCGCGCAGCACGCTGTTCAGCCTGACTCCGTTACCCGCCGCTCCGGCGGGATGGACTCGCCAGGCGGTGACGGCTTTCGACCAGTCCATCTGTTCCGCGCTCGAATTCGATGCCGCCAGCTTCACCACCACCGCCCGCAGCCCGGCCCTGCTCAATTACATGCTGGGTTGCCCCGGCGCCGCGTTTTCCGGCTTCCTGCTCCGCCAGGGAGATGGCGTCCGCGGCTATTTCCTGCTGAGCCATGTGGCCGGCCAGACCCGCATCGCCGAAGTACGCGTGGATTCCGAGCGTACCGAAGATTGGCAAGCCGCCTTCGCCCTGGCCACCCGGCAGGCGGCGGCCGATCCGGCCACCTGCGAGATACTGGCCGTCGCTTCCATCCGGCAAGGCATCGAATCCCTCCGCCGCAACGGCTATCGCCTCTGCCGCCACGACCCGATTTTCCTCCTCGATCCCGGACGCCGGCTGGCAGGCGTTCCCGATTTGAACCTGGATCTGCTGGTGGGCGACGAGGCTTACATACACGTGCCCAGTTATCCATTCGAGATGTAGCCTTGCCTGACACCAAGACATTAGTTTCCGTCCTCGGCTTCGAACCATTCCGCGTGGGAGGCGGAGAAGCGCTGGCGCGCGAAGTCTCCGTGCAACTGGCCGCCCGGGGCTGGAAGAACGTTCTGTGTTTCCTGTCGCCGCCTACCGATCCCGTGCGCGAGTATCTGAACCTCCCCAACGTGTCTATCGAAGTCCTGCCGGACTCCTGGAAACTGGCGTGGAAACCGGCCCGCGGATTGGCGCGCATTCTGGCCCGCTACCGCCCGGAAATCCTGCACCTCCAATTTACCGGCTTCATCAGCCCGTATCCCTGGCTGGCGAAGTTCTTCGGCGTGAAAAAGGTCTTCTTCACCGACCAGTCTTCGCGGCCGGAAGGCTATGTGACTCCGCGCGCCGCCCTATGGCGCCGTATCGGCACCCGTGTAGCCAACTACCCGCTCGACCGCGTGGTTTGCATCAGCGATTATGTGCGCGATTCCTGGGTGACCTTCGACGTCCTTCCGGCCAGCCGTTTCGTTCGCATCTACAACAGCGTGGACGCTTCCCGCTGCTCCTCGGATGGCTCGGCGCTGCGCCGCCAATACGGCATACCGGAAGACCGCCAGGTGGTTCTGCAGGTAAGTTGGGTAATCCCCGAAAAGGGTTTCGACGATCTGCTGGCCGCGGCGCGCCTGGTGGTGGATCAAAACCCGGCCGTGCATTTCCTGATGGCGGGGGAAGGCGCGGACCGTCCGCGTCTGATGGCGGAAACCGTCAAGGCGGGTTTACAAGACCACGTCACCTGGACTGGCATCGTGGCAAAGCCGGTCGAGAACGGTCTGTACGCCACTGCCGACGTGGTCTGCCAGGTTTCCCGATGGGAGGAGGCTTTCGGCTACGTGATCGCGGAAGCGCTGGCCAGTGGGCGGCCCGTAATCGGCAGCCGCGTAGGCGCCATCCCGGAACTGGTCCGGCACGGCAAAACCGGCTTCCTGGTGGAGCGCCGCAACCCCGCCGAACTCGCCGCCCGTATCCTGGAACTGCTTCGCGACCCCCAACTCCGCCGCAAGCTGGGAGAAGCTGGCCGCCGCCTCGCGCTGGAGGAGTTTGATCAGCAGACCAACGTCGCCCGCCTGATGCAGCTCTACGGGATCTGAGCGGGGCATTGTTGACACGGTGGTTGACTCGTTGGTTTCCGCTGCGCTCCAATCGTGCGTTTGCGAGCGGCTGGGTTCTTGCATGTCTGAAGTTCAATCCATCGCGCTCGGGCTGGCGGCTTCGGGATACCTGGCTTGGAATCTCCACAAACCGGTTCTATGTGTTGCGGGAAGCCAGCAGTTCCCGATAAAACTCCACCACCGCGCGAAGGTTTTCCTGCCCGTCGCCGGTCACCGGGGCCCGCTCTCTGGGGGCGGCCAGCACTTCGAACACGGCATCCCGCAGCCCGATGCGGTCCGAAATGGGAATCAGGCGCACGCCCGGAGGCCGCATTCCGTTATCGGTGGCGATCACCGGTGTTCCCAGGTAAAGCGCTTCGCGAACCGAGACCGAATCGCCATCATAAAGCGTGGTGCGCAGCAGGACATCGCACCGCAGCATGGCCCCGAGCGTGGCAGTCCGCGGCAGGTCGCCATAGAGCAGGACATGGTCGGCGTAAGGCTTGGAGGCGATCTTGTGGCGCAATTCTTCTTCCAGGCTGCCGGCGCCCGCGATCACCAGCCCGGCATCCGGGAAGCGCTGAAGAATATCCTCCAGCGTGTCGATCTGCAGGGGCAGATCGTATTCCGGCTCGAGCAGCCCCACGGTCAGCAGCAGCGGCGCGTGTTTTGCCATAAAACTCTGCAGGTTCTCCGGTAGGGGATCGGAACGTTGGGGCGGCGTCATCGCAAAAGGAAGAATCGTGCGGATTCGCTCCGGGCGCACGCCGAATTCACGGAACACAGCGGCGATCTCGGCGTTCACGGCGATCAGGCCATCGAGCCTGCGGAAGACGAAACCGCGCAAAGTCCAGCGGCCCGCCGTTTGCCCGGCGGGCGAGGAAGGATATCCCCCGGAATGAAAGGTGAGCACCGTCTTACGGCCCGGCAGGAGCGTACACAGAAGCGCCAGCCCGAGAAGCCGCGGCGAGAGATCGCCGCCCACGTGAAGATGCAGGATATCGACGCGCAGGCGCAGCAGGAGCCGCGCTAACTCGAGCGCGCCGGAGGGGTAATAGACTCCCGGCGTCTCGCCGCGAAAGCGCGTCAAGTTAACGGCTACCGAGGAGTGCCCGCAGCCCTCGAGATATTGATGGATCGCTACCAGGTTGGTCTGCACGCCCCCGTGAGGAGGCGGATAAGGCCCAAGTTGTGCCACTTTCATCGCAATGGGAGAGTCACTGCTTAGTATGCCGTAACGGTTTGAAGTCCGTGAAGGGGGCGCCCCCCCGGTCCCGCCCAGAGGCGCGCCCGGCCACCGCCAGCGAGATGCCACAAACGGAATATGGGCCGCGATCATGCCCGACGCCCGTTCCACACAGGCGAACAATCCAGCCGCCGCGTGAGGCATGAGAACGGCCGGCGATGCCGCGCGGCCAGTTCACCCCAAGTGCGCCCGGCAATCCAGCGCTTGCAAAGCTATGCCAGGGCTAGCTAGCTAGCTAGCTAGTCTGGCGAGGCCCGTCAGAACGGGGCGAAGATAGATGGCGCGCAGACAGGCCCCGTGGAAACACTCAGGCTTCGGCACGGCTGGTAAGGCGTATCGATATCGATGCCCCGTACCAACAGAATGAGGCGCCGGCTACCCACGCCGCGCGACACGGCGACTACCGCGTCTTGCAGAATGTGCGAGGGCTGGCGAGGAAGCCCACAAACCCGGCCGGCAGAAAACCGTCCAGCGCCGGGAGGAAGATGCTATCGCGCTGGATGAGGAGGGCGGTGAATCCGATTGCCTTTATCCGATTCCATGTTGGCGCCACGACGCTTCGCGCTCTAATCCTTGGGATGCTACAGTGCATTTATGGCGATGGCCATCGCGCCGCGCCACCTGGCTTATGTGCGGTATCGCGGGTTTCTTTTTCAACAACCGTAGTGCGCCGGCCGGATTGGTCAAGGCCATGTGCGACGAAATCCGCCATCGCGGCCCCGACGATGAGGGCTTCCACGTGGATGGCGGCTGCGCGATCGGCATGCGGCGCTTGAGCATTATCGATCTGAACACCGGCCATCAGCCGATTGCCAACGAAGACCGCTCCGTGTGGATCGTCTTCAATGGGGAGATCTACAGTTATCGCGAATTGCGTGAGGATCTGGAGCGGCGCGGCCACCGTTTTCAGACCCACACCGATACCGAGACGATCGTCCATCTTTACGAGGAATATGAGACCGAGGCTCTGGCCCGCCTCCGAGGCATGTTTGCCTTGGCTATTTGGGATGCACGGCGGGGCCGCCTCCTGCTGGCGCGGGACCGCTTCGGGAAAAAGCCGCTCTATTACGCGATCCGCCCCGAAGGCCTGTATTTCGGCAGTGAGCTATCCTGCTTTCAGCAAACCGGCATCCCGCTCGATCCGGACCCGGAAGCCTTGCGGCTCTATTTTCAGTTCAATTACATCCCCGACCCCTACAGCGCCTACCAGGCAGTGCGCAAGCTGCCGGCGGGATCGTGGCTGGCTTACGATCGCAACGGAAGCGTGTCCGCGGGCCGGTACTGGCGCCCGCCGGTTCCGGGCGTCCGGAGCACGGGAACCCACTCCGAAGCCGACACCGCGGCACAAATCCGCCGGAAATTCGACGAATCCGTGCGCATCCGGATGATTGCCGACGTGCCGCTAGGCGCGTTCTTGAGCGGCGGCATCGATTCGAGTTCGGTGGTGGCTTCGATGGCGCTGCAATCGCCGGAGCCGATCCGCACCTTTTCCATAGGGTTCGAAGAAAGCGCCTTCAACGAGCTTCCCTTTGCCGCCCTGGTGGCACAAAAATACCACACCGACCACCATGAAATCGTGGTGCGGCCCGATTCGCTGAGCCTGGTTCAAAAACTGGTGGACCATTTCGGCGAGCCGTTTGGCGACTCTTCGGCCATCCCCACCTACATCGTCTCCGAGTTTGCCGCCCGCTTTGTAAAGGTGGCGTTGAGCGGCGATGGCGGCGACGAGCTTTTTGGTGGGTATGAGAGTTTCCTGGCGGTGAGCAAGTGGGGGCGGCTCGACCGCATCCCGCTGTTCGTACGGCGCTTCCTGGACCACGTTGCGGGTTGGCTGCCGTATTCGGCATATGGCAAGAACTACCTGCGCATGATCAGCCGCGCCTCGGCCCTGGAGCGCTACTTCGAGTTCAATTATGCCCCATACTTCCTGCGCTCGCGCCTGCTGGAGCCGGAATGGATGTTGCCCGCCGAGGCGGGCTTCCTCCGGAGTACCTTCACCGAGTGTCTGTTGCCGGAGGATGCGGACATCCTGTCGCAAGCCATGTACTTTGAAAGCACCGCCAATCTGACCGGCGACATGCTGGTGAAGGTAGACCGTATGTCGATGGCCAATTCGCTGGAAGTGCGCTGCCCGTTGCTGGACCACGAGCTGGCGGCGCTGGCCGCGGCCGTGCCGCACAGTTGGAAGATCGCCGCCGGCCGCGGCAAGCGCATTCTTTTGACGGCCCTCGGCGACCGCCTCCCCGCAGAGTTGCTGTCGCGGGGCAAGATGGGCTTCGGCGTTCCCCTGGCGGCGTGGTTCCGGAACGAACTGCGCGATATGCTCTGGGACCACCTCACATCCGCGCGCTTCGTGGGACGAGGCATCGCCGCGCAACCCTTTGTCCGCCAACTGCTCGAAGAGCACCAAACCGGCCGCCGCGACAACAACCAATGGCTATGGTCGCTCTTGATGCTGGAATTGTGGTTTCGAAAAGCGGAGCGCCCGGCCCCGGCGCTGGTGTCCAATTCACCGCAGAAATAGAAGCGCAAACCGCCCCCTGCGAGCATGGCTTCCTTACCCTCCGCTTCCCGGCGCCTTCCGCGCCTCCCCTTGAACCCGGCCGGGTCGGCTTGACAATTTCCGAAGGCCCTTGTCAGACTTTGAGTACTGCCCGGCACGCCGACGGCCGGCATCAGGAGCATAAAGGATTGAATTTTCTACGAGCGTTCACGTTGTTCTGGCTGGCTATGCCGCTGTCCGGCCAGTACGCCGGGCCGGCCATCCTCAGCCGCGGAGAAGCTCCCGCGGCCCTTGCGGGATCTCAGATCGACTTCCGGCCCTATGTAGATATTACCAGCTCGTATAGCACCGGCCTCGCTGGAGTTATGGTGACTAATACCGGGCAGTTGCCGAATACGACCGGTTACGGCGCCACCCTCAGCGCCGGCATCAGCGGCATACATCGATGGCGCCATACCAGATTGGCCTTGGACTACAGGGGACAGGTGTACTATTATAGGCCGGCGACCACCTACAGCAACTGGAACCAGAGCCTGATGATCGGCATTACGCATCAGTTCACGCGCCACACGCTGCTGACTCTGCGGGAAAGCGCTGGACTATATTCGCTCAACACCGGACTGCCGGCACTCACCACTACGGCGCCTTTCGATCCGACTACCGCCTACATTCCCAATACGAATTTCTTCGATAACCGGACCATCTATTTGAGCTCGCAAGCGGATTTCACTTTGCAGAAATCCGCCCGGCTGTCCTTCGACTTCGGCGGGGATTTCTTCCTGGACCGCCTGAGTTCCACGGCTCTTTATGGCATCACCGGCGAATCCGCGCGCGGCGATGTGCAATACCGGCTTACGCGGAACTCCACCATTGGCTTCGACTACGGTTATATTCATTACGGCTATCACAATATTTTCAGCAGCGCCGACATCCACACCTTCAATGGGACCTACGCCATACGGCTGACGCGGCGTCTGGAGTTCAGCGGTTATGCGGGCGTCGCGCGCGTGGAAAGTAAGTTCGTGCAGAGCGTTCCGGTGGACCCGATCATTACGGAATTATTCGGTATTACATCCACTACCGCGGTGATTTACGCGCTGAACTATCTCCCCAATATTAACGCTCGTCTCTCTCAATCCTTCCGTAAGGGCGTGCTGTACGTTGGAGGGGGCCATACAGTCACACCCGGCAACGGGTTGTTTCTGACCAGCTACGTGACAAGGTTTACCGCCGGGTATAGCTATACCGGCATCCGCCGCTGGAGTTTTTCAGCGCAAGGGGAATACGATAGAGGAGATTCCATCTCCAACGTCACCGGGATTTACGGGGATTACGGCGGAGGCATATCGGTTTCGCGCCAGTTGGCGCGTTTCTTCCATGTAGTGTTCAGTGCTTCAGAAATTAGGTATGACAGCCCCAATTTTTCGCAGTACAACCGCTCCTTCGTCAACCTGAACGCGGGTTTTGGTTTTTCGCCTGGCGATGTGCCCGTGCGGGTCTGGTAAAACCGTCTACGGGACCGTCATGCTTGCGGGACTCACATTAAGGCGGGGAGTGCGGGCCGTATTTCACAAGGCGGGCGGCCTGCGGGTAGCCCGCTGGGTGCACCGCAAGGGTCTGCGTATTCTCACGTATCACCGGTTTTCCGATCGCGCGGATCTGGAGAACCAGTGCCGCCACATTCGGGAATATTACTATCCGGTGTCCCTGGCGCAGGTGGATTCGTGGCTCACATCCGGCGATCCGCCGCCCGACAATTCTATGGCCATCACGGTGGACGACGGATACCGCGATTTTCAGGAAGTGGCGTATCCGGTTTTCGCCGCGTGGCAAATTCCAGTCACCGTGTATCTGGTTTCCGATTTTCTGGATGGCAAGCTCTGGCTGTGGGTGGACCAGGTGAAGTATGGATTTTTGCATTCGCCGCTCCGCCGGTTCCGCGCGGAACTTCCCGATGGAGAAGTGCTGGAGTTTCGGCTGGAGACGGCGGATCAACGCCGTACGGCGGTGCGGGAGACTTGCGAGGCTTTTAAGCGCCAGCCCAATGAAATTCGGCTGGCCGCCCTGGCGGCCCTGCCGGAATGGTTGAAGATCGCCATTCCCGCCTCGCCGCCCGCCGAGGATGCGCCGCTGGCATGGGAGGATGTCCGGCAAATGGCCGCTGGGATCGCCACTTTCGGAGCGCACACCAGGACCCATCCGGTCCTCTCGCGCGTATCCGCGGAGGGCGAGTTACGTCATGAGATCGAAGGCTCGAAGCTCCGTATCGAAGAGGTGCTGGACCAGCCTGTGGATCACTTCTGCTACCCGAATGGCGGCCCCGGGGACATCACGCCGAAGTGCGTCGAAGTAGTGCGGCTCGCGGGCTTCCAGACCGCCGTAACTACACGGACGGGCTTGAACTACGCAGCCGGCGGTCGGTTTCTGCTGCGGCGCATCGGCGTGGAACCCGGCCTGGATAGGCTGTATTTCCAGCAGTGTGCGGCCGCTTTTCGCGTATAAATAGTGGTCGCGGCACGTCCGTGAAGGTTCGCTCGCCGCGGGCCGCACGAAGCGGTAACTCTCGTGTTGTTAGACTGAAGAGTGCGGATCGCGCTGCTCCAGGTCAACCCTACCGCTGGCGACCTCCAGGGGAACTCGGCGCTCATCCTGGGCGGGGTACGTGCCGCCCGGTCCGAAGCGCCCGATCTCGCGGTGACCACCGAATTGGCCCTCATGGGCTATTTACCGCGCGACCTGCTCATGAACGCCGGATTCGTCCGCCGCGCCTCCGAAACGCTCACGCGGATGGCCGCGGAACTGCAAGACGCTCCTCCGTTGCTGGTGGGTGTGGCAACCCCGAACCCGTCGGAAATGGGCCGCCCGCTTTTCAATAGCGCCGTGCTCTTGAAAGGCGGAGTGGTGGGCCCGGCATTTCACAAGACGTTGCTGCCGACGTATGACGTCTTTGACGAAGACCGCTATTTCGAGCCGGCCGAGGGCCCTCAGATCCTCGATCTGAACGGCCGCCGCCTGGGCATCAGCATTTGCGAAGACGCCTGGAACGACCGCGATTTCTGGAAACGCCGGCGCTATCATCGGGACCCTATGGAAGTGCTGGCACAGTCCGGGGCTGAAGTCATCGTGAATCTTTCGGCATCGCCTTTCACCGCCGGTAAGCAGCTCTTACGGGAGAAGATGCTCGGCCACATGGCGGGGAAATACGGCGTGCCTATGGTCATCGTGAACCAGGTGGGAGGCAACGACGAACTGATCTTCGACGGACGCAGCGCCGCTTTCGATGCCGCCGGCCGCCTGTTCGCCAGAGCCAAAGGCTTTGAAGAGGATGTGCTGGTGGTCGACATGGCCGTCCGTTCGGGCGCTATTTCAGCGGACGATTTCGAGGCGGAGGCGGAGATCTGGCACGCGCTCGTATTGGGCGTCCGCGATTACGCCCGTAAGACCGGGTTCACAAAGACGCTGCTGGGACTGTCGGGCGGCATCGATTCGGCGCTAACCGCCGCCATCGCGGTGGACGCCATGGGATCCGATAACGTCCTCGGCGTCATGATGCCCTCAATCTATTCCAGCGCCGGCAGCGTGGACGATTCAGTTCGCTTGGCGGCCAATTTGGGGATCCGAACTGTGATGCTTCCGATCTCCGAGATCATGCAGAGCTATGCGCAAACCCTCGCCGGAGCGTTCCAGGGCTTCGCCCCCGGCGTGGCCGAGGAAAACATTCAGTCGCGAATCCGCGGCAATCTCCTGATGGCCCTCTCGAACAAGTATGGCTCCTTGCTGCTGACCACCGGCAACAAATCGGAACTGGCGGTCGGATACTGCACCCTTTATGGCGACATGAACGGAGGGCTGGCGGCGATCGCCGATCTGCCGAAGATGATGGTTTATCGCGTGGCCCAGTGGCGCAACAGGCGCAAGCCGGACATCCCCCTGGAGATTTTCACGAAGCCCCCCTCGGCCGAATTGCGGCCCGGCCAAACCGACCAGGACAGCCTTCCCGCATACGAGGTGCTCGATCCGATTCTGGAATTGCACGTCGAACAGTGCCAATCGGCCGAAGAGATTATTGCACAGGGCTTCGATCAGGGCACTGTCCGCCGCGTGCTCCGGTTAGTGCGTATGGCTGAATTCAAGCGAAAGCAGGCGGCGCCGGTTCTAAAAGTGACTTCACGAGCCTTCGGCCTCGGCTGGCGAATGCCGATTGTCCGCCAGGAATAGCCGGCGCCGTACGGACGATTGCCCAGGCAATCCACGGCTCACCAGCCCGCCGCCGGGCCTCCACATGGCGTGCGGACGGCGCCTTAGCCCTCTCGAACTTGCCCGCCGCCGGGAACGCACATGCAATAGGGGTATAATGGCGGCTGAACGTTGCCTTTGCCTCGGTCCCCCGGATGATTCGTCTATTTCGTGTCTTCGTCCCAGTCGGCACTCTGATTCTGCTCATCTCGGAAATCTTCCTGGTGGTCTCGGCATTTATCCTGGCCACCTATATTATTCTGGACGTCGATCCAAAGATTTACCTGCTCTACGAAGGCGGCATCGTGAGCATCGTCCTGGTCCTCCTGAGCATTCTGATCGGGCTGTATCTGCACGACCTCTACTCCGAAATATTTGTGAAATCCCGGATCGCTCTCTTGCAGCAACTCTGTCTGGTGATCGGTATCGCCTTTCTCACCCAGGGCTTCATCGCCTACCTCAGCCGCAATCTCCGCATGCCCATCCATGTGATGGTATTGGGCAGTTTCATGGCGCTGACCGCGATTTACGCATGGCGAGTTTTCTTCAGTGCCTATGCGCTCCGTGTAGTAGGGCGCGACAGGTTGCTTCTGGTAGGCGGCAGCCCCGTGCTCGAAGAAATCGGCCAATTCATTGTGGACCATCCCGAAAAGGGCTTATCGGTAAGCGGCTACGTGGATGATTTTCACGAAACGGGATTCCAGCTTCCCGGGGCTAAGGTTCTGGGTCCGATGAACTCCTTGCGTCAGATCGTCGATGCAACCCAACCGAACCGCATCGTGGTTGGAATGTTCGAGCGGCGCAACCGCTTGCCCGTCGGAGAGCTGCTGAACCTCCGCTTCGCGGGCCACATCATTGAAGAAGCGTTCACGGCTTACGAACGAGTCTGTGGCCGCATCTGCCTCAACGAACTCCGCCCCTCTCACCTGATCTATACCGGCGAACTCGGACCGAGCCGTACCGTACTGGTCTACCAATATTTCACCAACTTCACCGCCGCGGCAATTGGTCTGATCCTGACATCCCCATTCATGTTGATCGCCGCGCTGGTCGTGCGATTTTCGTCGCCCGGCCCCATTCTCTATCGGCAGGTGCGCGTCGGCCTGAACGGCGCGCCCTTTACCTTACACAAATTTCGATCCATGCGCGCCGACGCGGAAGCCGACACCGGAGCGGTCTGGGCCAGCAAGGACGATCCCCGCATAACTGCGGCTGGCCGCGTCCTCCGCAAACTCCGGCTCGATGAACTGCCCCAGCTTTTCAACGTTCTCAAAGGTGAGATGGCCATAGTAGGGCCGCGTCCGGAGAGGCCCGAATTCGTCAAGACCCTTTCGGAGCAGATTCCGTACTACCATCAGCGCCATGCGGTGCTGCCCGGAATCACCGGCTGGGCGCAAATTAACTTCAAGTATGGGGATACGTTGGAAGACACTGTTACTAAATTGGAATTCGACCTCTATTACATCAAGAACATGTCCGCCGGCCTCGATCTGTACATCATCTTCCACACCCTGAAGGCTGTGCTACTTTCCCGCGGCGCCCAATAATACCTGGCGGTGGGACAAACTTCTCAGCCCGCGCCGAGTGGCGACCCGCCGCACATTCCGCAAGGCGCACCGCCCAGTAGCTCCGCCCCCGTCCGGCGCCAGCCGTCCAAGACCGGATTGCTCTGCGAAGTCACAGCACTGCGCGGCCAACAGGGTTCCGCGGGGCCTCCTGACGGTGCGAGGATTCCGATGCATCCGACCCCGTTACCGGTTCGCGGGCGGAGGTGGTAGGGGGCTGAAACGCAGCCTCAAGACTTGTGGACCAAGTGCTGAAGAACGCGGGACGCGCTCGCGGCAGACACGGCCAGCATGCCGGGTGAGACCATACAGAGCGGGAGGGCTTTACGCCAGTCACCGGCCGAAAAGTACTCGAGACCGAGCAGCACCAGCAGAGGAGCAAGAACTCTGCCAAACGCATACACGTGCCACCACATTCCGGCGGGATCGACAAAGACACCGAGCAGGGTCAATCCCAACATGGCCAGACCCCCGGGGGATTTCGCATAGGCGAAACAGTGACGGATCACCAGGAAAAACGCCAGGAGAACCCCCAACACGCCTAGGTAATAGGTAAGTTGAATGGCGACCATGCCGCTCCCGGTATAGCCCGCCCTGTGGTGAAGCAGTATGTTTTCCCACACGTCACCCAGCGGCAAGTAGTCGATTGCTGGGCGGGCCCGGGACGCAACCCGCAACCAAACATACGCGTACCAGGCCAGTGCCGCCAACCCTGCCACGCAGGGCACGAGCAACTGACGCCGGTCCCCGCGTGTAAGCGCGGCCGCGGCGCAAGCGACTACAAGCACCAAGCCGGTTTCCCTTGTGAGGCCCGCCAGCAGCAGCAGCGTCAACAAAAAAGGTAGCGACCGAGACCGGGGCGGGGTGCACAGATAGGGAGCAAGGCCGACGGTCACGGCAGTAAGTGCAATATCGATTGTCGCCCGCTCCAGCCCGGACAGAGTGGCCGGAGCAAGCAAGAACGCCAAGCCCCAGGCTGGATGACGGCCGAACAGCACCGCATAGCGGCCGAGCCAGTAGACGCCCAGAAAGAGAAAAAGCAGAATTACAGCGATAAACGTGGCATCGATGTACCGCTGCTGCCCGAAAGCCAGGAGCCAGGCCAGGGCCGGCACGAGGATACGATGGTACCGCATGCTTGGGTAGTCAAGGTATCGGTACCAGCCGCGATTGAGGAGCAGGTCGTGGGCGACGATCCGGTAGTACTGCCCGTCATACCCTTGGTGGTCGGGAAAGACGTAGGTGTGTGCGAAGATGGGGTCGTTCGGCAGCCTGGGTCCATAGCCCTGATAAAAAAGACCGGTCCAGTTGCCACCGTAGAGACTGTATACAAGAGTTGCCTGCCAACACAATCCCAGCGCCACGGCGAGGAGGGCGTAAAGGAGGCACACACGGGCGACCCTCTTCGAATCCCCAAAAGGTCCGTGGTGAAGCCGGTCGATTGAAAGCGCGCCGGGCAGTCCTGGCTCTATCATGGGCGCACATTCCGAAGGCTCGCGGCGAAATCCTCGGCCCAGTTATGCGGGGGCTTCGCGGCGTCCATGGCAAGGAGCCTCGGCGCCGCGCGCCGGACGGGGGCCGGGAGTTCACGTTTCAGCTCAACCGCATCCCGGCACCGCAAGCACGCCATATAGCCACTATCGCAAAGAAATCGATCCCCTTACAACATAGCTCCATGCTGTTGAACTGTTCGGCACGTTCGGCACCCTGGCTTCGAGGAGGGGCGATACCCGGCCGCTAGTTTAGTTGCGTTAAGTTAGATCCCTGCGAGGACCTTCTGCGCGGAGGAGATGCCGCAAAAGTACCGTTCCGGCAAAGCCGTGAGGATACCCGCCCGCAGATCCCCCGAGGTCTTCCGGTCCAGCTTGTACCACCGTCGCTCTTGAGCGTGCCGCCCCAAGGCTGGCGCTACGGTGTAACCGTAACCTGCACCCCCGTCTGTGCCAGAACCTGATTGTTCGCGTCCCTATACTTGACCTGGTAATACAAAACCCGCTGCGGCAATCCCGGAATGCTCAGTGAGCACCCTCCCGCACAGGGTAAGCCCGTCAATCCGCTCTCCACCCCTCCCGTGCCTTCGCTCGCAAAGTAAAACGGAACCGCCCCGATTGCCGCACTCGCTGCGGTGCAAACATCTTGTCTCGTAGTGCAAAAAAACTGAGTCGCTGACCCGTTCTCTACGTATCCGAACTCGACGATCGCGTTCGTCACCCCCAGCCCGGCCGGAGCGGTCAGGTTGACAGTGATGGGGATGAACGTGTTGCGCTCGTAGGAATCCGGCGTGGGATACGGCGGAACTTTTCCAGCCAGGATCTCGTATGGCGCCCCGTATCCTTGATTTGGGGGTGGGCCGGACTCCAGCAGCAGCCACGAGGCGTCTGGGAGCGTTCGCACGTTTGCATTCGGGTCGTTCAGCCTTTGCCGGAGAAGTCCCTTCGTCAGAGTGCGCGCGAGCAATCCGGGTTGATCCTGGGATTGATACCCGATCTGCCCGATTGCGTTGAGGTAAGCTCCGGTGTTGAACACACACATATCCGTGCCGCGGTAGGAGCACCCGTACACAAAGCTGCCGGGCGAGCCGGAAACTGGAGTGGCGTCCGGGCAGTTCATGTAAATGTCGCCCCTTGACGATCCCGTTCTGCATTCTCCGGCATTCCGGGCGATGCAGTACTGATAGGCGTTTGCGCCGGTTGTGCCGATCGCATTTCCCGTAGCCGGTGAGCTGATGTCCGCCAGGGGCTGGGTTCCGCAGAATGCCATGGTGGCCTGAAGTTTCCGGTTGATGCCAGTGGCAATTCCGCTGGCCCCGCCGATGTCTCCGAGATTGTCACCGTCGGTGGTGGTGGTCGTGAACTTGTAAAGCTGTCCGGACACGAGCGAGGCCGTTCCCGCGAGGCCGGGACCCACCGAGCTGGCCGGCCGCTGGTCCATGAACCATGTGGATGGGGCGTTGTCTTGAGACGCGCTCACGTGAGGCTGCGCGGCTTCTGTGTACTCCGTGACTCCTTGCGTTCCGGCAAACGATGGGGAGTAGCTTTCGAACACGTTGGGGGCGCCGAATCCCGAGCCATTGAGCACGGCGTAGGCTTGGTTAAACGGCGCGAGCGAATGGCTGCCGGCGGCATCGTCTCCTATTACAAAGGTGGGCCGCGGCGTCACGTGGTCGTAGTAGTACTCTGCGTTGATGGTCGTGCCGCCCGAATTCAGACCGTAAGGGTCTGTCATGTAATCCCAGGTCCAGGTGCTGTTTCCGTAGGGCGCGGTCGCTCCACACACGGTGTTGAGAATCAGGGTACCCGAGTAGGCCTGGGGTGTCGTTACGTATCCCGCGGAGGGGTAGGCTCGCTGGAAGAGCCAGTTACTTCCGCTCTTCGAGATCAGCGCCATCAGCTCGTTATGCCCCTGGCCGGCGCTGAAGAGATCTCCCGCCGCTGCTGCCTGCAAGTACCCCAGCGAACTGTTTCTTGGGCAGCCTAACTGGTCCGGTGAAACCGGCGAGGGATTGCAGGGTTCCCCGTCCACCGTGAGAATGTCGCACCCGGCGCTCCCCGCAGGACAGCCGCCGATGCCGGCCGCGATGGAAGGCGTTGACGTGAGAGTTCCCGAGGTGACCGTGGAGTAATACGGGCCGCCGCCCGGCGCACCTGTGTTATCCCAAAACTTTCCGGCTATCCAGGCGACGTTCGACGATGTCCCGGTGAAACTTGCCGCATGAAGAGCGCACCACCTGGCCGGGGCAACGGCCCACGTGGTCTGGGCCGCTATCACGCAACCTGCCTGCCCGGAGGCGATCGCCCCCACGCATCCCGCCGACGTGCTTACCATCGTGGGATTGAAGACCGCGATCCACGCGATGGTGTCCTGGTCCCCTTCATTGCACTGCAACAGCAGATTGCCGCTTTGAATGCTGATAACGCCACAGCCGTTGGCGAAGACGGTTTTGCTGAAGGCGGGGGACTGGCTGGCGGTGAAATTCTGAAGCAGGCTCACGATGTCGGTTGACGTTGACGACGGGGTGAGGTTGGTGCAGGAAATGGACAAATTGCCCGTCTGGTTGGTGCTGGTCATGCTGCACGACACGATGATCTCTACTCCGGAGTTGTCGGACGCGGTGCAATAGAAGGTCTCCGGATTCGTCGGCCCGGTTCCTATGAGAGTGAGGGAGTTGTTGTTGCAGAACCCTCCGGACCAGCCGTTTGTGCCGCTCTGGCCCGGGAAAGAGAAGTAGCCGAGAAAAGTGCTGACGCCAGTCGTGCGGTCGATCCAATACATCGACGGGGCAACCAGGCAGTGGTAGCCGTAATCTCCCGTGACCGCATTCAGCGTCGCCGTATCGCTGCAAACCTGCGGCGGCCCCGAACTTGGCCAGTCGGCGGTGACCGAACGTGCCCAGGTCGCCTTGGCGTATTGAAGGTAGATCGTGTCCAGGCTGGATGTTTGCTTGCGCACCATGAAGCCGAAGTTGCCGCCGCTGTAACTCGCCCCTGTCGCTGGTAAGGTTATTGCCGGTGAACAGGACGGCGGTGTAATTGCTAAAGCCGTGGCTGTCACCGTGGTCGATGAAATCGTGCATAACGACCCTGCGATGGTGATCTGGCTGCCCGCCGTCCAGTTCGGATAGAAGTAGGACCCACCCTGCCATGTGACATTCCCGGAGCTATCCACGTTTACCGTGCCGCTGACGGCCGCCATATCCGCCATGGTTAGGGGTGGATAACCAGCGGGGGTCAACGTTGCCATCAACGGCGCCAGGCTTCCCGCGACGGAAAAGCTGGAAGGAAGGGCGGTCGTCCCCAAGGCAACGCTGATAACGTTGGCGCTAGTGGGCCAACACGAAACCCCTCCGTTTACGCTAGGGCATACCTGGATGTTGGCATTGCTTCCGGTCGTACATGTCCCCGCGGAACCGCCACACCAACCGAGTACGGAGAAGTCCATCGCGTCCACGGGTTGCCCGGCGCCGGCCGATAGGGTCGCGTCTCCGATAAACAGCCAATCGCTCGTCGAACCGGTATAGCTGGCGGCGTTGCTGTCGTTCACCAGCACGTAGGAAGGGTTGCTCCAATTGCTGCCCGCCACTACGTTCGTGAACGCAAGATCGCCCCCTCCCGAGGGGAAATCCTGTGGCATAGTCACCCGCTGAAGCAACATGCCGGTCTGAGGATCCACCACCCCTTCGCTCCGCCCCGTGGTGTTGTTCCAGCTCACGAACTGCGGCCATGCGTACTGGCCTCCGGCGACCCAGTAGGAGGCCGAAGCCGCGTTTGGCGCCGGTGGCAAGTCTTCATTGAAGGTCTGGCCCAGGAGGATGTTTCCGGTCGTGAAGTTTCCGCTGACCGTGGCCGACCCGCACGTGATCTGGTAGTAGTGTTGCGTATACGCCTGCAATGCGCGGGAATACCAATTGCCGTCGCTGCCCTGTTGACCGGCGCGCTGCCCGATCACGAACGTCCGCATCGTCCCGCTGGTCACGCTGCCTGTGCGGCTGTCTAGATTCGAACCGCTGAACAGTGTCGGATCGACATCGTGAACCAGAGGGGATAGCGTATTCGACTGGCTCACCTGCACCGTGCACGCGTCCGAACTGGGGGCCGTGTAGGTCAGGACCGCTTGGGTCGCGGTGACACTGCTCACCGAAAGATTGGCAATCGACCCGCCGGAAGTTGACTTGAAGACCCACTGCAGGGCGCCGATGTTGCCGATACCGCTTTGATACGTCCAGGTTGGATTTACCGGCGTCGCCGTGCTCTGGACCATGTAAGCCAATGCGCTCCCATATGCGTTGCCGCTGCTGTACTGCACCTGATCCGTGGGCGTGAACCCCGTGCTGACTGTAACTGGCCAATCAAACCCGCCGGCGTTGCTAGAGGTGCAAGTAATAACCAACTCGTTTGGTCCGCTTGGCGTCAGGCTGCCCGGCTGAATCGTAGAACCGGTATGCCATGCCGTCTGGATGCCCCCCGATCCACCAGCCCCGGTATCCAGTGGGCTGCCCGCTGTCACATTGGCAAACCCTGCGACCTCCAGACTGCTCATAGATCCGCTGGAGTTCGTGAGCGTGAAGGTCTGGCTGGTGCCCACCCCAGCGCCGCCGCAGCTTGTACCAGCCACGGGGGCATAATAGGCGTAACCATAACCGAGGGCATTTTGGGATGCCGCCCACGTGTTGCCGCAACTGTCCGACATGGCGCCGGCTATTCCGTAGTCTTGGCTTGAGCAGGCTACCAATAAGGTCGCCGGCCCTGTGGTAACCATGTCGATACCGGATGTGGCGATAGAACTGGCGTTCCCAGATGCCGTGCCATGGTTCACGAGCGTTACCGCCGTCGATGGTGGCGTATACAGCGGAATCGCCGCACCCGGCCCCTTCGCCCACAAAGCGGGACGAATGGCGTTCATCTCCGCGACCAATTCCTGATCCGCCAGGTCCCTGTGCCAAACGCGCAAGAGCGATTGAATTCCCCAGAACGACTTGGAGCTGTCTCCGATCTCCAGGGCGGTGCTGCTCCAGGTAGTAGCCATGGCGGCCACCGCGGAGGTTTGCGCCACCGTAAGCTGGGTAAGATCGCTCCCGATCCCAGCGGAGGTGTACACGGTGACTTCGTTCTGGCTATTCCTCCGCACCACAATGCAGCCAAGTCCGTTATCGGGTATCACCACACTGCCGAGAGCGGTGTTGTTAAAGAGCACATTCCACAAGTTGCTTCCGGCCCATGTGATCTGGATGTCTGTGCTTTTTTGCAGCACAATCGCATTGGAGCCGGGAGAGCCAACGAGCGCCGCAGGATAATGCCCGAAGCAATCGATCAATGTCAGCCCGCCCGCCAGCGCCTGCGTGTAGGGAGTCGTAAAAGACTGCGTTCCAATAATATCGCTGCTCGGAAATGCGCCGCCCGCGCTGGATGTAGAAGCCTCCGAGAACATCCACAGGCCGTACTGATCGATGACCAGGGGGTTCATCAGCCCTTCGGCGGCAATGGAGGAAGGAGTCCAGCCCCATTTCTGCTGCGCATCCGAAGGGGCCAGGTTCATGACAGCCCTCGCTCCCACCGAAGGCATGTCGAAGTTATACGCGAGGTCCAGGCCGTTCGTGATCTCTCCAGGGATCAGGGAGGGGGCAGCGGTGGAGGCCGAAGACTTAGGGCCGAACGACACGCCGCGCGTCACATACATATCGTAGCCATTGGCCGTCGGGTTGCCGTAGTTGATGCCGAAGTTTCCCCCCACATCTTCCAGGTTGACGGTGGTCACCCCATTAGAGGAAGCCTGGCTCGCCGCGATCCAGCTCGGGAATTCCGGGCCGGTCCAGACATATGGGTCCGGGGTGCGCGGCAGAAATCCGATCTGGACGATGGGCGACCAGGGGAACTGGCCGTTATCGAAGATTGGAACTCCGGAGCTGATGGAATCCGGCGTTACTCCCGGACCTCCGGGGAATTGGTACGCGGTGACATAGCGGTTCTGGGCCGTGAGGTATAGCGTCGACGGGGTATTTCCCCCGCGCCCCATGCCCTCGAGAAAAAACTGGATCGGGTTCATCGCCGTACACGTGCCGCCCCAGTTGGAGTTGAGAAGCCCAGCCGCATCCGTCTGCGGGCCGCTGAAGCATTGCGAACGGGTGAGATCCTGCAGGGGCCAATCCTCGATCCGCATCCGGTTGAGGGTGATGTGCCCCCCGCCGATTCCCCAGAAGTACACAAAGCCGTCACTGCCCCCGTGCTTGGTTCCGTTCTGATAATCGCTCGCATCCGTTTGAATGGGGGTAATCAGGTTGGTCGAGAAACTGGAGGCCGAGGTCGGGATGTCCCAGGCGTACACCGTAATCGTTCCGCCGCCGCTCCCGGTCCCTCCAGTCGAGGACCATAACCAGCCCGTGCAGGACGATCCAATCGACCATGAGATTGTCGGAGTGCTCGTCGCGGCGGTGACCCCGAATACCCCGTTGACGTTCGGGAAACTGCTGCCGTTCGCCCCTTCCACGACGATGGCCAGGGCGCCGGGAGACTGCATGATCCCGTTCGTTCCGGTGGTGGTGATGTCCGTGATGTTCAGCGCGCTCGTTGCGGTGACCGTGCCGCCCGAGCACGTCATGTTAGTGATGTACGTCGTGTTTGGTCCGGCGTTGTGCTCAGGGGTAAGGCTGCTGGCCAGGTAGTCGGCGGACTTCATCAGCTTCGTTCCGTGGGCGGGGGTCTGCACGTCGTACATCGTGAAATAGAGCACGCCGTTGACGCTGATGCAGGACTCCGGCACCCAGTAGTGACTGTACGAATTGAAGGGCAGATTGTTGATGCCGTTCTGCCAGAGGGTGCCCAGCATCGTGCCGGAGGTCATCGCCGTGTCGGTGAATTTCACGAAGTTCTGCGTTCCGAAGCCTTGGCCATCGAACTGCGGCAGGCTCGGCGATCCATTTATGCCGAAGCCGTAATTGCTCCAGTACGTGTTGCCGTCCGGCGCCCAGCAGGGGTATGCGGTGTCCGTCGCGGCCCACGCTCCGGTCTGGGGTGCCCCGTTGATCCCCGCGTACCGGTCTCCGAGCTTGGTCCGCACCAACTTGGTATTGAGCATGGCGACCGGGTTCGACGCCGGCACGGATGCGAGTGTGATCGGCCCCTGCGCCGAGGAACTGGCGCAGCCCGCGGCATTGCAACTCGTGACGATGCATGAAGAGCCGCTGGCGCCGGCCGGCATCGGATTGCTCGCCATCGCATGGCTAGTCACCCCCCACGTCGAGCCGTCGCCGGTCGTGGCATACGGATTGACTACATTGGAGGTATAAGTGTTCCACGGGCTGCTTGCGCCGCACGATACGGTCGAATCCGCCGCCACGTTGGTAATCCAGGTGGCATATACCGACCAGGGCGAGTTGGCCACGATGGAGACATTGGAGATCGTAGGGGGCGTGGTAGCGATAAAACTCGCCGTCGCCGTGGTCGAGCTGTCGGTGATCGTGAGCGTCCCCGTGGCGCTCCCATCCGTGAGAGTGGCCGTGGCTGCCGTGTTGCTGGTCACCGTGGGCGTGCCAATGCTGGCTCCGCTTCCTCCGCTCACCGAGAATAATCCGCCGGCTGCTTCGCTTGTCCAAAGAGTGTTCGCGCCAGTAAGCGTGAGAGTTGGAGTTGTGCCCGTCATCCCCGAGGTTGGGCTTATCGAGAGGGTTGCCGCGGTTACCGCCGCGGTTCCAAAGGCAATCCCGGTCACGCTCTCCGTAACGGTCAGGGTTCCCGTAGCAGAGCCGGTAGTGACCACCAGAGTTGCCGCCGTTCCACTCGTGACATTCTGACTCACTTTGGTAACCCCGGTGACGCCGGAAGGCGTAAACACCGTCGTTCCGTTTACCCAGGACGTGCCCGTACCGGTGAGTGTCAGGACGATATTCCCAGAGTGATTCGCCGGGATGGTGGTTGGGCTTATGGTCAGGCTCCCTGCGGGGGCTAACTTGAACGCCCATTGCATCGCTGCAATCAGCGGATTACCGCTATCTCCTGGAGTCCATGTCGGAGCCGTCGCGCTTGTAGTTGGATCTACGTACCAGGCCAGGGCGCTGCCGTAAGAAGTCCCGGAAACGTAGTCCACCTGATCCTGAAGAGTAAATGGTGTACCAACGCTAAACGGCCAGAAAGCCCCGCCCAATCCCCCGTTCACACAACTGACCACCAGCTCCCCGCTTTGGCCTGGCGTCAGGTTCGGCACGGTATAACTGTTCGCGAAAACATAGCCTCCCGATACTGTTACGTCCAGCGGGCTGTTGGTGGGGACCTGGGTAAACCCCGCCACCTCCAGACTACTCGCGGAACTCGAACCGTTGGTTAGCGTGAACGTCTGAGCAGTGCTCACGCCCAGACCTCCGGCGCAACCTGTACCCGTCACCGGCGCATAATAGGCGTAGCCCTGGCCCGCCCCGCCAATCTGTTGCGCGGTCCAAGTGTTGCCGCAACTGTCCGTCACCGCGCCGGTCACGCCGTAGGCCCCGCCTGAGCAAGCCACGAGCAGCTTGGCCGGCCCCCCCGCCACCATGTCAATTCCGGACACGGTGATAGAACTGGCATTCCCGGACGCCGTGCCATGGTTCACAAGAGCCGGTTGGGCAAGCGCGATGGAGGCCAAGAGCGAAACGCCGGCAACAAATCCAACCACGCCAGGTATCCTCATTGGAGCAAGGATTCTCATTGGAGTTTCACCCCGCCCAACAGCACCTTCACCGCGCCCGCCGTCAGGGTGGTGAAGGCCGCCGGGCTGGTATTGGTCTCGGTCAGCCAGAGGTACGCCGTGTTGGTCCCGCTCATCGCCTGTGGAAGTGCCGCGAAGTTCCCGGCAATCAACCCTTGCAACCCGACCAAACCGCCGCTGGTCCAACTGGCGCAGGTCATCGCGGCGGTAAACGTAGTGCTGCTGGTCCACGTCGCAGTGAACGTGCCGTTGTAGTTGGTCGGATTCGCGCCGGACACCACAACCGTCGCCGTCTGATTGGCCGGTAGAACCGGAGCCGAAAGGACGAATGAACCAACCCCAACCGCGCACGCCGTGCCGCTAGCGAGTTGGTAGCCAACCTGTACGGGCAGCATGTAAGCGGTCGGATTCGTCAGGGTGCCAACGCTCAACTGAAGGGCCGTGATCGCGGGCGCTCCCCCAGTCGCCTGGAATCCACTAGTAATCGAAATCACCGTACGATTCATGCTGACTGGCTCCGTGAAGGTAGCAAGCCCAGGACCCTGATAAGGACCCGTGGTCGCCTGCCCGGAATAATCGGTGTAGGACACCGTTCCGGTAATGCTCGGCTCCGGATTTGTGTAGGCGGTAAAGCCGGAATGCAGGCTGGAGAAAATTGCGCCGCCTCCCCCGGCGACTTGCGTCCACGTATTCGTCGCGGTGCATAAGTAAAGATTCGAGCCGGCCGAAGCCGAAGTATTGAAAAAGATCTGGCCTACCGAACACGTCCCTGGATTTGAAGAACCCTGCGAGTATGCCACCCGCGTCCAGGTATTGGCCGCGGTGCATGCGTAAATCTGTAACCCGGCCGGCTGATCCGTGGCTTGATACAGCGATGCTCCCACCGTACACGTGCTTGGAATCGCCGAGAGGGCCCCCGAGAGCAGCCCGGAGGCGCCGGTGGATCCCGTTGGCCCTGTCGGGCCGATGGACCCTGTCGCGCCCGCAGTTCCGGTTGCACCCGTGGGCCCGGTTGGCCCTGCAGCCCCGGTGGATCCGGTTGAACCTGTAGCGCCCGTGGGTCCGGTTGGACCCGTGGGCCCGGTCGGTCCGGCTGCGCCGGACTGTTGCGTCCAAGCCCCCGGCGAGCCCGTGCAGTAATTCAGATTCTGCCCCACCGTGGCGTCCGTGGCAAAATACATTTGGCCCGCTGTGCAAGTCGAGGGTCTCGCGGATAACAACCCGGTCTCCACGGGTACGGTGCTGCCCGCTCCGCTGAAATCGACCGTTGCGTTCGTACCGGTCGATCTGAGGATGCCCGTGAATACCCTGCCGCCGTTGACCGTCGTCTGTGCGCTGCACACAATCGCGCAGAAGCCTAATAATGTGATTCTTCTCGTCATTGTAGAAAGACCTCGAATTCCCTCAGAAACTCCGCACAACGGCGGCAGTGTAGGTGTTGCTGGCCGCGCGCACCGTGGCGGCGGACAGGTTGCATAGCCGCACGGAGAGCGTCCCGCTTGCGGAGACCCACATAGTGCCGGTCAGTCCCGCCAGCAGGTTCGCCGGCCAGCCTGGCGCCACCGCGTTGCCGGGCGTCGCCCCCGGTAATGAAAAAGTCTGGTCCGCGGCACAGGTGCTGGCGCCGATGCTGGGAAAGCTCAGCGTCGCGCTGGCCGTCAGGTAAGTTGGCACAACCGCGGTATCCACAGCCACCAGCATCGTCGATCCGCTGTTGGCCGCGGTAATCCCTGTGCCTGCCGTCAGATTCTGGCTGCCCCGGAAAGCCCGGTAGTCCGTGGGGCCTCCCGCGTACCATGTACTGTTCTTGGCTAACCAGGTGAACAGGGGCAGCGCGTTCGGGGGGAATCCGGTAACCCCGCCAACCGCCTTGCACCCCGAGCAGGTCAACGCCAGGTTATGTCCCACCGTCAATTGACCGTTCACGTCCACATAAAAGTAGGCCGTACCGGTCCCGCTGGTAAGGGTCACCGTCGCGCCGCTCGTGAACGAATGCGTCTGCTTGCCAACCCTAACGCTGCACGGTGCGGCCGTCGAGCAATTGCCCCCGATTCTCAGTGTCGTTAGGCTGCTGCTCACTACCGCAAAATCCCTAAGTTGCGCGGCCATCGTCGCTCCGTCACTGCCGTCGCTTCCGGAGCTGGCCGCCTCGCTGCTCGAGACCACGCACCGCCCGCTCTGTGGCTGGACGAAGCTGATCGTCACATCGTACGTCGTCAGGTTTACGGAGACCGTATTCGGCTCCACCTCCATGGCTGGCGTCTCCGTGTCGTAGCAGTTCACCACCAGGTTCGGCGTGTTCAATTGGTGTGCCGTCCCTGCTATCGTCACGCTGGTCTGAGAAGTGAAGCTGCTGGCATAGGCGCCGCCGCCGGCCCCCGTCGACCAACTGGTCCCATTGAAGGTTTTCAGTACGTTACCCGCGTTGGCATCCACCGCCATGTCTCCAGCGACGGCATTCGCCGGCAGCGTCCCCGGCGTCAGGCTCAACCCCGCCGTAGTCGTGCTCGCAGCCATCGTCTGCTTGGCCCCCGCGGCATACGTGTTGGAAGAGCTGAGATTGATTCCCCCTCCACCGCCCGCGCCTCCGCTCGATACCACGCACCGCCCGCTCTGTGCGGCGGCGAACGTCACCGTCACATTGAACGTCGAGGCATTCACCGAAATGGTATTCGGCTCCACCTCCATCTCGGGAGTCTCCGTGTCGTAGCACGTCACCAGGAGGTTCGCGCTATTCAACTGGTGCGCCGTGCCCGCGATCGTCACGCTCGTCTGCGACGTGAAGCTGCTCGAATACGCGCCGCCCACCGCCGCCGGATTGTTCGGCGCCCATTGGCCTGACGCCGCGTTCCACGTGAGCACCTGCCCGCCCGCCGGCGTGGTTGCCGAGACGCTTCGCCCTTGAATGCCGGTGACCGTCAGAGCGCCCGGAGCCCCGCTGGCGTCCCCGCCAATCGCCTGCCATAGAACCGTGCTGCCATTGTTCGATAGAACCTCGTTCGCGCTTCCGGCGGCGGACGGCGTTGCGCCTCCCTGGACCGACCACGCGTTCAGCGCCGTGCAAGCGTACAGGTTCTGCCCTGCCGGGGCGCTGGTATTCAAAAACATCGCGCCGATTGAACAGGTCGCCGGCAGTGACGTGCCGGTCTGCATCGGTTTCGTGGAACTGACCGCCGAAAAATCGACGCTCTTGCTCTGCGTCCGGAGGTCCACCTGAGTCTGGGCCATCCCGTAGCCAACCACGGCGGCCACAAGCGCACCGCGGCATGTCAAGTTAAAAAGTCTCATGGAATCGGAAGTTACCTGGCCGAGAGAGGTTCAAACCGCCTCTCTCAGTCAAAAGAGTAACAGCCGAAACCCGCTTGGCCCGTCGCCCATTGCTGTGGCCAAAGCTGCAGGGAGAAGCTGTAAGCCGTTGAAACAAAGGATAAAACCGGGATTAAGACGATCAATAAAAAAACTTGCGCGAACTTAGTGAACGGCTTTCTACCTCATCCGCGGACCTGCCTCCAGAACCTTCTCGAAGCACCGCGAAACCTGCTCCCACGAGTACCGGCCCGCGACCATCTCCCAGGCCCCCGTTGCCACTTGCCGCCGCAAGGCCGCGTCTCCCAAGAGTTCTAGACAGCACTCCGCAAAACCCTCCGCGGAGTCGGCGATGCGGATATCCTCCGGCGCATGAACCGAGAGTCCTTCGGCGCCCACCGTGGTCGATACCACTGGCACGCGCGCGGCCATTGACTCGTAGATCTTCAGGCGCGTTCCGCCCCCGATCCGCAGCGGGACAATCGACACCGTCGCTCCCCACACATACGGCCTTATGTCCGCAACCGTCCCCGTCACTTCGATGTGTGGGTCGCCCTCCGCCAAACGGCGAATCTCCGGCGGGGGTAGGCGCCCGGCAATCGTCAGGCTGCACCCCGCGCGGCGCCGCCGGATGATAGGCAAGACCTCGCGCGCGAACCATAACACGCCATCGACATTGGGCATCCAGTCCATGGACCCGACAAAGACCAGATCCGTCGTCCTCTCCGCGGTACCTTCGGGCCGTTGAAAGTACTCCAGGTTGACTCCGGTCGGAATGACGGAAATCTGTTTCACGTGAAACAGTTCTCGCATTTCGCGGGCGTCGGTCTCCGAAACCGCTACAATGTGGCCCGCCGCCCGGCTCACCCGGCCCTCATACTCATACATGCGCCGCGCCTGGATGCCGTTGTACCACCGGCTCGGTACGTTCGCCGAATGTTGCGCGCGGCGTCTCCAGATCACCGTCTCCACGTTATGCTGGAAAAATACCGCGTGTTCCAAATCCGGAAAGTACCTTGTCGGCGCAAGGTGGTCCACTACCGCTGTGTCGAAATGCTCCCGCCCGATCAGTTCTTCCAGAAACTCACGCATGCCCGGAGGATGGAAGCGCTCCACGGCCACGGGTGTCGGCGAAACCACTCCTCGCATTAGTTCTATCCAAAAGGCCGCCGACCGCTTATCCGGAATCTTATAGGTGAATGGGTACGCCTTGCTAGAATACTCGTATGCCCGTTCCGGCCCTTCCGGATAGGCTGGGTCCTTGATCGCCACATAATGTATCTCGTGCCACCGGTTCAGATGCCGCAGCATCTCCAGCGTGCGGATCTGCCCACCCTTGGTGGTGGGATGCATGAAATTGGTGTTGACCCAAAGAACCTTCATGGCCGCACGGCGTGCGCGGATTCCCGAAGCAGACCATCCCAAATGCCCTCCCGCCGGCCCGTCAGGAACAGGTCTCCCCAAATCTGCAGATTGAGCAGCCGCCAGACGCGGTCGGTGGCATCCTCTGCGCCCGATTGCTGCCGCCCCACAAGCCGTTTCAATTCCGCGCCGTCCACGCAGGCAGCCACTAGCCCGTTTGGATCGCTCAGCCAATCGAACAAGGGCTGCGCCCGGTTGTCCAGCAGCCACTGCCGCAGCGGGGTCGGGAACCCCATTTTCTTGCGGTAGACGATTTCCTTCGGAAGCAGTTCTTCCACCGCCTTTTTAACAATATATTTGCCTATGCCGCCCCGTATTTTCAGGCGTGCGGGAACCCGCGTGGAGAACTCCACGAACTCGTGGTCCAGAAACGGCACGCGGCTTTCAATCGATGCCGCCATGCTCATCTGGTCTTGCTTCATGAGCAGTTCCACCAGGTATGTTTTCTGATCGGTGTAGAGCAGGCGCGGCAGCGCTTCCCAGCCCTCCGTCTGTTTCCAGTAGCGCAGGAAGTTGGCATACGCCGCCGGAGCCGAGGCCGGAAACGCCGAGTAGAAGTTATCCAGATACAGCGACTCGAAGCCCTCTTCACGGCCCACAAAGGTGTGCTGCAGTTTGCGCCGCACGTTCGCGGAGAGCAGCGAACTGGCGGCCACCCATCCCCGAATGGCGCGCCGGAAAGGCGCCGGTAGAATGCGGTAATATCGCAGCACACTCTGGTTCACGTCGAAAAAACGATAGCGTGCATAGCCGCCGAACATCTCATCGCTTCCCTCCCCCGTGAGCACCACTTTCACCTGCTGGGAGGCGAGTCTCGAAACAAAATACAGACAAACACTGGAAGGCCAGGTAATAGGTTCGTCTTCGTGCCATACTAACTGCGGCAGCGCATTGAAAAAGTCGGCCATCGATACGATAACTTGATGGTGGTCCGTCCCTATCGCCTGGGCTACCTGACGCGCATAGCCTAACTCGCTGAAGGCGGTTTCCTCGTATCCCACCGAGAAGGTCTTGACGGGTCCGTCGGACTGCCGCTTCATAATCGCCGCGATGGCGCTCGAATCCAGTCCCCCCGAGAGAAACACGCCCAGCGGCACATCGCTCATCAGCCGCATGTGAACGGTCTCTTCCAGCCGCTCGCGGCACTCGCGAATCCAGGCCGTGTCGTTCTGGCTGTCATCGCACACCGGCGCCGGGATCTCCCAGTATTGTCGGATTTGAGGCTCGGGTGCGGCTGCGTTCAAATCCAGCGTAAGGTGGTGCCCCGGCATGAGCTTCCGTATCCCGGAAAAGAGCGTGCGCTCCTCGCTGATATAACCGAATGCCAGGTATTCCGGCAGCAACGATTCTTCAAGCCGCGGTGAGACGGCCGGATGCGCCAGGATTGCCTTGATCTCCGAAGCGAAGATGAACGTGCGGCCGTCCCAGTAGTAGTACAGTGGCTTCTTGCCGAGCCGGTCCCGCGCGCAGAACAACCGCCTGTTCTCGCGGTCCCACAGGGCAAATGCAAACATGCCCCGAAATAGCTTTACGCAATCCGGTCCATACTCTTCGTAAGCGTGCACCACGGTTTCCGTGTCGCATCGCGTGACGTAGCGGTGGCCGCTCTGTTCCAGCGCCGGCCGCAGTCCGGCGTGGTTGAAGATCTCTCCGTTGTAGACAATCCACACCCCGCCGGTTTCGTTCGACATCGGCTGGTGGCCGCCCGCCACATCGATGATGCTCAGGCGGCGATGGCCCAGCGAGGCCCAGGCGTCCTGGTAATAGCCGGAGTCGTCCGGACCGCGATGCCGGATCGTATCCGTCATGCGCTCCAAGACTGCCCGGCTCTCAGGAGCCGGTTGGGTGGTTACGTAACCTGCGATTCCACACATACAGTAGACAGGGCCGGGCTGAACGCGCCCACAAGATTCACCAGCGGCTTGCCGCTCTTTTCCAGTCGGGTGAACATCTCCGGTGTCGGCTTCTGGGCAATCAACACATGGTCCGCCGCTTCCAGCATGGACTCCAGTTTCTCGTCCAGCAGGCTGCCGATATGCGGAATCGCGGCCAACAGATATCGCTGATTACTGCCGTAGATCTCGCCGAGTTGAATATGCGGGTCGTACACCCGCACCTTGCGTCCCTTCCCGATCAGCGCCTCCAGCAGTTGCACCACCGGGCTCTCCCGCAGATCGTCGGTATTTTCTTTGAATGCCAGCCCGAAGACCCCCAATCGGCGTCCAGGAAGTTCGAGCGCCAAACGAATGGCGCGCTCCAGATGCTCTTGATTGGAAGGCAGCACCGATTCCAGCAAGGGCAGCTTCAAATCCAGCCGCGATGCCCTGTAAACCAACGCCCGCAGATCCTTCGGAAGGCAGGAGCCTCCAAACGCAAAACCGGGCTTCAGATACGCCGGCGAGATATTGAGCGACGTGTCGCGGCAAAGAGTTTCCATAACCTCGCCGCCATCGATTCCCAGTTCCCCGGCCAGCGTGCCCACTTCGTTGGCAAAAGCGATCTTCATCGCGTGGAAGGCATTGCAGGCGTACTTGATAAGTTCCGCGGTTCGCAGGGCCACCAGAGAAGGCTTCACCGGCAGCGGACTATAGATGGAAGCTACGCGCTCGACCGCGTGGGCCTCCGTTCCCCCCACCACCAACAAAGACGGCTGCATGAAATCCCGCACAGCCGCTCCCTCCCGCAGGAATTCCGGATTGCTCACCACCGCGGCCCACGGCGATCCGTGCATGGCTGGCAGGACGACCTCTTCACAGGTGCCTGGGTAAACCGTGCTGCGCACCGCGATCACCAGAGGCCGACTGCGGCCGGGAACGAGCGCCCCGATCTCCCCGGAAACCCGCCGCAGTTGATCCAGCCCCAGGTTGCCGTTTTTCGTCGAAGGCGTCCCGACACAGACCAGAGCGACATCGGCATCCGCCAGCGCGTCCGCCAGCGAGAGCGACGCAGACAGGCGCCCCGACGCCACATTCCGCGCCACAATCTCTTCCAGCCCTGGTTCGAAAAATGGCGACTGGCCCGCCCGGACGCTGTCCACTTTGAAGGCATCGCGATCCACGCCTGTCACGCGATGGCCAATTTCCGCCAGGCACGCGGCGGTCACGCAGCCAACGTAGCCCAGCCCGAGCACCGCAATTCGCTGAGGCCCGCCTTCTCCCCGAGACCAATTCACGCTCTTTAGTATGCCATGTGGGACTGGGATCTCCCGCGGACTGATCGGCTCGGTTCCAATCCGCACCGAGGCGCCCGGCTTAATCATCTACACCGCCGCGCCGCCGTCGCACGGTAAGGCGGCCTCAAGCCTTTGCACCCTCCTCGTGGGGCAGGCGCTTCCGCCTGCCAACCGTCGCACCGATAAGGCGGCCTCAAGCCCTTGCACCCACCCCGCGTACGCCAGCCGTCCCAACGTGCCGCCCAGGTCAACCGCCCGGCATAGAGAACGGGGGATTTTCCGGCCACCAGCTTTTTCGTCCCAACGCGCCGTCCAAGGTCAACCGCCCGGCAAAAACGGCCGGGGTCCGGCCTTTTCGGCAGAGCTGCCACTTGTCGAATCAATCAGTTACGCCGGTACAACACCCAACTTGGGTCATTTGGAGAGTTCCGCCACGGACTATTAGCCGCCGGCATGGCGTGCCAGGAGTCTGGACGCTAACCCTCACCACCCTGCCGGCATTTTTCGAAGGGCTGCCCGATCGGTCCTCATTCTGCCGAAGCCGAACCAGCCGGAGCGGAGACCGCCGGATCGCCGCTGCCCACCACAAAATCGCCGCCCGCGCCGATCGCCACGCGTACCCCCTCCGGCTTCTGTCCAGCGGCGATGCGGGACAGCAGTTGGCGGGAAATCTCCGGTAGCAGCGTGTTGGTGAGGATGTTGTCCACGTTCCGCGCACCGCTTTCCACTTCGGTACACCGCCGAGCCACTTCCTCCAGCACTCTGTCGTCGTAAGTCAGCGCTACCCGGTGCGTCTCCTGCAGGCGCCGCTGGATCTTGCCCAGCTTCAACTCGATGATCTTCCGCATCGCCGCATCCGGCAGCGGGTAATACGGGATGATCACCAGCCGGCCCAGAAATGCGGGTTTGAAAATCTTGTTCAACTCAGGCTTGAGAGCCTTCACCAGGCCCTCGGGACTGGGCGCTGTCTCGGGGTCGGCCGTCAGCTTCATGAACGTGTCCGTGGCGGCATTGGAAGTCAGGATGATGATGGTGTTTTTGAAATCGATCTGGCGGCCCTCGCCATCCTCCATCTGGCCTTTGTCGAACACCTGAAAGAACAGCTCCAGCACGTCGGGATGGGCTTTCTCCACCTCATCCAGCAGCACCACCGAATACGGCCGCCGCCGCACGGCTTCGGTCAGCACGCCGCCTTCCCCGTAACCCACGTAACCGGGGGGCGATCCCTTGAGCGTGGAAACCGTGTGCGGCTCCTGAAACTCCGACATGTTGATGGTGATCATATTGCGCTCGCCGCCATACAGCAGGTCCGACAGCACCAGCGCCGTTTCGGTCTTCCCTACGCCGCTCGGACCGACCAGCAGGAACACGCCCACCGGCTTGCTCGGGTCGTCCAGGCTGGCTCGCGACGTCCGGATGCGCTGGCTGATGATTTCCAGCGCATGCGATTGTCCGATGATCCGCGCGCCCAAATGCCCTTCCAGCGAGAGCACGGTGGCAATCTCATCCTTCAGCATCTTGCCCACGGGAATGCCGGTCCAGCCCGAGACCACCTCCCCCACGATCTGCGCATCCACGCAAACCCGCATCAGCGGGGTGTCGCCCTGCATGGCTTCCAATTCCGCGTTCCACTCGCCCAACTGCGCGCGCAGCGCCGACCCGTCCCGCGACGGTGGCGTGGCCGTGCCTCCGCCAGCGCCGGCGCTTGTGGCGCCCACGCCGGCTTCCAGTTGCCCGCGAATCTGGCGGATCTTATCCACCAACCCCCGCTCCTTCTCCCAGCGCGCGTTCAACTCTTTCAACCGGGCTTCGGTGGCGGTCCGCTGCTCGCGAATCGTCTCCAGCCGTTCGCGATGGTCGGCGCCCACCGCGGCTTCGCGCTCCAGAATGCGCGTCTGCACGGCCAGATCGTCCAGCGTGCGAGTGGCGTCTTCGATGGGCGGTGGAATGGAGTTCTGCCCCAGCGCCAGCCGCGCGCAGGCCGTGTCCAGCACGCTCACCGCTTTATCCGGCAACTGGCGGTCGGGCAGGTAGCGGTGCGAGAGCTTCACCCCGGCCAGCAGTCCCTCATCCAGAATTCGCACTGTGTGATGTTTCTCGAGCGTGGGCACCACGCCGCGCAGCATCAGCGCGCACTGCGCCTCGGAAGGCTCCTCCACTTTGACCAGTTGGAAGCGCCGGGCCAGCGCCGGGTCCTTCTCGAAGTACTTCTTGTACTCCGACCAGGTGGTTGCGGCGATGGTCCGCAGCTCGCCCCGCGCCAGGGCCGGCTTCAGCAGGTTGGCGGCATCGCCCTGGCCGGCCTGCCCGCCCGCGCCGATCATGGTGTGCGCCTCGTCGATGAACAGAATAATCGGAGTGGGAGACGACTTCACCTCCGCAATCAGCCCCTTCAGCCGGTTCTCGAATTCGCCTTTCACCCCCGCGCCGGCCTGCAATAGCGCCAGATCGAGCGTACGCACGGTCACGTTTTTCAGAACCGGAGGAACGTCGCCCTGCACAATCCGCACAGCGAAACCCTCCACCACCGCGGTCTTTCCCACCCCGGCTTCACCCACCAGGATGGGATTGTTCTGGCGCCGCCGCGTGAGAATGTCTACCACCTGGCGGATTTCGAAATCGCGGGCCAGCACCGGGTCGATCTTGCCATGGCGGGCATTTTCGGTGAGGTTGACGGTGTACTGATCCAGATTGGGCGTCTTGCCGCTGCCTGCCGCGCGTGGGGTGTCCGCCGCCGGCTCACCCGCAGCCGCGGCCGCCGCAACGCTTTCCTGTGAGGACGCGGTGATCTGCAGGAAGTCCTTGCGCAGGCCGTCCGGCGGGATTTTCTGCAGTTCCTTGCTGAAGTCGCGGGCCATCCGGGAAAGCTCGTCGTTGGTGAGCAGGGCCAGGAGGGCCAGCCCCGAGCGGACCTTACCGGTCCCGTAGTCGATCGATCCCAGCGTCCATGCTTCCGTCAGCATCTTCAATACCGACGGACTGAGCGCCGGGGTGCGCGCGTTGCCCGACTTGAACTTGTCGATGCTGCGCGTCAGTTCCGCGGCCAGCCGCGATTTGTCGATCTCATAGTGCCTGGCGATGTACGCCAGGTCGCCATCGCTGGCATCGAGCATTTTCAGGAGGACATGCTCGATTTCGATGTCATAGTGGGTCCGGGAAAGACACAAGCCCGCCGCCGCTTCCAGGGCGTTGCGGGTGGGGTCGTTCAACTTTCCGATGAGCGATCGCAGGTTCTGGATCATAAAATAGTCCGCCTTTCAGAGGAATCAATCATTGTACGCCCACCATAGACCGGTCCGCCCGCTCACTCGGGAGTTTTAGGTTGGCGCAAGAAATGGCGTCCCCCTGGAAGGGGGTTACAGGCGGGTGAGGCCGATGTACGACTGGCAGAATTCATCCCAGGACCGGCCGAGTTCGTCGGCGTAGCAGGTCTCCCTGATCGGCTTGAGCGACAGCACTTGGGCAGCGGAACAGTGGCCGGCGATGGCGGCGAACTCCTGCGGGCCGGCCGACCCAAGCGCTCCGGTCGGGCCGGTCTCGCGGTGCTGGCCTGGTTCTTCCATAACGAACCCATTCCGGACACGCATGTCCGGGAAACTCGGAGGGTTTCATTGAAACCAAAAGAGTTAACCAGGGGTGAACCGGACAGATGCGTCCGGGACTCGCTTTCTCGGGGCAAATTCGCTCTCGCGAAGCCCTTCCCGAACCTCATTGTACGCGAAGGGCAGGCTGAGTCCGGCGGCGAGGAAGCGGGCCGCGGGTTGTAAGTGGTTGCGATGGCGGGAGTTGGAGGGATGAAGAAAGTTGGTGACCTTTGTGAACGAGCTTGGGCCAGGTTACCACCCTTGGAAACCGGGCTTGCGGTAGGCGTTAAATTAAAATGATCCCGGCACCGGCGCTTTGCGACCAGGTGGAGGAACGACGCCAAGAGTTTACATAAACGCTATCAGACACAACCGGCTGGGTCTCACCGCGCCGTCGTCTTTCCCGCACTCGTGGTCTGCGGCTGGTGAGCCTATTCTGCCCAGAACATCGCACGCCCCTTCATCTATGCGGCCACGTGAAATCCCCCGAACTGAAAACGGCGTTGTACAATAGCTACTCCGTGATGGGAGGACGGCCAATATCAAGCCTGCACGACTGCCGGTTGAGTACATTTACCTGGACGGCCCCGGTATTGAGAGCATGTACTCTCAAATAGTCGAGGCTGTGGAGACATCGCGCACAACGACAACTCAGAAGGGCCTTGCCGCGAAGGTCGGAGCGGGATTACGGTTGAAGAACTTCCTGGTAAAGCTCCTCAGCGGTCTAGAAGGCGAGGTGTCCACTGAAGTGACGGGATCCAGAGCGCGGACTGAACAGTCGATAAGAGTACAGACGGTCGAGCACCGATTGGAGAAGCTGCTCGATTTCCTGAGGAAGTCCGGGGCGGACTACTTCTTTACCAGCCTCGCCGAGGCAAGCCGGCACTTGCAAACGACAGATGGCCCTGTCTTCGTCAATATTCGGGACAGCTTCAACGCGCCCCAATTCTATGGGTGCGCGCTCGGCACCGAGTCGGTGAATGCCGATGGCTACCTATTGCTTGAGAAGGGCGGAGCCGACGACTACTGCGATCGAGACGATTACTACAAACAGTCCTCGGCGGTCGTGAAGCTCTCCGCGAGTGCCAAGAAATTGAGGGCCGGAAATCCTATGGGCGCGAGCAGCCACGAAGCAGTCTTCATCCGTGGGTTTGGAGGCCGCCCTGTGCCGCTGTGCGTCTTCGGAACCCTCAGCGGCACCTCCGACTATTTGCAGATCAATCCGTTTGCGATCTGGAAATAGTCGCAGGCTTAGGGCGGACCGTTCCCGCCGAATCAAGAGACCAACTCGGAAATAGCCGGTTCCGACTGTCCGAGAAGGCCTCGCATTTTAAACCTGATAAAATACATTCTCGTGCCTTGCGACGCGCGAGCTGTTTTAGTGCCCGTCAAGGGTCAGACAAAGCGCCGCTGCTGCTGGCGCAGCTCGCCGGGATTGGGATCGTTCCATCCGAATGCGGAATAACACTGCGATGCAATGTCGATGGCGATCTCTTGGCTCCGGGAATTCAGGTCAGCAGGGGAAAGCTGCCGGGTGAATTCAGTCTTGTCCGATTTGCAGAAGGTGGATGGAGATTGGCCGGGTACCTGAAGGTTGAGGCCGGCGATGTTGTTAAGGGCTATCGAAAGTACGGCCCTGGGTGAGAGCACGTCCTCCTCCGCCATCCTCCTGCTGAATTCGGATGCGTGAGAGATCACGCGGAGTATTTCCAGATAGTGAATGCTGCCGGAGATTTCTTTGTGCGTCAGCACCGCGCGGTTGTGGATGAACTGCCCGGTACGGAACAGTGCCCAGCATTCACAAAGCACATTGCGATCGGTTGGGACGTCGGTTTCGCATCGGACCACCTGTAAAGACTGGTCTGCGATCAGGTCGCTATCGGGCAGGATGATGGGGTACGAAGCATTGGAGAGGCACTCGACATAGCGGGACCGCATGAACCTTTTGCAGTGTTCGAGGCTTTGAAACTGGGCTTCCATGAAGCAGACCGGGCGAATCAGAATTCTCCAATATGGCCCGCTCCAGATTCTCTTTACTAGCTAGGTCGGTATCGGGAAGGGACCTCCGCTGCCTGACAAAGAGCGTCTCCTCGGCTTCGGATGCGTCGGCAGCCGGAGGCGTCACGGCATTTGTGGACGCGTGCTCTTTCCGGCTGATCGCGTCATGCAGGGCGGTCCGCATCACCTTGACTTCGTGGGCGGTGTAGTTCTTGTGCTGGCTCGTCTTCGAGTCGTAAAGCGAATGATGCATCACGCACAGAAACGCCAGATTATCTTCTGTGTAATTTGAGGGGTCCTGGTCGACATGGGCAACTTGTCCATGCTTCTCGGACAGATCGTGGAATAAACCAAAGCAGAGGGCGCAGCGGCGCGCGCATTTCATCAGGACCGCGGTCTCAATCTCTTGCGGCGTTCTTTTTCGATTCATCCGTCCAAGGCGAATGTACCACTTTGCGTTGCTCTTCGTGGCATTCCCACCACACGTTAAAACCATCGAGCGGATGCTGTTGACCTGTTGACCTGCTATGAATCCGTGAATCACTGCGGCCTCGTTCCGGAAGGGTGCGCGACATAGAAGTGGAAATCAAGCCACCCGGCGGGCGGCCCAGTAATCCTCAAAGCGGCCGTTGATTTGGCAGCATCGCAGAGCCAGGATGGCGTTTGCCCCGCGTACTGTCCAGAACAT
>JBKQPR010000215.1:0-10115 GCA_052144935.1 Bryobacteraceae bacterium
ATCGGCCCGCGCCCAACCGCGCTAAGCGAAAGGAGAACCATTTTATGAGCGTTACCGAAATCACCGACACGCGGCAGTATCTCACATTCAGACTGGGAGAAGAGGTGTACGCAATCGACGTCGCCAAAGTCCGGGAAGTGCTCGATTTCACGACCATCACCAAGATCCCGCGCACGCCGGATTTCATGAGCGGCGTGATCAACCTCCGCGGCAACGTGGTGCCCGTAGTCGATCTGCGGCTGTGTTTCGAAATGTCAAAAACCGAGAAAACCGTCAACACCTGCATCGTGGTTGTGGAGATGCTGGTGGATGGCGAGTCCAATGTGATCGGCGCGTTGGCCGACTCGGTCGAGGAGGTGATCGATCTGGAGCCGGAGCACATCCAGCCTCCGCCGAGAATCGGCGTCAAGATCCGGACCGATTTTATTAAAGGCATGGGCAAGCGCGACGCCCAATTGATCATGATCCTGGACATCGACCGGGTGTTCTCTACCGAGGAGCTATCGCAGTTCCACGGTTCCGAGAGCCACAAACCATTGGCTGAAGTCAACGCCTGACAGCGAAGGGGGTGCGCTTCGACGGGGTCCTTGTGTCGACGGGGTCCCCCTTCCGGCGGGCCCCCCGCGCCTCGCTCAACCTATATGGATACGCAGAATGAAAGTCTGTCGGCTGCGGATTTCGACAGGCTCCGATCCTTGATTCATGCGGAATCCGGCATCAACTTGAACCGGGACAAGAAGACCATGCTGGAGATCCGCCTCAGGCGCCGGCTCCATAGCCTGCAGTTGTCCTCCTGCGCCGAGTACTGCAGCTTCGTGTTTGCGCCCGGCGGCAGAAATCAGGAACTGGTCCATCTGATCGATGCCGTCACGACCAATAAGACCGACTTCTTTCGCGAGCCGGACCATTTCGAGTTCCTCGCGTCCAAGGCGCTCCCGGACCTGGAGGCGCGGAACGGCGCGGACAGGAAGTCCCTCGTCTGGAGTGCGGGATGCTCCACCGGAGAGGAGCCCTATACCCTGGCGATGGTGCTCAGCGAGTATGCCCAATGCCGCCCCGGTTTTCGGTTCAGCGTGTTGGCCACCGATATCAGCACCGCGGTGCTGGCCAAGGCCCGCATGGCCATTTTCAAGTCCGATGTGGTAAGACCGGTGCGCGAGAACTTGCGCAAGAAATACTTCATGCGCAGCCGCGATCCAGGTTCCGATCTGGTACGCGTCGTTCCCGAGCTGCGCGCAAAGATCGAGTTTCGGCGCGCCAACTTCATGGACGCGGACCACGGCCTGGCTGAGCCGCCCGAGATCGTCTTCTGCCGGAACGTCATCATTTATTTCGACCGGTCCACCCAGGTTCGCGTTCTGGAGAATCTCACCCGCCGGCTCGCCCCCGGCGGATATTTCTTCTCGGGTCACTCCGAGTCCCTGCAAAACATGGGCCTGCCGCTGGTCGCGGTGGGGCCGGCCGTCTATAGGAAGTGTGGATGATGGCGCATCTTCCGCGAATCAGCGTGCAGCCCGGGCGGCTCTATCTGGCCCGCAACCCGACCATCCTGCGGACGATTCTGGGGTCGTGCGTGGGCGTGACCTTCTGGAGCGCCCGGCTTGGCGCCGGCGCATTATGCCATGGCATCCTGCCGCGGTGCCCTCGGGACACCGATGGCGCCGATGGTCACCGCTACGTCGATTTCAGCATTCGTTACCTCGCCAGGCAGTTTGACGCCCTGGGGGTTTCCCGTGAAGAGTTGGACGTTAAACTCTTCGGCGGCGCGGATGTGCTCCCGGTGACCGCGGCCAGACTGGCCAAACCCACGGTTGGCGCCTTGAATTGCCAAGCCGCATGGGAGGTTCTGGCAGAAGAAGGCCTCCGCGTCACGGCATCCGACCTGGGTGGAATTCGAGGCCGCACCATCCGTTTCCATACCGGGACCGGCGAGGTGCTTCTGCAGCGGCTTGCTACGTTGCCCAAAGCGGTCCCGTGCGAAAACGATGTCACACCGGCCCAAAGAAATCCGCAGGCCCGATTATGACCCAAGAGAGAATCCGCGTTCTGATTGTGGACGATTCCGCGCTCGTGCGGCAAACCTTGAGCCAGGTGCTGTCCACGGACCCCGCCATCGAGGTCATCGCTACCGCCAGCGATCCCTTCGTCGCTGCCGAACGAATCAGCGAACAAATGCCGGATGTGATCACGCTCGATATCGAGATGCCCCGCATGGACGGGCTGACGTTTTTGCGGAAGATCATGGCGCAACACCCCATACCCGTGGTCATCTGTTCCTCGCTCGCCGAAGAGGGCGCCCAGACCACGCTCAAAGCCCTCGAATATGGTGCCGTGGAGATTATTGCCAAGCCGCGGCTGGGGAGCAAACAGTTCCTGGAGGAATCCCGCGTCCTGCTCTGCCAGGCCGTCCGGGCCGCCGCGGCGGCGCGGTTGGGGCCGCCCGCGCCCAGCCGTACCGTCGAGCCGAAGCTCACGGCCGATGCCGTCCTTTCCCGCGGCACGGCGGCGATGCTGGAAACCACTGAGAAGGTCGTAGTCATTGGCGCATCCACGGGAGGAACCGAGGCGCTCCGGTCGCTGCTCGAAGCCATGCCCCCCGATGCGCCCGGCATCGTCATCGTGCAGCATATGCCGGAAATGTTCACCCGCGCCTTCGCGCAGCGGTTGGACAGCCTCTGCCGGATCGCCGTAAAAGAGGCCGAACCCAACGATACGGTTCTCCGCGGGCGCGCGCTGATTGCGCCCGGCAACCATCACACGCTCCTCAAACGAAGCGGCGCGCGATACTATGCGGACATCAAGGACGGGCCGCTCGTCTCGCGGCATCGTCCCTCGGTGGACGTGTTGTTTCGCTCCGCCGCGCGCTACGCGGGGCCCAATGCGGTCGCCGCGATCCTGACCGGCATGGGTGACGACGGCGCAAGCGGCATTTTGGAAATGAAGCTGGCCGGAGCGGTAACCATCGCTCAGGATGAAGCGACCTCGGTAGTTTTCGGCATGCCCAACGAGGCCATCAAACGGGGCGCGGTCGACATGGTCCTGCCGTTGCCACAGATCGCCGGCTCCATCCTCGCCCATGCCCGATGAGCACCAGGCTGGCAGTCGCCATCCCCCTACGCCGTCACCGGCGGCACCAGCGTCTTCAAGTACTCGTGGGCCACCTTGAACCCGCGCTTGTACTGCTCGGTGAAGTTGCCCTGGGCGTCGTTCGCCGGATAATAGAACTGGTCCTCGTTCTCGATGTTCATCGCGCCGGCATAGCCGACTTCCGACAACACCGAGAAGAAGCCCTTCCAATCCACCGAACCGTAGCCCGGCACGCGGAAGCGCCACCAGCGCTGGTTGTCCACCGGCTGAATGCCCGCGCGCCGCACCACGTGCCACAAAATCTCGGTGTCCTTCAGATGCACGTCGTAGATTTTAGAGACGAATTCGCGCGCCGCCGCGACCGGGTCCATGAATTGCCACACCAGGTGCGAGGGGTCGAACTGCAGGCCCACGTGGGGGCTGTCGTTGAAGGCCTTGAACAGGGCCTCCCAGCCTACCGGCCCGGTGGCGATATTGGGGCCGCCGGCGTATGGCTCCCACAGGATGCGCACGTTGTACTTCTCGCACAGCGGAAAGTACTTTTCGGTATAGACCTTGACGATCTCGTCCACCTGCTGGGCCAGCGGACGTTCCTTGATGGTGCCGGACTGGCCGCCGATGTTGGGAATCCCCAGCTTCCCGCACAACTCCAGGCACTTCACGGTATAGGTATTCTGGCGCTCGCGGCGGGCGGGATCGGCGTCGATGTGGTTGCCGTCCACCGCCAGCGCCGAAGCATAGATGCCGGCGCGCTGGATCTTCTCCTTGATGGCGGCGATCTTGGCGTCGTCCAGTTGGTCGGGATTCAGCCGCAATTGCATGCTGGTGAAGCCTTCGGCCTTGACGAACTCCAGGTTGGCGTCGGTGTACTGGCACAGCACCCCGAGCTTGGGCTTCCAATTGAGCGGGCGCTGCCGCTGCGCCTGCGCTGCGGCGGCCGCGGACATGGCAGTGAGAACGGTGCGTCGAGTAATGGTCACGCCTCGACAATACTAGGATCTGGGGGGCGGTTGCAAGGGGTCCACGCCGGTCCAACTCTTAAGCGGGATCCGGTTCAGCTTGCCGCACAAGGAACACTCCACGCTGACCACCATTTCGTCGAAATCGAAGACCCGCACGAGCGGCAGCACGCGCTCCCTGCAGTGTTCGCAGACGATCCGGTGTTCGAGCGCCCGGACCCGCATGAATTCGGATATCGCTTTCTTATCTCCCGTGCGCAGAGCCTGGAGGAGCAAAAGTGCCTCGCTGCGATTCATAGAGGTATTCTATCTCACTCCCCCACGAACCGATGCCCCACCACGGCTGGGGCGGCGGGTCGTGACAGGAAGTTTTCCGCCAAAGGGAATGTTCCCTCCACGCAGGTTGCCACAAGATCTTGTGCCCGCAGACGGCGTTTTTCCCTACTTGTTGTGACGGCCGGCGTGCAACCTGCGTGAAGTGAATATCCCCTCTTCCGCCAAATGGCGGTCGGAATGCGGTTCATCGAAACGAAAACTTCGGGTTCCTATTCCGGCTGATGGACTTCCGGGCTGGGCGGCTACCCATCCACTCGTGGGCGGGAAGGGTGTTGAGTTTCGCTTGAACCGTATCCGGGGATCGCGCAGCAGTCATCCCAAGCGCGTCCAAACGGGTACTCCCATGTGGCGCCAATCATGGTATAACACGCGGCAGTAATATGAGAACGGCGATTTCCATCGATGACGGACTGTTGCATGAAGCGGACGAAACCGCGCGGCGGATGGGACTGAGCCGCAGCCGCCTTTTCGCGCTGGCAGTCGGCGATTTCCTGCACCGGAAGCGGGGGCAACAGATGCTGCTCCGGCTGAACGAAGTCTGACGGTGTAGAACCAACGGAAAAGCGGCTGCTGAAAGGAATCAGAGCCAAAGGTCCGCCGCACGGTCAAGGAACGCTGGTGAGCGAGATCCGGCAGGACAAGTGTACGGGCTTGACTTCGGGCCCGCGGCAGGCTCGGCGAGTGCCGAGCGGCATCCCTGCGTGGTTGTCCGGAACGATATTTTCAACCGGAGCGCGATTCGAACGAGCGTCGTGTGCCTGATTACGTCGAATCTGAGCCGGGCGAACGCGCCGGGCGAACGCGCCGGGCAACGTACTTCTGAAGAAGGGCGAGGCCAATCTTCCGAGGGCGAGCGTAGGGAACGTATCGCAGATCCTCACCGTCGACAGGGCAGAGCTTGTGGAATCGACCGGCACGCTGAGCGGCGCCGCGGCCGGAGCCGTATGCGACGGATTGCACCTGCTGTTTGACCGGCTGTGACGCAGCAACCCGCCGGGGCACGCGAGCGGGCATCTTCCGGGAGTCCAACTCCGCGGCTAGCTAGGCTACACAGTCAAGTGGATAACTGCCGGATGCCCGGCCAACCGGGAGCTGTACCGCCAACCCTGGCCGGATTTACGGCACTGTGCCGGATTGCAGGCGGAGGCCGCACGGGAAGCTGCTGCCGGGAGCGCCCACGCGTGAAGCGGAATTCCGCCGTCAGTGCTTGAAGGCAGTCTGCCAGTTCTCGACGACCGTGAAAGGCGTGGTGTCAAGGGTCTTCGGCGACGTCACAAAGAGAAAACGCTGGCCATCGGCGGTCGCCACATAACGGTTGCGGCGCGTCGTTTCGCCGACCACCGGCACGTCGAGCAAGTCTTTGGGAATCCCCGCCTCAAAGGAAGACCCGGCCGCTTTCACGTCCACGGCTTCCAATTTCGTTCCGTTCAGGAAATACAGCTCCTTGCCGTCGCGACGCCAGGATGGTTCGGTTCCACCGCTTGTCGAGATCTGCCACTTGCCGCCGGCCGGCGGGAAGTTCTGGACAAAGACCTCCAATCTGCCGGACTCCTCCGACACATAAGCGATCCAGCGCCCATCGGGAGACAGATTCCCGCGAGTCTGCGCAAAGGGAGCTTTCAGCACCGGGTAGGGCTTGCGATCCCCGCTCATGGGCAAAGCGTCAATCTCATGGGAGTTGATGTTGAACAACAGGAGTTTTCCATCCGCCGACCAGTCTTCCACGGACGTCGACGCCGCGGCTTCAAGCAAGGGCTCGTCGGCGCCTGCGCCCGAGGCAGCCTTCCAATAAATATCGCGGTGCCCCTTGCGGCTCGAGGAGAACGCGATCCTCGATCCATCGGGAGACCAGACAGGGTTCGTCTCGTCCGCCTTGTCGAAGGTGAAGCGCGAACTGACGCCGCGCGTCAGGTCCAGCACCCAGATGTCGCGGGTGTTGGTGGCCGGGTCCAGGCGGCCGACTGCCAGCCGCTTCCCGTCGGGGGAAAGCGCGGGATTGGTGTAAACGGCCGGTTCCCCAACCGTTCCGAGCTGCTTGCCCTGGCGATCGTACCACGTGAGATCGTTAGGTTACGGCGGGAGTGCTCTGCGGTAGGCGAGCACGTTTTGAGAGACCGAGAAGCCGCCGCCGTTTAGGGCCACGACGGCAACTTGATCGGCAATGGGGATCGGGTCGCCGGAGAGCGACTGCTTGCCGGGGTCGAACGATTGCGCCACCAGCGTCGAGCCGCGAAGGTACAACAGCCACGCCGGCGGGACAAACACGCCGGAACTCCCGGCAGCGAGACTCTTTACCTGTTTGGAATCCAAGGCGCCGGCATAGAGCTCGGCGTTGGAACCGAGCCCTCCTCCGGGGGTGCAATAGAGAAAGCTGCGCCCGCCGGGCAAAAAGCTGGGATAGAGCTGCGGACCGCCAGATCCCGTGGCCGTCTTCGCGTCCCCGCCGGAGGCGGGTATCCGATAGAGCGGGTATGGGCTTTCGCCCGTGAACAGGACCACCCCTGCCGGGCTCCAGGCGGGTACTGCCAGGGCGCCCACGGAACCCAGTATCAGCGGCGAACCACCGGCCATTTCCAGCCTTCGCAATTTGCCGTCCGCCACGTAAGCGATCGATCGCCCGTCGGGCGACCAGGCGCCGGGGGCGACGCTGCCGCTCTCGGTTCCCGGAATGGGCTGGGCGTTCACGGAGTCCATCGGCCGCAGCCAAAGGCTGCGCGTCCCGTCGCGCTTCGTCGCGCCAAACAGGATCCGCGAACCGTCCGGCGAGACCACGGGGTAATCGTATCCCCCCCAGGAAGTGCCTTCGGGCGGCGGAATTTCGAAGCGAATCGCAGCGGCAGGCGCGGATGCGGTCCGGTAATGGAAAATGGCGAAGACGGCGACGGCCAGCAGCGCGGCGAGGACACTGGCGAGAAGCCAGCCCAGACGGGCGTTCCGGCGCCGATGTTCTACGACAGGCGCGGGCATGGCCGCGTTCGAGCCGCCTTCCAGCACCCACTCGAGCTCGCTCTTCAGGTCGGAGGCGCTTTGCCAGCGGTCGTCCGGATCCTTGGCCAGGCACTTTTTCACCACCCGCTCGAGCATCGGCGGAACCATCGGCTGATGCAGGGCGATCGCCTCCGGCTCGCGGTCCATGATGGCGGCAATCAGCGTCGCCTGGTTCTCCGCGCGGAAGGCGCGTTTGCCGGTGAGCATTTCGTAGAGCACGCAGCCGAAGGAGAAAATATCGGAGCGCGCGTCGGTTGGCTTGCCCTGCAACTGTTCGGGGGCCATGTACTGGAGGGTACCGACGATGGTGCCCTCTTGCGTCAGCGCTCGGGTCTGCGTCTCGTCGCTGCGCGCGTGTTTCACCAGGCCGAATTTCGCGAGGCCGAAGTCGAGGACTTTGACGCCGGATTTGGTCGTCAGGATGTTGGCCGGTTTGAGATCGCGGTGCGTGATCGACTTTCGATGTGCGGCTTCGAGGGCGCTGGCCAGTTGAATGGCCAGCTTCAGCGCCTGATCGAGCGGCAGCGGTCCTTTGATTTCCGGGCCTTCGACGTACTCCATGACAAGGTAGTCCGGACCGACATCGTAGATCTGGCAGATATTCGGATGATTCAACGCCGCGATGGCGCGGGCCTCGCGCTCAAACCGCTCGCTGAATTTTTCAGAGGAAGTTTTAATGGCGACGATGCGGTCGAGCCGCGGGTCGCGCGCCTTCCACACTTCGCCCATTCCGCCGGCGCCGATGGGCGCCAGGATTTCGTAAGGGCCGAGCTTGTCGCCAACGGAAAGGGGCATCAGCCAAGTTTACTCGATCGCGAAGTGGGTAGGGAATTGATCACGGCGCATCGGGAAGTCATCCGCTTGGCGGTGTAACGCTAGCACCTTATCGGAGGCACCCCGGAGAACAGGCTTCGAGCGGAGGGGTCGGCATTGGTACCGGGGCGTTTTCGATAAGGGCGTTTCAAATGAGCCCGTCACGATTGCGGCGGACGCGGCGCCTATGGGTCCCTAATTGCAACTGATTGAAAAAAATGACTTGGCCGGTCTTGGAAGATGGAGGCTGCGAACCAAATGAACCGGTGGGCATCGGGTGCCGTATCCGGAACAGCGCACCAAAACAAGCGCGTCCTGAAGTGGAACCAGGCTGATCGCCAACACACGGGTAGCGCCCGCCGCGTGATTACGTCGAATCTAAGCAGGGCGAACGCACCGGGCAACGTGCTTCTGAGGAAGGGCGAGGCCAATCTTCCGAAGGCGAGCGTAGTGAGCGTATCGCAGATCCTCACGGTCGGCAAGGCACAGCTTGTGGAATCGACCGGCAAGCTGAGCGGCGCCGCGGCCGGCGCCGTACGCGACCGATTGCGCCTGCTGTTCGACGGGCTGTAACGCAGCAGCAACCCGCCGGGGCAGGAGAGCGGGCGTCTTCCGGGAATCCAACCTCGCGGTTGGGCGGCTTTTCGTCCAAGTGGCCAACTTCCGGATGCCCGACCATCCTGGCGCTATCCGAACAACACATCTCTAATCAGTTGGGAGATCCCCCGGCTCTGCCGGGGATGCGTCGGCACTCGTGCCGACGCCCGTCGTCCTAGGGCCGCAAAAGCGTCGAGTCGAGACTCGACGCTGCAGGCTGAGAGCCTGCGCCACAGCGGCCGCCGTGAAGTTATTCTTGCGTGGAGCCTAACCAACTCGGCGGACACGCGTGAGCTCCGAGCGACGCGGTTACCCGCATGGCGCTGGTTTGGCAGACTCGAACTGGGCGGGAGGATCGAGCGAAGGTCAGGCGGCAGGGGCGCCGGTGTCTCCGATATGAAACAGCGCGCCGAGGCCGGTGCGTTCGAGCATGCGGCGCGGGGAGCTGCGTAGTCCCGTTATGACAAGTGAGACGCCGGCGTCCTCAGTCCGTTGGGAGATCGCTAACAACGCACTCACGCCCGTACTGTCGATATGCCGGGCGCCGGCAAGATCCAAAACCAGCGGCCCCGGTTTCCCGCGATCCTCCCAAGCCGATAGAATCCCAGTGCGAATGGCGGCTGCGTTGCGCAAGGTGAGGTCGGTGAGTATGCGCACTTCGAGGCAGCGACGATTGTCGAGAACAGCGAGGCCGATGGTGGTCATAGCCGACGCCTCCCGACTACCTTACAGCAACTGGTGGACCAAACGGTAGTACCGGATTTGCGTCAGGGTTGCCGCGCCGGCAATCCTGTTCCGGTGTGAGAGGCAAGCAAAGCGCGGCCGGTTTTTGTTTCTGTGGGCCGCGCTCGGCACTGGCGGCGATCCAGGCCGGCCCTCAGTGGGCGCCATCCTGCGCCGGCGCACGAACGCCGGCGTGCTGCCGATCAAGGCGCTGGGCGGTGGCTGGAGCGCATCCGATCGGCCGCGGCTCAGCACGCTGCGCCGGAAATAGGAGACCAGCGCGGCCGCGAGTTTCTCATACCAAGTCTCCGGCCGCGAGATGTTGTGCTGTTGCGGGACCGCTCGCCAGGCGCCCTCTCGGCCCAGCTCCGAACGGAGCCACGACCGTCAGCCCGAAGCCGTTCCCATTGCCCGTCCGCTCCCTGCACGTGAGGGCGCGAAAAAGAATTATCGGCCACAGATGAACAGATGAAAACAAAATGCGATGGGTGTGACTACTTTTCGACGACGCTCCATTTGCCAGCCGAATAAAGTCGATTTTGGTCTTGCTGAATGTGGAAGGCCCAGTATTGGTCGAGATCCCCGCTTAGATAAATGGCTCTGAGTTTCACG
>JBKQPR010000216.1:0-7196 GCA_052144935.1 Bryobacteraceae bacterium
CCGGTGGACGATCCGAGCCAGAGACCCCTAAGCTCGGAGCGGGCCAACTGCTGAACCCGGATGCCACAGGAGCAAGTAAGCCTCAACGCATCAGTAGCTTACGGGTTTCGCGACAGAAACTAGCTAGTTGGGCGAAGTCGATATCGCCTGCGAACGCCTTATCAACCGCCTTCACATAAAGTTTCAAGCCGTCACTGGTAAGCTGAATGCGATTGCTCAAACGGCCCGCAAGGTCTTCGATAAAATCGCGGGCGGCGACCGGATCACGGCGGGCGATAAGCCAGCACGGGACCAGCTTGGTATCGGCATCAATCGCAGCCCAGAGCCATGCATCGCCAGCGCCGGGGTTCTTTTCGGCGATCTCAGGAGTGACGTTCTTCTGCTTGGCATAGACGTAAGACCAGCATTCATCGACCTGAATCCGCTGGCAATTCAGATTTCGGAATGTGGCATCCTGAAACTTGGCGCAGAACTCGCCCACTTCAACAAGAAGCCGCGCGACGGTCTTTTTGGCGATGCCCGTCATTCTCACAGTGGAACGCATGGAGCACCCTTCGATGAGGCAGTTGATGACTGCGGCGCGTTGTTCAGATGATAGACGGTTCATGTTTCTATTATGCTTGAGCGGAGCAAGCATTGTCAATAGAAAAATTAGTAGTTGCGATAGATCTTGGCTTGGGTGTATTCTGGAATGGAAGTAAAAGCGAAAGCGGTTCCTGGATACAGGCCGTCAAACCGAACCAGGAACCGCCAGCAGAAAGAGGGCTGCGATGAGATTAGCCATCGGCCCCTAGAAAGGGCAAGCGGGCGGGGAAACCCGCCCGTCACACTCTCTTTTTGTATTTTACCTGAATCTTGGCAGTTTTGGAAGGGAGAATTATGGGCGAGGAGCCTAGCCACATCGATGCCGCGATAGCGGACTTGGAGGGCTGGCAGGAGCGAATCTCCGCCGCTATCGAAACGTTGAGGGCCTTGCGCATTCAAGGCGGCTCGCTTCCGGGTGGGCCGCCGCCGAGCGACTTCTCGCGCGGGACCACCAATGGCGACATTTCACACGATGCGTTCTTTCAAATGACCGTGCCTGATGCGGCTGAAAAGTATTTGGCGTCCGTCAAGAAAACAAAGCCAACGGCAGAGGTAGCCGCAGCACTCCTGAAGGGCGGCCTTAAGAGTTCGGCTAAGCGATTTCCGGCGATGGTTAATACAGTTCTATCTAGGGAGAGTCGCTTTGTGAGGGTCAACAACGAATGGGGGCTGGCCGCTTGGTATCCCGGCATGCGCAAGACTACTGCGGCACGCAAGCAGGTAACAACAGGAGAACCGCAACCGATTAGGGAACCGGCGACCAAAAAGCAGACCACGGGTAATGGTTTTGGGCCGGATTCCATAATGGGCCGCACACTTTCCTTACTGAAAGCTCATCCAGAGAAGGCGCTTGATGCTCCGACGATTGCACAACAAATCGGCGTTAAGAATGTACCTTCAGTAAGCGCTGCGCTTGCGGCGTTGTTCGCTCAAGGTCTGATAGCGCGCCCCAAGAAGGGACAGTACCAGCCAAAGTAGTTTCACTTATCCCAACGCTTCCGTGCCGCCTTCAGTGCGATTTCGCGGCGACGTTCTGGCGACAGGCCATTCGCACGAGCCTTCCCGCCGATCCTCCCGCCACGCCGCCCCAACTCGGCCATCACGCGAGAAATCTCAGATCGGCTCGGTGGAGTCTCTACAATGGCAACCGGACCTGGAACCGCTTCGGTTTGCATCCGAATCTGGTGATGCGCAAGTTGGTTCATATCTAGCTCTGGGGGTCTTTTGACCTTCGATGCCTTTTTGGCTGCGGACTTCTTCATGCCTCATAGGATGGCACGTTTGCTTGAGCGGTTCAAGCTGCCGGAAATCGAAAGTAGCTCACTACCGGAAATCGGGCGGCCTGCCAGCCTGACTGACGAAAGCGTCCGTCCCACCTTGCTGCCGAATGACCTGCAACGCAGGCGGGCAGGCGGGCCCAGAGGGCGCCCCGCCTGCCAACCGATTTCTCACAGCCCTCACTGCGCCGGCGCGATTTTCGCCACGCCCGGCTGGGTGTTCGGAAAGCGCTTCATCACCTCCGGATCGTGCCCGGGCACCACCAGCTCGGGTTTGGCGGCCATTTGGCGCATGCGGTCCTGCGCGCGCAGGTTGGAATCCGCGTCCAAAGTCGCGGCAATCGGGACGTGCTTTTCCAGGTTCTCGTACAGATACATGTTGTCGCTGGCCAGCACCACGGTTCCGGCCGCCGTATTCACCGTCACGAACTGCGAGGCCCACGTATGCTTGCCACCGGTGTAGCAGGCGATACCGGGAAGAATTTCCTGCGCGTCGCCGTTCACGAGGCCCATGCGGCCTTGGAGGTTGAGTTTCACCGCGGCGATCACGTCGTCCGGGTCGATGCCGCCGTGCGTGCGCCGCGATTGCCACGCCTCGCCGGCGTAGTATTCCAACTCCTCCTTCTGCAGCCACACGCGCGCCTTGGGGAACAGATCCATGCCGTCGGCGTGGTCCCAGTGCATGTGCGTGACGATGAGGTCGGTGACCTCTTCGGGGTTCGCGCCGGCGCGCTTCACGGCCTCGTCGGGCCGGACGAAATCGGTGACGTGCCACTGCCGGAAAAACTGCTCGCGGTAGAAGCCCGAGTCCACCAGGATGGTACGCCCGCCGCCGCGCACCAGCCAGACCATCATGGCGATATCCAGCTTGCGCGCCGGATCGGCGCCCGCCACAAGCTGGTTGACGGCGAATCCCGGGATGGTGGCGTAGCGGATGGCGTACACTTCGTATTGCGGCTTGGCCTGCGGCGCGCCCTGCGCGTTGAGGTACGCGGCCAGCGGCGCGGCAAGGAGCAAGGCGAGAATCCATCGCCTACCCGCGACCAGGGCTTGTTCCTCTCCGGAGACACCACCACGTGTCATCGTCCTCCCATTATGCGTCAATAATCGAACTCACGCCAGAAACGGCGCGCGGATTGCGCGGACTGCGCGGATTCCAGTTTCCCGTGGAAGTTTGCTTGAAGTTTGCTCCTGTGGATTCACTTCTCCGGATACTGCGCATATAATGAGCTAATCATGGCCCATGGCAAGAGCATTGACCCAGACATATTGCGCGCCGCGCTGACCGGATACCAGCACGAACGGGCGCAGATTGCGCAAAAGATCGCCGACCTCACCAGGCAGCTTGGCGGCAAGGGCGGTCCCGCGAAGGCGGAGGGCGGCCGGACCACGGGAATGAGCGATGACGGCAGACGCCGGATCGCCGCTGCGCAGAAAAAGCGCTGGGCGGCGCTCAAGAAAGCTGCTGGCGCGCAGGGGAAGAAAGCTGCCGCCAGGAAAAGCGGCAAACGCAGGATGAGCGCGGAAGGGCGCCGCCGGATCGCGGAAGCCACGCGGAAGCGCTGGGAAGCCTTCCGGGCAAAGAAGGCCGCGTCGAAGGCGTAGAGACCGTGGCGCGGCGCGCCGCCGTACCAACGCCGGCTCCAATGGGCCGCCACGCAGTGTCGCACCCGTATCCCAGGTAACCGGTCAGAGTGCCTGAACCTCACGCCAAATCCCGGGATCGACGGGAACGCCACGCGCCATGTTCTCCGCGCGGGTACGAAGGACCTGTTGGCCGGGATAGCGGACATGGGCGGAGGATTCGCCCTCCGCCGCACCAAGAGAGGCGATGATGGCGTCGGCCATCGAGCCGGTGTTGTCGAACGAAGAGAGGCCGAAGGCGACGAATACTTGAGATACGCCAACCTCGCGTTCCGGGTCGGCTGGAATCTGATGAGTCGCCGCGCCGCCCGACAGCATGGCAGCCATCATATCCAGGACCAGCGATAACCCCGACCCTTTCCAGTAGCCGATCGGCAGCGGCCTTTGCGAGATTTCGATGGCTTCCGGGTCGCGCGTCAGGTTGCCCTGGCTGTCGAAGCCGCCGTCCACGGGCAATCGCTCGCCGCGTTGACGATGGGATGCCAGCGCTCCGTAAGAGAACTGGGACATCGCTATATCGAGGACGATGTGTCCGTTGGCGCGGGGCACGGCGATCACCAGAGGGTTGTTGCCCAGCCGCGGCGCCGTGCCGCCCCAGGGTGGAAGGTTGGGGAGGGTATTGGTCCAGCAGATGCCGATGGCGCCGGCTTCCGCGGCCTGCTATCCATAACTGCCGCCGCGCATCCAGTGGTTGGTATTCGCCAGCGCCACCGATCCCATCCCTTGCGACTGCGCGATCTCAATGGCGCGGCCCATGCAGGCGTAAGCGTTCAGATTGCCAGGCCCGCGTTGTCCGTCCCAACGTTCCAACGCCCCGGCCTTGATCGCCAGCTTCGGCCGCGCGTGAATATCGATGCTGCCGTTGTCGATCATCCGGATAAAGCGGGGAAATCGGTTCACGCCGTGGGAATAGACACCGTCGCGCGTGGTCTCGGCGAACAGGCGCGCGCACAACCAGGCGCGCTCCCGCTCGAATCCGCGTCTCAACAGGATGTCCGCCAAGGCGCCGGCGAGGTCCGCGTATGGAATTCTCATGGCCTCCCTTGTTCGACCCAGTGTAACGCCGGTCTGGGAGGCGAGCAGCCGCGAAAGCGCCTGCCGCGCATCGCAGGACCAACATCTTGCGAGGCTCGGTGGGGCAGGCGTTTTCGCCTGTCCCCATGGCCCTGCGGACCACCAAAGGTATGAAAGCCCATTTGGCCGGGGACGTATTTTCAGTAGTTTGCGCGGGGCCTTCAACCGTGCCGACGCCGGCTTAAAGCCGGCTGCGGCCGGGATTGGCTGCCCGGATTGGCTGCCCGGATTGGCTAACCCACGGGTGGCCACGGACCGGCCAATCTCCAAGGCCATGCGTTTTCGCCCACCAACGGTAAGCGCCCGAACGGGTGTCGTGCACGCCGCGGTGACAGGTGATGTATGATGCGGCAATGAACCGGCGACAGTTTCTGGGTGGCTCCGCGTCCGCGCTCGCGGCGTTCGCGGCGCGGGCGGCGGATGTACCGGCGGTGAACGGCGCGCGGCTGCGCGACCATATCGAACGGCTCAGCGTGTTCGGCCGCCCCGCGGGAGGCGCCTTCGCCGATGGCGTCAGCCGCGTGGCCTACTCGGACGCCGATATTGCCGGCCGCCGTTACGCGATGGGCCTGATGGAAGCCGCGGGCCTCCCGCCGCGCATCGATGCCGCCGGCAACATCTCCGGGCGCCGCGCCGGGTCGGACGAGTCTCTCGCGCCCGTGCTGTTCGGCTCGCACATCGATTCGGTGCCCAATGGCGGCAATTTCGATGGCGATCTCGGATCGCTGGCTGCCATCGAGGCGGTCCGGACGCTGAACGAGAATCGCATCTCGACGCGCCGGCCTCTGGAAGTGGTCATCTGGTCCAACGAGGAGGGCGTGGCGTTCAACAATGGCCTGGCGGGCAGCCGCGCGGCAGCCGGCCGTTTGGACCCCGGTGAACTGGACCACGTCTGGAACGGCGTCACCAAGCGCGACGCCATCCGCAAGATCGGCGGCGACCCCGATCGCATCGCCGAGGCGCGCCGCGCCAAGGGCAGTTTTCATTGCTACCTGGAGCTGCACATCGAGCAGGGCGGCACGCTGGACCGCGAAGGCATCCCCATCGGCGTGGTGGAAGGCATCGTGGCCATCGATCGCTACGATGCCGAGATCCGCGGCTTCGCCAATCACGCCGGCACCACCCCCATGCCGGAGCGGCACGATGCGCTGGTGGCGGCATCGTATCTCACCATCGCGGTCAACGAGATCGTGCGCGCCGAGTCCGGGCGCCAGGTGGGGACGGTGGGACAGATTGCCGTCACTCCCAATGCGCCCAATGTGGTGCCCGGCCGGGTGGTCGAGACCGTCGAGCTGCGCGACCTTTCGGCGGAGAAGATCCAGGGCCTCGCCGCGCAGATCCGCGCCCGTGCCCGCGAGATTGCGCAGAAGACCGGCACGGAGATCGAGCTCCAGCCGGTGGCGCATCACGATGCCGCGCTGGCCACTCCAGCCGTCGAAGAGTCCATCGAGGCGGTGTGCGCCAGGCTGGGGTTGAAGACGCGGCGCCTGCCCAGTGGCGCGGGCCACGACGCGCAGGCCATGGCCACGCTGGGCCCCATGGGCATGATCTTCGTGCCCAGCGTGGGCGGCATCAGCCACGCTCCGAAAGAGTTCAGCCGCTGGGAGGATTGCGCGAACGGCGCGAACGTGTTGATGCGTACCGTGCTCGCCTGGGCAGCGGTGGCTTAGTCCGTCATTTCAGAAATACGCTAACGTATTCAGGCGAAACCGCTCCCTCACGGTCGCGGCTCTGAAAGCAGCCGCCTACCGAGCCGCGACCGTCAGGGAGCGGTGCTCGAGATGCCCGAAAAATACGAGACCGTACTTATGAAACAATGTACTTAGTATGACAAGGCTGGTCGTGTTAGTGGCTTGCGTCGCAATGTTACCACGGGCCTGGGCGGACGACTGGGTGATGGCTTTTCACGATAGCCGCCACACGGGGCAAACATCGGAAGTGGTCATTCCCCCGCTGACGCTTGCCTGGACCTGGAAAGATACCAATTCCTACGATACCGGCGACGGAGGCAAGTTCACTCCCCTGCCGTATTTCTGGCTGCCGATCTACTACCAGGGGAAGGTCTATCTTCAGGGAGGGAACAACGCCAACATGGTGTTCTGTTTGAACCCGGCGAACGGAACCGGGATCTGGGAGTGGGCCAACCCTGGGTATGCCCGAGCGGGAACCTATCTGTTTCAGTTTGATAACTACCCAGCGGCAGTGAATGGGCGGATCGTCAATGCTTCATCGGATTACACGGCGTCGATCGACGCGGCTACGGGAGGGAACTTCAGCAATACCTATAACACCAACGGAGGGTGGCCCTTCGGAGGGACGGCTACGTGGAACGATATGGCGTATATTCAATACGTCAGAAGCGACGATGGCACCGAGAGCTTCCAGGTGGTGTTGGACCCCGTGGCCTGGTCGTTTGTCTCCCCTTACTCCTACTACAGTCCCGACCAACAAAACACCTTCACCGACTCTTCCTTCCGGGTTCCCGCCGTCGATAACTACACGGCCTATGTCGATATGCTGGGTCAACTGAACGCCTTCAACGCGACCACCGGATGGCAGATGTGGACTTTCGGCAAAAGGGATTTCGGCTCGTCGCCGGCGGTATCCAACGGGATC